>DASUAO010000033.1:0-43315 GCA_035763745.1 Acidimicrobiia bacterium
CGACGCCAACGGCGCGCCCGCGATGCAGTTCGACACCGACGGCGGGTCACGGATTGCGGGCACTGGCAGCGCGGGCACCGTCCTGCGGGCGTCCCGGTTCGACGTGCTGCGGTCGATGTCGGGACGGAGGAGCGTGGCCCAGGTCGAGGCACTCGACTGGGACGGCCCGCCGCGGGTGCAGGACATGCTCCTCGCCGACTTCTTCGTCCCGCCCGCCGACGACCTGCTCGAGTAGCGGGCCGGGTACCGCCGCGGCGACGGTACCGTCGCTGCCGTGCGACTCCCCCGGGCTCTGGCCCCGCTCCGCCACCGGCGCTATGCCGCCCTGTGGACCGGGGCATTCGCGTCGAACATCGGCACGTGGATGGAGTCGGTCGCGGTCGGGGTCCTCGTCACCACGACGACGGGCCAGGCCGGATGGGCGGGGCTCGTGGCCGCGGCCGCGTTCGTGCCGAACGCGCTCCTCGGACCGCTCGGCGGTGCGCTCGCCGACCGCGTCCCGCGGCGGGCATTGCTGCTCGGGACGACCGCGGTGCAGGCGATGCTCGCCGCCGGGCTCACCGCGCTCGCTGCGTTCGATGCCGCCGAGCCGTGGGCGGTCACCCTGATCGTGCTCGCGTCGGGTTGCGCCGGCGCGCTCGGATTCCCCGCCTACCAGTCGATGATGCCCGACCTCGTCCCGCGGGAGGACCTCACTGGCGCCGTCGCGCTCGGTGCCGCTCAGTGGAACCTCGGGCGCGTCATCGGCCCGGTGCTCGCCGGCGTCGTCATCGCACTTGGGGGATACGAGTGGGCGTTCGCGGTCAACACCGTGAGCTTCCTCGCCGTGATCGTGGCGATCGCCCCGATCCGTCTCCCTGCGCCGTCGCCCACGGCCGGTGAGTCGATCGCGACCGCGATCCGCGACGGGGCGCGGTACGCGCGTCGGGAGGCGGGGATCCGCGCCGTCATGACGTATCTCGCCATCAACTCGCTGTTCGCCGCCCCGTTCATCGCGCTCATCCCGGCCGTGGCGCTCAAGGTGTTCGACAACGAGGAAGCGGGGACCGCGGCGCTGGTCACCGCCCAGGGTGTCGGGGCGGTGCTGATGGCCCTCGGCCTCGGCATCCTCACGGCGCGCTGGGGGCACCGACACGTGCTCCTCGGCCTGATCACCGTGCTCCCCGGGAGCCTGATCCTCTACGCGATCGCACCGACCCTCGAGCTCGCGGTCGTGGCCATCGCGCTCGTCGGCGCCGTCTACCTCGGCTGCCTCTCGAGCTTCATGACGATCGCGCAGCTGCGGGCACCCAACGAGCTCCGCGGTCGAGTGATGAGCGCGATCATGGTGCTGCTCGGGACGCTGTACCCGATCGGGAGCGTGCTCCAGGGCGCGATCGCCGACGAGATCGGCCTGCGCGCGACGACCGTCGGCGCCGCACTCATCCTCGCGGGTGCGTTCTTCGCCATCCGCGTCTTCCGGCCGGGGTTCGACCACGCCCTCGGCGACCCGGAAGAGGCCGGCCCACCCGAGCTCGCACCCGAGCCGGCCGTGGGATGACACCATGACGAGAGGGAGACGACCATGAGTGTGCTGGCACGCGAGCGACGCGGCCGCGTCGAGATCCTCCGGCTCGACCGGCCCGAGTCCCGCAACGCGATGAGCCCCGAGCTGTCGAAGGCGATCGAGGACGCGCTCGACGACATCGAGACGGACCCGGAGGTCTGGGCCGCGGTCCTGACCGGGACCGGCCCGGTCTTCTGCGCGGGCGCCGACCTCAAGGTCATCGCGAGCGGGGATGGCATCGAGATCGAGACCGAGCGGGGAGGCTTCGGCGGGTTCGTGCAGCGCGACTTCCCGAAGCCGGTGATCGCCGCCGTCAACGGTCACGCGCTCGCGGGCGGCTTCGAGCTGGTACTCGCGTGCGACCTGGTGGTCGCGGCCGACGAGGCGACGTTCGGGCTGCCGGAGGTCAAGCGCGGGCTCCTCGCGGCCGCGGGCGGTCCGATCCGGCTGGCGAAGCGGGTCCCGCTGGCGACCGCGCTCGAGATCGTGATGACCGGCGATCCGATCACCGCCGCCCGCGCGCACGACCTCGGGCTGGTGAACCGGGTCGTCCCCGCCGATCGGGTCGTGGACGAGGCCCTCGCCCTCGCGGAGCGCATCGGCGAGGCATCGCCGGCTGCGGTCCGCGGGGCCCGTCGCCTCGTGCGCCGATCGGTGGACCTGACCGAACCCGAGGCGTGGGCGCTGAACCGCACGATCATGGGCGAGGTCTTCGCCTCCGGGGACTCCCTGGAGGGCGCCCGGGCGTTCGTGGAGAAGCGCGCCCCGGCGTGGAACCCCCCGGCGTCCTGACCCCACGTCCCGAGGCGGGCTCCGCGCGGGCTCCTGGCCGGGGAGCGGCCGCCGCGATGCGACCGTGGGAGTGATCACTCCTAGAATCGCTCCGTGGCGTCACCCCTGTCCGAGACCGATCGCGAGCTCCGGGTGGAGGAGCTCGCCGACCGCGCCGGCTGCTCGGTCGACACGATCCGCTTCTACCAGAAGCGCCGGCTCCTCCCGTCGCCCCGGCGCGTCGGGCGGATCGCCTGGTACGGGCCCGCGCACGTCGAGCGGCTGACCCAGATCCGGGACCTGCAGTCGCGGGGTCTGTCCCTCGCATTGATCCGTCGCCTCCTCGACGGCGAGCTCGACGCCGCCGACGCACCCCTCGCCGCAGCCGTCGCCGACGAGTCCGGGGGGGAGCTGCTCACGCTGCCCGAGCTCGCGACCCGTGCCGGCGTGCCGCTCGAGCTCCTCGAGGCGGTCGCGCGGCAGGGGCTGCTCGTCGCCCGCCGACGCGACGGTGTCGAGGGCTACGCGGCCGGCGACGCCGAGATCGTGTCGGCCGGCCTCGAGCTGCTCGGCGCCGGTCTCCCCCTCGACGGACTGCTCGCGCTCGCCCGCCGGCACCACGACGGGACCCGTGAGATCGCCGAGGACGCCGTGGCGATGTTCGACGAGCACGTCCGGGCTCCGCTGCGCGACTCGGAGCTCACCGACGACGAGCGCGCGGCACGCCTCGTCACCGCGTTCCGGACGCTCCTCCCGAACGTCACCACGCTCGTGGCGCACCACTTCCGCGACGTCCTCCTCGACGTCGCCCAGGAGCACCTCGAGTCGGTCGGCGAGCCGGCCGAGCTCCTCGCGGCCGCCGCAGAACCCGGATGGGGACGCGGGGCACGAGCATGACGCGGACCAGCGTGGTCGGACCGCGTGGCGAGCTCCCGCAGGGCACCGAGAAGCGACGCGCCGTCGAGGCCATGTTCGACCGGGTCGCCCCTGGCTACGACCGGATGAACCGCATCATCTCCCTCGGGCTCGACACCCGGTGGCGGCGTCGCACCATCACCGCCCTCGGGCTCCCCCCCGGGGCTCGGGTGCTGGACCTGGCGTGCGGGACCGGCGACTTCAGCGCCGACCTCGAGTCGGGTGGTCATCGGCCGATCGGCGTCGACCTCTCGGCGGGGATGCTCGCGGCGGCCGGGGCCGGGACACCGCTCGCCCGCGCCGACGCCGCCCACCTCCCGTTCCGTGACCAGGCCTTCGACGCGGTCGTCTGCGGGTTCGCCCTGCGCAACTTCGTCGAGCTCGGTGCGGTGCTGCGCGAATGCGCGCGGGTGCTCCGCCCCGGCGGCGCGGTCGGCGCACTCGACGCGGCCGTCCCCGAGCGCGCGTTGCTCAGGGCGGGGAACGCGGTCTGGTTCCGCGGCGCGGTGCCCCTGCTCGGTCGCCTCCTCTCGCGTGATCCCGAGGCGTACCGCTACCTCCCGGCGTCGACCGCCTACCTCCCGGGCCCGGAGGACCTCGTCGAGCTGTTCCGCGCGTCGGGGTTCGAGTCGGTCCTCCGCACGACCATGACCGGGGGCTCGGTGCAGCTCGTGGTCGGGTCCCGCCGATGACCACGGCACCGGTCGCGGTCCGCCGACTGCGAGCCGTCACGCGTCCGGCGGACCCGCCGGCGGATCTGCTCGACGAGCTCGGCCCCGACGGCTTCGCGTGGCTCCAGGGCGACGCGGGCTTCGTCACGAGCGGTGTCGCCATCCGCGTGCACCCCGACGACGCCGTGGAGGTCCTCGCGGAGATCGACCACGACGACGAGGTCGGCACGACAGGGTCCGGGCCCATCGCCGCGGGTGCGCTCCCGTTCTCGCCGAGCGCCGAGGACACCCTCGTGCTGCCGTCCCGGATCGTCGGGCGTCACCCCGACGGCCGGGGATGGGTGACGGAGATCGGCACCCGCCCGCGGGTTCCCGCACGACTCGGTCGCCCGCCCGCGCACTTCGAGGTCACGACGACGACCACCCGGGCCGCGTGGGCCGCCGCCGTCGACGCCGCCCTCGCGTCGATCCGTCTCGGCGACCTCGAGAAGGTCGTCCTCGCCCGGGCCGTCGAGATCGTCGCCGACCGCCCGTTCCTGCGGCGTGAGGTGCTGGCGCGCCTCCGGTCCCAGCAGCCCGGCTGCTGCATCTACGCCGACGACGGCTTCCTCGGCGCGACACCCGAGCTCCTGGTCCGTCGGAACGGCGCGGTGGTGTCGTCGAGGCCGATGGCCGGTTCGGCGAGCGCCGACGACCCCGTGGGGCTCGACCGCCTCGCCGCATCGGCGAAGGACGCACGCGAGCACCGCCTCGTCGTGGATGCGATCATCGAGACCCTCGCGCCATGGTGCGCCACGCTCGAGGCCGACGACGTGCCGGTCGTCGCGTCGTTCTCGACCATCGCGCACCTGGCCACGAACGTGGCCGGGACCCTCCGGGACCCGCCACCCGACGCGCTCACCCTCGCCCGGGCCCTCCACCCCACCCCCGCGGTCGGCGGGGTGCCGCGTGTCGCGGCGCTCGACGCGATCCTCCGGCTCGAGGCTGCGCCGCGAGGCTGCTACGCCGGACCGGTCGGATGGGTCGACACCCGAGGCGACGGAGAGTGGGGTGTCGCGCTGCGAGGCGCCACCATCGAGGGCGCGACCGCACGACTCCACGCCGGGGCGGGGATCGTCGACGGCTCGGTCGCCTCGGCGGAGTGGAGCGAGACCGAGGCCAAGCTCGCGCCGATGCTCCGGGCCCTCACGGGCGACTGAGCTGCGTCAGCCGCTCGACACGAGCGGCGCGACCGCCTCCGCCGTCGCGCGCCAGGCGGCGTCGTGACGGGCGACGTTCGTCGCCCGGTCCGTGCGCGCGAGCACCATGCGCACTCCCCCCGCGTCGACCGATGTCGAGACGGCCGGCCCGACGTCGCCCGGTTCGGTCACCTCGGTGCAGGGGATCCCGTGCACCGCCGCGAGCGCCCTCAGGTCGAGGCCGTGCGGGGTCCCGAACAGCCGCTCGAAGTCGTCCGCGGGGACCGCGGGGCTCGACGCCTGCGGCAGGAACGAGAAGATCCCTCCGCCGTCGTTGTCGACGACGACCAACGTGACGTCCAGCGCACGCGCTCGAGCGCCGAGCAGGCCGTTGCTGTCGTGGAGGAAGCAGAGGTCGCCGAGCAGGCCGACGGTCGGACCGGCCCACCCGGCGCCGACACCGAGCACCGTCGAGACCACACCGTCGATCCCGTTCACACCGCGGTTCGCGAAGAGGCGCACGCCCTCCCGCGGAGCGGCGAAGCTCTCGACGTCGCGCACAGGCATGCTCGACGCGACGACGAGCGCGGCGCCGGCGGGGGCGGCGGCCACGACATCGCGGGCGATCCGCCCCTCGAAGAGCGCCGACTCGGTGTCGCAGTGCGCGTCGAGCGCCGCGCGGCCGGCGCGCTCGACCTCGGCCCATCGACGCGACCACTCCGACACCCTGGTCGACGGCTCGAGGCGCTCGGCGGCCATCCGGAGCAGCGCGTCCGCATCGCACACGAAGCGACCGGTCGCGGCTCGCGACGGGTCGAGCCAGCGGTCGTCGGGATCGATCAGCCAGGTGGTCGACGCCGTGTCCAGTGCGCGTCGGGCGGCCGCGCCGGTCAGCGGTGCACCGATCCGCACTGTCGCCTCGGGCGCCAGCGACCGGACCACGTCGGCATCGCGGAGGAGCGCGTCGTACGTGGAGACGACCACCCCGCCACCCGGGAGTGTGGTCCGCAGGTTCGAGAGCGGATCCGCGAAGAGGACCCACCCCGTCGCGGCGAGGAACGCGCCCGCGACCGCGGGCGAGACCCCGGCACCCCAGCCCGCCGCGAGCACGCCACGCGGCGTCGCACGGACGGCGTCGACGAACGCGTCGACCTGGGCGTCGGTCGGAAGGCGGGATCCGACGTGCGACGGCACCGAGGGGGCCGCGCCTACACGGGCGTGGGCCGGGTCGGCACTCCCCTCGGCCGGGACGAGCGGCTCGCGGAACGGCAGGTTGAGGTGGACGGGTCCCGCGGGAGGACCGAGCGCGCTCGCCACCGACCGGGCCCCGAGATGGCGCCACGTCGCCAGGACTTCGGGACCGTCGAACGGCACGCCGGGGTCGTGGAACCAGCGCACCGCCTCGCCGAAGAGGTGGTGCTGCGCGACGGTCTGACCGGCACCGACGTCGTGCAGCTCGGGGGGTCGGTCGGCGGTGCCGACGACGAGCGGCACCCGTCCGTGGTGGGCCTCCAGCACGGCGCCGTGGAAGTGCGCGCCCGCGGTCCCCGAGGTGCAGCAGAGGACCGCCGGGCGCCCGGTCGCCTGGCCGAGCCCCAGCGCGAACCCCGCGGCGGAGCGCTCGTCGAGCAGCACGTGCACCCGGACCCGAGGCTCGCCCGCGAGGGCCAGGGCCAGGGGCGTCGAGCGGGAGCCCGGCGCGACGACCGCGTCGGTGACACCGGAGCGCACCCACTCGTCGACGAGGGCGCGGACAGCCGCGGATCCCGGATCCGGGCTCATGGCCTCACGTGGCTCACCGCGCGTCGGGCGCGACCGATCTCATCCCCCGACCTCCGGGATGGGAGGATGCACGGATGCGCGTCCGTCTCGTCCACGGGTTCACCCTGACCCCACAGACCTGGAACCCGGTCGAGGCGCGCCTGCCACCGGACTGGGACGTGCAGGCGCTGGAGGTCCCCGACGGGCTCGACTTCGTCGCGACCGCGGACGCGCTCGCCCACCGGGGCGGCGTCGGGACGTGGGTCGGCTACTCGATGGGGGCCCGGCTGTGCCTGCGGCTCGCGCTCGACCACGCCGCACGCGTGGATCGACTGGTGCTGATGAGCGGGACGGCCGGCATCCCGTCGCCCGCCGAGCGCCGGACCCGTCGCGCCGCCGACGCGCAGCTCGCCCACGAGATCGAACGTGACGGCCACGTGCCCTTCCTCGGGCGCTGGCTCGAGCACCGCCTCTTCGAGACCCTGCCCCGCCAGTCGGCCATGCTCGACGAGCGGATCCGCGGCAACACGGTCCCCCGGCTCGTGCACCAGCTGCGCGCCCTCGGGGTCGGGAGCCAGGAGCCGCTCTGGGACCGGCTCCCGTCGCTCGACATGCCCGTCCTGCTCGTCACCGGGCAGTGGGACCGGGCCTACACCGACCTGGCCCAGCAGATGGCGGCCGCCATCGGCGATCGCGCCACGCACGTCGTGATCGAGAAGGCCGGGCACGCGCTGCACCTGGAGCGTCCCGACGAGGTCGCTCATGCGCTCACGACCTGGCTCGACGGAGCGACTGCGTAGCGCGCGAGGAGCGCGGGGTCCGGCGTCACCGTGCGCCACGTCATCCGACCGTGCTCGGCCACCAGCGGCCGCGTCGTGACATCCGGGTCCGTCGCCGACGAGGTCCCGAGGCCGGCGCCGAGCGGGAGGTCGGGCAGGGCGCAGGCGAGCGCGAGGCCGGCGAGGACCCCGACGGACGTCTCCATCATCGAGGTCGGGAGCACGGGAACCCCGGCGGCGTCGGCGACGTCGAGCGCGGCGCGCACACCCCCGAGCGGCTGCACCTTCAGGACGACGACGTCGGCCGCTTCGAGCGCATGCGCGCGACGGGCATCCTGCACGCCGCGGATCGACTCGTCTGCGGCAACGGGGATCGGACAGGACCGGCGGAGGCGCGCCAGCTCGTCGAGGGTCGCGACCGGCTGCTCGAAGAGCTCGACGCCGAGCCGCGCGAGCTCGTGGCCCACCTCGATGGCCGTGTCGAGGTCCCACGCCGCGTTCGCGTCGACCCGGATCCCGACGCCGGGGCCGACGACGTCGCGCACCCGGGCCACGAGATCGCGGTCGGCAGGCACACGCATCTTGACCTTCACGGCGGGGAAGCCGCTGAGCGCGTCGGCGTCGAAGTCGGCGGACCGCACGAGCGCGTTCACCGAGACCTGGTCACGGACGCGCGGCGGATACCCGAGGACGGCCGCCTCCACCGCGGCGTCGTGTGCCTTCGCGGGGTCGCACGGGTATCCGGGGATCGGCGAGGACTCGCCCCACCCTTCCGGGCCCTCGAGCAGGAGGACGTCGCGCGTCCCCACCCGCAGCCGGTGCTCGGTCAGCACGGTCACACCGAGAGCCAGAGCCCGACGGCCAGCAGCACCCCGACCAGGACCTCGAGTCGAGCCGTGGCGACCAGTGCGCCCACGAGCGCCGGAGCATCGCGGGCGAGCAGCACCACGCGCGCAGGCACCACCGCCAGGGGGATGGCGAGCAGGGCGAGGAGGGCCCACGGCGCGTCGAGCGCCGCGGGGATCACGGCGAGGAACGCCCCGACGATGCAGGCCACGTACAGCGCCCGGGTCCGGGCGGCACCGAGGCGGACGGCCAGGGTCCGCTTCCCGGTGGCGGCGTCGGTGTCGAGGTCGCGGACGTTGTTCGCGACGAGGATCGCCGTCGCGAGCAGTCCGACGGTGAGCGATCCCCACCACGCGGTGCCGGGTACCCGTTCGAGCTGGACGAACGCCGAGCCGGCGGTCGCGACGAATCCGAAGAACGCGAGCACCATGACCTCGCCGAGGCCGTGGTACCCGTAGGGCTTCGGCCCGCCCGTGTACCCGAGCGCGGCGACGATCGCGGCCGCGCCGACCGCGACGAGCCACCACGAGACGAGCGCCGCGAGCGCGAGGCCGGCAGCGGCGGCGACCAGCAGCGCGAGCCCGGCGGCCGTCGCGACCGCACGCGGGGTCGCGAGCCCGGTGGCGGTCAGCCGCACCGGCCCCAACCGGGCACGGTCGGTGCCCCGCATGCCGTCGGAGTAGTCGTTCGCGTAGTTCACGCCGACCTGCATCCCGAGCGCCACGACGAGTGCGAGGGCCGCCCGTCCCCACGACGTCGCGCCGACGTCGTGGTGCGCGGCCGCGGTGCCGACGACGACCGGTGCGATCGCCGCCCCGAGGGTGCGCGGCCGGGCGCCGGCCACCCACAGACGGACGCCCGTCACGTCAGGGGCGCTTGGGGAAGCGGTCGAACTCGGGCTTGCGCTTCTCGAGGTACGCCTGCTTGCCCTCACGCGCTTCCTCGGTCATGTAGTAGAGCAGCGTCGCGTCGCCGGCGAGCTGCTGGATCCCGGCGAGGCCGTCGTCGGCGGCGTTCATCGAGGCCTTGAGCATCCGCAGCGCAAGGGGACTGTGGTCGAGCATCTTGGCGCACCACGCGACCGTCGTGACCTCGAGCTCCTCGAGCGGCACGACGGCGTTCACGAGGCCCATGCGCTCGGCCTCGGCGGCGTCGTACTGCTCGCACAGGAACCAGATCTCCCGTGCCTTCTTCTGCCCGACCGATGCCGCCAGCAGTCCGGAACCGTACCCACCGTCGAACGAGCCCACCTTCGGACCCGTCTGGCCGAACCGGGCGTTGTCGGCCGCGATGGTGAGGTCGCACACGACGTGGAGCACGTGACCGCCGCCGATCGCGTAGCCCGCGACCATCGCGACGACGGGCTTCGGGAGCCGGCGGATCTGCACCTGGAGGTCGAGCACGTTGAGACGTCCGATGCCGTCGTCGCCGACGTAGCCGTCGTCACCGCGGATCCGCTGGTCGCCACCCGAGCAGAACGCCTGCGATCCCGCGCCCGTGAGGATGACGACCCCGACCGTCGGGTCGTCCCGTGCCGCCTCGAAGGCGTCGCGCAGCTCGAACAGGGTGCGGGGCCGGAACGCGTTGCGGACCTCGGGCCGGTCGATCGTGATCTTGGCGATCCGCCCGCCGTCGAGCTCGGCCGTCTCGTACCGGATGTCGGTGAACGCGGTGTCGCCGGGCTTCCAGTCCGCTCCCGGCGTGATGGCGGTGGGCTCGGCAGCGGGCTGCGGGGACTCGGCCATGGGGTGGCTCCTGTGGTCGTGCGGCGGTGGGCCGCGCCGATGGGCGCTCCGGGGGACGGTGCGCGTGGATCCTGGGAGTGATCGCTCCTACGGTACGCTCCGCCGTCGTGCCCGACCCAATCGTCCCCGTGGTCGCCGTGGTGCAGGCGCGCCCCGAGGCGGCCCGCACGGTGCAGGCCATCTGGGACGCCGGCGAGGCCGTCTGCGTGCTCGATCCCGCCGCCCCGGTGGCGGTGCGGACCCAGGTGCTGGAGGCGGTGCGCCCCACGCACCTCGTCGATGCCGACGGCCGTCGGGTCCTGTCCGACGGGATCGGGACGTTCGAGGGCGTCGCCGCGATCGTCACCACGTCGGGGACGACCGCCGTCCCCAAGGCGGTCGAGCTCACCACTGGGGGGATGGCAGCGATCGGCCGGGGGTTCGCGTCGGCGCTCGAGATCCGCGATGACGACCGCTGGCTGGTGTGCCTCCCCCTCCACCACGTCGCCGGCCTGGCCATCTTGGCCCGCGCCCGGACGACCGGGACCGCGGTCACCGTCCACCCCGGGTTCGACATCGATGCCGTCGCGGCCTCGGCCCGGGGCGCCGGCCGCGCGGCCGACGGCGTCACGGTCGTCTCGCTGGTCCCCACGATGCTCCAGCGGATGCTCGATGCCGACGCACCGGTCGACGGGTTCCGCTGGATCGTCACCGGCGGGGCCCGCACCCCTCCGGCGCTCCGACGCCGGGCCGAGGACGCGGGTGGACGACCGGTCGACGCCTACGGACTCTCCGAGACCTGGGGCGGCGTCGTCCTCGACGGCCGACCGATCGACGGCGTCGAGGTGGTGATCGTCGACGACGAGATCCTGGTGCGCGGTGAGCCGATCATGCGCGGCTACCGGTTGGACCCGGAGGCGACCGACGCCGCGCTCGTCGAGCGCAACGGTGGCGACGGCTGGTGGTTCCGTACCGGCGACGTGGGCGCGCGCGACGACGCCGGCCGCATCACCGTCGTCGATCGACGGCGGGACCTCGTGGTCACCGGTGGCGTGAACGTGAGCCCCACCGCGGTGGAGTCGGTGCTCGCCTCGCACCCCGACGTCGCCGACGTCGCCGTCGCCGGCGAGCCGGACCCGGAATGGGGGGAACGGGTCGTCGCGTACGTGGTGCCGGTGGCCGCTCGCGCACCGACCATCGACGACCTGCGGGCGTTCGGGCGCGGCCTCCTGACCGGACCGCAGCTCCCGCGGTCGGTCGTCCTCGTCCCGGAGATCCCGCGCACGCCCGGCGGCAAGGTCCGTCGGCGCGACCTGGCCCCCGATCGGAGCCGGGACGCGCCGTGACCACGCTCCCCCGTCCCATGCTCGCCGTGCCGACCGACGTCCTCCCCGACGATCCGGCCGACTGGGCGTACGAGATGAAGTGGGACGGGTACCGGGCGATCGTGGAGGTCTCCCACGGTCGCCTACGGGTCGTGTCGCGGCGGGGGCTCGACGACGCGGGCCGGGACGCGCTCGCGGCCGAACTGCGCCGTGCTCGTCGGCCTGCGCGCCGACAAGGCACCTCGCGACGCCGAGCGCGAGGGCTGATCACGTTCAATCGTCGCGCAGGGACTCCTTCCAGGTGCGGAAGCGCTCGTGCACGACATCATCGGGACCCGAGCCCTCGCCGCTCCCGTCCGGGAACAGCCGGAACGTGAACACGCGCTCGAGGTCGTCCGCGGCCACGGCCGCGTAGCGGGCGTCGGCGCGACGGGCCGGCCCCGCCCGCCAGAGCAGGTAGCGGCCGATGCGGCGCTTGTACGCGATCAGGTCGATGCCGAGATCGTCGCCGAGCGATCGCACCGACTCCGGCGCCTCCACCCACCGCTCGACCGGGATGAGGAAGTCGCGCTGCGGCGTCGGGGGGAGCTCGTCGGTGTGCCAGTCGTGGTCGGTGGGTGGTCGGGCCTCTGCCGGAGTGGGCATGCGTGCCATCCTCGCAGGTCCATGACCGTCTCCCACATCGACGAGCTGCGGACGCCCGCGCTCGTCGTCGACGCCGCCACGCTCGAGCACAACCTCGCGGCGATGGCCGACGCCCTCCCCGGGCCGCGTTGCCGTCCGCACGTGAAGGCACACAAGACCACCGCGCTCGCGCAACGACAGCACGACGTCGGACGCCACGGGTTCACCTGCGCGACTTCCCGTGAGGTCATCGGGATGGACCACGGCGACCCCGCGGTGACGATCGGAGCCGAAGCGGGACCGCCCGGCGCGGTCTGGTTCTGCTCCGACGAGCACCTCGCGTTCGGTGCCGGGGAGGGCGAGCGCCTCCCGGAGGTCGGCGACCGGGTCCGGGTCCGGCCCGCCCACGTCGACCCGACCGTGGCCTGCCACGAGCGGATGCACGTCGTGTCGGGCCCCGAGGTCCCGGAGACCTGGGCCGTCGACCTGCGCGGCTGGTGACCCGATCCGCGGCGGGCGGTAGCGTCCGGGCATGACCGACTCCCCTGACACTGCATCCCCTGACACCGCATCGGGCGAGGACCTCTCCACCCTCGATGCCACCGCACAGGCCCAGCTGGTGCGCGACGGGACGCTCTCGGCCTCCGAGCTCGTAGAAGCCGCGATCACTCGGATCGAGAAGCTCAACCCCGAGCTCAATGCGGTGATCCATCCGCTCTTCGACAAGGCACGCGCCACGGCGGCTGCGACGGGTCCCGATGCGCCCTTCGCAGGCGTGCCGACCGTCCTCAAGGACCTCGACGGTCACTCCGCCGGGGATCCCCTCCACCTCGGGAACCGGCTCCTGAAGGAGCTCGGCCACGTCGCCGACCACGACAGCTACCTCTTCGCCAAGCTCCGCGCCGCGGGCTTCATCGCGGTCGGCAAGTCGAACACCCCCGAGTTCGGGCTCATGACCACGACCGAGCCCGAGTCGTACGGCCCGACCCGCAATCCCTGGAACACCTTGCACAGCACGGGCGGGTCGAGCGGAGGGAGCGCCGCTGCGGTCGCGTCCGGCATGGTCCCCGTGGCCCACGCCGGCGACGGGGGCGGCTCGATCCGCATCCCGGCCAGCGAGTGCGGGTTGTTCGGGCTGAAGCCGACACGCGGCAGGATCTCGCTCGGACCCGAGGCCGGTGAGGCGTGGGCGGGGCTCGTGCAACGCCACGTGGTCACGCGCTCGGTGCGCGACTCCGCGGCGATCCTCGACGCGCTCGCGGGTCCGATGCCGGGCGACCCGCACTCCGCGCCGCCCCCGGCCCGACCGTTCCTCGACGAGGTCGGCGCCGACCCCGGGAAGCTCCGGATCGGCATCCGCACGAACGCGCCGGCCGCGATGGCCGAGACGTACACCGAGTGCGCGACGGCCGCCGAAGACGCAGGCCGACTGCTCGAGTCCCTCGGCCACCACGTCGAGGTCGCGTCGCCCGCGGCACTCGACGAGACCGAGCTGCTCGGTCTGTTCCTCGTCGTGATGAGCACCAACGTCGTGAAGGAGCTGCGCTTCGTCGAAGCGATCGCCGGACGACCGCTCACGCCCGACGACGTCGAGCCGCTCACGTGGGAGTACGCCCAGATGGGACTCGGCCACACCGCGATCGACTACCTCGAGGCGATCGACGCGTCGCACGCCTGGACCCGTCGAGTCGCGTCGTGGTTCGAGCCCCTCGACGACACGACCGGCTTCGATCTCCTGCTCACGCCCACCCTGGCCGAGCCCCCGCCCGAGATCGGCGACCTCGTCGGCACGAAGGAGGACCCGTGGCACGCGATGGCGCGAGCCACGCCGTTCGCCGCGTACACCGCGGCCTTCAACGTCACCGGCCAGCCCGCGATGTCCGTTCCGCTCTGGTGGGAGGCCGATCGCAACCTCCCGATCGGCGTGCAGCTCGTCGCGACCCACGCCCGGGAGGACCTGCTCCTGCGCGTCGCAGCGCAGCTCGAGGAGGCCCGGCCCTGGACCGACCGTCGCCCGCCGGTCTTCGCCTGAGGCCGCGGCGTGGCTGACGACTTCGCGCATCTCGACGCGACCGCACAGGCCGAGCTGGTCCGCCGCGGGGACGTCACGCCGACCGAGCTCGTCGACGCGGCGATCGCCCGGGTGGAGACGATCGACCCACAGCTCAACGCGGTCGTCCTGCGCCGGTTCGACCAGGCCCGGGACGAGGCCCGCACCCTTGCGCCCGGGATCGAGGAAGATGCGCCGTTCCGCGGCGTGCCGTTCCTCACCAAGGACCTGTCGTGCGCCACCGAAGGTGAGCCGTTCACCGACGGCATGCGCGCCCTGAAGGACGCCGGCGTGGTCGCGCCGGAGACCGCGCACCTCGCCCGCCGGTTCCGCGGCGCCGGGCTCATCAACCTCGGGCGCACCAACAGCCCCGAGCTCGGGCTCGTGCCGACGACCGAGCCCGACGCATGGGGCCCCACGCGCAACCCGTGGGACCTGGCCCGGTCGCCCGGCGGCTCCAGCGGAGGGTCGGCCGCGGCCGTCGCCGCGGGCCTCGTCCCCGCTGCGCACGCGAGCGACGGCGGCGGGTCGATCCGGATCCCGGCCTCGGCGTGCGGGCTCGTCGGACTGAAGACGTCGCGCGGGCGAGTGTCGGTGGGCCCGGGGAAGGGCGAGCTGTCGAGCGCGATGTCGGTCCAGTTCACGGTCACGCGCTCGGTGCGCGACTCCGCCGCGCTCCTCGACGTCTGCGCGGGAGAGGAGCCCGGCGACCCGATCATCCCGGCCCCACCGATCGGCTCCTACGTCGACATCACCGCCCGCGCGGCCACCGGCGACGGCCCTTCCGGCTTGCGCATCGGCCTCATGACCCGCGCACCCGGCGACGTGTCCCCGATCGACCCCGAGTGCGTCACCGCGACCGAAGCCGCGGCTCGCACCCTGGAGGAGCTGGGTCACCGCGTCGACGTCGCCCACCCGGCCGCCTACGACGACCCGGTCAAGTCCGAGGTGTTCGCCACGCTCTGGGGTGTCGACGCGGCGACCAAGGTGGCGAACGCCGGTCGGCTGGTCGGGCGCGAGCTCGGCTCCGGCGACGTCGAGCCCGGGACGTGGATCATGGCGTCCGCCGGCTGCGACATCACCGCGCTGGCGTACCTCGACGCGCTCCAGGCCATGCAGCGCTGGACGCGGCAGATGGCCGACTGGTGGGCGGTCGACGGCTTCGACCTCCTGCTCACCCCCACGCTCGCCGAGCCACCCGTGCCGCTCGGGACCTTCGCGCCGACGACCGACGACCCGTTCGCCGGCCTCCGTCGCGCGGGGACCTTCACGCCGTACACCCCCACCTTCAACCTCACCGGCCAGCCCGCGATCTCGCTCCCGCTGCACGAGACCGCCTCCAGCCTCCCCGTCGGGGTGCACCTCGTCGCCGCGTACGGGCGCGAGGACCTGCTCCTCGCCGTCGCGGCCGCCCTGGAGGTCGCCGAGCCATGGGGCGACCGCCGCCCGCCAGTCCACGCATGAAGCCAGGCCGTCCGCGCATGATCCGGATCGCCGGCGGCCAGGGCTTCTACGGCGACACACCGCGGTCGGTCGAGGGGCTCCTCGCCGACGGCGTCGACTACCTGTGCCTCGAGGCCCTCGCCGAGCTCACGCTCGCGATCCTCCAGAAGGACCGCCAGAAGGACGAGGCCCGCGGCTACACCAAGGACCTCCCGGCGTACCTCACCGCCGCGCTCCCCACCGTGGCCAGCGGGCGCACGAAGCTCATCACGAACGCGGGTGGGATCAACCCGATGGCCGCGTCACGAGCCGCGGTGGGCGTCGCGCGTGAGCTCGGGCTGTCCGGGCTCAAGGTCGCGACCGTGCTGGGCGACGACCTGATGCCACGCGTCGACGAGCTGGCCGCGGCCGGGGGCCTCACGCACCTCGACTCGGACGCCCCGTTCTCGGAGTTCCCGGGCGAGCCGCTGTTCGCGGCCGCCTACCTCGGTGCCCGGCCGATCGTCGACGCGCTCGACCGCGGCGCCGACGTCGTGATCACCGGTCGCTGTGCCGACGCCGCGCTGTTCCTGGCCCCGCTCGTCCACGAGCACGGCTGGGCGTGGGACGACTGGGACCGCCTTGCCGCCGGGATGCTGGTCGGCCACCTGCTCGAGTGCTCGGGGCAGACCGCAGGCGGCAACCTGAGCCGGGACTGGTGGTCGGTGCCCCACCCCTGGGACCTCCCCTACCCCATCGCCGAGGTCGAGGCCGACGGCACCGCCGTGATCACCAAGCCCCAGGCGTCGGGAGGACGGGTCAGCTTCGACACGGTGCGCCATCAGCTGCTCTACGAGGTGCACGACCCCGCCCGCTATCTCACGCCCGACGTCGTCGCCGACTTCACGAGCGCGACGTTCACCGACGAGGGCAACGACCGCGTCCGCATCACGGGCGTGCGCGGCGAGCCGGCGACCGCGACCTACAAGACGTTGCTCTGCCACCACGCGGGGTGGGCCGGCGAAGCACGGGTCGCGTACTCGTGGCCCGAGGCGCGGGCGAAGGCGACCGCCGCGGCGGCGATCTTCGTCGAGCGGGTCGCGCACGCCGGGCTGGCCGTCGAGGAGTGGTGCGTCGAGATGTGGGGCGTCGACGCCCTCGGCGGGCCGACCGTGCCCCCGACCGAGGCCGAGGCCCCCGAAGTCGTCGCGCGGGTTGCCTGGCGCTGCGACGACCCGGTGACGGCCGGCCTCGTCGGGAGGGAGATGGTCCCCCTCACGCTCTCGGCTCCTCCCGCGGGGACGACCGGGATGGGTCGCGGCGCGGGGCGCCCGACCGAGCTGCTCGGCATCTGGCCGACGCTCGTCGACAAGACGCTCGTCGACCCGCACGTCCGCGTGACCGTGGAGGAGGTCTGATGCCCACGGTCCGGCTCTCCGAGATCTGCGGCTACCGGTCCGGCGACAAGGGCGACATCGCGAACATCGCGCTGCTCGCCGACGACCGCGCGGTGTACGAGGTCATCGTGGCCGAGGTCACTCCGGAGCGGGTGAAGGCGCACTTCGGGGCCATGGTCACCGGCGACGTGCTGCGCTACGAGGCCGAGAACGTCCTGGCGCTCAACTTCGTGCTCCATGGCGCCCTCGGCGGGGGCGGCCCGCGGTCGTTGCGCAGCGACAGCCTCGGCAAGGCGATCGGCGGCGCCCTGGTGCGGATGGAGATCGCGGTGCCCGAGCACCTCGCGTCCCGACGTGCGCCCCGGCCTGACGTCGGCTGGGCCGAGGACATCCTGCGCCGCCTCCCGTCCGTCTGACGGGTCGGCACCGAACACCTTCGCCCGCCCGGAAGACCCGCCCGGAAGACCCGCCCGGAAGAGAGGATCGACCCCGATGCCCCAGCGCTACGACCTCGTGATCGTCGGCATGGGCTCGGGCGGGATGGTCGCAGCGGAGTTCGCGGTCTCGCTCGGGCTCCGGGTCGCGGTCGCCGAACGCGACCGCGTCGGGGGCGACTGCCTCTGGACGGGCTGCGTGCCGAGCAAGGCGCTGCTCGCCGCCGGGAAGGTCGCCCAGCACGTCCGGACCGCCGAGGAGTTCGGGATCACCGTCGGCCCCCCCGAGGTGGACCGGGCCATGGTCTGGGAGCGCATCCGCAGGATCCAGGCCGAGATCGCGTCGACCGACGACGACCCGGCCCGCTTCGAGGCCGAGGGGATCGAGATCGTCCGCGGCGCCGCCCGCCTCACCGGCCCGACCACCGTTGCCGTGGCGACCGACGCCGGCGCCCCGAGCCACCAGAGTCGGGTGCTCGAGACGCGCTACGTCCTCCTCGCCACGGGCAGCCGCCCCGCGGTTCCCCCGATCGACGGCCTCACCGAAGCCGGGTTCGTGACCAGCGAGAACCTCTTCGAGCTGACCGATCCACCGGCGAGCTTCGTGAACATCGGGGGCGGACCGATCGGGGCCGAGATGGTGCAGGCGTTCACGCGGCTCGGGATCCCCACCACGCTCCTGCAGAAGGGGCCGGGGATCCTTCCCCGCGACGAGCCGGTCCTCGTCGACCTGCTCGTCGATGCGTTGCGCGCCGAAGGCGTCGAGCTCTGCTTCGACGTCGAGACCACGAAGGTCACCGTCGAGGGGGGTCGCAAGGTGGTGCACGGGACCGAGGCGGGCGTGCCCCGGACATGGGTGGGCGATGAGCTCCTCGTGGCGGTCGGACGGCGGCCCAACGTGGAGGGTCTCGGGCTCGACGACCTGGGGATCGAGACGACCCCCAAGGGGATCGTCGTGGACAATCGCGGCCGGACGAACGTCGACACCGTGTATGCCTGCGGCGACGTCGCGGGTCGGTACCTCTTCACGCACGCCGCGGCCTACGAGGGCGTGCGGGCCGTGCGCGACATGTTCTTCCCGGGCAAGGGCAAGGTCGTCGCGAGCGTGCCTTGGTGCACGTTCACCGACCCTGAGCTCGCGCACGCGGGCATGACAGAAGGCGAAGCCCGCGCCGAGCACGGTGACGACGTCCAGGTCTGGCGCCGGGACCTCACCCACAACGACCGCGCGCGAGCCGACGGTGCGACCGCGGGCGCAGTCTTCGTGATCACGCACAAGAAGAAGATCGTGGGCGCCCACATCCTCGCCCCGGCCGCCGGCGAGATGATCCACGAGTTCGCCCTCGCGATCGAGGAGGGCGTCGGTCTCAGCGACCTCTCGCAGTTCATGCACGTGTACCCGACGGTCTCGACGTCCATCGGCCAGCTGGCCGGCGACGCCGCGTTCGCGAAGGCCGACAAGCTGCGCTGGCTCGTCAAGCGCAAGTGACCTGCCAGACTGCGCACCATGGGAGTTGAGCGCCTCGATGCCGCGCGCTTCGACGTCGCCGACGAGCACCGCAGGTACGTCAGATGATCCAGACGGGCGACCGCCTCCCGACGATCCCGCTCGAGCAGGCCGACGGCGAGCCCATCGAGCTCGGCGCGTTCCTCGAGCGCACGCTCCTCGTGGTCGCGATCCGGTACTACGGCTGAATCCCCTGTCGGGAGTACCTGGTCCAGGTACGCGAGGCACTTCCCCGGATCCATGCCCTCGGTGCGACCGTCGTCGCCGTGGGCACCGCAGCCGGATACCAGGCCGCGCACCTGATGGCGGGTGACGACACCACCGCACCCATCGGGTTCGAATGCCTCGTCGACCCGACGAAGGCGCTGTACCGCGTGCTGGGACTCGGGCGCGTGCCCTGGTACGGATGGTTCAGCCCGGAGCTCGCACGCAACTACCTCGGCGCCTTCCGTCGAGGCGGGCGCCAGAGAGCCGTCACCGGCGATTGGCGCCAGCTCTCCGGAGTGGCGATCGTCGCACCCGATCGGCGCCTCACCTACCTGCACCGAGCGCGCACGGTCGGCGACTACCCGTCGCTCACCACGGTTCTGCACCACCTGGAAGCGGTGCGCTAGGAACGTACCTCGCACCTGGGAGGCAGAACGCGCCGCGTTCATCACCGCGGTCGTCAACTTCGTCATCATCGCGTTCGCCCCGTTCCTCGTGGTCAAGGCGTTCAACGCGATGAAGACCAAGGAAGACCCCGCGCCGACGGTCACCGAGAAAGACGTCCTCATCGAGATCCGCGACGCGCTCCAGCGTCAGGGCTGAGTAACTCCCGGGGACCGGGGACCGGCGAGGGCGGCGGGGAAGAACACCGCCCCGGCCGTCCCCGGCCCGGAGTGCACTCCCACCGACGGTCCGATCGCGTACCGCACGAGCTCGACGGTCTCGGGACGATCCCGGAGGCGGTCGGCCAAGGACTCGGCGAGTTCCGGCGCGACCGCGTCGCCGACGCCGACGTACGACGGCCGCCCGTCGGCCCACCGCGCGTAGTAGGAGTCCATCTGGCCGACCGCCTCCTCGAGGTCGCGCGCGCGGCCGACCATCTCCATCGTTCCCCCGACGAGTGCGAGGACCGGTACGCCGTCGTCGTCGGTCACGTCGGACGAGAGCCGCCCGCCCCGCCGGGCGAGGTCGAGCGCACCCACCACGAAGACGTTGCCCACGGTCGCCGCGACGGCTCGGGCGGCGGCGGCTGCCTCGCCGAGGTCGCCGCCCCGCTCGAGGACGAGACCCGCGGCCCAGACCGAGCACGCGATCGGGAAGGACGCGGTCCCGGTGTCGACGATCTCGACAGGGACGGTGCTCTCCCGGGCCGCGAGGTGCACCGCGCTCACCGTCGCCGACGAGCTCGACCCGATGTGGACGGCGAGGATCCCGGCCGCGCCCGCGGACGCGGCTGCCTCCAGCACCTCGAGGACCCGACCCGGTGCCGGCGCCGCGGTCGACACGGTCGCGCCGGCCGCGAGCCGGGCATAGAACTCGTCAGCCCCGAGGTCGACGCCCTCGAGGCGGTCTTCGCCGTCCACGACGACCGTGAGCGGCACGACGTGCACGCCGAAGCGGTCGCGCAGCGCATCGGGCAGCTGGGCGTTCGAGTCGGTGACGAGCGCGATCACCCGCGCCGGGTCCGCGGCCTCGTCGCCTGCACGCGGGCATGGACGCGTGCTTCGTAGAACTTCCCGATGATGAGCATCGCCGCGATCGCCTGCGAGATCGGGAGCGCGACGGTGGGTTCGGGGCCCCAGAGGTTGGGCAGGTCACCGAGCCACCAGACGATCGACCCGAGGACCCACACGGTGCTGCTGATCTGCACCGCCCGTTCGGCGTTGCGGGATCCCAGCGCACCGAGCGCGGTGACGGCGGCATCGACGGGGAAGAACGCGGGGAACACGGCCAGGACCGCACCGGCCGACGTCGCGACTCCCTTCCCGCCCCGGAACCGGCTCCACACCGGGAAGATGTGGCCGGCGATCGCCGCGGTCCCGCCCGCGAACGCACCCTCGGGCCCGCCGATCCACCAGCCGAGGAACGCGGCGGCGACGCCCTTGGCCGCATCGACCAGCGCGACGGCCGCGCCCCACTTCGCCCCGACGACCTTGGCCGTGTTCACGCCGCCGGGGTTCCCCGTCCCGGACGCGCGGATGTCGACCTTCCCGTGCGTGACGAGCCGGGTGACGAGGACCGCGGTCGGGAACGTCCCGAGGAGGTACCCGGCGACCGCTCCCGCGACGATCAGCAGCGCGTCATCCACCGGGCGGAGCCTACGGGGCGTCGGCGGCTACCGGTCTGATGCACCGACGACGCCGGACGGGCGGCGGTCGACGACGGGTCAGCCGCCCGACACGTCCTGCGGTCGCGCCTTGCCCGCACCGATCCACGGCATCATCGAGCGCAGCCGCTCCCCGACCTCTTCGATCGGGTGCTCGGCCGACTTGCGCCGCAGTGCGTTGAACACCGGCCGGCCCGCCTTGTTCTCGAGGATCCACTCCTGGGCGAACTTGCCCGACTGGATCTCGTCGAGGACGCGCCGCATCTCGGCCCGGGTCTCGTCGGTGATGATCCGCGGGCCGCGGGTCATGTCGCCGTACTCGGCCGTATCGGAGATCGAGTAGCGCATGTTGGTGATGCCGCCCTCGTAGATCAGGTCGACGATCAGCTTCACCTCGTGCAGGGTCTCGAAGTAGGCCGACTCCGGCTGGTACCCGGCGTCGACGAGCGTGTCGTACCCGGCCTTGATCAGCTCGACGACGCCACCGCAGAGCACGGTCTGCTCGCCGAAGAGATCGGTCTCGGTCTCCTCCTCGAACGTCGTGTCGAGCACCCCGGCGCGCGTCGCGCCGACCGCGCGGGCGTACGCGAGGGCGGTCTCCTTGGCCTTGCCGGTCTCGTCGGCCGAGATCGCGACGAGGGCGGGGACGCCGCCGCCCTCCTCGAAGGTCCGGCGGACGAGATGCCCCGGACCCTTCGGGGCGATCATCCACACGTCGACGCCCTTCGGCGGACGGATCTGCCCGAAGTGGATGTTGAAGCCGTGGGCGAACGCGAGCGAGTCCCGCTCCTGGAGGTTGGGCGCGATGTCGGTCTCGTAGACGCTCGCCTGCTCCGTGTCCGGGAGCAGCACCATGATCACGTCGGCTTCCTTGCAGGCCTCGGCGGTGCTCAGCACTCGCAGCCCGGCCTCCTCGGCCTTCGCCCAGGATCCCGAGCCCTCGCGCAGACCGACCCGGACGTCGACGCCGGACTCCTTCAGGTTCAGCGCGTGGGCGTGGCCTTGGGAGCCGTACCCCAACACCGCGACCTTGCGCCCCTCGAGATGGGCGAGGTCGGCGTCGGCGTCGTAGTAGATCGTCGCGGGCATCAGCGTGCTCTCTTCCTGGTCACTCATCGTCTTGGCGTCGGACAAGGGTCGTGGAGATACCCCGAGCGACGCCAGAAGGGTAATCAGCCGGCGCGGTTCTTGACGGCTCGGAGCCGTCCCGGTCGGCGGGTGAGCTTGGGCAGGGCGATCCGGCCCGTCCGCTGGAGCTCGACGATCCCGAACGGCGTGAGCAGGTCGGTCATCGCGTCGAGCTTCTCCGGCCGGCCGGCCACCAAGATGGTGATCGACTCGAACCCGACGTCCTCGATGCGGGCCTCGAAGATCGCCGACAGCTCGGTGATCTGCGAGCGCGCTTCGGCCGTCGCCTTCACGTTGACGAGCATCAGCTCGCGCTCGACCGCCTCCGACGAGGCGAGCTCCATGATCTTGATCACCGGGATCAGCTTGTTCAGCTGCTTGGTGACCTGCTCGAGCGGCGCCGAGTCGGCGTCGACCACGATCGTCATCCGGCTGTAGCGCTCGTCCTCGGTCGGCGAGACCGCGAGCGACACGATGTTGAACCCCCGACGGGCGAACAGTCCGGAAACGCGGGTGAGCACACCGAACTTGTTCTCCACGAGGACCGACAGGATGTGGTGCTGCGAGCTCTCCATGGCTACCGCGCACCTCTCGTGTCGTGAGCCGGGTCGAGGATGATGTCGTCGTTCGTCGTCCCGGGCGCGACCATGGGGTACACCTTCTCCCGGTAGTCGGTCCGGAAGTCGATCACGACCGGACGGTCGTCGATCGAGTTGGCCTTCTCGATCGTGGGGACGACGTCCTCGGGCGTGTCGACCCGGAACCCGACGCCACCCATCGCCTCCGTCCACTTCACGTAGTCCGGGAGGTCCGGCGACAGGTAGACCTCGCTGTAGCGCTCCTCGTAGAAGAGCTCCTGCCACTGGCGCACCATGCCGAGGTACGCGTTGTTGAGGATCGCGATCTTCACCGGGATCCTCTCGGCGCTCGCGGTCACGATCTCCTGTGCCGTCATCTGGAAGCAGCCGTCGCCGTCGATCGCCCACACCAGCTTCTCGGGCCGACCGACCTTGGCCCCGATGGCGGCGGGCACCGCGAACCCCATCGTGCCGAGCCCACCGGAGTTCACCCACGTGTACGGGTGGTTGAACTTCCAGCGCTGCGACGTCCACATCTGGTGCTGGCCCACGCCCGAGGCGACGATCGTGTCGTCGGGCGTGTTGTCGCGCAGCATGTCGATGCAGAACTGCGGCTTGAGCGGGCCGTCGTCGAACTGCTCGTAGTGCAGCGGATGCTGCTCCTGCCACTCCTTCAGCTGGCGGTGCCAGCCGTCGAGGGACGGCCACCGTGAGGGTGTGCCGTCGGAACCGGGCTTGGCCCGGTCGGCCTGGATCACCTTCACCATCTCGGTGATGACGTGCTTGCAGTCGCCCACGATCGGGACGTCAGGACGCCGGACCTTGCCGAGCTCGGCCGGGTCGATGTCGAGGTGGATGATCCTCGCGTCGGGCGCGAAGCCGTCGAGCTTCCCGGTCACGCGGTCGTCGAAGCGCGATCCGAGCGCGATCAGCAGGTCCGACTGCTGCATCGCGGTGACCGCGGTGTAGTTGCCGTGCATCCCGGGCATCCCGAGCGCGAGCTCGTGGTCGTCGGGGAACGCCCCACGCGCCATGAGCGTGGTGACCACCGGGAAGCCGGTGAGCTCGGCCAGCTCGCGCAGCACCTCGGCCGCACGCGCCTTGAGGATCCCACCACCCGCGTAGATCACCGGGCGGTGTGCCTCACCCATGAGACGCGCCGCGTCCTTGATCTGCTTCGCGTGGCCCTTGAGCGTGGGCTTGTACCCCGGGAGGTCGACCGACTCGGGCCAGTACCAGTCCATCTCCTGGTTGGCGATGTCCTTCGGCAAGTCCACGAGCACCGGCCCGGGACGACCGGTGGTCGCGACGTGGAACGCCTCGCGCACGATCCGGGGGATGTCGGCCGCGTCGGTCACGAGCCAGTTGTGCTTGGTGACCGGCATCGTGATGCCGACCGTGTCGCACTCCTGGAACGCATCGGTCCCGATCACGGCATAGGGGACCTGCCCGGTGATCATCACGAGCGGGATCGAGTCCATGTACGCGTCGCAGAGCGGGGTCACGACGTTGGTGGCGGCCGGCCCGCTCGTGACCATCGCCACGCCCGGGCGTCCGGTCGCGTGCGCGTAGCCCTCGGCCATGTGGCCGGCGCCCTGCTCGTGGCGCACGAGGATGTGGCGGATCGACGAGTCGATGAGCGGGTCGTAGACGGGCAGGATGGCGCCGCCGGGGAGGCCGAACATCACCTCGGTCTGTTCCATCTCGAGGCTGCGGATGAGCGCCTGGGCGCCGGTGATCTTCATCGAGTGCTCGCTTCGGTGGGCGGGGAGGGTGTCCCCGGTGAGCGGAAAGGGGCTCTGGAACCAACAAACCCCTCGCTCGAGCGAGGGGCGGTGGCGCACGCGCGCGGAGAGCGGGCGTGCGCTACGTAACGACTACCTGGAGGCGGGCGCTGAGACGTGTCATCAGGGGAACAGTCTGGCGCATCTGGGCGCCAGAGGCAAGGCAAGAGGTCACTTCTGGTGGACGGGACACGAGTAGGTCGTGCGGCCGCCGACCGTCCGACGCTGGAGCGGGGCACCGTCGCGGGGGCAGTGACCCCCGGGCTCGCGCGCCGGCATGAGGTCCCCGGTGTGCGAGCCGCCCCGACGGCCGAGGGTTCGCAACGTCGAGCGGATCGCCTTGTGGAGTCGGACCTGCTCACCGGCGTCCAGGGTGTCGGCCCGACGGGCCGGGTCGAGGCTCGACCGCCACAGGATCTCGTCGACGAGCAGGTTGCCGAGCCCGGCGATGCGGGCCTGGTCCATGAGCACCGCCTTCAGCGGCGCGCGGGAGCGCGCCACGACGGACCGGAGGTGCCCCAGCGGCAGCGTCATCGCGTCGACTCCGAGCCGGTCCTCGTCGGGGTCGAGCTCGACCGCGCCGAGACGCCGCGGGTCGCGCAACGACAGCCGCCCGCCGTCGACGAAGCGCACCGCGAACCGGTGCCACTCGGGCACGTCGCGGTTGCTCGCGTAGAGCAGCGGATCACCTGCCGCGTCGCCGTCGATCACCACCCGGCCGCTCATCCCGAGGTGGAGCCCGACGACCGGGCCGTCGTCGGTGTCGAGGAACAGCTGCTTGCCACGCCGACGGGCGGTCACGAGCGCGTGGCCGGGCAGCGCCGCCCGCACCCCGCGGGGGGTCAGGCCCCGCTTCAGGTACCAGGCATCGGGCGCGTCGACCGAGGCGATCTCCCGACCCAGGGCACGCTCCTCGACCAGGAGCCGGGCCTGCTCCGCCTCGAGGATCTCGGGCACGGCGCGCGCGGCTCGGGGATCGGGATCGGGTCGCGGATCAGAAGTTGGTGATCGCGCCGCGGTCGGCGCCCTGGGCGAGCTTGGCGTACTTGGCCAGGAACCCACTCGTGTAGCGCGGCGCGATCGGCTTCCAGTCGGCGCGACGCGACTCGAGCGTCGCGGCGTCGACCATCAGCTCGATCGTGTGCTCGGTCGCGTCGATCACGATCCGGTCGCCCTCGGCGACGAAGGCGATGGGGCCACCGTCGACGGCCTCGGGGGCCACGTGGCCCACACAGAAGCCGTGCGTCCCGCCCGAGAACCGGCCGTCGGTGACGAGCGCGCAGTCGGCGCCACGACCGGCTCCCTTCATGGCGCCCGTGACGGCGAGCATCTCCTTCATCCCCGGTCCACCCTTCGGGCCCTCGTAGCGGATCACGACGACGTCACCGGGGTTGATCCTCCCGGCGAGGATGGCCTCCATCGCGTGCTCCTCGCCGTCGAAGACGCGCGCGGTGCCGTCGAAGGTGAGGTCGTCGAGCCCGGCGACCTTGACGACGCTGCCGTTGGGGGCCAGCGACCCCGTGAGGATGGCGAGCCCGCCCTGGGAGTGGATGGGATCCGACAACGGGTGCACGACCGTGCCGTCGGGTTCGGGAGGCGCCAGGTCGGCGAGGTTCTCGGCCATGGTCTTGCCGGTGACGGTGAGCACGTCGCCGTGCAGCAGCCCGGCCTCGAGGAGCATGCGCAGCACCACCGGCACGCCCCCCACCCGGTCGAGATCGGTCATGTGGAACCGGCCGTGCGGCTTCATGTCGGCGACGTGCGGCACGCGGGCACCGATGCGGTTGAAGTCGTGGAGGTCGAGCTCGACCTCGGCCTCGAACGCGATCGCCAGCAGGTGCAGCACCGCGTTGGTGGAACCTCCGAGGGCCATCGTGACGGCGATGGCGTTCTCGAACGCCTCCTTGGTGAGGATCTGGCGGGGCCGGATGCCGAGCTCGAGCAGTCGCACGACCGCGCGGCCGCTCTCGAAGGCGAAGTCGTCGCGGCGACTGTCGACGGCCGGGGCCGAAGCGCTCCCGGGGAGCGACATGCCGAGCGCCTCACCCACCGCAGCCATGGTGTTCGCGGTGAACATCCCGGCGCAGGAACCCTCGGTCGGGCACGCCTTGCGCTCGATCTCCCCCAGCTCGTTCTCGGTGAGCGTGCCGGCGGCGCAGGCCCCGACGGCCTCGAAGACACTCACGATGTCGAGGGCATCGTCACCGTGCCGACCGGGGAGGATCGACCCGCCGTAGAGGAACACCGAGGGGAGGTTGAGTCGCGCGGCCGCCATGAGCATCCCCGGGAGGCTCTTGTCGCAGCCCGCGAACGTGACCACGGCGTCGAATCGCTCGCTGTGCATCACGCACTCGACGGAGTCCGTGATGATCTCGCGGGACACGAGCGAACCGCGCATCCCCTCGTGGCCCATCGAGATGCCGTCGCTCACCGCGATGGTGACGAACTCGAACGGGAAGCCCCCTGCGTCGCGCACGCCGTCCTTGGCGCGCTTGGCGAGCCGGTCGAGGGGCATGTTGCAGGGCGTCACCTCGTTCCAGCTCGACGCGACTCCGACCTGGGGCTTGTCCCAGTCGGCGTCGCCCATGCCGACCGCTCGCAGCATCGCGCGCGCGGGCGCGCGCTCCATGCCGTCGGTCACCTCGCCGCTCCGTGGCTTCATGTCACTCATGGCGCCCAGCGTACCGGGGGGCTCAGCGAACCGGCCCAACCGTTGCGCCGGTGATCGCAGCCAGCTCTGCGGGCGTGAGCGAGAACACCGCATGCGGACTCCCGCCTGCAGCCCAGATCACGTCGTGATCGAAGAGCGTCTCGTCGACGAACGCCACGGGCGGCGTGAGGTGCCCGACCGGCGCGACACCACCGAACTCGAAGCCGCACCGCTCGCGCACGAACCGGGCGTCGGCCTGCTCGATGTCCTCACCGACCTTCGCGCCGACGACCGCGGGATCGACCCGGTGCGCACCGCTGGCCAGCACGAGCACGGCGCGGTCGGTCGCCGGCGCACGGAACACGAGCGACTTGACGATCTGGGCGACCGCGCACCCCAGCGCCGAGGCCGCGTCGGTGGCGGTACGGGTCGTGTCGGCGAGCACCGTGACCCCGTCGGCGAGCCCGTGCGCCTCCAGGGCGGCACGCACCCGGGCGACCGCCGGATCGGGATCGGGAGCCGCACGCACGGGTCGCACCGTAGCGGGGTGGGTCCTGACGTTGCCCCCTTGCCTTCCGTGCTCCTCGCGACCCCCGACGGCGTGCGCCTGTTCGCCGACGACGGCGGCAGCTCCTACCGGAGCGTCGACGGCGGGAAGACCTGTACCGTGCTCGCGGCGGGCGTCGGCCCCATCCTCTCGGTCGGGGTGCAGCCCGAGTAGGGCCTCAGCCGTCCAGCCGCTCGCCGAGGAGTCTGCTCAGGGTGTTCGGGTTACCCGAGCCACGGGTCGCCTTCATCGCCTCACCCATGAAGAAGCCCCGCTTCTTCTTGCGCTCCTTGTCGTCGCCGGCGCGGTACGCGGCGACGACGTCGGGGTTCGCGGCGAGGATGCCGTCGATCACTTCGGCGAGCGCGCCTTCGTCGCTCTCCTGCGCGAGGCCACGCTCCTCGACGATCTGCTTGGGCCGCTTCGGCTCGCGCAGCGCCTCGCCGAGCACGTCCTTGGCGAGGTTGCGCGAGAGCGTCCCGTCGGCGACGAGGCCGACCAGCTCCGCGAGCCCATCGGGCGCGAGCGGCAGCACCTCGGGTGAGAGGCCGGTCTCGTTGAGGTGCGCGAGCACATCGCCCGTGCACCAGTTGACGACGTCCTTCGCGGTACCGCCGCCGAGCACGGCGACCGCCGCCTCGGCGAAGCCAGGCAGCCCCGGCACGTCGAGCAGCACCCGCGCGTCGGCCTCGCTGATCCCCCACTCGGCGACGAGGCGGTCCCGGTGGGCGGCCGGGAGCTCGGGGACCGAGTCGCGTGCGGCCGCGCGCTGCTCGTCGGTCGGTGCCACGGGAACGAGATCGGGCTCGGGGAAGTAGCGGTAGTCGCTCGACCCCTCCTTGCTGCGCATCCCGTGGGTGACGCCCTCGTCCTCGTCCCAGTGCCGGGTCTCCTGGACGATCCGTTCCCCGGCCTCGCACATGGCGACCTGGCGCTCGATCTCGTGGTCGATCGCGCGGCCCAACGACCGGAGCGAGTTCATGTTCTTGACCTCGACCTTGGTGCCGAGCTCCTCCGTGCCGACGATGCGGACCGACACGTTCGCGTCGACCCGCATCGACCCTTCCTCCATCTTCACGTCGGACACACCGAGCGCGGAGAGGACGGCGCGCAGCTCGCTCGCGTACCCCCTCGCCTGCTCCGCCGAGGTGATGTCGGGTCGACTCACGATCTCCATCAGCGGGACGCCGGCCCGGTTGTAGTCGACGAGCGAGTACTCGGCGTCGTGGATGCGGCCACCGCCACCCATGTGGAGCGTCTTGCCGGTGTCCTCCTCGAGGTGGGCACGTTCGATGCGCACGGTCGTGCCGTCGACGTCGAGCACGCCGTCGACGAGGATCGGGGCCTCGTACTGGCTGACCTGGTAGTCCTTCGGCATGTCGGGATAGAAGTAGTTCTTCCTCGCGAAGATCGACTGCTCCGGGACGTCGAACCGGAGCGCGTGCGCGAACCGCAGGGCGAACTCGACGACGCGCTCGTTCAGGACGGGCAGGGACCCGGGCAGGCCGAGGCAGATCGGGCAGACGTTGGTGTTCGGGTCGGACCCGAACTCGTTCGGGCATCCGCAGAACAGCTTCGTCGCGGTCGCGAGCTCGCAGTGAACCTCCAGCCCGATGACCGGCTCGTAGCGCACGGCGCCGGTCATGGCGCCACTCCGCCGGAGCCGGCGGGCGCGCCGTCCTCGAGCACCTGGGCGACCCGGAACATCGTGGGCTCGCCGAGCGCGTCGGCAAGGACCTGCACGCCGATGGGGAGCCCCGCATCATCCACGCCGAACGGCACGCTGATCGCGGCGTGTCCGGCGAGGTTCGTGGGGATCGTGCAGATGTCGGACAGGTACATGGAGAGCGGGTCCGACACCTTCGCGCCGATCTCGAACGCGGTCGTCGGTGACGTCGGCGACAGCAATGCGTCGAATCGCTCGTACGCTGCCCGGAAGTCCTCGATGATCAACGTGCGGACGCGCTGCGCCTGCCCGTAGTAGGCGTCGTAGTAGCCGGCCGAGAGCGCATAGGTGCCGAGCATGATGCGTCGCTTCACCTCGGGTCCGAATCCGGCGGCACGCGTACGCCCGTTCATCTCGGCCACGTCCTCGCCGTCGACGCGCAGCCCGTACCGCACACCGTCGTAGCGGGCGAGGTTCGACGACGCCTCGGCCGGCGCGATCAGGTAGTAGGCCGAGAGCCCGTACACGGTGCTCGGCACCGACACCGTCTCGACGACCGCGCCGGCGGCCGTGAGGACGTCGACCGCGGCGGCGACCGCGGCGCGCACCTCGGGCTGGACGCCGTCGACGTCGGTGAGCTCCTGCACCACCCCGATGCGCAACCCGGCCACGCCTTGGTCGAGGCGCGGGGTCACCCGCTCGACGCCGGACGCGATGCTCGTCGAGTCGAGCGGATCATGACCGCCCACGACATCGAGGAGCAGGGCCGCGTCGGCGACGGTGGTGGCGAACGGGCCGATCTGGTCGAGGCTGCTCGCGAACGCGATGAGTCCGTAGCGGGAGACCGCACCGTAGGTCGGCTTGACCCCGACGACGCCGCAGAGCGACGCGGGCTGGCGGATCGATCCCCCGGTGTCGGAGCCGAGCGCGAGCGGTGCGAAGCCGGCGGCGACCGACGCCGCGGACCCGCCGCTCGACCCACCGGCCACCCGGGTCGGATCGTGGGGGTTGCGCGTGGGTCCGAACGCGGAGTTCTCGGTGGACGAGCCCATCGCGAACTCGTCGAGGTTGGCCTTGGCGAGGACGATCCCGCCCGCCTCCACGATCCGGTCGACGACGGTGGCCGTGTAGGGCGGGCGCCACCCGTCGAGGATCTTCGATCCGGCCGACGTCGGGACGCCTCGCACACACAGATTGTCCTTGAGCACGACCGGCACACCCGCGAGGGGGCCGGGGTCCTCGCCCGCCGCGACGCGCGCGTCGATCTCGTCGGCCGCCGTCCGTGCCTGGTCGCCGAGGACCAGCAGCAGCGCGTGCAGCTCGGGATCGCGCGTCGCGACCAGGTCCAGCCGTTCGTCGACGACGTCGCGCGCCTTCTGCTCGCCCGAGCGCACCGCCCGGGCGACGTCGATCGCCGCGTCCCCCCCGGGCGCGGTCACGGGGCGTCGAGGATCCGCGGCACGCGGAACCGGCCATCCTCCGCGGCGGGTGCGGCCTCGAGGACCTCGTCGCGGTCGAGCGTGGGACGGACCTCGTCGGCCCGCAGCACGTTCACGAGCGGCAGCGGGTGCGCGGTCGGCGCGACATCGGTGAGGTCGAGCGCCGCGACGTCCTCGGCGTGGTCGAGGATCACGCCGAGCTCCCCGGCGAGGCGATCCAGCTCGTCGTCGTCGAGGGTGAGCCGCGCGAGGGCCGCAACGTGCTCGACGTCCGCGCGCGAGATCCGGTCCGACACGCCGTCGAGTCTACGGGGGACGCCCCCATTCCCCGACCAAGGAATCCACGCCGCGTGCTCCGGCTACGATCCCGCGTCGAAGTCGGGCACGTCGCACGCGGACGCCCGACACCGAGATCCCCGGACACCGAGCGTGGGAGGCAGCATGGCGAAGCACCCGTTCCTGTCCGACGAGTGGTTCGCCATCGTCGAGAAGCTGATCGAGGACCACGGTGCGGACGCCCCGGGAGCCCCCGACATCACGGTCAACGTCACGGTCACCGACACGCCGTTCGGGGCCGAGCGCCACATGCACATGGGCAGCCAGAGCGGCATGGGGCACTGGGGCATCGGTCACGCCGAGAACGCGGACCTCGGTCTCACGACCGACTACGAGACGGCACGCGAGGTGTTCATCTCGGGTGAGCCGCAGGCAGGCATGCAGGCCTTCATGACCGGGAAGGTCCGCATCCAGGGCGACATGGCCAAGCTGATGGCGAGCCAGGCGGCGGGTGGCGGCCCCGGGGCGAACACCGCGCTCGCGGAGGCGATCCAGGGCATCACCGAGTAGCGCGCGACGTCGACACCAGGCGCGCCGCGAGCACGGCGATCACCGCCACGACGGCGCCGACCACGTACGCGCGTCCGAATCCGAGCGAGCCGGCGGCTCCCTCCTGCACGGTCGCGAGCACCTGGATCCCCATGACGGCACCGATCGCGTCGCACATCTGCTGCGCGGCACTCGCGACGCCGAGTCGCTCGTCGGCGACCGAGTTCGAGGCGACGGTGATCAGGGACGGCATCGCGGCCCCCGCGGCGACGCCCGAAACGAACAAGCCGACGAAGACCAGCGCGAGTGCCTCCCAGGCCGTCGCCGCAACGAAGCTCGCCATCGACAGCACGAGCAGGCTGGTGCCGAAGGTGGCGACCCGGCGCTCGCCGAAGCGCAGGGCGGCGTAGCCCGAGAGCGGCGACGCCGTGCTGTTGCTGAGCGGCCGCAGCACCATCGCGAGCGACGCGGCCGCGACCGAGAACCCGAACTCCTGGCGGACGAGGAACGGGGTGATGATGAAGCCCCCCATGTAGGCGAAGTTCACCGCGGTGCGGGCGACGAGCGCCGCCGAGAAGTCACGGGACGCGAAGAGCTCCAACGGCATCAACGGGTGGGGCGTGGCCCGCTCGATCCTGACGAAGACGACGAGGGCGACGGGCGCTGCTGCGAGGAGCGCGATCACCAGGGGGCTCCCCCATCCCGACGACCCGGCGAGGTTGAGGCCGAGCAAGAGCGCGGTCGCGGCGGTCCCGAGCGAGGCGACGCCGGGCCAGTCGATCGGGACACGCGCACCCCTGGGGGTCTCCCGCAGCACGCGCATCGCGCCGATCGCCGCGATCGCCGCCAACGGCGCCTGGACCGCGAAGATCCCCCGCCAGCCGATCGCGTCGACGACGGGTCCGCCCACGACAAGTCCCACCACCGGCCCACCGGCGCCCACGAGCGACCACCACCCCATCGCCTTGACCCGCTCGTCGGTCGGGAACGCCCGCATGATCAACGCCATCGACGCCGGGCCGATCGCCGCGCCTCCGCCCGCCGCGACCAGGCGCAGCAGCACGAGTGAGAGTCCGCTCCACGCGACCGCAGTGAGCGCGGTCGCCACCGCGAACACGGTGAGCCCCGCGAGGAACACCCGCCGGTGCCCGATCACGTCGCCGAGGTTCCCGAGCAGCGGCATGGCGAGCGCCATGACGAGGAAGGGTCCGGTGACCGTCCAGGTCAGGAGCGCCCGGCTCGAGCCGAGGTCACGTGCGACGTCGCCGAGGGAGACGGCGAGGATCGTGATGCTGAAGCCCGTCGCGAAGAGCCCGACCAGGACCGTGACCAGCAACACCCGCGGGGTTCGCCGCAGCGGCGGAACGCGACGGGCGAGACGGTCGCGGAGCAGCAGCGGCCACGCGACGACGGGCTCCTCGCCCGCGAGATCGACGACGACGGGGTGCTCGCGCTCGGCCAAGCAGCGAGCCTACCGAAGCCCCTTCTGCGCTCCCCCCGCTGTGTGCGCGCGAGCTGCCGGTGCGGGTGTGCGCGCTATCGCTTCGGTGCGTGCTCCGGGAGCCAGTACCACGAGCGGAGGAACACGAACGCGGCACCGGCGGTCAGGAACGCGAACGACACCAGGTCGGAGAAGCCGCGTTGGCGGGCGACGTCGACGTCGCCCTTGCCGAAGGTCCCCGGCTCCACCACCTGGAAGATCGAGTACACGGTCTTGACCGACGCGACGACGAACAGGATCGCCGCGATGAAGCATGCCCCGTAGAGCGCGGCGCGCGCGACCTTGCCTGTCGCGTCGGCCGCGAGCTTGCCGACGGGGGCGAGCGCGCGTGCACGACGGAGGTGGAAGACGAGCACGCCGAGCGCGGCGAGCCCGAGCAGGCCGCTGCGGACCGCCATGCGGTAGTCGGCGTTGTCGGAGCCGCCACCACCCCGCGAGCCGCCACCGTCGGCGAGGCCCGGGATCTGGTCGACGAGGTCGCGCAGGGCCGGCGGGATCCCGCCGCCACCACGGCGCGGGAGCTTGTCGACCCAGAGGTTGGTCAACGAGTGCACGACCCCGAAGAAGGCGAGCAACACCGCGAACACGGCGATGAGCGACAGCGCCCCCACGTAGCGCGCCTGGGTTCGGGTGCCGCTGCGGTCGTCGTCCTTGCGGCCGGCGACGAGGATCAGGATCACCGCGACGGCGAGCACCACCGCGACGATGCCCAGTCCGTCCCGGCCACCGCCGAGACCGCCGAGACCGCCGAGACCCCCGATGTCGAGATCGGAACCGAACGGACCCATGGCGCGCCTCCCCCTGCCCGGCCGCCACGGCCGGACTCGGGTCACGGTACCCGGCGGCGCACCGGCACGCGCGGCTCAGTCGTTGATGCGGGCCAGCTCTCCGGGACCGCCACGACGCTCACCGGCGGGCGCGAGCTTCGGCCCCTCCTCGAGGAGCCGCTCGACCGTCCAGCGCTCGCCGTCGTTGGTGATCTTCTCGGCGATCGAATAGGTCTGGTAGCGGGCCACGATGTCGCCCTGCACGAAGAAGGTCTCCCCGGTGAACGGGCAGGCCTCGGCGCCGAGGTAGGCGATCATCGGCGAGATGTTCTCCGGCGCCCACATGTCGAACTGCGACGGGTCCTCGGGTGCCTTCACGAGGTCGCCGAGCCCCGGCGTCGTCTCGGTGAGACGCGTCCGGGCCATGGGCGTGATCGCGTTCGAGCGCACGCCGTAGTTGCCGAGCTCCATCGCACAGATGGCCGAGAACGTGGCGATGCCGCCCTTGGCCGCGCCGTAGTTCGTCTGGCCGACGTTCCCGAGCACGCCCGAGGTCGACGACGTGTGGATGATCGATCGGTCCTGCAACTTGTCGGCCTTCGCCTGCGCCCGCCAGTAGCCGGCGGCGTGGCGGGTCGGGCAGAAGTGGCCCTTCAGGTGGACCGAGATCACGAGGTCCCAGTCGGCCTCCTGCATGTTCACGAGCATCCCGTCGCGGAGGATGCCGGCGTTGTTCACGAGGATGTGCAGGTCCCCGAACGTCTCGATGGCCAGGTCGACGAGGCGCTTCGCGCCCTCGAAGTCGGCGACGCTGTCGGTGTTCGCGACGGCCTCGCCCCCCATGTCCTTGATCTCGTCGACGACCTGCTGGGCCGGCGCCTTGTCGTCGCCCTCACCGTGGATGTCGCCGCCGAGGTCGTTGACCACGACCTTGGCGCCCTGGGAGGCGAAGTAGTGCGCGTGCTCGCGGCCGATGCCGCGTCCCGCGCCGGTGATGATGGCGACGCGGCCGTCGAGGGTGCCCATGATGGTTCCTTCCGAACAAGACGAGGTGGTCGAACGGCGCCGATGCTACGCGGCCTCCCGGAAGTGGGCCGAAACGCCCGCGACCGAGTGCGCCCGGCTAGAGGAAGAGCGTCACCTTCGCGCCCCGCTTGACCTTGGTGCCCGGCGACGGGTCCTGGGCCCGCACCTTCTTGCCCGGGGCGAAGTTCTGCACGTCGGCGCTCAACCCGGCGTCGGCCAGCGCCTGGCTCGCCGCCTCGACGGTGAGGCCCACGAGCGGCGGCACCGCGATGAGCTCGGGGCCCTTGCTCACCCGCACCACGACCTCGGAGTCGCGGGGCGCGAGCGTCCCCGCGGCGGGATCGGTGCCGATGACGATCCCCACCTCCACGTCGTCGCTGAACTCGTCTCTCCGCACGGGCGCGAACCGCTTCTCGGCCAGGTTCGCGGCGGCCGTGTCGTAGCCCTGGCCGGCGACGGCGGGCACCTCGACGGGCGCAGGGCCATCGCTCACGATCAACGAGATCACCGACTCACGCGGGGCCTGACCCGGGCTCGGCGGATCGGTCCCGAGCGCGATGTCGACGGCGACGTTCTCGTCGTGCTGGCGTACGACGTTCACCACGAAGCCCACGGCCTCGAGCTGGGCCTGGGCCTCGGCGAGCGGCAGGCCCGCGATCACCGGCACGTCGACCGGGGGCGGACCCCGCGACACGACGACGTCGAGGTCGTCGCCCTCGGCGAGGAACGCGCCCGGTCCGGGCCGCTGCTCGATCACCAGCCCCGCCGGGTCGTCGGAGGTGACGCGCTCGACGACCTGCATCAGCACGCCGGCGTCGGTCGCGCGTGCGGCGGCCACCTCTTCGTCGAGGCCGACCAGGCTCGGCGCCGCGATCGTGGCGCCCCCCACGCCACCGGCCGCGACGGCCGCCGCGACGCCGGCGACGAGCGCGGCGACGACCGCCACTGCGACGAACACCGGCACCATGCTCCGCCGGAACCGCGCGCGTGGCGGCGCGACGACCAGGGGGACCTCGTCCTCGACGGGGACGGGCCGGGTCGACGCGTCCTGGTCGAAGACGCGGGTGGCGAGGTCGCGCGCGGACATCGGCTGACGCGTGGGCTCGACGTCGTCGCCGGCCGCGGTGAAGCCGGCGAGTGGCAGCGCTCCAGGCGCGGGGAGGGTCCGGGCCGCGGCCGTCAGGTCGGCGCCCATCGCCGCGGCATCGGGGTAGCGGTCCTCCGGATCAGGCTGGCCGGCGCGGGCGACCACCGGCTGGAGCGGTCCGAGCACCTCCGGCGCCGTGATCCCGCGGCGACTGCGCGCCGCGAGGGTGCCGATCGCGGTCTCTCCGACGACGGGCACCTCCCCCGTGCACGCCTCGACCAGCACGACCGCGAGTGAGTAGAGGTCGGCGCGCGCGTCGAGTGGCCCGCCGCCGGCCTGCTCGGGTGCCGAGTAGCGCGCGGTGCCGACGACCGTCCCGGCCGGCTCGGTCCACGACGCCTCCGCGAGCGCGCGTGCGAGCCCGAAGTCGCCGACGCGCACGATCCCGTGCTCGTCGAAGAGCAGGTTCGCCGGCTTCACGTCGCGGTGCACGAGCCCGCGCGCGTGCGCGTAGGCCAGCGCGGCCGCGACCTGGCGCCCGACGTGGGCGGCCTGGGCCGGGCTGAGGCGCGGGCCCTCGTCGAGCAGGCTCCGCAGCGAGCCGCCCTTGAGGAGCTCGAGGACCATGAACGGGACGCCGTCGTCCTCGCCCCAGTCGTAGACGGCCATCACGTGCGGGTGGTGCAGGGACGCCGCCATCTGCGCCTCGGCGCGGAATCGCCGCAGGAAGCCGGCGTCGTCGGCGAGCCCGCCGTGGAGGACCTTCACCGCGACCCGCCGACGCAGGCGGACGTCGTCGGCCAGGTAGACCCGGCCGCTCGACCCGGAGCCGATGGGCGCGAGCAGCCGGTACCGGCCGGCGAGGACGCGCCCGACGAGGTCGATGAGGGTGGAGTGGGCCATGTTGCCGACCAGGCTACGGTCCGCCGGACCCGATTCCGTGGCATGCGATGTCCCTCGACCCCGGACCCGTCGATACCCTCGCGCCATGGCCTCGTCCCCCCCGCCGCCGGCCTCGTCCCCCCCGCCGCCGGACTCGACGCCGCAGCAGCCGACGCCGCCGGCGGGCGAGTCCCGGGCCCCGCTCTTCCGTCACCCGGGGCGCGTCGCGATCGTGGCGGTGATCGCGCTGGCGCTGGTGAACCTCGGGATCGTGCTGCTCGACGCGTCCGACACGTCCGAGACCGGGATCGTCCTGCCGAGCACGGTCGAGTCGGTGTCCCCCGAGCCCGGATCGCTCGCCCGGCTCCAGGACACGATCGTCGTCGACCTGCGCGACGACCTCACCGGGGTGCTCGTCATCGACGGCGCCGAGGTGCCCGAGGACCAGACCGACCGGGTCGTGCCGCTGGCCCAGGTGAGCTTCCGGCCCGGTGACGACCGGGACATCACCGCCTTCACGCCGGGTTCGCACGCGGTGACGATCCGCTACTGGAAGCAGGGCAAGCCCCGCCCGGCCCAGCCCGGCTCCTACTCCTGGTCCTTCCGCGCCGGCGCCTGACCGCTCTTGATGCGTCTCTCACCCGCCTATGGCGGGGTGAGAGACGCACGACCGAGGAGCCGTCAGTCCACGGCGGCGGGCGGACCGTGCTCGAGCAGGTCGGCGAACGCGGCCTCGTCCACGATGGGGACGCCGAGCGTCTCGGCCTTGGCGAGCTTCGAGCCGGGACTCGCCCCCACGACCACGTAGCTCGTCTTCTTCGACACGGTCGACACGACCTTGCCGCCCCGCGCCTCGATCGCGGCCTGCGCCTCGTCGCGCGACCACCCCTCGAGGCCGCCCGTGAGGACGAACGTGAGTGACGCGAACGTCGGCTCCCCCTCCAGGACCTCGGTCATCGGCGCAGTGAGGTCGACCCCCGCCCGGGCGAGCTTCTCCAGCACCTGCCGGTTCCGCTTCACCGCGAAGAAGCGCTGCACGCTCTCCGCGATCACCGGACCGACACCGTCGATCGCGGTGAGCTCCTCCACGGTCGCCGCCTCGACGGCCGCCATCGAGCCGAGCGCCCGTGCGACCGCCTGGGCCGCGGTCGGACCGAGGTGGCGCACCCCCAGGCCGACCAGCACCTTCGCGAGCCCCCGCACCTTCGACGCCTCGATGCCGGCGACGAGGTTCTCTGCGGACTTCGCCGCCATCCGCTCGAGCGGCACCAACGCGTCGACCGTGAGCGAGTAGATGTCGCCGACGTCGTTGACGAGGCCGGCGTCGACGAGCTGGCGCACCCGCTCCTCGCCCAGGCCCTCGATGTCCATCGCGACGCGGCCCGCGAAGTAGACGATCCGCTGCACCCGCTGCTCGGGGCACTCGACGTTCACGCAGTGGTGGTCGGACTCGTGCTCGAGTCGGACCAGCGGCTCACCGCACGCAGGGCAGTCCGTGGGGAACTTCCAGCGCCGGGCGCCCTTCTTGCGCTTCGCCATCACCGGGCCTACGACCTCGGGGATCACGTCACCGGCCTTGCGGACGGTGACCGTGTCGCCGGGGCGCACGTCCTTGCGGGCGACCTCGTCCTCGTTGTGCAGGGTCGCGAGCCCGACCGTCGACCCGCCCACGAAGACCGGCTCGAGCTGCGCGAACGGCGTCGCCCGCCCGGTGCGCCCGATGCTCACCATGATCCCGAGCAGGCGGGTGGTCTTCTCCTCGGGTGGGAACTTGAACGCGATCGCCCACCGGGGCGCGCGGCTGGTCGTCCCCATCTCCTCGCGCTGCGCCAGGTCGTCGACCTTGATCACCGCCCCGTCAACCTCGTAGCCGAGTGAGTGGCGCATCTCCTCCGCTCGCGCGCAGAACCCGGCGATCGCCTCGAAGTCCGCCAGACGCTCGATCTTCGGGTTCACCGGGAGCCCGAGTGCGCCCAGCCACTCGAGCGTCTCGTGGTGCGACCGCAGGCGCGGTCCACCGTCCTGGACGCCCAGCTGGTAGGCGAAGAAGTCGAGGTCGCGGGACGCGGTCACGCGGGGGTCCTTCTGGCGCAGGCTCCCGGCCGCGGCGTTGCGCGGGTTCGCGAAGAGCCGCTCCTCGGCTTCTCCCTGACGGCGGTTCAGCTCCTCGAACGACGACAACGGCATGAAGATCTCGCCGCGCACCTCGAGCCGCGACGGAACCCCCGAGCCGGAGAGCCGGCGAGGGATCGCGCCGATGGTCGCGACGTTCGAGGTGACGTCCTCGCCGGTGACCCCGTCGCCCCGGGTCGCCGCCCGCACCAGCCGACCGTCCTCGTAGAGCAGCGAGATCGCCAGACCGTCGAGCTTGGGCTCGCCGACGAACTCGATCGGCGGCGGTACGAGCCTCTCGATCCGCTCGTACCAGGCGCGCAGCTCGTCACGGTCGAACGCGTTGTCGAGCGACAGCATCCTGGCAACGTGGGCGACCTCGGCGAACGTGGTCGTCGGCGCGCGCCCCGGCCCCTGGGTCGGCGAGTCCGGCGTCACGAGGTCGGGATGCGCCTCCTCGATCGCGCGCAGCTCGCGCATGAGCTCGTCGTACTCGGCGTCGGAGATCTCGGGGTCGTCGAGCGCGAAGTACCGCTCGTTGTGGTGGTCGATCAGCGCACGGAGCTCGAGCGCGCGCTCCGCCGGGCGGACGCTCACGCGCCCGTCGTCGACGTCGGCACGACGGCCGTCGTGGTCGTCGTCGAGTCGCTCGTGCTCGTCGACGCCGCAGTGGACGGGCTCGTCGACGGCACCTCGGCGGTCGTCGCGACGGTCGAGGTGGACGTCGACGGCTCCGGTTCCGTCTCGTCGTCGTTCGTGAACACGAAGATCACCAGCAGGAGTGCCGCAATGCCGATGACCACGCTGATCACGATCACGACGACCCGCTGCCAACCGGTCCAGCCGGTCTCCGGGGGGCCGTCGAAGTCGCTCATGTGGTTGCGAAGTCTACGCGGCGGTCCGCGAGACTGGACCCGTGCACCTCTGGCTCACCCGCGCGTCGTGGCTTGCGCTCCCGCTCGCGTGCGCGGCCGCGATCGGCGACGTCAGCGCCGACTGGGACACCGGCCCCCGAACCGTCGCACTCGCGCTCGCGTGGGCCGCGTGGGGCGTCGGGATCGTGGCACTCCTCGCTCCGCGTCCCACGGGACTCACCGCGATCCGCACCATCGCCCCGGCCTTCGCCGCGGCTGCCGTGGTGGCCGTCGCGGCCGGGGACATCCCCGCCGCGGCCGCGATCGGAGCCCTCGTCGTCACGGTCGTCGTGGCGGTGCTCGTCGCGATGCCCGCGTTCGCCCGCACGGCCGCGGCCGGGATCGCGTACGGCGACGAGATCCGCCAGCCACTGCGGAGCCCGCCGGGGCTCTACCTCGGACCGATCCCCCTCGCCCGGGCGCTCGCGGTCGCAGGCGTCGTCGCCGGCCCGGTGCTGCTCGCCGGCGGATCGGTCGTCGGAGGCTCGGTCGCGCTCCTCGTCGGGCTCCCCGCATCGTGGCTCGCCCTGCGATCGCTGCACACGCTCTCGACCCGCTGGCTCATCCTCGTGCCCGCCGGGGTCGTGGTGCTCGACCCGATGACGCTCGCCGACCCGGTGCTGTTCGTCCGCAGCACGATCCGATCCCTGCAGGGCGTCGACGGGACCGCGCCGGTGCCGGACGGGACCGTCGACCTCCGGCTCGGCGCCACGGCCGGGACGGTCGCCCTCACGACCGACGGCACGGTCGACATCGTCCGCGTCCGCGGCCGGCGACGCAGCGGCGAGACATTCCGCCCGGGGCGTCTCCTCGTCGCCATCGCCGCGCCCGCACCGTTGCTCGACGAGGCCGCCCGGCGCCGCGTCCCCGTCGTCCCCGCGACCGCCGGCGCCGCCACCCCCCGATCATGATGCGTCCCTCACCCGCATATTGCGGGGTGAGGGACGCATGTCCGAATGCCCGGGCTCTCAGGTGGCGATGCCGCCGCCCAGCAGCCTCGAGCCGTCGTAGAACGCCACGACCTGGCCGGGCGCGACCCGAGGCACCGGTACCGCCAGCGCGACAGTGGTGCCCTCGACCCGCCCGGGCACCGGGACACCGTGCGCGCGAGTCTGCACGCCGAGCAGCCGCCCGTCCGTGCTCGCGTCGCGTACCCACGTGACGTCCCGGACGGGGATGTGCGAACGCAGCAGCTCGTCACGTGAGCCGATCGTGACGGTCGCGGTGGCGGGGGCGACGTCGACGACGTAGCGCGGCGCGCCGGCCGCGACCCCCAGACCGCGTCGCTGGCCGACGGTGAAGTGGGACACACCTCCGTGGCGGGCGAGCACCCGGCCGTCGGTGCCCACCACGTTGCCGGGTCGTGCGCCGGCACGCGCGTCCACGAACGCGAGCCGGTCTTCACGACGCACGAAGCAGACGTCCATGCTCTCCGGCTTCTCGGCGGTCCGGAGCCCGAGACGCGCGGCGTGCGCCCGCACCTCCGCCTTCGTCATCTCGCCGACGGGGAACCGCGTCCGCGCGAGCTCCTGCTGGCCGAGCATGTAGAGGACGTACGACTGGTCCTTCGCGTCGTCGGCGCCTCGCCAGAGCTCCCAGCCGGCGTCGGCATCGCCCCGGACCCGAGCATGGTGACCGGTCGCGATCGTCGTGAACCCCAGCTGTTCGGCCCGCTCGAGCAACGCACCGAACTTGATCGCGCGGTTGCACTCGACGCACGGGTTCGGGGTCTGCCCGGCGGCGTGCGCGGCGACGTAGGGCGCGACGACCGCATCGTCGAACCGGTCGGCGAGGTTGAACACGTAGTGCGGGATCCCGAGCTGGGACGCGACGCGGCGGGCATCCTCGACGTCGGCCACGCTGCAACACCCGGAGTCCGTGTCGCCGCCCCAGAGTCGCAACGTCACCCCGGTGACGTCGTGTCCGGCCTCCACGAGGAGTGCGGCGGCGACCGACGAGTCGACGCCGCCGCTCATCGCGACGAGCACGGGCGCGGTCATGCTGCCGAGCGGGCGCGCAGGCTGCGCACGACGTCGGGGATGACGGCGAGCGCCCCGTCCACGTCGGCGTCGGTCGACGCGAACCCGAGGCTCAGCCGGATCGAGGAGATCGCGTCGTCACGATCCATCCCCATCGCGGCCAGCACGTACGACGGCTCGGTCGCACCCGAGGAGCACGACGAGCCGGCCGCCGCGCACACACCGGCCCGGTCCAGGGCGACCAGCAGGGTGTCGGCCTCCACCCCGGGGATCCGGACGTGCAGGTTCCCCGCGACCTTGTGGGCCGGGTCGCCGTTGACGGCGAGGCCGGGGATCGCCGCCTCGAGGCCGCCGAGCAACCGGTCGCGCAGCCGCGCGATCCGTGCGACCTCGGCGTCGCGCTGCTCGATCGTCACCCGGAGCGCAGCGGCCATCGCGACGGCTCCCGCGACGTTGACCGTGCCGGCACGCAGACCCCGCTCCTGGCCTCCGCCCTCGAGCAGCGGCTGGAGCTCGACGCCCTCTCGGACGACGAGCGCACCGGTGCCCTTGGGGCCACCGAACTTGTGGGCAGAGATCGACACGAGCGCGGCCGGTGCGGTGACCTCGGCGACGTCGACCCAGGGGACGGCCTGCACCGCGTCGGTGTGCAGGACCGCGTCGGGGGCGCGAGCACCGATGATCGCCGCGGCGTCGGCGAGCGGCTGCAGGGTCCCGACCTCGTTGTTCACCGCCATGAGCGACACGACCACGGTGTCGGCATCGACCGCGTCGGCGAGCGCGTCGAGGTCGACGAGCCCGGCTCGGGTCGCGGGGACCGTCGTGATGCGGAACCCCTCGCCGGCCAGCCGGTCGCAGGCCGCGAGCACTGCCTTGTGCTCGAACGCGCACGTCACGACACCGCGGCCGCCGCCGCGGCTCCGGGTCGCCCGGGCGGCGCCCTCGACCGCGAGGTTGTCGGCCTCGGTGCCACCGCCGGTGAAGACCACCTCGCCGGGTGCGGCTCCCAGGCCCCGCGCGACGGTCTCACGCGCCTCTTCGAGGGCCGTCTTCGACGCCCGCGCCGCGGCGTGACCGCCCGAGGGGTTCGCGAACGCGTCGGTCAGGTACGGGAGCATCGCGGCGACCGCCTCGGGCCGCATCGGCGTGCTCGCGGCGTGATCGAG
>DASUAO010000034.1:0-5801 GCA_035763745.1 Acidimicrobiia bacterium
CGCTCGTCGACGAGCAGGACCATGAGGTGCACCTCGGGGTTGTTGCGCTCGACCGAGAAGACGATCTGCTTGAGGATCGTGGTCTTGCCGGCCTTCGGCGGGGACACGACCAGCCCGCGCTGCCCCTTCCCGATCGGCGAGATGAGGTCGATGATCCGACCCGTCGCCTCGGCGGGGTTCTCCTCGAGCTCGAGCCGGAGCGGCTCGTCGGGGAAGAGCGCCGTGAGGTCCTCGAAGCGCGGGCGCTTCTTCGCCTCCTCGGGCGACATCCCGTTGATCGTGTCGACACGCAGGAGCGCCGGGTACTTCTCGTTGCTCGCCTGGGGCCGGCAGAACCCTTCGATCGCGTCGCCGCGACGCAGGTTGAAGCGACGGACCTGCGATGCCGAGACGTAGACGTCGCCGGCGCTGGGGAGGTATCCCTTGGTGCGGAGGAACCCGTAGCCCTCGTCCTTGAACTCGAGCAGTCCGCGGACCTCGACCGGGTCGCCGGCCGGCTCCCGATCGGCGTTCCCGCCCTGCTGGCGCTCGTTGCCGCCGCCCTGCTGGCGCTCGTTGCCGCCGTCGGACTGACCACCGCGGCCGCGCCGGCGACGACGCCGGTTCGACGAGCGGGTCTGGTTGCCGTCGCCGTAGGAGGCACGCTCGTCCTCCGGGTCGATCTCGACCTTGGGGCGCGGGCGCGACTCGGTGCCACTCCCCTTGCCGCCGGCCTCGGTCGAGCCGGAGCCCGATCCGGCGCCCGATGCGCGGCGCGGTCGTGGTGCGACCTCCGGCTCGGCGCCGTCGGCGGCGGCGAGCGCCTCCTCCTCTGCTGCCAGCGCCTCGATCGACGCGGCCTCCAGCTCGGATGCCTTGGCCGAGCGGACCGTGGTGCGCTTCGACCCGTTGCCGTCGTCCGTCGTCGCCGCGTCGGGCTTCCCTCCGCCGTTGTCGGCGGCGTGCAGGATGGCCTCGATCAGCTCGGCCTTGCGCATGCGGGTCGGGGCCTTCACGCCGATCGCGCCGGCGATCGCATGCAGCTGCTCGCGATCCTTGCCGTGGAGGGCGGAACGGTCGATCTCGGTGGCGCTCATCGGTTCGTGATGCTCCTCGGTGAGGGAGCGGTGCATCCGGAAGTCGGGTCCGGGTGGACCCGGGGGGAAGCACCGGGTTGCCAACGGCTGTCGCTCACCGCAGATCGCGGTGGGTGCTGCCGAGCGGGACGCGCTCCGGTGCGCACGACGAACGAGACATCGAACATCGTGGTTCCCAGGCGGGGGGCCGGGGAGTCGCCGCACCGACGCGGCGGAACACCGCCAGCATAGAGGCCGCCGCCGCCGCGGGCAACCATCGGGCGACGACGTGGCCGGATGGGGCGTCAGGCGAGGAGACGGGCCATGAGCGAATGTCCCGCGACGGACGCACTCGACGCGACACCGCGCTCGCTGTAGGTGCCGCCCGGGCCCGGTGACGTGGAGTCGAACAGCAGGTAGGGGACCGGGTCCGACGTGTGCGTCCGCAGCGCGCAGGGTGTCGCGTGGTCGGGGAGGAGCAGCACCCGGTAGGGCTCGTCGCCCAGTGACTCGACGATCGGGCCGATGATCTCCGCGTCCCACCGATCGAGCGACGCGACCTTCTCGTCGACGTCGCCCTGGTGTCCCGCCTCGTCGGTCGCTTCGACGTGGAGCACGAAGAGGTCGCGATCGACCAACGACGCAAGGCACGCGTCGCGTTGGGCGACGTAGTCGTTGTCGAACCCGGCGGTCGCTCCCGGGACGTCGACGACCTCGAGGTCGAGGAGCACGCCGAGACCGCGGACGAGGTCGACTGCCGAGCTGAGTCGCCCCGTCGTCGCGTACCGGTCGACGAACCGGGGGAGTGACGGTCGGGTGCCCTGGCCCCAGAGCCACACCTGGGTGGCGATGCTGTCGACCGACGCGGCGACCTCCCGAACGATCGGCTCCGATGCCTCCATGAGCGCGCGCAGTCGTCGCGCCGACGGCCCGGTCGGCCATGCGGCCGCCTGGCCGGTGAGGTCGTGCGGCGGCACGCACTCGGCGTCGGCGAGGTCGCTGGGGACGACGCACAGGTGGCGGTACTCGACGCCGGCGTGGAATCGGATGCCGTCGCGGCCCGCGCCGAGCGCGTCGTCGAGCGCGGTGATGATCGGATGGCTCTGCGCGTCGGAGGGATGGCCCCCGGCGAAGTCGACCATCGTGCCGTCGTCACCGATCGTCACGAGGTTCGCTCGGTAGGCGACCTCTCCCGGCGCGAGGTCCACCCCCATCGCGGCGGCCTCGATGGGGGCGCGACCCGTGTGGTACTCGGCGGGATCGAACCCGAGGATCGAGAGGTTGCCGACGTCGCTCCCCGGGGGGAGTCCGTCGGGGATCACCGCCGCCCGGCCGACCTCGCCGTGGGCGGCGAGGCGTTCGAGGTGCGGCATCGACGCGGCTTCGAGCGGTGTGCGGCCGTCGAGCGCAGCCAGCGGTTCGTCGGCACAGCCGTCGGGGACGAGCACGAGGTACTTCACCCCCTGATGCTCGCACACCGCGATGGGTGTGCCGACGCCGGGAGCGGATCGGGGGTCGATAGCGTGCGGGCGATGTGCCCGTACCGGATCCCCGTGCGGTGCCGCGCCGGGCGTCGGGCCGTGTTCGTCGCCGTCGCCGTCGCCCTCGCCGGAGCCTGCTCGTCGAGTGACGGCTCGGGAACTGGACCCACCGGCGCGACGGGACCGGCTGACACGGGCGTGCCGACGACGAGTGCTTCGCCCACCAGCACGACATCGGGCGCGGACCTGGCGGCGGCAAGCGTCGCGCTGACGCTTGTCGCCGAGGTGCCCGACGCGGTCGCGCTCGCGACGCGGCGCGGTGATCCTTGGCTCTACGTCGGGACCCAGGACGGCAAGGTGCTGGCCGTCCGCGACGGGGTGACGCACCCGGTCCCGACTCTCGATCTCGGTGACGAGGTCCGGTCCGGTGGTGAGCAGGGGCTGCTCGGCATGACCTTCGATCCTGACGGGCGGCACCTCTTCGTGCACTACAGCGACCGATCGGGCGACACCGTCGTCGCCGAGTACGTCGTATCGATCCCGGGGGAGCGGCCCGCGGTCGCAGCGACCTCCACCGCACGGACGATCCTCACGGTCGCCCAGCCCCAACCCAACCACAACGGTGGTGCGCTGGTCTTCGGACCGGACGGGCTCCTCTACCTCGGGCTGGGCGACGGCGGTGCGTCCGGCGACTCGGGTGGCGGCCACGCCCCCGAGGGGAACGGCCAGGCGACCGACACGCTGCTCGGGAAGATCCTGCGCATCGATCCCGCGCCGGTCCGCGGCTCGCCCTACGGCATCCCGCCCGACAACCCGTTCGCGACCGGCGGTGGTCGGCCGGAGATCTTCGCGACCGGGCTGCGCAACCCGTGGCGATTCTCGTTCGACCGCGAGACCGGCGACCTCTGGATCGGCGATGTCGGACAGGACGCGTGGGAAGAGATCGATGCGATCGCGTTCGACGACGCGCGCGGGGCCAACTTCGGCTGGCCCATCCTCGAGGGCTCACAGCCGTTCCGGGAGGACACCGCGCCGGAGACCGTGCTTCCGGTGCTGGACATCAGCCACGACGACGGGGACTGCGCGGTGGTGGGCGGCCACGTGTACCGCGGCGCGGCGATGCCCGATCTCGTCGGCGCCTACGTGTACTCCGACAACTGCAACGGGGAGATCCGCGCGATCCGGCTCGCAGCAGATGGCACCGTCGAGCTCGCGCGCGACCTCGGGATCGAGACCAACGGCGTCACCTCCTTCGGCGAGGACGGTGACGGCGAGCTCTACGTCCTGACGGCCTCGGCCGGGGTGTTCCGGCTCACGGCAGGCTGAGGCGCGCCGCGGTACCTGGTCGGACCTGCGTCCCGTACGCGTTCACGAGCGGGTGAGGGACGCATCCAGGCCGGCGACGACGCGGGTGCCTCCGGGAGCGAACACCATCACGGTCGGATCGTCGGGGTCGTGGACCGGCCACCGCCGAAGAGGTGTCGACGGATCGCCGGTCGCGGCGAAGAACGACCAGCACGCTCTCCACTCCCGACCGAGGGCCTCGGCTCGCCGATCCCACCCCACGACCGTGTCCCACCCCTCTCGGTCCGCGGTCCCGAAGGTGAACGGCAGGTCGACGCCGTGTGCCGCACCCAGGCCGGGCGCAGTCCAGTCGAACCGGTAGACGAAGGTTCGGCCGCCCGCGATCGCGTGCGCGTCGGCCACCCGCAGCGCCGGGGCTCGCATCATCACGTCGGTCGTCGCGGCGTTCCAGATCTCGGTGTTCGTCGCGGTCGCGGGGAGCCGCTGTCGGTAGTCGGCCAGGGCGCGCTCGGCGTCGCGCGTGTCGCCGAGCAGGCGACCCAGGCGACGGAGGAGCCGCGCGTCGTCGAACCCGATGCCGTCCGAGGTCGCGAACAACGCGAGCTCGTCACGAGTGGTGCCGATGACGAGATCGATGTCCGTTGCGCGGCCCCGTGCCATGGCGTCCACGATGGTTCCGTCGCACACGTCGTCGTCGATCACCGGCGCGAACGCCATCGGTCCGACGGCCGCGAGCATCTCGGCCGACGTCGCCGCTTGGGCCTCGAGCAGGCGGTCGACGGGGATCGCCCGGAGCGTGTCGGCGTCAGCGCGGTCGATCCCGAGATGCCGTGCGAACGCGTCGGCGACGGCACGCGCCTGCGCCTCGGTCAACGTCGATGGCTGGCCGCTCTGCACGATCGCCCGTTGAAAGGTGGGCACGGCCTCGACGCGCGGTGATGCGAGCAGGTGCAGCACCGAGCCGGCACCCGCCGACTCGCCCATGATCGTCACCTTCATGGGGTTCCCACCGAACGCGGTCGCGTGATCCCGAATCCAGTCCAACGCGGCGAGCTGATCGCGGAGCCCACAGTTCGCGACGCCGTCCCCCTCCGGATCGAGGAACCCGAGCGCCCCCAGCCGATACCCGACGGTCACGACGACCGCGTTCGCCTCCGCAGCCAGGCGGGACGCGTCGTACACGGGCTGCGCGGTGCCTCCGTTCAGGTACGCACCCCCGGGGAACCACACGAGCACGGGGCGGGCGCCGTGCAGTCCGGGCGTCCACACGTTGAGCGCGAGGCAGTCCTCGTCGGTGATGTGGTCGGGTCGGAATCCGGGCAGTCGGCTCTCGCGCGCGACGCCCTGGGGTGCCGCAGGTGCGAACTCGAGCGCGGCACGCGTGCCGGCCCACGGCTCCGGCGGGCGTGGAGCGCGCCACCGGAGGTCACCGACCGGAGGGGCCGCGTACGGGATGCCTAGGAATCGGCGCAGCACCGTTCCATCCGGGGCTCGGAGCAGTGTTCCCGCGACCGGTCCGGCGACGGTCGTCACGACGGGCGCGTCGCGCGGGAGTCGGTCCGGACGGGTGGTCCGGGCGAGCCCGACCGCAGCGCCACACGAGGCCCAGAACCAGATTCCACCGGTCGGGCCCTCGAGGTACACGTCGAAGAGGCCGTTGACGAAGCCGCCGACGATCGCCGCGAAGAGGATGGCGCCCATCGCGGTGATCGAGCCCCACTCGGAGAGGTGCCGTCGCGCGAGTCGGCGCGCGAGCAGCGCCTCGCGCGCGCAGAGACCGACCGTGAGCAGCCAGAGCATCGTGAACGGGATGCCGCCGCGGGCGAGGACGGTCATCACGGCGTTGTGCGGGCTGCGGAGCGGGCCCTCCGGGGACGACTCGATCCCCTGGAGGAACGCCAGGTTCGGGCCGAACCCTTTCCCGGTGAGGAAGTCGTCGCCGGACGTCGACTCGCGCACG
>DASUAO010000035.1:0-9251 GCA_035763745.1 Acidimicrobiia bacterium
GTGTCGCCGGTCGCCTCGTAGCGTTCCCGGATCGCGGCCAGCAGGAACAGCTGGTAGTCCATGGACAGCCCGAACAGCAGCGCGAAGAAGAACAGGGGCGCCCAGGCGTCGACGAACCCCTGCGACTCGATGCCGAGGAGCCCGGTCCCGATGCCGTGCTGGAACACGATGGTCGCGAAGCCGAAGGCGGCTCCCACCGTCAGCAGGTTCATCAGGATCGACGTGACGGCGATCGCGATGCTCCGGAACACGAGGAGGAGGAGCACGAACGCGACCACGAGGATGATGCCGATCGCGATGGGCGCGGTGCCGGTCAGCACGTCGGTCAGGTCGCGGTTCTGTGCCGCCGGACCCCCGACCTTGGCCGCCGGGACGTCTTCGGCGAGCCGCTCCCGAAGGCGATCCACCAGGTCCGAGGTGCGGGGGCTGTCCACGGCCGCCGACCCCGTGATCCGCACCACCGTCCGGCCGGTGGAGGCCGGTTCACTCACCACACGGGCATCGACGACCTCGGCGTCGGCACCCGCGACTGCCACCACTGCCTCCGCGTCCTGGGCGGGGACGGTGACGAACAACGGTGCGGCCGCCCCTTCGCCGAACGAGGCGACGAGCATCTCGTAGCCGTCGCGACTGGTGTTCCCGCGGTCCACGACCCGCGCGCCGGGCATCCCCAGCTCCATGCCGAGGGCCGGAACCGCGAGCGCGCCGAGCACGACTAGTCCCGCGGCGAGGATCGCTCCCGGACGTCGCAGCGCGACTCCCGTCCACTGGGCCCAACGGCTCTCCGCCACGATGTCGGGATCCTGCTCGCCGCGTGCGACGAGCACTCGGTCACCGAGCGCCACCAGGAGCGCCGGGAGCAGTGTGAGCGACGCGAGGGCCACCGCGACGACCGAGAGGATCATGCCCAGGGCCATCGAGCGGAACACCATCACTGGCACGAGGAAGACGGCGGCGAGTGAGAGCACGACCGTGAGCGCCGACAGGAAGACGGCCTTCCCGGACGTCGAGAGCGTGTTCTCGATCGCGGCGATGGCGTCCTTCCCCTCGACACGTTCCTCCCGATAGCGGCTGACGATGAAGAGGCTGTAGTCGATGCCGACGGCGAGCCCGATCATCATCGAGAAGTTCATCGACCAGACCGAGAGCGGCATCACGCCGGTGAGCAGGTGCAACACGGCCCAACCCACCGCGATCCCCGCGACCGCGAGCAGCAGCGGGATACCGGCTGCCACCGCGGCACCGAACGCGAGGAAGAGGAGCACGAGGCTGGGCAGCCCGCTGAGGAGCTCTGCCTTGTGGAGCGCGGACTCGTTGACCTCGTTGAAGTCGCTCCAGACCGGCCACTCCCCCGTGACCTCCGCGCGCGCACCCGGCGCGAGCTCGAGCTCGGCGACGTACTCCCCCAGCGCACCCGCGGCGATGGGGCGGTCGGCATCGGTGGGTGTGCGCAGGTCGACGGGGACGATCGCGGTCCGGCCGTCGCGCGCGATCAGGCCTGCGTCGGCCGGTAGGGCGAGCGGGTCCGCCACCGACCTGGCGGCGGGCGCGCGTCCCAACGACTCCACGAGATCCTGCAAGCCGGTGGGGTCGGTCGCGATCGGCGAGTCCTGGCGATAGACGACGACGGGGTTCTCGGCCCCGAGCGCCGGGAAGTCGCGTCGCAGCTCGTCGCGCACGACCTGCGCGGTCGATCCCTGCGCCTCCCATCCGGCACCCGACAGCGCTCCGTTGAGGGTGAGCGCGAGCGGCGCGGCGGCCAACGTCGCCACGATCCACGTTGCGATCACGGCCCACCGGCGCCGCGCCGACCAGGCCGCCAGGCGCGAGAACCATGCCCGCTCGTCCGGCGCGTTCGACGGCTCGTGATCGGCGGGCAGCGCCGATCCGGGTGGCGTGGTCACGGACATTCGGAAGGCTCCCGGTCGAGGGGATACCCAAGGGGGTATGCTGGACTGTACCAAGATACCCCTATGGGTATCAACCTGGGGCATCCGCCGGGCGTGATCACCGAGGAGGCCGGCATGGAGTTCAGCGACGAGGTCATCTCCGACCTGCAGCACCGACTGCGCAGGGTCGAGGGTCAGGTCCGGGGGATCCAGTCGATGCTCGACGAGGGCCGCGAGTGCCGTGACGTGGTCACGCAGATCGCGGCGGCGACCAAGGCGCTCGAGCAGGTGGGGTTCAAGCTCCTCGCCGCCGGGCTCACCTCGTGCCTCCAGGATCCGGCCGGTGCGGAGGCCGACGGCTACCCGGTCGCCGAGGTCGAGCGGCTCTTCCTCAAGCTCGCCTGACCGGGAGCACCAGGGTGCTCAGCGGCTCCGCGGCGCGAGCGAGGTGAGTGTGTACGTCCCCTCCTCGGTGTAGGTGACGGCGCCGATCGGCGACGGGGACTCGACGCGCACCGAGCGCGTGGCGCGCAGGGGCAGCCCGTCCGGGACGCGGAACCAGGTGTCGACCGTCTCCGTGCCGGTCTGATCCCCCGACAGCACACGGTCCGCCCGGTAGCGGTAGGCACGGACCGGTTCGCCCTCGACCTCGACGGACTCGATCCCGACGAACGTGTTCGTCCCGCTCGACGTGACCTCGGTGCCACGGTCGGCGCTGCGGCCGACGCACGACTGCGGCCACGACGACCCCGGATCGGCATCGACGCGGATCGCCTCCCCCGGTGGGTCGCACACGAACACGTTGCGGTCCTCGATCGTGGACACCACGAAGTCGAAGCTCTGGAAGGTCCGCCCGCCCTCCTCCTCGAGCACGCGCCCGCGCGGGCAGTAGTCGGTCCACTGGCGATGGTTGGTGCTGTAGTCGATCCGGAAGGTCCAGCAGCCGTCGTCGTCGCGGGTCACGGTCCCCGGCAGGCGTGGACCCCACGTCTGGCCGGTGCTCAGGAGTGACAGCTGCTCCGTGCCCGAGCCCTCGTACACGTACACACCGCCCGCGGGTCGGAGGAAGCCGGCCTTCGTGCCGGCGGCGCCGTCGTCGAGACCCTCCACCGCCTCCTCGACCGATGCCTCGTCGGCACCGCGCTGGGACCAGGCGATCGCGAACAGCACGGCACCGATCACCACGAGCCCGGCGGCCACCGTCGCGACGATCCACCGCGGACGGCGCCACCAGTGCCCGGATCGGCTCACCGGCCCACCGTCGCACGCCATCGCCCCGATGTCGACGACCCCGACGGGGACCTTGGACCCTGGTCCCGCTCCGGTCGGCGTGGTTGCCTGAGATCCCGTGAAACCGACCGCGCGACACGCCGTGCTGAGTGTGCGCGGGCTGGACGCGCTGATCCACACGCTCACCGACGACGGATTCACGGTCGTCGGCCCCACGGTGCGCGATGACACGATCGTCCTCGACGAGCTCGGCGACGACGCCACGCTCCCCGTCGGATGGGGCGACTCCCAGGATGCCGGCAGCTACCGGCTCCGCCGCCGCGACGACGACGCGCGGTTCGGCTACGCCGTGCCGGCCACCTCGTGGAAGCGCTTCCTCTTCCCTCCTCGCAGCGTGCTGTGGAGGGCCCACCGCTCGGACCGTGACGGGTTCGCGATCGAGGAGGGCACCGAGGCTGCGCCGCGGTACGCGTTCCTCGGCGTGCGTGCGTGCGAGCTGGCCGGGATCGGCGTCCAGGACCAGGTGTTCCTCGCAGGCACCCACCCTGATCGCATCTATCACGAGCGACGCGAGGGGGTGATCGTGATCTCCGTCCAGTGCGGCGCTCCCGCGGCGTCCTGTTTCTGCACATCGACGGGGACCGGCCCTCGGGCCGACTCCGGGTTCGATCTCGCGCTCACCGAGCTGCTCGACGAGGATCGCCACGAGTTCCTGATCGAGGTGGGCACGGCGCGCGGCGTCGACCTCCTGGAGCGACTCGAGCATCGGGTCGCGAGCCCCGACGACCTCGAGGCAGCGCGAGCGGTCACCGACGGGGCCGCAGCCCGCATGACCCGATCGATCGAGGTCGACGGCCTCCCCGGTCTGCTCGCACGGAACGTGGAGCATCCCCGCTGGGACGACGTCGCCGAGCGCTGTCTCGCGTGCGCGAACTGCACGATGGCCTGCCCGACGTGCTTCTGCCACGCGGTCGAGGACGTCGGTGACCTCGCCGGAGCGAGCGCCACGCGGCAACGGCGCTGGGACTCGTGCTTCTCCCTCGACTTCTCCCACCTCCACGGTGGCCAGACCCGCTCGTCGACGCGCGCGCGGTACCGGCAATGGCTCACGCACAAGCTGTCGACCTGGTGGGACCAGTTCGGCTCGTCGGGTTGCGTCGGCTGCGGCCGCTGCATCACCTGGTGCCCCGTCGGCATCGACCTCACCGCCGAGGTCCGCGCGATCCGCATGACGGACGGGGCACCGGCGCCGGACGCGGCGGTGATTCGATGACCGTCCGGGACATCCGCGACCTCCTGGAGACGCAGCCGACCTTCGCCGGCCTCGGCGCCGACGAGCTCGACGTGATCGCCGGCTGCGGCCGCAACGTCCATATCCCCGCCGGCACGTCGATCTTCCGCGAGGGCGAGGCCGCAGACACGTTCTTCGTGATCCGCGAGGGTCGTGCCGCCGTCGAGATCCGCGTGCCGCAGGGCGGTTCGCTGGTGCTCGACACGCTCGGTCCCGGCGAGGTGCTGGGCTGGTCGTGGTTGTTCGCCCCCTACCGCTGGCACTTCGACGCCCGGGCGGCGGACGACATCCGTGCGATCGCGCTCGATGGCGAGTGCCTGCGCGACAAGTGCGCTGAAGATCCGCGCCTCGGGTACGACCTCATGCAGCGCTTCGCACAGCTCATGCTCGACCGGCTCCAGAGCGCGCGCGTCCGCCTGCTCGACCTCTACGGCTCGCGCGAGCGTCGCTGAGATGGCACCCACCGTCGCACGACCCCTCGAACCGAGCCGCTACCGCGTCGCCCGACGGCGGGTCGAGACCCCCGACATGGTCACCCTCGCGCTCGAGCCGATCGACGCACCCCTCCATGAGGGGCTCCCGGGCGAGTTCCACATGATGTGGTCGTTCGGCGTGGGCGAGGCGCCGATCTCGATCGCCGGATTGCCCGCCGACGACGGCGCGCTCCTCCACACCATCCGGGCCGTCGGCCCCGTGACCGCCGCGATCTGCGCGGCGGAACCAGGTGACGTGATCGGCATCCGAGGCCCGTTCGGCTCCGGCTGGGACCTCGAGACGGCGCGCGGGCGCGACGTGGTCATCGTCGCCGGCGGCATCGGTCTTGCGCCGCTCCGCCCGGCGATGGTCGCGCTGGTGCGGGACCGCGAGCGGTTCGGGGCGATCACGCTGCTCGTCGGCGCGCGCGAGCCCGACGAGCTGCTCTACCTCGAGGACCTCGAAGCGTGGGGCGCGACACGCGAGGTGCGCGTCGCAGTCACGGTCGACCGCGCATCTCCCGACTGGCGTGGCGAGGTCGGTGTCGTGACCCGGCTCATCGCGCGGCACGAGCTCGACCCCGAGGCGACCGTCGCGCTCGTCTGCGGACCGGAGATCATGATGCGCTTCGCGGCCCGGGCGCTCGTCGACCGAGGCCTCGAAGCCGACGCGATCCGGCTCTCGATGGAGCGCAACATGCACTGCGCGATCGCGCAATGCGGCCACTGCCAGCTCGGCCCCGACTTCCTGTGCCGGGAAGGGCCGGTACTCCCCTACTCCCGGCTGGAACCGTTGATGCAGGTCCCCGAGCTGTGACCGCGCCCGCGCGCCGGCCCCGCCTGGCGGTCTGGAAGTTCGCGTCGTGCGACGGCTGCCAGCTGTCGCTGCTGGACTGCGAGGACGAGCTCCTCGACGTGGCGGACGCGCTCGAGATCGGCTACTTCCTCGAGGCGTCGCGGGCGACCGTCGCCGGACCCTACGACCTGTCGCTCGTCGAGGGCTCGATCACGACCCCCGGGGACGCCCAGCGGATCCGCGAGGTGCGCGCCGCCTCCCGATACCTGGTGACGATCGGAGCCTGCGCCACGTCGGGTGGGATCCAGGCGCTGCGGAACTTCGGCGACGTCGAGGAGTACCGGGCGGTCGTGTATGCGAGCCCCGAGTTCGTCTCGACGCTCGACACCTCGACCGGGATCGCCGAGCACGTCCCGGTCGACTTCGAGCTCCGCGGCTGCCCGATCGCGAAGTCGCAGCTGCTCGAGGTGATCGGAGCGTTCCTCGGACGGCGTCGGCCGAACATCGCGTCCCACAGCGTGTGCGTGGAGTGCAAGCTGCGTGGCAACGTGTGCGTGATGGTGGCGCACGGTACGCCCTGCCTCGGGCCGGTCACGCACGCGGGCTGCGATGCGCTCTGTCCCACCTACCACCGAGGGTGCTACGGCTGCTTCGGGCCGATGGAGACCCCGAACACCGCGTCGCTGGGCTCGGGTCTCGCCGCACTCGGGATGAGTGACGGGGACCTCGTGCGCGTCTTCCGGACGTTCAATGCGAACGCCGATGCCTTCCGCGAGGCGAGCGAGGCCCACGAGTGACGCACAAGGCCCCGGCCGGGCGCACGTTGAAGGTCGACGCCCTCGCCCGGGTCGAGGGCGAGGCGGCCATGCACGTCGAGGTCCGCGGCGACTCCGTCACCGATGTGCAGCTGCAGATCTACGAGCCACCTCGGTTCTTCGAGGCGTTCCTCCGCGGTCGCCGCTACACGGAGCCGCCGGACATCACCGCCCGGATCTGCGGGATCTGCCCGGTCGCCTACCAGATGAGCGCGAGCCGGGCGATCGAGGACGCGTGCGGGGTCGAGGTCACGGGGCCGCTGCGCGAGCTGCGCCGGCTCATCTACTGCGGCGAGTGGATCGAGAGCCACACCCTCCACGTGTACATGCTCCACGCCCCCGACTTCCTCGGCTACGAGAGCGCGATCGACCTCGCGCAGGACCACCGTGACGTGGTGGAGCGCGGCCTGCAGCTCAAGAAGGTGGGGAACGACCTCATCGAGCTCATCGGAGGGCGGGCGGTCCATCCGGTGAACGTGCGCCTCGGCGGCTTCTACCGGGTCCCGACGAAGCGGGAGCTCGGCCCGATCCGCGCGCGACTCGACGCAGCTCGCGACGCGGCGCGCGAGACCGTCGAATGGGTCGCCGGCTTCGACTTCCCGGACTTCGAGCACGACCACGAGCTCGTGTCGCTGCACCATCCCACGGAGTACCCGGTCCTCGACGGCCGGCTGATCTCGAACCGCGGCCTCGAGATCGCCGAACGCGAGTTCCTCGACGAGTTCGTCGAGCAGCAGGTCCCGCACTCCACCGCGCTCCAGGCACGACGCCGGCGGACCGATGAGCACTACCTCGTCGGACCGTTGGCCCGCTACTCGCTGAACTCGTCCCGGCTCGCCCCGGTGGCGCGCGACGCCGCGGCCGCGGCCGGGCTCGGCCCGACGTGCCAGAACCCGTTCCGGAGCATCGTGGTCCGCAGCGTCGAGGTCCTCCACGCCTGCGACGAGGCGATCAGGATCATCGATGCGTACGAGGAGCCGGATGCGCCGTGCATCCCCGTCGAGCCGCGTGCCGGGGAGGGTCACGGGATCACGGAGGCGCCGCGCGGCATCCTCTACAACCGCTATCGCCTCGACCCCGAGGGCACGATCCTCGACGCCGTCATCGTGCCGCCGACGTCGCAGAACCAACCGACGATCGAGCACGACCTCTGGCACTTCGTGGAGGACCACATGGACCTCGACGACAGCGAGCTCGGGCGGCGCTGCGAGCAGGCCATCCGCAACTACGACCCGTGCATCTCGTGTGCGACGCACTTCCTGGACCTGCGGGTGGATCGCGCATGAGCGGCGTGGTGGTGATCGGGATCGGGAACGACTTCCGCCGGGACGACGGCGCCGGACTCGCCGTGGTCGGGGCCGCTCGCTCGGGGCTCCCCGAGGGCGTACGCGTCGTCGAGTCCGACGGCGAGCCCGCTCGCCTGCTCGACGCGTGGGCCGGTTCCGACACGGTGGTCGTCGCCGACGCCGTGCGTACCGGCGCACCCGGGGGCACGATCCACCGGTTCGAGCTGGGACGCGAGGCCCTCCCCGCGACTCGCGGCGTGGGGAGCAGCCACGCGCTCGGCCTCGGCGAAGCGACGAACCTCGCTGCCGCGATGGGCCGCCTGCCGGCGCGACTCGTCCTCATCGGGATCGAGGCCCTCGAGCTCGGCGAGGGCCCCGGGCTCTCTGCCGCCGTGGCCCGAGCCGTGCCCGCCGCCGCACGACAGCTGGTGCGCGAGGTCCAGCGCGCTCCCGAGCTCGCCGAGCGGACGGGCTGAGCCATGTGCCTGTCGAACGCGGGTCGCGTGCTGGCGATCGAGAACCACGGTCGAGAGGCGGTCGTGGAGGTCTCGGGAACGGCGATCCGCGTGTCGCTCGCGATGATGCTGCTCGAGGGCCAGCCGATCACCACCGGTGACTGGGTCCTGGTGCACACCGGGTTCGCCATCGAGACGCTGGAGCCCGCCGAGGCAGCCGAGCTGACCGCGCTCCACGAGGAGATGCTCGCCGCGACCGAGCGATCGCCATGACCAGCGGAGAATCCGCCATGCCCGACCGCGCGCCCAGCACCCGTCGAGGCAGCCTCATCCCGCGCACGCGCGGGTGGGGCATCGGCCTCGCGTTCGCCACCGCGGCCGTCAGCGGCTTCGCGGTGTTCCTCAACTCCTACGGCGTCACCCGCTTCGCGGGCACCAGCCCCTCCACCTATACGACGATGAAGAACCTCGTCGCAGCCGTCCTCCTCGTCGCGCTGGTGGGTACCGCGACGCGCCGGCGGTCCGCGAGCGGGTGGACACCACCGAGCGGCCGTGGCGAGATCGCCGGACTGGCATTCGTCGGCATCATCGGGGGCGGTGCGGCGTTCGTGTTGTTCTTCGAAGGCCTTGCGAGCGCATCATCGACCGACGCCGCCTTCATCCACACGACACTCGTGCTCTGGGTGGTGCTCCTCGCCGTTCCACTGCTCCACGAGCGGCTCGGTCTGGCACACGTCGGCGCGGTCACGCTGCTGCTGGTGGGGCAGGCGGCGCTGACCTCCGACCTCGGATCGCTGACGCTGCGTGGCGGGGAGTGGATGATCGCGGCAGCCACCGTGCTCTGGGCCGGGGAGGTCGTCGTCGCCAAGGCACTCCTCCGCCGCTTGTCGCCGCTCACCGTCGGCAGCGCGCGACTCTCGATCGGCACCGTCGCGCTGTTCGCGTGGCTCACTCTCACGGGAGACGTCGGGCAGGTCCTCGACGCCGGCGCGGCGCAGTGGCTCTGGGCGCTCCTC
>DASUAO010000036.1:0-79218 GCA_035763745.1 Acidimicrobiia bacterium
TGAGGGACGCATCATGGGGGAGGGGGAGGGGGAGCGGGAGGGAGAGGGCGGGGTGGGGGCGGTCAGTCGGTGCCGAGGATGGTCGTGGAAGCGGACGAGAACCAGCCGCCGGTGCCGTTGACGCACGCCAGGGCCGCATCGGGGACCTGACGGCCGTCGGCTTCGCCCCGCAGCTGGCGGACCGCTTCGACGAGCAGGAACATCCCCCGCATCCCCGGGTGGCAGGACGACAGCCCGCCGCCGTCGGTGTTCGTCGGGAGCGCGCCGCCGAGTCGCAGCGTGCCGCCCTCGACGAACGCGCCGCCGGCGCCCTTCTCGCAGAACCCGAGGGCCTCGAGGGAGAGCAGGACCATCGGCGTGAACGCGTCGTAGATCTGGGCGCAGTCGATGTCGCCGGGCGACACGCCGGCGCGCCCGAACGCCTGACGTCCCGATCGTGCCGCCGGCGACTCGGTGAAGTCGTCCCACTCGCTCATCGTCGTGTGCGAGACCGCCTCGCCGGTCCCGAGGACCCAGACCGGCGTCTTGGCGAGGTCGCGGGCGCGGGCCTCCGACGTGAGCACGACGGCGCCTCCGCCATCGGAGCGAATGCAGCAGTGGAGCTTCGTGAGCGGGTCCGCCATCATGCGCGACGACTGGACGTCGTCGATCGTGATCGGCTCCCGGTAGTAAGCATCGGCGTTGTGCGACGCGTTGAAGCGTGTCGACACCGCGATCTCGGCGAGCTGCTCGATGGTCGTGCCGAACTCGTGCATGTGGCGACGCGCCGCCATCGCGTACTTGGCGATCAACGTGTGTCCGAACGGCGTGTCGAATTGCACCGGGCCGCGTGCGCCGAACGAGAGGTTGGAGGTCGCTCGGGTGCGGCGCTTGAGGTCGGCGCGGGCGGTGGACCCGTACGCGAGGACGACGACCTCCGCCTGACCGGCCTGGATCGCCGCGACCGCGTGCTCGACCATGAACTCCCACGAGCTGCCGCCCACCGACGTGCTGTCGATCCAGTCGGGTCGGAGCCCGCAGTACTCGGCGACCTCGATGGGGTACAGCAATCCTGTCCCGCACGACCCGAAGCCGTCGATGTCGTCCTTGGTGAGACCTGCGTCGGCGATCGCCCGGCTCGTCGCCTGGAAGTGCAGCTCGAACGCGGTCTTGGTGTCGACGCGGCCGCAGTCCGACAGCGCTGCGCCGACGATCGCGACCCGTGGCCGCGCCGCCACTACCGCAGCTTCCAGTCGATCCGCTTGCCCGACTCGAACATCGCCTGACCCTCGGCGATGGATGCTTGGTCCGTGCCGAGCCCGACGAACGCGTAGCCGAGCGCCACGGCCTGCCGGTGCGACAGCTCACGGGCGGTCCACAGCGCGCGCACGGTCCCCTGGATCGCGAGCTGGGGCTGGGAGGCGATCGCCTCTGCGGCCCACGTCGCCGACTCGACGAGCTGCTCCTTGGGCACGACCTCCGACACCAGGCCCACCTCGTGGGCGCGCGCGGCCGAGAGGCGTTCGTAGTTCCCGAGGAGGGAGAGGCGCATGATCTCGCCGAACGGCATCCGGTCGGCCATGTGGATCGGCTCGAACGACGCGGTCATCCCGTACGTGACGTGCGGGTCGAAGAACGTCGCGTGCTCGGCGGCGATGATGAACTCCACCTCGCCGAGCATGTAGAAAGCCCCGCCGCACGCCATCCCGTTCACGGCCGCGATCACCGGCTTCCAGAGGTCGGCGCTCTTCGGTCCGATGTTGTCGCCCGGATCGTTGAAGTGGAACGGGGTCGAGCCGCTCCCCACGACATCGGCGTCGGTGCTCTCGTCGATGTCGCCGCCCATCTGCTCCATGCGGTCGATCCCGGTGCAGAACGCCTTTTCGCCCGCGCCGGTGAGCACCACGCACCGGACCTCGTCGCGGCGGCGCAGGGCTCGCCAGCACGCGTGGAGCTCGCGCTGCATCAGCGAGTTGAACGCGTTGAGGCGGTCGGGTCGGTTCAGCGTGACCCAGGCGACGCCATTGCGCTCCTCGTACTGGAGCGTCTCGAACTCGGGGACCGACGCCACGCCGGCTCAGCCCCGCCGCTGGGCGTCGATGCCGGGGTTCGTCGTGCGGAACGCGTAGCGGTTGAGGATGTGCCCGACCTGGGCGGGGTCCCACTGCGTGGCGTTGCCCTCCTTGTCGGTGGAGAAGAACTCCTCGCCCATCTGCCAGGGCTGGTAGATGCACAAGGAGTTGCCGACCATGCGCAGCACCTGACCCGACACCGGCTTCGAGTCGTCGGACGCGAGCCACACGACGGCCGGCGCCGAGTTCCCCGGGTTCATCCGGTCGAACTCGGTGTACTCCTCGGGGTGCTTGATCTCGATGTCCTTCATCGCCTGGCCGACCATGCGGGTGAAACCACCCGGGCCGATGCAATTCGCCCGCACGCCGTAGCGGCTCAGCTCGAGGCTTGCGATGACCGTCATCGCGGCGACGCCGGCCTTCGCGGCGCCGTAGTTGATCTGACTCGCCTGACCCTGGAGTCCGGCGCTCGACACGGTGTTGATGATCGACGCGCTCGGCTGGCGACCCTCCTTCGACTCACTGCGCCAGTACGCGGACGCGTGGTGCATGGTGTTGAAGGCGCCGTACATGTGGACCTTGACGACGGTGTCGAAGTCCTCCGGTGCCATCGAGAACATCATCCGGTCGCGGAGGACCCCGGCGTTGTTGACCAGGACGTCGAGGCGTCCGAAGCTGTCGATCGCCGTCTTGACGATGTTGGCCGCGCCGTCGAAGTCGCTGACGCTGTCGTAGTTGGCTGTGGCCTCGCCGCCGCGACCCTTGATGACCTCGACGACCTCGTCGGCGACCTTCGCGTCGGCACCCTCGCCGGTGACCGACCCCCCGAGGTCGTTCACCACGACCTTGGCGCCGTGGTCGGCGAGCATGATCGCCTCACCGCGGCCGACGCCGTTGCCCGCGCCGGTGACGATGGCGACCTTCCCGTCGAGCATGCCCATTTGCGTGTCCTTCCGCTTCCATCACAGACTGCCGGAGAAACCTGACGTGGGCGTCACGGTACCGCGCCGTCCGCGGCAGGCGTCAAGGCGGGGACCGACCTGGGGGGAGCGTGGCATGGCACTCGACACGAGCGTCATCGGGAAGTCGACCGGCGCGTACAAGGTGCAGGTCGAGCGCGGGCCGGTGGAGTTCTTCGCCACCGCGTGCAAGGACGACAACCCGATCTACCACGATGCCGATGCGGCGAAGGCCGCCGGATTCGACTCGATCCCTGCGCCGCCGACGTTCTCGTTCGCGATGCAGCACATGGGCCGCCGGACCGAGGAGCAGCCCGCCGACCCCACCGGTGGGGTCAACCCGATGCACACCGTGATGAGCGGTCTCTACGCCAAGGGCGGCCTCGTGCTCCACGGCGAGGAGGAGTTCTGCTACCACCGCCCGATCGTCGTGGGCGACGTCCTCGTCGGGGAGGGCACGGTCATCGACCTGTACGAGAAGGACAGCGAGAGCGCCACGATGACCTTCATCGTGCTCGAGACGGTGTGGCGTGACGAGGCGAGCGGCGACCCCGTGGTCACGGAGAAGTTCAACCTGATCCACCGACTCTCCAAGAAGGGTTGAGCAGCGATGGCGGACGGACGCTTGCAGGACCGCGTTGCGATCATCACCGGTGCCGGTCAGGGGATCGGACTCGCGTACGCGCAGCGGTTCCTCGACGAAGGCGCCAAGGTGGTCGTCGCGGAGATCGACGAAGCGCGAGCGGCGGCGGGGATGGCAGCCCTCGAGGGCCGCGGTGAGGCGATCCTGGTGCAGACCGACATCTCCGACCCGGACTCCGCCGAGGCCTGTGCGAAGGCCGCCCAGGACGCGTTCGGGGCCGTCGACGTCCTCGTGAACAACGCGGCGATCTACCACGACATCGACAACGCCGACTCGAGCTACGAGTACCTCCAGAAGATCGTCGGGGTGAACCAGCACGGCACGTGGCTGATGGCCCGAGCCGTCGCGCCGTACATGGTGGAGCAGCGCCGAGGTCGGATCATCAACCAGTCGTCTGGCGCCGCGTACTCGTACATGTTCCCGCCCATGGACGAGTTCAACGGGCTCGGGAACTTCAGCTACTCGATCACCAAGTGGGGGATCGTCGGCCTGACGAAGTTCATGGCCGCCCAGCTCGGCCAGTACAACATCACCGTGAACTGCATCGCTCCGGGCGTCACGATGACCGAAGCCACCAAGAAGGTCGTGCCCGAGATGTTCATCGGTGGGATGACCGCCATGACCGCGATGAAGTCGACGCTGGAACCCGAGGATCTCGCCGGCGCGGCGGTCTTCTTCGCCAGCGACGACGCGAAGTTCTGTACCGGGCAGACGCTCGTGATCGACGGCGGGCTCGCGATGCCCGCCTAGGTCACTCGATGGCGCCGGCGTCGCGCAGGCGAGCCTGCTCGTCGGCGCCGAGACCGAGGATCCCACCGAGCACCCAGTCGTTGTCCTGGCCGAGCGTCGGGCCGGCTCGGTCGTAGCCGCTCGCGGCCGCGGAGCACCGGAAGCCGTTGTGCTCGTAGAGCCCGGGCCCCAGGAAGGGGTGCTCGAGCTCGACGAAGTGGCCGCGGGACGCGAGCTGCTGGTCGGCGTGGACGTCGGCGAAGTCCTGCACCGGCACGGCCTCGATCCCCACCGCTTGCAGCGCCTCCGCGACCTCGAGTCGCGTCCGGTCCGCCGTCCACGCCCCGACGAGGACCTCGACCTCGTCGACGCGCGCCCGTCGCGCCTCGAACGACGTGAGCCCGTCGTCGACGATGCCCAGCACGTCGGCGAGGCGAGCCCATTCCTCGTCGGTCCAGCACGCGATCGCCACCCACCGGTCCGCGATCACCTTGTCGTCGGGGCCCGGCTCGTCGCGGCACGGGAATGCACCGTGGGGCACCGCGCGTGGCGATCGGTTGCCATCGCGGGCCCCGAGCGCGCCGCTGCGCTGCGCCGCGATGAGCCACGGGGCGAGGCTCCACGTGCCGGTCTCCACCTGGGAGACGTCGAGGTACACCCCGCGGCCGGTACGGCGCCGGTAGTGGAGCCCCGCCGCGAGTGCCGCCGCGACGTAGCGGGGCGCGAGGGAGTCGGTGATCGTGCCGAAGGGGCCCAACGGTGCCCGGTCGGGCCACCCGGTGAGCCAGTTGTAGCCCGACAGCGCCGCGCCCTGGCCGCCGAAGCCGGGGTAGTCCTTGTGCGGCCCGGTCTGGCCGTTGAGGCACGCGCTGACCATCACGAGGTCGGGGCGCCGGTCCGCCAGCGTCTCGTAGTCGAGACCGAACCCCTTCATCGCGCGCGGGGCGAAGTTCTCGGCCACCGCGTCGGCCCATTCGAGGACCAGTCGCTCGACGAGCGCGACGGCGTCGGGGTGCTTCAGGTTGAAGGTGACGTTGCGCTTCCCGACGTTGAGGCCGTCGTACATCCCGGCACCCTCGAGGCCGTGCGGGTTGTCGGGCCCGAGCGCGTAGACGCGCAGGAAGTCGGGGCGGGTGCGCGACTCGACGCGCAGGACGGTGGCGCCGTGCTCGACGAAGTAGCGGGTCGCGATCGGCCCCGCCGCCCCGGAGCCGAACTCGAGGATGTTCACCCCCGACCAGGCGGGAGCGCCCGACTCCCGTACCCGGGATGCGCGCTGTTGCAGCGGAGCGCCGCCGACACCAGCCTCCTCCGACAGCCCAGTGCGTCGGCGGTCGCCGTCGACGCCTCCGTTCCACGCAACGCGCGACGCCGCCTGGTCGGGCGCGGGGGTCTTCGGGGCCGCAGGGGTGGCGCGGCCGTCGCATGATGTGATTCTGACGAAGGACGCGGGGAACTGGGCGATTCTGCCGAGGGGGGAGAAGAAGCCCCGAGCGGCGAGCTGGGCGCTGGCGAGGATCTCGCGGGGGGAGTTGGCCGGGGCGAGCATGAGGTTCGTCTCGCAGGCCAGGTCGTAGAGCTCCTGCATCGTGTGGCGGCCGAAGTACTCGGCGATGGGCGCCTCGACGGCGCGGAGCACGTCGGTGGGCGCCTGGCCGGGTGACCACGTCGACCAGTCCTGAGCGAGCAGCGCCGACGCGTCGATGCCCGCCTCGGCGACGACCCGCGTGATGGTCTCGAGACTCGGGATGCGGGCCTTGCCTCCGCGCAGGCCGAAGCTCACCCAGCCGTCGCGGGTGGGCCAGATCTCCTGCGTCGGGCCGATCATCGCCCCGGCTCGTCGGCCGCGGAACCCTTCACGCTCGTAGCGCGCCGGCGCCGCCATGTTCGCTACGTTCACGCACTCGGCCATCGACAGGTCGACGCGCTGCCCGACGCCGGTCCACAGCGCGCTCAGTGCGGCGAACGCGGCCTCGCCGCCGGTGTGCGCATAGCCCGACGGCTCGGTGCAGCGCACCGGGGGGCGGTCGGCGTCGCCGGTCGCGTACATGTTGCCGCTCGCGGCGAGCACCCCGAGATCGGACGCCCGCCACCGCGCGCGAGGGCCCGTGAGGCCGAACGGAGTGACGCTCACCCAGACGGCGTCGGGCGCCGTGCCAGGATCCAGCGTCCAGGAACCGGGGAAGCCGGGGGTGTCGATGACCACATCGGCCTGGTCCAGCAGCGCGGTCAGCGCGGGGTCGTCGGGATGGACCACGACCATCGACCGCTTCCCGGCCGACCAGGCCTCCCAGCGGTCGGGAAGGGCCCGGAGAGGATGGCCCTCCGGAGGCTCGACGAGCACCACGTCGGCGCCGAGGTCGGCGAGCACCCGGCCCGCGATGGCGCCGGGCTCGCCGGCGAGGTCCACGACCCGGATGCCGTCGAGCAGGCCGTTCGACACGTTGGGTGACCTCCGTCTCGTCGTGGTCGTCGCCGTCGTCGGCCGCGTCGGCACGGGGCCGCAGCGTTCCCCGAACAGGCCGGAAGGCCCTGTTCCTGACGTCGGTGTCAGCGTAGCCTTGCCCCCCGGGCCCGCCGCCGGGCGTCCGGACGCAGGCCCCGATGAAGCCAGAACCGATGAAGCCAGAACCGATGAAGGGGGCCTCACCATGGCCGAGGGCACGACCGGGATCGATCTCGTCGCCGAGGAGCGCATCGTCGATGCCGACTGCCACATCCTCGAGCCGCCCGACATCTGGGCGAACTGGCTCCCCGCGCAGTACCAGGACAAGGCGCCGCAGCTGGTGAAGGACCCGGCCGGCGGCGACGCCTGGCTCACCGCCGTCGGCGGGCAGGCCGATCCGATCGGGCTCGTCTCGACCCCCGGGATGCCGTTCGACGAGTTCCGGTGGTTCGGCGTCACCTACGAGGAGGCCCGTGAGGGTTGCTACAACGGCGCCGCGCGTCTCGCCGACATGGACATCGACGGGGTCCATGCCGAGGTGCTGTTCCCACCGCAACGCACGATGAGCCACTTCCTCGGTGACGACGACGAGGCGTTCGTCCTCGCCGGCATCGAGGCCTACAACAACTTCCTCTTCGACGAATTCTGCGCGCCCGATCCCTCGCGTCTGATCGGCCTCGCCCAGATGCCGTCGATCGGCATCGACACCGCGGTCGACGCGCTCCGCAAGGCGAAGGCGCGGGGTGCCAAGGGCGTGATCATCTCGAATTGGCCGTCGGGAGGAGACAGTCTGTCGGCCGACGACGACCCGTTCTGGGCCGCGGCCGTCGACGAGGGAATCCCCGTCTCGATCCACATCAACATCATCAGCCGGACCCAGCGCGCGGCAGGACGCAATGCCGCCGCGAAGTCGGGGAACGTGCTCTACGACATGAGCAGCGAAGCCGCGCGGGCGAAGGCGATCGGCTCGATGAGTCACGTGTTCTCGATGACGGCCGGCTCGATGACCCAGATGCTGTTCAGCGGCGTGTTCGACCGCTTCCCCGAGCTGCGGATCTGCTGGATCGAGACGGGCGTGGGCTGGCTGCCACACATGCTGGAGAGCATCGACGATCGCTACTGGCGCAACCGCTCGTGGGGTGAGCTCTCGATCAAGCATCCACCGTCGGTCTACTGGCACCGGAACAACGCGGCCTCCTTCATCACCGACCGTTCCGGCGTGGCGCTGCGGCACGCGGTCGGGGTGGACAACATGATGTGGTCGAGTGACTACCCGCACCACGGCAACGACTGGCCGTACTCCCGCAAGGTGATCAGCGAGACGATGGGCCACATCGACGGCGCCGAGCGGGCCAAGATCGTCGGCGGCAACGCAGCGCGCATCTGGCGACTCGACGACTGAGCGACGGGCACGTCGTCGCCGGTCAGGGAGGGGGACCCGAACCGCGTTCGATCGCCCCGAGGGTCAGGCGTTGGATCGTGCGGTGGTGCGTGTAGTCGACGATGTGGCGGGCCCGGTCGAGGATCGCCGACGCGTGCTCGGCCGCGACGTCTTGGAAGGCCTCGAGGTCGTCGGGATCCCACTCGAGCGCACCGCCGGTCGCGAAGAGGTCGACCACCTGACGCTGGGTGGCCTCGATGCCCTCCGCGTAGATCCGCCCCACCTCGACGATGGCCGGGGCGGGGAGCCCGAGCGTGTGGAGCTCGGCGAGCGTGCGGAGCAGCTCGAGGTCGCCGCCGTCGTAGGCGTCACGTCCGAACTCGTCGGGATCACGCAACATCCCGGACTTCCGGAGCTCCTCGGTGAGCGACGGGTCGATCCCGGATCGCTCGACCAGATCGGTCAGCGTGTACGCACGATCGTCCCCGCTGCCGAAGATCCCGTCCACGAGCTCGCGGCGCTCCTCGGTGAGCAGGGCCTTGATCGCGGCGAGCGAGAACTTCCGGGTCTGGAGGTCCTTGATCCGCTCGAGCCGCTCGAGGTGCTCGGGGCCGTACCGGTTCGTCCGTCCGCAGCGCTCGGGAGCGGGGAGGAGGCCTTCCCGGCGGTAGTAGCGGATCGTGTCGACGGTGAGGCCTGCGGCGCGGGCGAGGTCGTCGATGCGCCAGCCCTCGGAGTCCTCTGCCATCCGTCCGCCACCCCCTGGGTCGCTGCGTCGATGAACGTGACGTCGGTCACCAAACTTGACAGTAGATACCTTATGAGTAGATACTCTCAGTGTCAAGAGCGACAGGTTCGCTCGCCAAGGGGTTCCGGCCCGTCACCCGGGCCACCACAGAGAAGGGGTGCGCGATGAGCACCATGAAGCCCAGCACGATCGAGCGGGAACGGGCGTTGGCGTGGATCAGCCGCCAGCTCCGTTGGGAGCAGACGCTGCGCGACCTGCGCGACGGCGTGACCGCCGAGCAGCCGCTCGCCGCCTGACCCACCGCAACCAGCACCACGACGGCGGTCGTCCCCTCGTCCCGTCGTCGCATCTCGACGGAAGCCCGGTTCACCCCCCTGGACCGGGCTTCGTCGCGCCCGGGTGACGCGGCTCAGCCGGCGGGGGGCACCCCGGAGAGCGCGGCGCGTCCGCGCCCGCCCTCGATGACGGCGGAGATCTCGGCCTCGTCGACGGGCCGGGCGAAGTAGTAGCCCTGGGCGCTCTCGCACGACAGCGACCGGAGCACCTCGACCTGCTTGGACGTCTCGACCCCTTCCGCCACCGCGCCGACCCCCAGGGCTCCGGCGAGGGTCAGGATGTTGCTCGCGAGCGTGGCCGACGCGGGCATGCGGCCCAGCTCCTCGACGAACGACCGGTCGATCTTCACGCGATCGACCGCGAAGCGCCGGAGGTACGACAGCGAACAGAAGCCGGTGCCGAAGTCGTCGATGCTGATCCGCACGCCGAGGCCGCGGAACTGGTCGAGCATCTTCAGGGTGTGATGGGTGTCCTCCATCATGACCGTCTCGGTGAGCTCCACGACCAGGCGGCTCGCCGGCAGCTCGAAGCGCTCGAGCGTGTCGCGGACGAAGTCCACGAACTCGGTGTCGTTGCGCATCTGGACGCCGGAGACGTTCACCGACACCGCCACCGGCTCCTGGTCGTCACGTTGCCATGTCTTCGCGGTCCGGATCGAGTTCTCCATGACCCACCGACCGATCGGGACGATGAGCCCCGACTCCTCGGCGAGGGGGACGAACTCCATCGGGGCCACGACCCGGCCCCCGGCCGGATGCCAGCGCAGGAGGGCCTCGGCCGCGACGATGCGGTTCGACTGCAGGTCGATGATCGGCTGGTAGACGAGGCGTAGCTCCTCGTGGTCGAGCGCGGACGCCAGTCGGCTGCGCAGCTCGAGTCGACGGGTCGCGTTCTCGCGCTGGCCGTCCGCGAACAGCTCCACTCGCCCTTTTCCGTTGGACTTCGCCGTGTACATCGCGATGTCGGCGTCGCGGACGAGATCCTGGGTGGTCGACTCAGGGCCGGCGAGCGAGATGCCGATGCTCGCGGGGACGGTGATGTCGAGGGTGCCCACCGTGATCGGCAGCTGGAGGACCTCCAGGATGCGTTCGGCCACGGCCTGACTCGACGACAGGTTGGCGGGGCGGTCGAGCAGGACCGCGAACTCGTCGCCGCCGAGCCGGGCCGCGGTGTCGCCGGGCCGGAGGCACCGGACGAGCCGTTCCCCGACCGCGACCAACAGGTCGTCCCCGGCCCCGTGCCCGAGCCCGTCGTTGACCGACTTGAAGTCGTCGAGGTCGATGAAGAGCACCGCCACACCGTCGCTGCCGTCGCGCCGGTGGCGGAGGAGGGCGTGCTCGACGCGGTCGAGGAACAGGGCGCGGTTGGCAAGTCCGGTCAGCGAGTCGTGGAACGCCTGGTGGGCGAGTTGGGCCTCCAGGGCCTTGCGGTCGGTGATGTCGTGGAGCGTGAGCACGGTGCCGGTGATGTCGCTGAGCTCCGAGAGGTTCGTCGCGACGACCTCGTAGTCACGCATCACGCCATCGCGATGACCGATGCGGACCTCGAACTCGTGCGTGCCCGACGGCGCGAGGTGCGTGGCGATGTCGAGGTGGCGTCGACCTTGTTCGGAGTCCTCGAGCGAGATCAGGGTCTGCAGCTGCTTCCCGAGGCACTCTTCGGGGGTGCGGCCCCACTGCTCGCGGACCGCGGGGCTCACGTACTCGATCGCGCCCTCGTCGTTGATGACCGCGATGATGTCGTGGGAGTGCTGGACCATCGCTTCGAAGCGGTCCCGTCCCCGACGCTCCGCGAGCTCGCGCACGCGGGCGGTGAGCCCGAACATGCGGACGAAGACGAGGATCGACACGACGATCGCGGTGCCCGCGATCGGGAGCCCGTGGCGAGCGTCGGAGGTTCCGACCGACTCGCCGATGATGAGTGCCGGGGGCACGATCGCGGCGGCGACGAGCAGCACGAGCCGGTGCGGCCGGAGCTCGACCGCTCGATCGTCGGGGACGACGACGCGCTCGCCGGCCGACTCGTGGCAGGCGGCGAGGCCGAGCAATGCGTAGCCCGCGGCGAAGCACAGCCCGGTTCCGGCGTCGCGGATCGGGGCGCCCTTGACCGCGTGTGATGCCCAGAGGAAGCCGCCGACGAGGAGCGCGGTCAGTGCGCCGAGCAGCATGACGACCGACGGGAGGTGCGTGCTCAGGCTGAAGAGGAGTCGCACGGTCAGGACGACGACGAGGACGCAGCCGGCGAGCGACAGGACCATCGTGGCCTTCTCGGCGTTCGAGTACAAGGGATCGGCGAGGAACTGGTCGCCGATCACGAGCCAGAAGTTCAGCGCGGCGGCGGCGCCGACGACGAGGGCGTCGAGGATGGCGGAGCGGTCGTCGGTCTTGGCCTGCACGGACGCGACGCGCAGCAGTCCCACCGTGATGACCGGGTAGCCCGCCTTCGCGACCACCTGGACCCACAGGGCCGACCACGGGAGATCGAGCATCTCGGCCGCCCATGACGCGGTCTCCCCCACGGTGAAGAGCGCGAGGCCCGCGGCGACCCACCACCACGGTGCGGAGGGGCGGGGCCGCCACCGGCGGATCCCGTAGGCGGCCGCCAGCGTGGCGACGAGCGCGACCCCCGGGCCGCCGAGCAGGCGTGCCAGGCCGCTCTCGGGCATGCCCAACGGGAGGATCGCGAGGACCGCAGCCAGGCCGGCGAAGGCCAGGAACGGCGGGATCGGGCGTTGCGCGGCCGGCCCGGCCAGTGCCGGTGCGCCCACGGGACGCGACGCGTCGGTCGGCCCCGTCTCCGGGTCCTTCCGGAGAGCTCCTCCCGCGCCACGCCTCGTGTTGCCAAAGTGCATGGTGTGGGGATCGGTACGCGATCGGTGCCCCTTGACCCCCAAGTTCTCCCGGTTGCGCCGGGTCCGGGACCGCTCAGGCGCGGATCCACTGGGGGAGCACGACGTCGTCCACCGGCTGGAAGACCACCCGGACGGGGGCGCCGATCTCGATGGTGGCCGGATCGACCTCGTCGATCGTCCCGTCGGGGTGCGCGAGCAGGTTGCCGACCATCCGGATCGTCGGGTCCTCGTCGAGGGCGACGACGATCACGTTGTAGGGCGCCCGCTCGGCGTACGCAGGGAGCAGCGGTGGGTGCGGCACCGCGTACGACCAGATGGTGGCCCGCCCCGAGGCCGGCTCCCAGCGCAGCTCCAGGGAGCGACACCACGGGCACATCGGGCGGGGTGGGAAGCGCCATCGGCCGCACGCGCCGCAGGCCTGCACGAGCAGCTCACCGTGCGCCGCGCCGGCCCAGAAGGCTGCTCCGTCGTCGGTGTGCACGTCGGGGAGCAGGAACCCGCTCGTCGTCTCGCTGGTGTCGGCCATGTCCAATTCTTCTCGTCGGGTTCGTCGGTCCGGTGCTTCGGTCGGGTCGTGGGTCTCAGTTGCGGAGGAGCAGCGCGCTGGTGGGGACACCCTCACCACTGGTGACGAGACAGGTGTCGGCGCCGTCGACCTGGGCGGTCGACGTGCCGCGCATCTGCCGGACACCTTCGAGCACGAGGTTGAACCCGTGCACGTACGCCTCCGACATGCCGCCCCCCGCGGTGTTGGTGGGGAGTCGGCCGTTCGGCCACTCGAGCGCGCCGTCCTCGGTGAACGCCGCGCCCCCGCCGCGCTCGCAGAAGCCGTAGCCCTCGAGCGACAGCGGGATCAGTGGGCTGAACGCGTCGTAGATCTGCGCGACCTTGACGTCGGCAGGCCCGAAGTCGGCGTTGCGCCAGAGCTGGCCGGCGGCGGCCCACGACGGACCGCGGAGGGGATCGTCGTTGAAGTAGTTGATCATCGTCTGGTGCTGTGGCGGCAGACCCTGCGCCCCGGTGTGCACGTAGACGGGACGGTGTGGGAGGTCGACCGCCCGATCGGCCGCCACGATCACGACCGCGAGTGCGCCGTCTGTCTCGAGGCAGTTGTCGAACAGGCACAACGGCTCCGAGATCATGCGGGCCGCGAAGTAGTCCTCGCGCGTCATCGGCTTGTCGGCCATCGTCGCGGCCGGGTTCCGGTTCGCATGCTTGCGGAACGCGAGCGCGACGTTGGCGAGGTGGTCGCGGGTGGCGCCGAACTCGTGGATGTAGCGACGAGTGAGCATCGCGACCTCGTCGACCGGTCGCAGCAACCCCCACGGCCGACTCCACTGCCAGTGGTCGGAGAGGCGCTGGGGCACCTGGGCCCAGGGTCGGCTCGCCTTCGACGCGCGCTTGCGGGCCCTCCACCCGACGGCGACCCGGCACTGCCCCGTCGCGACCGCCATCGCGGCCTGGAGGACCACCCCGCATCCGGCGCCGCCGCCGTAGCCGACCTGCGAGAAATAGGTGATGTCGCCGAGGCCGACGTTGCGGGCGACGTCGACCTCACGGTTCGGCTCCATCGTGAACGACGCGAGCCCGTCGACCTCGCCGGGGGCGATGCCGGCGTCGTCGAGCGCGAGCGAGATCGCCTGGCACGCCAGCGACAGCTCGGAGTCGGGGATGCCCTTGCCGAAGCTTGTCTGGCCGATCCCGACGATCGCGGTGGCATCCTTGAGCATCGCTACCAGCCCTTGAACTCGGTGGGACGCCGCTCGACGAAGCTCGTCATGCCCTCGGTGGAGTCCTCCGTCGCGGTGACCAGCTCGACGTACACGGACTCCTCCTCGAACATCGTCGCCCGGTCGGTGTCGAGCGACCGGTTGAGCAGGCGCTTGGCGAACCCGATGGTCCGCGTGGGGCCGGACGCGAGCCGCGCCGCCCATTCGGTCGCAGTCGCGGTCAGCTCGGCCCCGGGGACCACCTCGTTCACGAGCCCGATCCGCTCGGCGTCGACCGCGGCGAGGTCGTCGCCGAAGAACACCAGCTCCTTGGCCTTCTGGAGGCCGACGAGCCGGGGGAGCAGGTAGGTGCCGCCCCCGTCGGGGATGAGCCCGCGGCGCACGAACACCTGGATGATGCGGGCGTGGTCGGCGGCGACGACGAGGTCGGACGCGAGGACCATCGCGGCGCCACCGCCGGCTGCGGTCCCGTTCAGGGCGCACAGGATCGGTTTCTCGCAGTCGAGCATCGAGCCGATGAGACGCTGGATGCCCGTGCGGATCATGCGCGCGGCGTCGCCGGAGACGCGCTCGGGTGCACCCTCGGGTCGGGGCGGCGGGGCGGCCCGACCGGTGCGCAGGTCGGCACCCGTGCAGAAGTGCCGCTCGCCGGCGGCGGTGAGCACGATCGCGCGCACGTCGAACGAGCTGTTCGCCGCCTCGAGGTGCTCGATCATCCGGTTGCGCACTGCCGGGGTGATCGCGTTGCCCGCGTCGGGCCGGTTCAGCGTCAGCCACAGCACCTGGTCGCGGGTCTCCGCGAGCAGCTCGGTGTCGACGTCGGGGCTCTCACTCATCTGCGCACCGCCAGTGCATCCAGGGCGACCGCTCCACGCGGTCGCACGACCAATGGGTTGATGTCGAGCTCTTCTAGCTGCACGGGGGACTCGGGGTCGGCGAGGTCCATCGCGAGCGTCTGCACCCGCATGATCACATCGACGAGCGCCTCGATGTCGGATGGCTTGGCGCCGCGTGCGCCCTGCAGGAGCTGGACGCCCGCGAGCTCCGCGAGCATCCGGTGGGCCTCGTCGCGGTCGAACGGTGGCACACGGAAGGTCACGTCGCCGAGCACCTCGACGAGCACGCCACCCAACCCGACCGTCACGACCGGCCCGAACAGGTCGTCGCGTGCGACCCCGATCACCATCTCAACGCCACCGGGCACCTGGGGGCACACCAGGATCCCTTCCACGGTCCCGCCGCGACCCACCGCTCGAGCGGCGCGTCGCTGCAGCTCTCGGTACGTGCGACGCACGTCGGTCGCGGACGCGACGCCGAGCGCGACGAGCCCCAGGTCGCTCTTGTGGAGGAGGTCGGGAGAGGACGCCTTCATCACGACCGGGTAGCCGTGGGCTGCTGCGGCTTCGACCGCCTCGGTCGCGGTGGTGCAGAGCCGGTCCTTGGTGACCTTGATCCCGTACGTGCGCAAGAGCTGTTTGGAGGAGTGCTCGCTCAGCGCGCCGCCGGGCTCGGCCCGGGCGAGGATGCGCCGGGCCCGGGTCGCCGCAGCGGTCGGCTCGGTGGGCGCATCGGCGAACGGCGATCGGAATCGACCGGCGAAGGCCCAGTAGTCGGCGTAGGCCCGCAGCGCGCCGACGCAGTTCGCGAACGTGCGGAACGCGGGGAGCCCTCCCTCGAGAAGGCGCAAGTAGTAGGTGTCGTCGGTCCCGGGCGGGGCGCCCCAGACGACGAAGATCGGCTTGGTCGTCGTCGGCGCCACCTCGACGAGGTCCCGTGTGAGCGGGTTGCTGAAGAGCTCGACCGCGCCCGTGATCGGCACGACGAGCACGTCGACGGCGTCGTCGGCGAGGATCCGATCGAGGATCTCGCGCCCGCGACGGTCGGCGACCGGCGGGCCACCGCAGTCGACGGGGTTCGAGACCCTGAGGTACTCCGGGATCAGACCGTCGTGGAGCGCGGCTTGCGTCTCGTCCGAGAGCGGTGGCAGGCGCAACCCGGCCGCCGAGACGAGATCGGCCATGTGCGCGCCGGTGCCACCCGAGACCGCGTAGATGCACACCCCGGGACCCGCGTCGCCCCAGCGCGGGGGGGACGCCGGCATCGTCCGCGCGAGCGCTGCGGACGTGTCGAGGAGCTCGTCGAGGCCGTCGACGCGGATGATGCCGAACTGCCGGAACACCGCCGACACGACCGCGTCCGAGCCGGTGAGGTGGCCGGTGTGCGCCTTCGCCATCGAGCGACCCTCGTCGGTCCGCCCGACCTTGACCACGACCAACGGCGTCCCGTTCCGCGCCGCGTGGTCGGCGGCGAGCATGAGCGTGCGCCCGTCCTTGAAGCCCTCGATGTACGCGGCGACGACGCCGACCTCGTCCTGATCGGCGAAGTGCCGGGCGAAGTCGGCGAACTCGAGGTCGACCTCGTTCCCGGTGGGAGCCCAGTGGGAGAGCCGGATGCCGATCTCCTGGCCCTGGAAGACCGGGCGGCCCTGGTGCCCGCTCTGGGTGACCAGCGCGATCGCGGGGCCGGTGAGGTCGTCGCGGAAGTCCTCGAAGGCGTTGAGGTTGGTGTTGGGACCCAACAGGCGGGTCGATCCCGACGCCACCAGATCGGCGAGGCGCGCCTCGAGCGCCTCGCCCTCCTCGCCGGTCTCGGAGAACCCGGCCGCGAAGATGACGGCGAACCGAGCGCCCGTCGCGGCAACCTCGGCGAACGTGTCGACCGCCTGGCCCGTGAGGATGACGGCGAGATCGACGGGACCCGGGGCATCCGCGATCGTCCGGTAGCAGCGCGCGCCCTGGACCTCGTCGTAGACGGGGTGCACCGGGAGGAACGCGGCTCCGTTCTCGGCGGCCCACCGTGCGAGCCGGGCCGTCATCGCGGTGTTCGGCTTCCGTGGGGTCTCCGACGCCCCGATGACCGCCACCGAGCGCGGGTGGAGGAAGCGGTCGAGGTCGACGTCGCGCAACGCGAGGGGACGACCGGTGCCGTCGAGAGGGAGTTGGGCGGACATGACCGCTCCGGGCGTGGGTGGGCTGGGCGAGCAGGGCTCGGATCGAACGGCCAAGGATGACACGGGCGTCAGGCTCACGGCGACTCCGTGCGCGCCCGGTAACGTCACCCGCGTGCCGAGCCCGCCGTCGCATCGAATCGGCCAGCAGTGAGCGACTCGATCGTCGTCGTCGGGGCCTCACTCGCCGGGCTCCGGGCCACCGAGGAGCTGCGCCGGCTCGGGTACGACGGCGACCTCGTGCTGGTCGGAGCCGAGCCCCACCTGCCGTACGACCGTCCACCGTTGTCGAAGGCCGTGCTCGCCGGGGAGGCCGGGCCCGACGACCTCGGGCTCCGCCGGGACCCCTACGACGATCTCGACCTGGACCTGCGCCTGGGTCGCCGGGCGGTGGGGCTCGACGTGGCCGAGCGCACCGTGACCCTCGACGGCGGCGAGCGTCTCACGGGCACGCGTGGCGTCCTGCTCGCCACCGGGGCGACCCCCCGAAGGGTGCCCGGGCTGGAGCCGGGGGCCGGCGTGCACGAGCTCCGCACGATCGACGACTGCCTCGCGCTCCGACGCGACCTCGATGCCAGCCCGTCGCGGGTCGTCGTGGTGGGCGCCGGGTTCATCGGGGCCGAGGTGGCGGCGACCTGTCGGGCGCTCGGGCTCGACGTCACGGTGCTCGAGGCGCTGCCCGTCCCCATGGTCCGCGGGCTCGGCCCGAAGATCGGAGGCGTGCTCGCGGAGCTGCACCGGGACCACGGTGTCGACCTGCGCACCGGGGTCGGTGTCGAGCGCGTCGACCGTGGCGCGCGCGTCGAGCGCGTCCACCTGGCCGACGGCTCGGTGGTCGAGGCCGACGTGGTCGTGGTGGGTATCGGCGTGGTCCCGGCGACCGAGTGGCTCGAGCCCTCGGGGCTCACGGTCGACAACGGCGTCGTCTGTGACGCGACGCTGCTCGCCGCGCCGGGGATCGTCGCGGCCGGCGACCTCTGCCGGTGGCCGAACGTGCGCTTCGACGCCGAGTCGTCGCGCCGGCTCGAGCACTGGACGAACGCGGCCGAGCAGGGGCAGGCCGCGGCGGCTCGGGTCCTCGCGACCGACGCCGAGGCCGTGGCGTTCGACCCGGTCCCCTTCGTGTGGTCCGACCAGTACGACGTGAAGATCCAGATCGTGGGCGATGTGCGCGCCGACGACGACCTCGAGATCGTCGACGGATCGCTCGACGACCGCCGCTTCGTCGCGGCGGTCGGGCGCGAGGGTCGCCTCGTCGGCGCCGTCGCGTTCAGCCGACCGCGCCTGCTGATGCAGCTGCGGCGCCTGGTCACCGAGGGGGCATCGCATGCCGACGCGGTCCGCTTCGTGAGCGAGCAGGGATGACGGGCGCGCTGGTCGCCGTCGAGACCGATGGCGACGACGGAGTCGCGACGCTGACGCTCCGGCGTCCCGAGAAGAAGAACGCGCTGTCGATCGCGTTGCGGGACCAGATGAGCGATGCGCTCGACGGCCTCGCGGTCGACGAGCGGGTACGCACCGTCGTGGTCACCGGGGACGGGGACGCCTTCTCGGCGGGTTTCGACCTCGACGAGTTCACCCAGCCCGAGCTCGCCGACTCGCTGTGGGCCTCCAGCGACCGCTGGCACCGGACGATCCTGGAGTTCCCGCTCCCGACCGTCGCGGCCGTGAACGGGCTCGCGTACGGAGGTGGCTTCGACCTCGCGGTGATGTGCGACCTGCGGGTCGCCGCCACCACGGCGCGCTTCGCGCATCCCGAGCACGGGTTCAGCCAGGTTGTCTACGGCCCCCTCCACGACCTCGTCGGTGGTGCCGTGGCGCGCGACCTCGCGCTCACCGGTAGGCGGATCGACGCCGACGAGGCGTTCAGGCTCGGGTTGGTCCGCGCCGTCGTGCCCCTCGCGGACCTGCTGACGGAGGCTCGCGCCGTCGCATCCGAAGTCGCGCTCGCGTCTCGCGAGGTGCTGCTCCCGATGGTGCAGAAGATCCGGCGGCGCGCGGGGATCGTGCCCGGAGCGACGCTCGACCTGTGAGCCGCCGTCCCGCCCCGACTCGGCGAACCAGGACCCCGCGAACGAGGACCCGGCTCGTCACCCCGCGGTTCGCGTTGGTGGTGGGTGCCGGCATGGCGTACTTCCTCGCGCTGGGGGTGGTGCTGCCCGCCGTGCCGCAGTACGTGGAACGACGACTCGATGGTGGCAGCCTCGCGGTCGGTGTCGCCGTGGGCGCGCTGTTCGTCGGAGCGGTGCTCCTGCGCCCATACGTCGGTCGCGTCGGCGATCGCGTGGGGAGGCGGGTCCTCATCGTGGTCGGAGCCGCGGTGGTCGCGGTGTCGGTGTTGCTCTACGGCGCCGTCGAGTCGTTGCCGTTCATCGTGGGTGCGCGTGCGCTGACCGGCCTGGGTGAAGCCGCGTTCTTCGTGGGTGCCGCGACGATGATCACCGACCTCGCTCCCGCCGACCGGCGCGGCGAGGCGATCAGCTACTGGTCGGTCGCCGTCTACGGCGGGCTCGCGTTCGGCCCGGTCCTCGGCGAGGCGCTCGTCGACGACCATGGCTACGGCGCCGCATGGGTCACCGCCGGGCTGCTCGCCGCGCTCGCCGCGGTGCTCGGGCTGTTCACGCGCGAGACGGAACGACCGGGCTCCGACGCCGGGCCGCCACCCGGCGGCGTGTTGAACCGCGCCGCGCTCGGCCCCGGGGCCCTCCTCTTCTCGGGGCTCATTGCGCTCGCGGCCTTCACCGCGTTCGTCCCGCTCTACGTCGACGACGTCGGGCTGGGGAGCGCCGACGTGGTGTTCCTCCTGTACGGGGGGCTCGTGCTCGCCGTCCGCATCGTCGGCGCGCGGCTCCCCGACATCCTCGGCGGCCGGCGCTCGGGAGCCATGGCACTCGCGGCGACCGCCTCGGGCATGACGGTCATGGCGGCATGGGGGACGACTGCCGGACTCCTCGCGGGGACGCTCCTCTTCGCGATCGGCGCGTCGCTGCTCTACCCGGCACTGCTCCTCCTCGCGCTCGGGGGCGCGCCCGAGGCCGAACGGGCCTCCGTGGTGGGGACGTTCAGCGGCTTCTTCGACCTCTCCCAAGGCCTCGGTTCGCTCCTGGTCGGCGCCGTCGCCGCGGGCGCGGGCTACCGGGGTGCCTTCGGGGCCGGCGCGGTGTTCGCGACCGCGGGCTGCACCGCCATCCTCGTGCGGGTGGGTCGGCGCGGTCGGCACGGTCGACGCGTCGCGAGCTCCGAGCTCGACGCGATGGCGGTGGAGCATCCCGGCCCGTGACCTCACTCCTCGCGACGAACGACTTCCCCCCGAAGATCGGTGGGATCCAGACCTACCTGCACGAGCTCTGGCGGCGGCTCCCCGCCGACGCGACGACCGTGTTCACGACGCGGCACCCGGAGGCAGCGGCGTGGGACGCATCGCAACCCTTCCGGGTCGAGCGCGCGCCGCACGGGTTCCTCGTGCCGACACGCGCCATGGCGCAGCGGGTGGACGCGCTCGCGACGGAGGTCGACGCCGACATCGTCTTCCTCGACCCCATGCTGCCGCTCGGGAACGTAGGCCCGCGGCTCCGTCGCGCCCCCTACGTAGTGGTCGCCCACGGGGCCGAGATCACGGTCTACGGGCGGGTCCCGGGGTCGGCGGCCGTCGCGCGCCGAGTGCTGCGGGGTGCAGTCGGCGTGGTGGTGGCAGGGGAGTACGTCGCCGGCATGGTCGCGCGCGTGGCCGGCCGACCGGTGCCGACGCTCGCGGTGCCCCCGGGTGTCGACCCGGCGCGCTTCACTCCCGCCGATGAGGACGCCCGCCATGCGACGCGCGCGCGCTTCGGCCTCGACCGGGATCGACCCCTCGTGCTCGGCGTGAGTCGCCTCGTTCCGCGTAAGGGGTTCGACGTGCTCATCGATGCGGTCGCCGGACTCGACGGTGTCCAGGTGGCGATCGCGGGAACCGGCCGCGACGCGGTACGGCTCGCGCGCAGGGTGCGTCGACGCGGTGGCGAGGAGCTCGCATCGCGCGTCCACCTTCTCGGTCGCGTCTCGGACGCCGATCTCCCCGCGCTCTACGGGTCGGCCGACGTCTTCGCGATGCTCTGCCGCGAGCGATGGGGAGGTCTCGAGGCGGAAGGGTTCGGGATCGTGTTCCTCGAAGCCGCGGCGTGCGGCGTTCCTGCGATCGCGGGCCGGAGCGGAGGCGCGCACGAGGCGGTCGTCGACGGCGAGACCGGCCTCGTCGTCGACCCCCGGGACGTCGGCGCGGTGCGCGACGCGATCGCCGACCTCCTCGGCGACGACGGCGCACGGCGTCGGATGGGACAGGCGGCGCTCGCCCGCGCGCGGTCCGAGTTCTCCTACGACACGCTCGCGGCACGGCTCGCGCCGCTCGCGGCGGGGGATCTGTCGGTCCTGGCCTGACCTAGCCTCGGGCCATGGTGGGCCGGAGGATCGTGGTCGCGTCATGGGTCGCCGACGCGGTGTTCGCGGTCGGGGTGATCCCCATCGCAGTCGGGATCGACGACCTCGACGGCGTCGCGGTCGGCGTCTCCCTCGCGTTGTTCTTCGGCTCGCTGCTCGTGTGGTCGTGGGCGTTCGCGGTCGCCGTCGCGCGCAGCGCCCAGGGTGACGACATCGTCGTCGCGAACCTCTTCGGGACGATGGGCTCGGCGCCGCGGGACCTGCGATGGCACCTCTTCGGCTCGCTCGGCGTCTGCATCGCGATCGCGGCCGCGACGGCCGTCGCGAACCCCTTCGGTGTGCTCGTTCCGATGCTCCCGTTGGGCTTCGTCGGACTGTGGGCGGCTCGCCATGGGACGTTCCCGGAACGCCGGGACCCACCGCGACGGCGCTAGGCGGCCGTCCCGCGAACACGGCCGGCGACGGCAGTTTGCGCCGGGCGAGGCGACTTGGTTCGATGGGCCCATGGCAGACGAGGCTCACGAGCGGATCAGCGTCGCCGCCCCGCCCCAACGGTGTTGGGAGGTCGCGACCGACTACGAGCGCTATCCGAGCTGGGCGCGTGACGTGAAGCACGTCGCGGTCCTCGATCGTGACGACAGCGGGCCCGGCGCCCGCGTCGAGTTCCGCGTGGCCGGACTCGGGCGCAGCATCCGCTACGTCCTCGAGTACGACTATGCCGAGGCTCCGGCCGCGTTCTCGTGGAAGCTCGTCGAGGGCGACGTCCTGCGCCGACTCGACGGGCGCTACGGGTTCGAGGCCGAGGGCGACGGGACCCGCGTGACGTACGACCTCGCCGTCGACGTCGCGATCCCGCTCCCGGGGCTGCTCAAGCGCCGAGCCGCCGGGATGATCATGGGCACCGCGCTGAAAGAGCTGAAGAGGGAGATCGAGCGATGAGCGAACCCGCGCCCGTGCCGGAGCCTGCCGCCGCGGACGCACCTCGCGACGACGCACCTCGCGACGACGCACCTCGCGACGACGCGCCTGGCACCGAGGCACCTGGTGGCGACGCACCCGGTGACGACCGGGGGCCGGGACTCCCGCCCCCGACCGCGGTCGAGTCGCTCGTCGGGGCGCTGCTCGAGGCCGGGCCGGAGGTCGCCGAGCACGTCGTGCGGGCCGCGCAGGAGCTGCTCCTCGCCGTGCAGGTGATCGTGGATGCCGCGGACCGCGCCGTGCAAGAGCAGCAACGCCTCCAGGCTGATGCAGCCGCGGCCGACGAGTCCTCGGGGCCGGACGCCCACGCGGACCCCGACCCGGATGCCGACGCTCCGGTCGACGCAGATGACGAGCCCGGCGCCGCCGGTGGGCGGGCCTCGGTTCGCCACCTCGACCTCGCCGAGTGACGCCTTCCGTCACCTGCACCGCCGGCGTCGACGTCGGTGGGACCAACCTGCGGATCGGGGCGGTCGACGCCGACGGGGTCGTCCTGGAGGATCGCCGGGCGCCGTCGCCGGAGTCCACTGATGCACTGCTCGCCGCCATCGCCGCGCACCTCGACGAGCTCAGAGCCGCGACGGGTCGCGAGATCGATGCGATCGGAGTGGGGATCGCCGGACTGGTCGACCGCGACGGCGTCTTGCACTACGCGCCGAACCTCCCGCAGTACGGTGGCGCGCCGCTGCGCGCCATGCTGACGGAACGGCTGGGCATGCCCGTGGTCGTGGACAACGATGCGAACGCGGCCGCGTGGGGCGAGGCGCGCCACGGCGCAGCACACGGGCACGACCACGCCCTCGTGTTCACCCTCGGCACCGGTGTCGGGGGCGGCATCATCAGCGACGGACGCCTCCTCCGCGGCGCGCACGGCTTCGCGGGCGAGGTCGGCCACTGGCAGCTGGACCCCGACGGTCCGAAGTGCGCGTGCGGCCAGGTCGGGCACTGGGAGGCGTTCGCGTCGGGGACGGGTCTCGGTGGCCGCGCACGCGAGGCGGCGGCGGCCGGCTCGGCGCCGAACGTGCTCGCCCGGGCTGGTGGTGACGTCGACGCGGTGCGCTCCGAGCACGCCGCCGACAGCGCGGTCGCCGGGGAGTCCGACGGCCTCGCGCTCATCGAGGAGTACGCCCACCACGTCGCGCTCGGGTTCGCCGGCCTGGCGAACGTGTTCGACCCGGAGATCGTGGTCGTGTCCGGTGGGTTGGTCGCCCTGGGCGAGGCGCTGCTCGGACCGGTCCGACGCGTGTTCACCGGCCAGCTCGAGGGCGCCGAGCAGCGACCCGAGGTGCCGGTCGTCGCCGCCGCGCTCGGCGACGCCGCGGGCATGGTCGGTGCCGCGGCGCTCGCCCGGTCACTCGAGACGAGGACAGGGACGCGATGAAGCTCGGGATCACGCTCCCGTCGTTCGTGGACGACCCCGCGGTGCCGCTCGCGGTCGCGCGCGTGGCCGAGGAGTCCGGGCTCGACGGCGTGTTCGTCTACGACCATCTCTTCAGGCGGAACGCGGCGGGACAGCGGCGTCCGGCCCTCGAGGGCATCTCGTTGCTGGGGGCGGTGGCGGCCGCGACCGGGCGGATCTGCGTCGGCACGTTGGTGCTGCGCGCGTCGCTGCGTCCGCCGGCGTCCCTCGCCGCGGCGATCGGCACCGTCGCCGCGCTGGCACCGGGCCGCGTGATCGCCGGCATCGGGGCCGGCGACAGCGAGAGCGAGGAGGAGAACGAGACGTTCGGCCTCGGGTTCGGGACCGTGGAGGACCGCCTCGCGGCGCTGGCCGACGCCGTCGTGGCGGTGCGCGACCGCGGGGCGACGGTCTGGGTGGGCGGCGGTCTCGAGGATGTCCGGCGGCTCGCGTCGGAATCCGCGGACGGATGGAACTGGTGGGGTGGCAAGCCGGACACGTTCGCCACACACGTCAGCGAGGTGCGCGCCGCGGCGCGACGTTCACCGTGCGAGTGCTCGTGGGGAGGGCTCGTGGTCCTCGACGCCGACGACGATGCCGCGGCGGCGAAGGCGGAACGCCTCGGCGCACCTCCGTTCGCCCTCGTCGGCGGACCGGACACGATCGCGGGCCACCTCGCGACCTACGTCGCGGCGGGTGCCGACTGGGTGATCGTCGCACCGGTCGATGCGAGTGACCCGGAGAACGCGCGTCGTCTGGGTCGAGAGGTTCGGCCGCTGCTCGTGGAGGGCCCGACGGCCTAACGGGCCCGGATGCCGGTCGCCTCACGCAGACGGGCGGTGACCTCGGCCAGCGATCCGGCGCGGTCGCACGGTGCGTCGGTGTGCAGGTCGTACGGATCGATCAGCACCGGCCGGACGCCGGCCGCGAGCGCACCCGCCACGTCGGCGGCAGGGGTGTCGCCGACGTGGATCGTCTGCTCCGGCGCGACCTGGAGCGCGTCGAGAGCGAGCTCGAAGATCCGCGGGTCGGGCTTCGAGATGCCGACGACGCCGGAATCGAGCACGATCCCGACCTCGACCCCGGGGCCCGGACCGACCTGGCAGATGCCGTCGTCGCGGAGCTGGCGCTCGACCGTGCCATCGGCGTTCGAGACCACCGCGAGCGCGACGTCGAGCTGGGCGAGCTCGGCGAGGGCCGTGATCGCGCCGGGGATGATGCGCGTCCAGACGTCGCCGATCCCGAACTCGGCGAGCAGCACCGAGGTCGCCTCGTCGAGCGCGTCTTCCTCTACTCCGCACACGCTCGCGTACGCCCGGTTGTACGCGTGCCAGACCGCCATGCCGTCAGCGTGGTGGTCGAGCTGCGGGGCGCCGGTGTCCTCCGGCGCGCGGAGCGCCGCTACGCCTTCGTAGTGGGCCCGGTCGAGGTCCTCGGGGTCGATCGTGATGCCCAGTCGGCGCAGGGCCCGTCCGATGCGCTCGTGGTCGGGGAGGTAGAACACGCCTCCGAGGTCGAGCAGCACCGCGTCGACGTCGTCCATGAGGCATCCGAGCGTAGCGACCGGTTCGGGGTCCCATCTGGCGCCCCGAACGCAACGAGTTCGCGACAACGCCACTGGTACCGTGACCGGCGATGGAGTTCCGTCGGATCAACGCGCTCCCCCCGTACGTGCTCGCGACGATCGACGGGCTGAAGCTCGAGGCGCGCCGCGCCGGGGTCGACGTGATCGACCTCGGGTTCGGGAACCCGGACCTCCCACCGTCGGATCTCGCGGTCGACAAGCTGTGCGAGGCGGTGCGCAACCCTCGCAATCACCGCTACTCCTCGAGCCGGGGCATCCCGAAGCTCCGGCTCGCGATCACCGACCTGTACCGCCGCCGCTTCGGTGTCGACCTCGACCCAGAGACCCAGGCCTGCACGACGATCGGTGCCAAAGAGGGCTTCTCGCACCTGATGTGGGTGCTGTTGGGCCCCGGCGACGCGGCGATGGTGCCCAGCCCGTCGTATCCGATCCACATCTGGGGTCCGCTCTTCGCCGGCGCCGAGATCCGCCACGTGCGACTCGGCCCCGAGCAGGACTTCTTCGACAACCTGCTCGAGTCCTGGGAGGACTCCTGGCCTCGCCCGAAGGTCATCGTCCTCTCCTTCCCACACAACCCGACGACGGCGTGCGTCGATCTCGCGTTCATGCAGCGCATGGTCGACTTCGCCCGCGAGCACGACGTGTTCCTCGTCCACGACTTCGCGTACGCGGACCTCGGCTTCGACGGCTACGACCCGCCGTCGATCCTCCAGGTCCCGGGTGCCGACGACGTCGCGGTCGAGCTCTACACGCTCACGAAGTCCTTCTCGATGGCCGGATGGCGCGTCGGCTTCCTGCTCGGCAACGCGGAGATGGTCGCGGCGCTCGCGAAGCTCAAGAGCTACCTCGACTACGGGACGTTCCAGCCGATCCAGATCGCCGCCACCGTCGCCATGAACGAGACGCCCGACTTCCCGATCGAGGTGAACGCCGTCTACAAGCGACGCCGTGATGCGCTGATCGGCGGCCTCGCCCGCGCGGGGTGGGAGGTCGAAGCCCCCCAAGGGACGATGTTCGTGTGGGCGCCGATCCCCGAGCCCTACGAGGAGCTCGGCAGCCTCGAGTTCGCGAAGCTGCTCGTGCGCGAGGCGCGCGTCGCGGCCTCGCCCGGGGTCGGCTTCGGCCCAGGCGGTGAGGGATTCGTCCGGTTCGCGCTCGTCGAGAACGAGCAGCGCATCGGCCAGGCCACGCTCAACCTCAAGCGGGCGCTCACCAAGCTCGGCTGACGCGACGCGCGATCGGCCCTCGCAACCCCGGGCGGGCCGTCGTGGTCTGAGCCCCGATCCCCGCTGCTCATCGGGAAGCGTCGCATGACGTTCGCGGCCAAGGCCGAGTACTTCGACAAGGCCCGGACCCGCTGGTTCTTCCGCGGCGTCGGACAGATCCCGATCCGGCGAGAGGGCGGGAGCGCCACTCAGCGGGCCCTCGAAGCCTCCGAGGTACTCGAGCGGGGTGGCGTCTTCGTTCGAGTCCCGTCCGGTCACCCGCGTCGCCTGACCCGGCGCGGGCGCGCCGACTTCCCGCTCAGGTGGGCGCCGCCCATCCGCGCGACCGCTCCACAGCCCGGGTCCACTCCGCGTAGCCCGCGGCGACGGTGTCGCCGGGGTCGGGCTCGAACGACGCCTCGCTCGACCAGGCCGCGGCGGCGTCGGTCGGGGAGCTCCAGACGCCCTCCGAGATGCCGGCCAGGTACGCCGCGCCGAGTGCCGTCGTCTCCTCGACGGCCGGGCGACGCACCGGGACGTCGAGCGCGTCGGCCTGGAGTCGGCACAGCAGATCCATGACGCTCGCCCCGCCGTCGACCCGTAGCTCGGTGACGGGATGACCCGCCGCGGCGGTCATGGCATCCACCACGTCGCGCGTCTGCCACACCATCGAGTCCACCACGGCGCGCACGAGATGCGCGCGGGTGGTGCCGCGCGTGATGCCGAGCACCGTGCCGCGGGCGTACGGGTCCCAGTACGGCGAGCCCAGGCCGGTCAACGCGGGCACGAACACGACGCCACCGGAGTCGGGGACGCTCGACGCGAGCGCCTCGGTCTCCGACGCGTCGTCGATGATCCCGAGTCCGTCGCGCAGCCACTGGATGGCCGCCCCGGTGACGAAGATCGACCCCTCGAGTGCGTACGTGAACGTGTCCCCGAGCGCCCACGCCACGGTGGTCAGGAGCCCGGGCACGGGCTCCGGGCAGGCGTCGCCCACGTTCATGAGAACGAACGACCCCGTCCCGTAGGTGTTCTTGGTCATGCCGGGTTCGAAGCACGCCTGGCCGAACAGAGCCGCCTGCTGGTCACCCGCGATCCCGGCGACGGGTACCGCCAGCCCCGCCGCGCAGTCGCCCACGGTCGTCCCGAAGCGTCCGCTGCTCGGCAGCACCTCGGGGAGCAAGGTGGGCGCGAGGCCGAACAGCTCGAGCAGCTCGTCGGACCAGGCGCGCGCCCCGACGTCGTACAGCATCGTGCGGCTGGCGTTCGACGGATCGGTTGCGTGCACGCCGCCGTCGACACCCCCGGTGAGGCGCCAGAGGATCCACGAGTCGATCGTCCCGAACGCGAGGTCGGGATGCGCGACCACGCCGCCCGGGCCGAGCAGCCATTCGAGCTTCGTCCCCGAGAAGTAGGGGTCGAGGACGAGGCCGGTTCGGGCGCGGACGAGCGGCTCGGCACCGGCGTCGCGCAGCTCGTCGCAGCGCGTCGCGGTGCGACGGTCCTGCCAGACGATGGCGCGATGGGGCACCGCGCCCGTCCTTCGATCCCACAGGACGGTCGTCTCCCGCTGGTTCGTGATCCCGATCCCGGCCACCACGACGCGGAGGTCGCGCAGCCGATCCACGACCTCGCCGAGTGTGGCGAGCGTGGCCGACCAGATCTCCTCGGGGTCGTGCTCGACCCAGCCGGGGCGAGGGAAGTGCTGCGGGAACTCGCGGTACGCCGACGCGTGCAGGGCGCCGTGGGCGTCGAACGCGAGCGTGCGGACCCCCGTGGTGCCGGCATCGACCGAGAGGACGACGGCCATGCGTCAGCGCTTGTCCCGGAAGGCCTCGGTGGGGGCCGGGAACTCGCTGGTCGCGACCGGGATGGCCTCGGCGCTCGCGGCGGCCGGCGGCGGGGCAGCGGTCGCGGCGGCCTCGGCCCCGGTCGTGGCCGACCGGTCGAGGGCACGAACCAGTGCGGCACCGAGCGCGCGGTTGCGGGGCCGGAACTCGAAGACGAGGGGGACATCGCCCGCGCCGCTGACCGTGACCTGGGAGAGGAGCCGGCGGGTGCGGACCCGAACGAGCTCGAGGGTCTCGAAGCGCTTGCCGAGTGAGAGGGACCCCGCGGTTCGCCCGCGGCCCTCGAAGACGAGGAGGCGGCGGTTGGTGAGCACGAGCAGGTACTGGTGCCGGGCCAGGAAGAGGAGCGGCACCCCGAGCCGCTGACGCGTGGCCCAGCATCGACCGGACGTCGCGATCTCCTCGCCGGTACCCAGTGCCGGGGTCGCCAGCTCGTGGATCCGCTTGGTGAGTCGGCGACCGGGATTCGGCACGCTTCGAGGATACCGGGCGTGCCGCGCCTGCGAGACTCGCTGGAGGCGAACCAGGCTCGTGAGCAGAGGAGTGGCATGCGCATCGGAGTGCTGACCGGAGGCGGCGACTGTCCGGGGCTGAACGCGGTGATCCGCGCGGTGATCCGCAAGGGCGACGGCGAGTACGGCCACCAGATCGTCGGGTTCGGCCACGGCTGGCGGGGGCTGATCGAGGGCGAGCCACGCGAGCTCGACCTGGCCTCGTCCCGCGGGATCCTCCGGAGGGGAGGGACGATCCTCGGCACGTCCCGCACCAATCCGTACCAGCGCGACGGCGGCGTCGCCGCGGTCCTCGCCACGCTCGAGACCGAGCGCATCGATGCGCTCATCGCGATCGGGGGAGAGGACACGCTCGGGGTCGCCCATCGGCTCGGTGAGGAAGGCGTTCGTTGCATCGGCGTCCCGAAGACCATCGACAACGACCTGTCGGCCACCGACGTGACGTTCGGGTTCAACACTGCCGTGCAGATCGCGTCCGACGCGCTCGACCGGCTCCACACCACGGCCGAGAGCCACGACCGGGTGCTCGTGGTCGAGGTGATGGGTCGTCATGCCGGTTGGATCGCGCTGCACTCGGGGCTCGCCGGAGGCGCCGACGTGATCCTCATCCCCGAGCAGCCCTTCGACATCGACGCGGTGTGCGACCGACTCCGGCACCGGTCGGCGCAGGGCTCGCACTCCTCGATCGTCGTGGCCGCCGAGGGCGCGGTGCCGCGCGCCGGGACGATGGCCACGCAGGAGGCCGGGGTCGACGAATTCGGCCACGTGCGCCTGGGCGGGATCGCCAACCTCCTCGGACCGGAGATCGAGGCCCGGACCGGCTTCGAGACGCGCGTCGTGGTGCTCGGCCACCTGCTGCGGGGTGGGACGCCGACCGCGTTCGACCGCATCCTCGCCACGCGATTCGGGCTCGAGGCGATCGACGCCGCGCACGAGGGTGACGGCGACGTGATGACCGCGCTGCACGGCACCGACGTGGTGCGGGTGCCGCTCGCCGACGCGGTGGGCACCCTCAAGACCGTCCCACCCGAGCGCGTCGCCGAGGCGGAGGTGTTCTTCGGATGACCGAGGCGCTCGAAGCGGGACGGGCGCTCGCCGACCTCCTCGTGCTCCTCGAGCTCGAGCCGCTGGAGGTGAACCTGTTCCGGGGGATCAGCCCCGACGAGGACCAGCAGCGCGTGTTCGGCGGTCAGGTCGCGGCGCAGGCACTCGTCGCCGCCGGTCGGACCGTCGACGGGGAACGGCCTGTCCACTCGCTTCACTCGTACTTCCTGCGACCGGGCGACCCGAACGTGCCGATCGTGTACGAGGTCGACCGCATCCGTGACGGCCGGTCGTTCACGACCCGTCGGGTCGTCGCGATCCAACACGGGCGCGCGATCTTCAACCTGGCCGCGTCGTTCCAGATCGTCGAACCGGGCCCCGACCACCATCTGCCGATGCCCGACGTCCCCGAACCCGAGTCGCTGCCCACGTATCGGGAGCGGCTGGAGCCGCACCTCGACCGGTTCAGCGAGGGCATGGCGGAGTGGCTGGGTCGGGAGCGCCCGATCGACTCGCGCCCGACCGAGGCGCCGCACTGGCTCGAGCCGTTGCCGCGGTCGCCGGCGCAGGACGTGTGGATCCGCGCGAACGGCACGTTGCCCGACGACCCGCTCCTGCACGCGTGCGTCGTCGCGTACGCATCGGATCTCTCGTTGCTCGACACGGCGACGCTCCCGCACGCGATCGGTCACGACGGCCAGTTCCAGATGGCGAGCCTCGACCACGCGATGTGGTTCCACCGCCCGTTCCGGGCCGACGAATGGCTCCTCTACCACCAGATGAGCCCGTCCGCGAGCAACGCGCGCGGGCTCGCGCTCGGCCACGTGTTCTGCCACGACGGCACGCTCGCGATCACGGTCATGCAGGAGGGCCTCCTGCGGCCGGTCGGTCCCGCCGGGCCGGGCCCGGCCGGGCCTGAGTGACCGGCCGGGCCTGAGCGGACGCCCTGATCAGACGAGGGGGGAACGCCGGTACGCTCCGAGGGTGCCGGGTCCTCACTACCGCGTCGATCTGCGCTCCGACACCGTCACCACGCCCACGCCCGAGATGCGCGCGGCGATGGCCGACGCCGACGTCGGCGACGACGGCTACGGCGAGGACCCGACGGTCAACCGTCTCGAGTCGCTCGCTGCGGCACTGCTCGGGACCGAGTCGGCCCTGTTCACGCCGTCGGGGCGCATGGCGAACCAGCTCGCGCTCATGGTGCTCGGCGTGCGGGGGACCGAGGTGCTGTGCGGCGCACGGAGCCACGTCTTCCGCTACGAGCAGGCGTCGGCGGCCGGCAACGCCGGCGTGCAGCTGCATCCCCTTCCCGACGAGGACGGGCTCCTCGGGGTCGGTGTGCTCGACGCGGTGCTCGCCGACCAGGCCCACCACGTCGCCCCGATCTCGATGGTGACGCTCGAGAACACGCACATGCCCGCGCACGGTCGCCCGTGGCCGCTCGACCACCTCGACGAGGTGATCGCTGCCGCCCGCGCCCACGGGCTGGCGGTGCACCTCGACGGAGCTCGGGTCTGGAACGCCGCGGTCGCGACCGGCGCCGCGCCCGACCGGCTCGCGCGCGACTGCGACACGGTGATGTTCTGCTTGTCGAAGGGGCTGGGCGCGCCGGTCGGATCGTTGCTCTGCGGCCCGTCCGCCGTGATCGCCGGGGCGCGTGACGAGCGTGGGCGGCTCGGTGGCGGGATGCGCCAGGGCGGGGTCGTCGCGGCAGCGGGGATCGTCGCTCTCGAGACGATGGTCGAGCGCCTCGCCGACGATCACGTGCGTGCGCGTCGCCTGGCGACGTTGCTCGCCGAACGATTCGAGGGGTGCGTCGATCCGGCGGCGATCGAGACGAACATCGTGTGCGTCCCGCTCGAGCGCCTCCCGGAGCGCGTCGTCGAGCGACTTGCCGAGCGTGGCGTTCGCTGCGGCACGATCGACGCCCGGACCGCACGTTTCGTGACGCACAAGGACGTCGACGATGCCGACATCGACCACGTCCGCGACGCGCTCGACGAGATCGTTGCCGAGCACGGGCGCGCGACCACATGAGCCGGGCGCAGACGACGGGACCCGACGAGCGGGCGGCGACGATGCGGGCCGCACGCAGCCGCGTCTGGTAGCCCGGTCTCATGGCAGTCGTCGACGACGTCCCCGCGAGCGCGCTCGCGATCTACGCGCACCCCGACGATCCGGAGATCTCCGCGGGCGGCACGCTTGCCCGATGGGCCGGGGCCGGCGCCGACGTCCGGGTGCTCATCACGACCCGTGGCGACAAGGGGACGCCCGACCCCGACGCGGACCTCGCGGCGGTGGCCGCCCGCAGGGTCGAGGAGACCGCGGCCTCGGTCGAGGTGCTGGGGCTCGCGGGGCACGTCCACCTCGACCACGGCGACGGCGAGATCGACGAGCCCCGCCTCCGGGAGGAGATCGTCCGTCATGTGCGCACGCTGCGGCCCGAGGTCGTGCTCGGCCCCGACCCGACCGCCGTGTTCTTCGGCGACTCCTACATCAACCACCTCGACCACCGGGTGACCGGGTGGGCCGTCCTCGACGCGGTCGCGCCCGCGGCCGGGAACGCGCACTACTACCCCGAGCACCGACAGCTCGGTCTCGACGTCCACCAGGTCCGCAGCGTGTACCTCTCGGGCACGCTCGAGCCCAACTGCTGGGTCGACATCAGCGCGACGCTGGAGCGGAAGATCGACGCGCTCTTCTGCCACGAGAGCCAGCTCGCCGAGACGGGAGACTGGTTCCGCGAGTTCCTGCGTCAGAGTGCCGAGGAGGCAGGGCGCGCGGCCGGGGTGCCCCACGCGGAGTCGTTCCGGCGGATCAGCACGGGCGGGTGACCCGGGTCGCGCGCGCGACGGCGTCGGGACCGTGTGTCAGCGCGGCTTGACCCGCCACTCGCCCATCGCCCGGAGCACCAGGACCGCCACGATCCCGACGCCGCCGGCCGCGAGCACCGATCCGATCACGACGCCCAGGAGCTTCGACGCCTGGCAGTCTCCCTCGCACCCCACGTCGACGAGTCCGTAGGCGATGATCCCGCCGAAGATCCCGGCGAGGACGACGCTGAAGAACGACACGAGGAACGCGGCGCGCGACGGCATCTGTGGTGGTGCCTCGCGCGAGGGGGAGTCGTCGTCCGGCGCACGGTCGGGTGCATCGTCGTGGGGTGTGGCCATGGCCCGATCGTACGGTGACAACGGACCGGTAGGCTCGCCGGAGTGCGGGAATGGCTCGTCGGTGGAGCGCTGGTGGAAGCGCCGACCGGTGTACTGCTGGTCCGGAACGTCCGTCGCGGCGGCGCGACCGACTGGAGCACTCCCGGTGGCGTCATCGACGCCGAGGACCCATCGTTGCTCGCAGGCCTCACGCGCGAGGTCCTCGAGGAGACCGGGTTGCAGGTCACGAGCTGGGAGGGCCCGATCTACGAGGTCCGGGCCGTCGCCGTCGACCTGGAGTGGACCCTCCGCGTGGAGGTGCACCGTGCGTTGGCGTACGAAGGCGAGCTGCGGGTCGAGGATCCCGACGGCATCGTGGTCGAGGCTGCCTTCCTGTCGGGGCACGAGTGCGAGGCGCGCCTCGCCGACGGAGCGCCGTGGGTCCACGAGCCGCTGTGCACGTGGCTCCGGGAGCGGTGGGGGCCCGACGAGGCGCGTGGCTTCTCCTATGACGTGATCGGGACGTCGCGCGCGGGGCTCCAGGTCCGGCGCGTCGGATCATGAGCAGTGCCGGCGACCACGTCCCGGCGCCCCCCGCGATCCTGCACCTCGACCTCGACGCCTTCTTCGCTGCCGTCGAGCAGCTCGCCGATCCGTCGCTGCGGGGCCGTCCCGTCGTCGTCGGTGGCCTCGGGCCCCGTGGCGTCGTCGCCGCCGCGAGCTACGAGGCGCGTCGCTTCGGGATCTTCTCCGCCACGCCGATGGTCCGAGCGCGGCGAGCATGCCCGGACGCCGTCTTCCTCGCGCCCCGGTTCGACGCGTACGCCGAGAAGAGCGCGGAGGTGATGGCGATCCTCCGTTCCGTGACACCCCTGGTGGAACCGATCTCGCTCGACGAGGCCTTCCTCGACGTTCGTGGCGCGGGTCGCAGACTCGGGACCGGACCCGAGATCGCGGCGAGCCTCCGCGCCCAGATCCGGTCGGACACCGGCCTGACCGCGTCGGTGGGCGTCGCGACCACGAAGATGCTCGCCAAGATCGCGAGCGACGAGGCCAAGCCCGACGGCCTGCTCGTCGTGCCCACCGGTGAGGAGCTCCACTTCCTCCATCCGCTCCCGATCCGACGGCTGTGGGGAGTGGGTCCGGCGACACAGCGCCGGCTCGATCGGTTCGGTGTCGTCACCGTGGGGGACCTCGCCGCGCTGCCGGAGACGACGCTCGTGCACGCGCTCGGGGTCGCGCACGGGGAGCACCTCCATGCGCTCTCGTGGAACCGGGACGGGCGTGACGTCGAGCCGGGGCGTCGCGTGAAGTCGGTCGGCCACGAGGAGACGTTCCCCGCCGACGTGCGAGACCGCGACGTCCTCGGGCACGAGGTGCGTCGACTCGGCGAGCAGGTGGGGGAGCGCCTCCGCCGCGCCCGCCAGGCTGCGCGCACCGTCCAGCTGAAGGTCCGCTACCACGACTTCCGGACCATCACCCGATCGAAGACCCTCGCGGAGGCAACCGATCTCTCCGCCGACCTCGTCCGCACTGCGCTCGGGCTGCTCGACGCCGTCGACCTCGGCGACGGCGTCCGGCTCATCGGTGTGTCCGCCCAGCAGCTCGAGTCCGCCGACGCGATCCAGCGGTCGCTCTTCCCCGACGACGCCGACGCGACCCCCGGCGGACGGGAACGACGCGGGCGCCTCGAGCGGTCTGTCGACGCGGTGCGGGAGCGGTTCGGCCAGGATGCGGTGCTCGCGGCGCGCCGGGTTCCGCGACCGGGCGGCGATCCGCGACCGGACCTCGACGCGCCGGGGACCGAGCCGCCGAAGGGGGCTCCATGACGTTGCGCATCGGCATCGCCGGCTGTGGGTTCATCGCGTCGGTCCATGCGCTCGCGATCCACTCACTCGTCGACGCGGGGCTCGTCGACGCGTCCTTCGTCGCCGTGCTCGACGTCGACCCGGTCCGGAGCGACCGCTTCGCCGACCAGTACGGGGCGACCGCGGTCTCCGACCTCGACGCGCTCGTGGCCGCCGTCGACGTGGTCTGGATCTGCACCTGGACGGCAGAGCACGGTGCCATCGTCCGGGCCGCGGTGGAGGCGGGACGAGCCGTCTTCTGCGAGAAGCCGCTCGCCACCACGTTGGCGGAGTCCGAGCAGCTGGCCGAGGAGCTCGCCCGGGTCCCGCACCAGGTGGGCCTCGTGCTCCGGCACGCGCCCGTCTTCTCCGTGCTCGCCGACGAGCTGGCCTCGGGCCGGTGCGGACGGCCGCTCGCCACCGTCCTCCGTGACGACCAGTTCTTCCCGACCCAGGGGATGTACGCGTCCGAGTGGCGCCGTGACGTCGCGTGCGCGGGTGGGGGAACCCTGCTCGAGCACAGCATCCACGACGTCGACGTCCTGCGTCGACTGTTCGGCGACCCCGAGCAGGTGTCGGCCCACGTCGCCTCCCGATTCGGCAACCCGGGCATCGACGACATCGCCGACGTGCGCTTCGTCTATGCGGACGACTCCACCGCCACGCTGGTGAGCGTCTGGCACCAGGTCCTCGCGCGCTCGTCGACCCGCCGCCTCGAGGTGCTCTGCGAGGACGCAGTGCTGTGGCTCGAGGACGACCACCTGGGTCCGGTCCGACGGGAGACCGACGAGGGCGTGGCCGTGCTCGAGGCCACGGTGCCGGCGTGGATCGACCGCTTGGCGCTCCCGGACGAGATCGCCAAGCCCCTCGCCCAGTACGCGGTCCCGGCCCGGGCGTTCCTCGATGCCGTCGCCACCGGCACCGCCGCAGCCCCCGATGGCGCGACGGCGCTCGGCGCGCACCGGCTGGTCGACGCGGCCTACCGGTCGGCCGCCGCCGGAGGCATCCCCGTCGAGCCGGGTCGACCGGGCTGAGGTGCGTCCCCGCGCGCCCTGCGTCCCGGGGCGCCCCGGCCGTGCGCCCGACCGTGCGCCCGACCGGGCGCCCGACCGTGCGCGTTGAGTGACCGGCGCGGGTGCGCGAGAATGGGCTCGGTACCTATCCAGGTTGCCGCAACGATCGGGGTCCACGAGCTCGCCATGCCGCTTTCCGAGGACGAACAGCGAATCCTGCGCGAGATCGAAGCCAACCTCTCGGCTTCGGATCCGAAGCTCGTGCAGCAGGTGTCGGACACGACGCTGTACCGGCACTCCGCCCGGCTCATCAAGTGGGCGGCCCTCGGGTTCGTCGCGGGGCTGGTCCTGCTGCTCGCCACGTTCACGAGCGTCCTCGCGCTCGGTGTCGTCGGGTTCCTCGTGATGCTCGTCTGCCTCCTCGTGATCGAGGGCAACGTGCGCAAGATGGGGCGGGCCGGCCTCGAGAGCCTCACCGGCTCCATGAGGGGCGGCGCGCTCAAGGGGATGTTCGGTGAGGCCGGGCAGCGCTGGCGTCAACGGTGGCAGCGCGACGACGACCCCAGCTGAGCGTCTCCGGGGAGACCGCAGCCCGGAGCCGCGCGAGTGTCCCGTCGTTCGAGCGGAGGACGCGTCGCAAGGTCGCGACCTCGGCCCACGCGACCCGGACCCGGTCCGGGGGAGGGGGGTCCGACGCGTAGGTGGTCGAGGTGTACGCGTCAGCGAGCACCGAGAGCGGCACCGACGTCTCGGCGCCGGCCACGTCCGGGATGCGGCGCGCGAGTTCGAGCGGCGTCTCGGCGTTGGACGACGACACCCGGTGATCGTGGAGCGCGTCGAGCGCCTCCTGCCACGCACCGGCGATGGCGACCCGGGGATCACTCGCACCCCGCCGTGCCGCGCGCCGTCGGGTCTTGCGTGCGAGGACCAGCGCGAGCGGCGCCAGGACCGCGACCAGCACGACCACGAGCAGGACGAGCAACCATGACGATCCCGACCCGGACGGGGCATCGGCCTCGATCGTGACCCCGCCGTTCTGGTCGTCGGTCGGGCCGGGCGTGGTGTCGGGCGTGTCCGACGGCACCGTGGCCGTCGTCGGATCGGTCACGGGCGTCGTGTCGGCGGGGACGTCGGTCGGGTCGCCGGGCTCCGGCGGCGCGGTCTGGGTCGGGGGGGCCTCGCCGGGGAGCGCGCTTCCCCCGGGCCCGTCGCTCGGCGGGGTCGGGTCGAACAGGTGCGTCCATCCGACGCCCGCCAGCCAGATCTCCGGCCAGGCGTGGGCGTCGTGGTTGGTCACCGAGTAGACCCCGGTCACCGGGTCCGGTGTGCCGGGCGTGAAGCCGACGGCGATACGGGCGGGGAGCCCGACGGCGCGGGCCATCAGGGAGTAGGTGCTGGCGAACTGGACGCAGAAGCCGCGACGGTCACGGAGGAACTGCGCGGTCGCGTCGATGTCGTCCCCGAGCGTGATGCTCGTGTCGTAGGTGAACGACCCGTCACGGAAGTAGTCGCGGAGGGCTTGCGCCCGCGCCAGTGGGCTCTCGAGCCCGGCCGCGATCTGCGCCGCCTCCGTCCGCACGACGTCCGGGACCCCGGGAGGGAGGACCGTGAACTCCTCGAGGCGCTTCGGGACGGGTCCGGCTGCGTCCTCACGCTCGCGGGCGTCGAGCACCGTCGGCGGGGTCGACGAGCGGACCGTGTAGCGCTGCCCGTCGACGACCTCGGCGCCGCTGACGAGCGTGGTCGAGGCCCGGACGACGAGGGTGTCGGGGTCACTCACGGCGACCGCCTCGAACGCCGCGGGCATCCATCGCTCCCCGAGCGGCCCGATGCGGTAGCGCTGCACGAGCGCGTCGGCCGGCACCGGACCGTCGAGTCCCTGTCCCACGGCGTCGTCGCCCTCAGCCGTGAGCGTCCACTGACCGCCGCCGATCTCCTGGTACTGGTCGAGCGCGGTGATGCGCCAGTAGTCGGGACGATCCGCACCCACGGTGAACACCTCGACGACCTCGGTCTCGCGCAGCTTGTCGCCGACGTCGAGCAGCGGCGGCACCGAGGTGCGGTAGGTGCGGTTCCCACCGTCGGTGCCGACGCCGGCGACGTCGACGAGCGGTTGATCGACGTCGGGGATCGCGCCGGCACCGGCCACGCCGAGCACCACCGCGACGATACCGACCAGCACGCCGACCGCGACGAGTCCGGGAGCGTCGACGAGACGGCGGGTCCCGATCCGGGTGCGGCGACGCGCCAGCAGCGCCTGGTGCTGGAGCGCGAGGAAGACGACGGTCGTGATCCCGAACACGAGGATCGTCACCCACTGGTCCGCGCGCGTCCCGAGGGCGACGCACCAGACCACGACGATCAACCCCGGAGCCGCCGCCCCGAGTGCGGCACCACGATGGAACGCGAGCTGGTCGGCGACGGCGGCCGCGACCCAGACCACGAGCACCGCGAGGACGATCACGCCGTCGGACGCCCGGATCGGGACGGGGTCGTCGAGGACCACGCGCCAGCCGGCGCCGAACGCGTCGAGGAGCGAGCCAGGCGAACCGGGACTGGGCGCGAGCACGAGGAGCAGGGCGAGGAGGGTGAGCCCCGACGCGATGCCGGTCCCGAGCGGGCCGCGGCCGAACGCCCGTGCCGCGAGTGCCACTACGTGCGCGAGCACAGCCGCAGCCACGACGGCCGGGACCCAGCGGCTCCCGGCGACGACCCGGTCGAACGAGAGCGCGACGCCGATCCCCAAGAGGGTCAGCGCCGCCGCGACCGGCAGATCGCGCGCGAGCGTCGGAACCCGGGGGCGTGCCATCACACGGCCCGCCTGGTGCGCCGCACGGCAGCGAAGCGGTTCCACACCGCGGCCAGCTCACCGTTGGCGACATCGACCGTGGGGACCCGGGCCACGACTCCGGGGTCGGGTGCGCGGGCCGCGACGATCGTGAGCTCGGCGCGTCGACCGACCGCGGCGATCGCGTCGACGAGCGCGTCATCGGGTGTCCCCGTGCAGGCCACCACGGCGCCGACCCCGAGCCGCCGCGCGAGTCGGCTGCCGACCGCGGCGAGGAGATCGGGCTCGGTCGCCTCGACGACGGCGAGACGGTCCATGAGGAGCTCGAGGGTCCCCGGGCCGGGGCGGGCGAGCACGAGGCCCGAGCTCGTGAGCACCTCGACGGGTGCATCGTCGTGGTCGAGGCGCAGCGCGATCGACGCGACGGCCTCGACGGCGATCTCGAAGGACTGGAGGTCGTGCACCCAGGGGCGCGTGTCGAGCAGCACGACGACCCGGCCGGGCGCGGCGGCCTCGTCCTGGCGGACGACGAGGTGCCCCCGGCGGGCGGACGAGCGCCAGTGCACCCGGCGGGGATCGTCACCGGACTCGTAGTCGCGCAGCGCGAGGAAGTCGCCGGACGCCTCGAAGGCGGGGACGCGCGGGCCCTCGGCCCGGGGATCCTGCTCGCCGCCCCCGCCGCGACCCGGCGCGAGGACGTCGTGGAGCCGGGGTCGCACGACGAGATCCGTCGCGGCCAGGAGCTCCCACGATCGGCGTGCCAGACCGAGGGGATCCCCGACGATCCCCACCAGCGGACCGAGCTCGTGCAGGCCGCGCTGCTCGGTGGGGACCCGGTAGACGGCTTCGACGGGTGTACCGGCCGGTCCCGGGGGGAGGACGAAGCGCGCCGCCCGGCGTCCTCCGTCGACGTACTCGGTGAGGGCCAGCAGCGGGGTGCGCGCCCTCGTGGCACCTTCGAGGACCACGCGGCCCTCGCCGCCGACGTGCACGCGGCTCGGGCGTGCGAAGCGGCGGGCCTCGACGGCGGGAGCGCGCGGCGCGACCGAGACCACCGCGAAGACGACGAGCACGAGTCCGGCGAGGCCCAGGCCGACGAGTCCGAGCGATCCGACCACCCGCCCGCCGACGACCAGCGCCGCGGATGCGCCCGCGAGCGTCCAGCCCCGCCGGGTGGGACCGGGGGAACCGAGCGAGCGCGCCACGCCTATCCGGTTGCGCCGGGGACCGCGACCGATCCGACCACGGCGCGGATGACATCGACGCCCGTGATGCCCCGGAGCTCGGCCTCGGGAGTGACGATGACGCGGTGCTCCAGCACGGAAGCCGCGAGGAACTTCACGTCGTCGGGGATCACGTACTCGCGTCCCGACGTGGCGGCGAGCGCACGCGCGGCGCGTTGCAGGGCGATCGCGCCGCGCGGGCTCACCCCGAGCACGAGCTCGGGGTGAGCGCGGGTGGCCTCCACCAGGTCGAGCATGTAGTGCTGGAGCGCCGCGGCCACGTACACACCGGACGTCGCGTCGATCGCGGCCGAGACCTGCGCGGCGGTCGCGACCGCGTCGAGCGACTCGGCCCGGACCTCGCCGGCGCCGTGGGTCTCGAGGATGGTGAGCTCGGCGTCGCGGCTCGGGTAGCCCATCGGGATGCGCATGAGGAAGCGGTCCAGCTGGGCCTCCGGGAGGGGATAGGTCCCCTCGAGCTCGATCGGGTTCTGCGTCGCCACGACGAGGAAGGGCCGGGGGAGCGCGTACGTGGTCGCGTCGACCGACACCTGGCGCTCCTCCATGGCCTCCAGCAGCGCCGACTGCGTCTTGGGCGAGGCGCGGTTGATCTCGTCGGCGAGCACGACGTGCGCGAAGACCCCGCCCGGACGGAACTCGAACTCGGCCTTCGCCTGGTTCCAGACCGAGACCCCCACGACGTCGGACGGGAGCAGGTCCGGGGTGAACTGGATGCGATGCGCGGTCGTGGCCAGCGACTGGGCCAGGGCCTTGGCCAGGACCGTCTTGCCGACCCCGGGGACGTCCTCGATCAGCAGGTGGCCCTCGGCGAACAGGCACACGAGCGCCAAGCGGACCTGGTCGCGCTTGCCGCGGATCACGCGTTCGATGTTGGTGAGGAGCGCGTCGTGGAGCGCAGCGACGTCGACCGGCGCCGTCGCTGCTCGGGCCACGTGCTCCTCCTCTCTGGGCGTCCGGCTCTCTGGGCGTCCGGCTCTCTGGGCGTCCGGCTCGTCCGACGTCGGGGTGTCGAACCCGGGCGACGGTAGCAGCGGGTCGCGGCGCTACGGTGACGGCGTGCCGTCGTCGCGCGACCCCGCCTGGCCCCGAGCGGTCGGGGCCGTGCTGGTACACCCCTGGCTGTGGCCCACGGCCCTGCGGATCATCGGGCGGAGCAGCCCGCGCGGCTGGTGGCACCGGGCACCCTTCGTCCCGCGACCGCCGACCGCCTTCGTGCAGTTCCGGCTGGAGACCCAGTACGGGAGCGCCACGGCCGGCGCGCCAGTCGCCGACGACCTCGTCGCGTACCTCGCCTGGTGCCGCGCCCTCGACCGAGAGCGGGGCGGCCGGGTCCGCGGTCGGCGCCGGTAGACTTCCTCCACCGCACGTCGTCAGGAGCCTGGCTTGGGGAGAGCACTGTTGCTCAACGCCACCTTCGAGCCGCTCTGTGTCGTCTCGGTCCGCCGAGCCGTTGTGCTGGTGCTCAAGGAGAAGGCCGAGATCGTCGAGCGCAACGGCGCCGAGCTGCGATCCGAGCGGGCCAGCATCCCTGCGCCCTCGGTGATCCGGCTCGTCCACTTCGTACGGGTGCCGTTCCGATCACGGGTCCCGCTCTCGCGCCGCGCCGTGTTCGCCCGAGACGGTCACCGGTGCCAGTACTGCGGTCGGGGGGCAGAGAACCTCGACCACGTCGTCCCTCGCTCGCGCGGGGGCCCGCACTCGTGGGAGAACGTCGTCGCGTCGTGCCGGAGCTGCAATGCCCGCAAGGAAGACCGCCTGCCCCAGGACGCCGGGCTGGCGCTGCGCAACGCCCCGGTCGCGCCGCACGCCCACGTCTGGCTGGTGGCCACCGCCGGGTCGGTCGACCCCGCCTGGACGCCGTACCTCCCCGGGTTCGAGGCCGTCCCCGCCTGAAGCGCCCCGGCCCGGCTGGGCCTGGCCGGCTGAGCCTGCCTGGCCGGGACTGACCGTTCGGGCCTGATCCGGCCCACCTCGACCCGTTGCGCGGTCCGACGCGCCCCCCTCCTCCCGCGCGCGCACCCATCGGGGTGGTGTCGACGCGCCCCGATCTGCCCCTCGGGGGGCCAGGTGGGGAGTGTGACCGAGCCGCGTCCCCCGGATCGGCATGGTTCCGGGGTTCCGAGGAGTAGAAAATGGTTGACGGTGGTGGGATCGGGCCGTACTGTGCCACGAAGTGGTGAGAAGGGGAGTGGCCGGCAGTCTTCCGCGGGGACGGGTGGCGGCGCTTCCCGGTGAGGGGACATGAAGGACTTTCTCGGGGAGCACAAGCACTCCCTCGACGCCAAGGGTCGCCTGATCCTCCCGGCGGACTTTCGTGGCCCCCTCGCGAGCGGCGCCGTGATCGGGATGGGGCAGCACAACTGCCTGGTCGTGTACACGCCGGACGAATGGGACGTGGTGGCGAACCGGATGCGGGAGATGTCGAAGGAGGGGGACCAGCAGCTCGACGCGGCGCGCGCCTTCTTCGCCGGCGCCCGCGAGGTCGTCCCCGACGGCCAGGGCCGGGTGCCGGTGGCTCCCGACCAGCGGGAGTACGCGGGACTCGACCGCGAGGTCGTCGTCTCGGGCGCCTTCAGTCGGATCGAGATCTGGGATGCCGAGCGGTGGGCCGAGCGCAAGGTCGGCGGCCAGTCGATCCTCGCTGCGGCGACGTCGGTGCCCGGACTCGGGATCTAGGGCTCGGGATCCAGGGCTCGGGATCCAGGAATCGGGATCCAGGAATCGGGATCCAGGAATCGGACGAGGGAGAGGAGCACCTTCGGACACACACACACAACGACATCGACAGCGTGGTCTTCGGACCTGCTGCGAGCCTCCCGGTCGACGCGGTGAAGCCCCTACTCCGCCCGCTTGCACCGAGCCGATCTGGGAGAGACAACCCGACGGCACTTGTTCGTCCGGGAGGCTCGCAGCAGGTCCGCAGGACCGAAGGACCGAGAAGCAATGTGGTGGCTCCGGTCACCGTGTCCGGCGTGGCAGCGCCGACACGTGGACCGAGTCGGCGAGGGGATCTCGTGATGGGTGGTTTCCAGCACCAGCCGGTCATGGCCCGGGAGGTGCTCGAGCTCCTCGCCTCGGTACCAGAAGGGACCGTCGTGGACGCGACGGTCGGGGGAGGTGGGCACGCCCGCCTGCTCCTGGAGGCTCGACCGGACCTGCGGATCCTGGGCATCGACCGAGATGCCCGGGCCGTCGCAGCAGCTCGGACGGCCCTCGCACCCTTCGGTGACCGGGCCCGGATCGTGCACGGCGGCTTCGAAGACGTCGCCGGGATCGTCCGCTCACACCAGAGCGGGCAGAGGAGCGAGGGGAGCATCATGGGAATTCTCTTCGATCTGGGGACGAGCAGCCCCCAGCTGGACGAGTCGGAACGAGGGTTCAGCTACTGGGGCGAGGCGCCGCTCGACATGCGCATGGACGCCGCCCAGGAGCGCACGGCGGCGGAGGTCGTGAACGAGTACTCCGAGGCGGAGCTCGCCCGGATCATCCGGAGCTACGGCGAGGAGCGCTTCGCGTCGCGGATCGCGGCGCGCATCGTCGCCAACCGCCCGCTCCAGACCACCGCTGATCTCGTCGAGTCGGTGAAGGAGGCGATTCCCGCCCGTGATCGCCGTCGCGGAGGGCACCCCGCCCGAAGGACCTTCCAGGCCATCCGCATGGAGGTGAACCGCGAGCTCCCCAACCTCGCCGAAGGCCTCGACGAGTCGGTGCATCTCCTCGCACCCGGCGGGCGCGTCCTCGTCCTCGCGTACCACTCCCTCGAGGACCGCATGGTCAAGGAGCGCTTCGCCCGGTGGGCCGGCGCGTCCGAGCAGCTGCCGCACGGGATGCCGGTCGAGCCGGAGTCGCGCGGGTTCGTGCGGATGCTCAACCGACGCGCGGTGCGCCCGCGCAGCGCGGAGATCGCCGAGAACCCGAGGGCTCGGAGCGCTCGTCTGCGTGCCGTCGAGAAGCTCGCGGCGTCGGCCGGGTCATGAGCGCCGTCGTCGTCGCCCCGTGGCCCCGTGCCGGAGCCGGCCGGTCGCGTATCCGCGTCGAGCAGCCGCGCCTCCGAGTCGCGAGCGCGATCGACGCGCGGACCCGGCGGCGTCGCCTGATGGTCGGGCTCCTCGCCTTCGCCGGCGTGCTGGCGGTGCTGGCGATGGTCGCGTTCCACGCGATGGTCGCCCAGAGCCAGGTTCGCCTCGACGAGCTCGACCGCCGAACGGAGGCCGCGGAACGACGCTACGAGGAGGCTCGGTACGAGCACGCCCAGATGTCCGCGCCGCAGCGGATCGTCGAGCGGGCCACCGCGCTCGGGCTCCAGGCCCCGGACCAACCGCCGATCGCGGTCGGCGTGCAGGGGCAACCGCCGGCAGCACCCGACGCGACGTCGACGACGTTGCGCGGCTGGAGCGAAGTGAAGCCCACCCTTGACGACGGCTCGTGAGCCCGCGGCCGCATCCCGGCGGTCTCGTACGGTCGCCGATCTCCGTGCGCGCCCGGCCTCGACCCGGCGCGCGTCGGGTCGTCCCTCCTCCGGGCGTGGCGGCGCGCCTGATCGACCGACTCGTCGCCCGCGGCCGACCGGCCTGACCCTCGTTCGCACCGGAGACGCGCGCGTCCGTGCTCCCGGCGACGACCGCCGCGGTGCCCCGCCTCGCCCCGCGCCCGCTCGGAGTCACCGCCGCACGCGTCGGGCGGACGCGCGGCGATCGCACGCGCCGCCCGCGCCGGGCCGCCGGCTGCTGGCGATCCTCGTCGCCCTCGTGCTGGTCTTCGTCGCCATCGGCGCTCGCCTGGTCGACGTCCAGGCCCGGAACCGCTCGTACTACCGCGGCCTCGGGATCGACCAGCGGGTGCACACGGTCGAGATCCCGGCCGAGCGGGGGAGCATCTTCGACCGCAACGGCAACGACCTCGCTGTCTCCGTGTCGCGGTCCAGCATCTGGGCCGATCCAGCGGTGCAGCGCGACCCCGCAGCCGCCGCCGTCGCGCTGGCACCGGTGCTCGGTGCCGACGTGAGCGTCCTGGCCGACCAGCTCACCGAGAAGGATCGTCGTTTCGTGTACCTCGCCCGCAAGGTCGAGCGTGACGTCGTCGACCAGGTGAAGGCGCTCGACCTCGCCGGTGTCGGCTTCCTGCCCGAGACGAAGCGCTTCTACCCGGCCGGCGACCTGGCCGCGCCGCTGCTCGGCTTCGTCGGGATCGACAACGACGGCCTGGCCGGGCTCGAGGCCGGCCGCGACGAGGCGCTCGCCGGACGTACCGGGACGATGGAGGTGGAACGAGACCCGCAGGGCCGAGAGCTGCCCGACGGCCAGCGGCGCATGACCGACCCGCGCGCCGGGAACGACCTCCTCCTCACGATCGACCAACCGCTCCAGTACGAGGTCGAGCGGATCCTCGTCGACGAGGTGGATCGCGCTCGCGCCAGGGGCGGTACGGCGGTCGTGGCCGACGTGCGCACCGGCGACGTGCTCGCCATGGCCACGGTCGAGGGCGCCACGACGGGAGTACCGGCCCGGCCGGCACCCGCGGGGACGCCCAATCGGCCCCTCACCGACGTCTTCGAGCCCGGATCGACCAACAAGGTCGTCACGATCGCCGCGGCCCTCGAGGCCGGGCTCGTGCGCCCCGGGACGATCCTGTCGGTCCCCAACCAGATCATCGTCGACGACCAGGAGTTCGCCGACGTCCACACGCACGGAGCCGAGCTGAGCGTGGCCGACATCGTCCGGCTCTCGTCGAACGTGGGCACGATCAGGATCGCCGAGATGCTGGGCGCGCGACGGTTCGACGAGGCCTTGCGGGCGTTCGGGTTCGGTCGAGCGACGGGCCTCGAGTACCCGGGGGAGGCGTCGGGCATCCTGCTGCCACTCGACGAGTACAACGCGACGAGCCTGGCGTCGATGCCCGTCGGGAGTGGGATCGCGGTCACGGCGATGCAGATGCTCGATGTGTACCTCACCATCGCCAACGGTGGTGTCGGACGGGAACCGAGGTTGGTCGCCGCGACCCTGGATGCCGACGGTCGCCGCCACGAGGAGCCGCTGGGTGCGACGCGTCGAGTCGTCTCGGAGTCGACGGCGCGGACGATGACGACGTTGCTCGAGTCCGCCGTGAGCGACGGCACCGGGACGAACGCGCAGGTGGACGGCTACCGGGTCGCCGGCAAGACCGGGACCGCTCGCAAGCCCCCGTACGAGCAGCCCCCTTACAAGTACGTCGCATCCTTCGCCGGGTTCGCTCCCACCGACGCGCCTCGCCTCGCGGCAATCGTCGTCCTCGACGAGCCGAAGCAGGACACGAGCGGCGGCACGGTGGCGGCGCCGGTGTTCTCCAAGATCATGAAATACGCCCTGGCCATCGACCGAGTGCCGGCTGCGCCATGACCGGTACCCTGAACTGCGTTCCGTGAGCGAAGGGGAAGGACCGCGCGCGTGCGCTTGCAGGTGCTCCTCGAGCACATCGGTGCCGCCGGGCACAGCGACATCGGCCCCATCCGGGTGTCCGGTGACCAGGAGGTCGAGGTGACGTCGGTCGCCCACGACAGCCGTCGCGTGCGTCCCGGCGCGCTGTTCGCGTGCATCCGGGGGAGCCACTTCGACGGTCACGAGCACGCCGCCGAGGCCGTCGAGGGCGGTGCGGTCGCGCTCCTGGTGGAGCGCGAGCTGGCGATCCCGGTGAGCCAGGTCGTGGTGCCGAGTGTTCGTGCCGCAATCGGTCCGGCCGCGGCAGCGGCTGCCGGATGGCCCTCGCGCGAGATCACCTGCATGGGGATCACGGGGACCAACGGCAAGACGACGACGACGTACCTCCTGGAGTCGATCGGGGAAGCGGCGGGACGGACCGTCGGCGTCATCGGGACGACGGGAGCGCGGATCGACGGCACCCCGGTGGCGCTCGCGCACACGACCCCGGAAGCTCCCGAGCTGCAGGAGCTCCTGGCCCGGATGCGCGACGAGGCCGTCGGGATGGTCGCGATGGAGGTGTCGTCGCACGCGCTCGCGCAGCATCGCGTCGACGGGACGCGGTTCGCGGTCGTGGTGTTCACCAACCTCTCCCACGACCATCTCGACTTCCACGGCTCGATCGAGGACTACTACGAGGCGAAGGCTCGGCTCTTCGCCCCCGAGTTCGCCCCGGCCGCGGTGATCGGGATCGACGACGAGCGCGGCCCCGACCTCGTGACGCGGGCCGAGCGCAACGGGCTCCACGTCCTCACCTACGCGCTCGACCGCGACGCAGACGTACACGCGAGCGGGCTCCGTCCCACCGAGGTCGGGATGGAATTCGTGCTGACCGACACGAGGTCCGACGAGTCCGTCGCGGTGACGATCTCGCTGATCGGCCGGGTCAACGTGCTGAACGCGCTGGCCGCCGCCACGACCGCGATCCTCACCGGCGTCGACCTCCCGACGATCGCCGACGGGCTCCGAACCGCGTCGGCGGTGCCGGGGCGGCTCGAGCGGATCGACGCCGGCCAACCGTTCACCGTCGTGGTCGACTATGCCCACACGCCGGACGCGCTCGAACACGCGCTCGCGGCCGCCCGTGCGCACGCGGGCGAGCATCAGGTCATCGCGGTGGTGGGCTGTGGGGGTGACCGGGACCGCGCGAAGCGCCCGAAGATGGGCGGGCTCGTCGCGACCCGAGCCGACGCGGCGATCATCACGTCCGACAACCCGCGTTCGGAGTCGGCAGCCGCGATCGCCGACGAGATGCTCACCGGCGTGCCGGCCAGGGCGACCTGGGTGCGCGTCGAGCTCGATCGTCGTCGCGCGATCCGCGATGCCATCGATCTCGCCGAGCCGGGCGACGTCGTGCTCGTCGCGGGCAAGGGCCACGAGTCCGGCCAGACGGCCGACGGTGTCACCGTGCCGTTCGATGACCGGGCCGTCGCGCGGGAAGCACTCGAGGTGATGTCGTGGAGCTGACCGCGCGCGACGTCGCGACGTCCTGTGGGGGCCGGATCCTCTCTGGTCGGGAGGACACCGTCATCACCTCCTTCTCGATCGACTCGCGCACGCTCGCACCCGGCGCGTGCTTCGTCGCGCTCGAAGCGGAGCGGGACGGCCATGCCTTCGTGGGGGATGCCGTCGGCCGCGGCGCGACCGCAGCCCTCGTGGGACGACCGGTCGACCTCGACCCCGTCCCAGATGCGGCGGCACCGGCCATCATCCAGGTGGACCAACCCCTCGATGCGCTCACGGCGATCGCTCGCAGCGCACGCGACCGCATGGTCGATGTGACGGTGGTCGGCGTGACGGGATCCGCCGGGAAGACCGCCACCAAGGACCTCACGGCCGCCGCGATCGCGCCGGCGTCGACCGTGCACGCGAGCCCGGCGTCGTTCAACAACGAGGCCGGCCTGCCGCTGACGCTCCTCGGTGCGCCCGACGACGTCGAGGTGATCGTTGCGGAGATGGGCGCTCGGTTCGCCGGCAACATCCACGACCTCGCGACGATCGCGCGACCTCGGATCGGGATCGTCACCCACGTCGGGTGGGCGCACGCCGAGCACCTGCGGGGCCGATCCGGGATCGCGGCGGTCAAGGGCGAGCTGCTCGAAGCGCTGCCGCCGGATGGCCTCGCCGTGCTGAACGCCGCGTGCGACGCGACGCCTGCCCTGGCGCAGCGCACCGCGGCGCGGGTCATCACGGTCGGGCGGAAGCCCGGTGCGGACATCGCGATCAGCGGGGTCCGCGTGGACGAGGATCTCCGGCCCGGGTTCAGGCTGTCGACGCCGTGGGGGCACCTGTCGGTGATCCTCGAGCTGCGAGGCGAGCACCAGGTCGAGAACGCCGCGATGGCGGCTGCGGTTGCACTGGACCTCGGGGTCCCGGCCGAGATGGTCGCGTCGGGGCTGGCAGCCGCGCGCGGTGGCGTGCAGCGGATGCAGCTGACGAGGACCCCCGGCGGTGTCGTCGTCGTGAACGACGCCTACAACTCGAGCCCCACATCGGCTGTGGCCGCGATCAGGTCGCTCGCGCGTCTCCCGGCCGAGGGGCGACGGATCGCGGTGCTCGGCGAGATGCTGGAGCTCGGCGTCCATGCAGACGACGGGTACACCGAGGTCGGTGCTGCGCTCGCCGCCGACGGGATCGAGGTCCTCGTCGCGGTGGGAGCCGCGCTCGACCCGCTGGTGGGGGCGGCCGGGCACGGTGCGCTCGTGGTGCACCGCGTCGCCGACGCCGACGAGGCGGTCGAGCTCCTCCTGCGCGACCTCGCACCCGGGGACGCCGTGCTGGTGAAGGCGAGCCGCGCCGTGGGGCTCGAACGGGTCGCCGAGGCGCTGATCGAACGGGAGCCCGCGTCGTGATCGCGCTCCTGATCGCGACGGCGATCGCGTTCTCCTCCACGGTCCTCGGCACGCCGTTCCTGATCCGCGTGCTCCGCCGGCGCGGGATCGGACAGCTCATCCGTGACGACGGCCCGTTCGCGCATCCCCATACGGAGAAGGCCGGCACCCCGACCATGGGTGGCATCGCGATCGTCGCCGGCGCGACCCTCGGATACCTCGTCGCGCACGTCCGCACCGAGCAGCTGAAGTTCGCCCGCACCGGCCTGACGTTGATGTTCGTCGTCATCGGGCTCGCCGCGGTCGGGTTCGTCGACGACTACCTGGGCGTCCGCCGCGGCCGAAACCTCGGACTGCGCAAGCGCGGCAAGACGGCCGGCCAGCTGCTGGTGGCTTCAGGGTTCGCGCTGCTCGCACTCGAGTGGGTGCACGTCTCGACGAAGCTGTCGTTCACCCGGACGCTCGACCTGGACTTCGGCATGTGGCTCTGGTTCGCGCTCGCCGTCGTCGTGATCTACGGCACGTCGAACGCCGTGAACCTGACGGACGGCATGGACGGACTCGCCGCCGGGTCGGCGACCCTCGTGTTCGCGGCGTTCATGGTGATCGGGTTCTGGCAGTTCCGACATCCCCTCCAGTACGGGGTCGAGCCCGCCTCGGCCGTAGACCTCGCGATCGTGGCGGGAGCGCTGGCCGGTGCGTGCGGGGGGTTCCTTTGGTGGAACGCGGCACCGGCCCGGATCTTCATGGGAGACACCGGTTCCCTCGCGCTCGGCGGCGCGATGGCCGGCCTGGCGTTGCTCAACCAGACGATCCTGCTGCTCCCGATCCTCGGCGGGCTCTACGTCATGGAGACGCTGTCGGTCATCGCCCAGGTGATCTCGTTCCGGGGGTTCGGCCGACGGGTGCTGCGCATGGCACCGATCCACCATCACTTCGAGGTGAAGGGCTGGCCGGAGTTCACCGTGATCGTCCGCTTCTGGCTCTTCGGGGGCGCCTGTGCCGTGCTCGGCCTCGGCATCTTCTACGCCGACTTCATCAACATCCCGGGAGCGATCGACTGATGGCGATCCTCGTGCTCGGCTCTGCGATCACGGCGGTGTCCGTGGTGCGCCACGCGACGGCGACCGGCGAGGCGGTCGTCGTGGTGGAGGACCGACCGTCCGCGATCGCCGACTGGCCCGACCGCGCCGCGCGGCTCGAGGGTGAGGGCGCGACGGTCGTCGCCGCGCCCGACGCCGACGCGTTGGCCGCGATGGTCGCGCGCTCCGATCTGCTGGTGCCCAGTCCGGGAGTCCCGGAGCGGCACCCGGCGATCGTGGCGGCGCTCGCTCGAGGGATCCCCGTCCGCTCCGAGATCGAGCTCGCAGCGCGGCTGGCCGCCGCGCGCACCGACGCCCCGACGCTCGTCGCCGTGACGGGCACGAACGGCAAGACGACGGTCACGACGCTGACCACCGCGATGCTCGAGGCGTCCGGCGTCCGCACCGTCGCGGCCGGCAACATCGGCGTGCCACTGCTCGACGCCGTCGCGGAGGGCCACGACGTGGTCGTCGCCGAGGTGTCCTCGTTCCAGCTCCGCTTCACGGACCAGTTCCGGCCGCGCGCTGCGGCGCTGCTCAACCTGGGGGAGGACCACCTCGACTGGCACCGGACGTTCGATGCCTATGCCCAGGCGAAGCGCAACGTGTTCGCGCACCAGGGGCCGGACGACGTCGTCGTGTTCAACGCCGACGACCCCGTCGTCGCCGGGCTCGTCGCCGACGCGCCGGGACGGCGCATCCCGTTCTCCATCGCTGCCGGAGCCGCCGCGGGCGCCCGGATCGTCGAGACGGCCACGGGCCGGATCCTCGTGAGCGCCGACGACATCGAGCTGGTGGCGGTCGACGAGATGGAGCGCTCACGTCCGGTCGATCTCGCCAACGCGCTGGCCGCGGCCGCGCTCGCGCTGGAGACGGGCGCGACGGTGGGCGCCATCGGGGAGACGCTGCGGGCCTTCCGCGGCATCGCGCACCGGATGTCGTTGGTCGTCGAGGCCGACGGCGTGCGCTGGATCGACGACTCGAAGGCGACGAACGTGCACGCGGCCCTCGCGGCGGCACAGGGGATCGATTCGCTCGTGCTGATCGCAGGGGGTCAGAACAAGGGCCTCGACCTGACCGCGCTCGGTGTCCTCACGCCACGCCTGCGCGGCGTGGTGGCGATCGGCGACGCGGCCGACGAGGTCGCGGCCGCGTTCGCCGACACCCACGTCCCGGTGCAGGTCGCCACCACGATGGGTGACGCGGTCCGGTCCGCCCGGGCGATGGCCCGTTCCGGCGACACCGTGCTGCTCAGCCCGGGCTGCGCGTCGTTCGACTGGTACTCGTCCTACGCGGCGCGCGGTGACGACTTCGCGTGCGAGGTCCGAGCGATGGAGAGGTCCGCGCGATGACGAGACGCTCGAACACCGCGCGCCCGACTGCGGGCCAGGCGAAGCCGAGCGCGGCGAAGGTCGTCCCGCCGCAGCGCTACTACCTGCTCTCGGCGAACATCGGCGCCCTCGTGGTCGTCGGCGTCGTGATGGTGCTGTCGGCCTCCTCGGTGCTCTCGCTCACGGACTACGGCTCGGCCTGGTACTTCTTCCAGCGGCAGCTGATCTGGACGGTCGTCGCGATCATCGGGTTCCTCGTGGTCTCCCGCGTCGACTACCACCGGTGGGCGCGCGTGGTGCGCCCGATGCTCGCTGCGACGATCGTCCTGCTGGTCGCGGTGCTCGTCCCCGGCATCGGGATCTACGTCTCGGGCTCGCGCCGCTGGCTCGGCGTCGGACCGCTGACGTTCCAGCCCAGCGAGCTCGCGAAGCTGGCCCTGCTGGTCTTCGCCGCCGACCTGCTCGCCCGGCGGGCGAACGAATTGCACGACGCCCGCCGCGTCCTGCGACCGCTGCTGTTGGTCCTGGGCGTCGTCGGCGCACTGGTGTGCCTCGAGCCGGACCTGGACTCGACCGTCCTGATCGCGGTGATCATGGGATCGATCATGCTCGCAGGCGGGATCCGGGCGCTGCACCTCGTCTTCCTCGGGGGTACCGGCATCGCGTTGTCGGCGGTGCTCGCGGTCGCGGCTCCCTACCGGCGCGCGCGCGTGCTCACGTTCCTCGACCCGACCGCCGACGCCTCGAACGCTGGGTACCAGATCGTCCAGTCCCTCATCGCCCTCGGGAGCGGCGGCATCAGCGGCGTCGGCCTCGGTGCCAGCCGGGCGAAGTGGTTGTTCCTGCCCAATGCCCACACCGACTTCATCTTCGCGGTGATCGGCGAGGAGGTCGGCCTCATCGGCACGATGACGGTCCTCGGGCTGTTCTGTGCGTTCGCCGTGCTCGGCATCCGCGTCGCTCAGCACGCGCCGGATCGCTTCGGGATGCTCCTTGCCACGGGGATCACCGTCTGGGTGGTCGTGCAGGCGGCAGTCAACATCGGCGCGGTCATCGGCCTGCTGCCGGTGTCGGGGATCCCGCTCCCGTTCGTGAGCTTCGGTGGATCGTCGCTCGTGGTCACCATGATCGCCGCGGGGATCCTCGCGAACGTGGCCAGCCAGGGGAGCACGCACGTGAAGCACGGCGAGCCGTCGGGTCGACGCCGCGTGTCGAGCGACGCCCGGCCCGCGACGAGCGGCGCACGATGACCCGCGCCGCGCCGGTGTTCGCGCTCGTCACCGGCGGTGGGACGGGAGGGCACGTGTATCCCGCCCTCGCCGTCGCCGAAGAGCTCACCCGCCGGGGACATCCGCGCGCCTCCATCCGCTTCGTCGGCTCCCGGCGCGGTCTCGAGGCGACCGCGGTGCCTGCCGCAGGGTTCCCGATCGACCTGCTCACCGGCCGGGGGATCCGGCGCGACCTCGCTCCCCGCGCGGTCCTCGCCAACATCGGTGCGGTCGTCGGCATCGCTCGTGCGGTCCTGGCGGCGTTCAGGGTCATCGCCCGGTACCGCCCGCGCGTGGTGCTCGGCGTCGGAGGGTACGCGTCCTTCCCCTGCATCCTCGCCGCCCGGCTCCGCCGGGTCCCCGCAGTGGTGCACGAGCAGAACGCGGCACCCGGGCTGGCCAACCGCGTGGCCGTCCGGCTCGGCGCCCGTCCCGCCGTGTCGCTCCCGGACACGCCGTTGCGCGGCGCCGTCCTCACGGGGAACCCCGTCCGCGCCGAGCTGGCCGCGGTGGTCCGTGAACCTCGGCGCCCGCCGGCCCTGCTCGCGTTCGTCGGGGGGAGTCTCGGGGCGCGTCGGATCAACGACGCCGCGCTCGAGCTGTTCGACCGCTGGCGTGCCCGCGACGATGTCGCGATCCGCCACATCGCGGGCGTCCGCGACCTCGATCGATGTGAGGCCCGGTTGGCCGAGCTCCGACGCCCCTCCGATGCGATGACCTACTCGCTGCTCGGGTACGAGGAGGACATGGTCGACCTCTACGCGACGAGCGCGGTCGTCGTCGCGCGCGCCGGCGCGGTCACGTGCGCGGAGCTCGCGATCACGGGCACGCCGTCGATCCTCGTGCCACTCCCGCATGCTCCCGCCGACCACCAGACCCGCAACGCCGAGGCGCTCGCCCGCGCGGGCGCCGCGATCGTGGTGGCCGACGCAGAGCTGGGTGGCGACCGCCTCGCGGCCGAGCTCGAGACCCTCCTTGCCACCGCGGGCCGCCTCGACGGCATGGGACGGGCGGCGACGACGCTCGCGAAGCCGCGCGCCGCCGCTGCGGTGGCGGACCTCGTCATGGAGGCAGCCGGTGTCGCCTGATCTGGACCTCGACGCACGACGAGCGGTCCACATCGTCGGGATCGGCGGCGCAGGGATGAGCGCGATCGCGACCGTCCTGGCGCGCATGGGCCACCGCGTCAGCGGCTCGGATCTCCGGGAGTCGGCGGTCCTCGCCCGCCTGCGCGGACAGGGCGTCGACGCGCGGGTGGGGCACACCACCGAGAACCTGCCGTCCGAGGTGGACGCGGTCGTCATGTCGACGGCGATCCCGACCTCCAATCCCGAGCTCGTGGCGGCCGAGGCGCGCGGGGTTCCCGTCCTGCGCCGGGCGGACGCGCTCCGTGCGCTCGTCGCCACGCGACGGGCGATCGCCGTGGCGGGGAGCCACGGCAAGACGACGACGTCGTCGATGCTCGCCCTCGTCCTCCGGTCCGCCGGATGGCACCCGAGCTTCCTCATCGGCGGCGAACTCAACGAGGTGGGGACCAACGCTGCCTTCGACGACGGCGAATGGCTGGTCGTCGAGGCCGACGAGAGCGACGGGACCTTCCTCGAGCTCGCGCCCGAGGCCACGATCCTCACGAACGTCGAGCCGGACCACCTGGAGCACTACGGCGACTTCCCCGCGTTGGTGGATGCGTTCGAGACGTACCTCGCGGGCATCCCGGGGCCGCGCGTCGTGTGCGCCGACGACGAGATCGCCGGTGGGCTCGCCCGCCGCGCCACCGGGACGACCACCTACGGCTGGGCCGACGACGCCGACTACCGCGTGCGCGACCACTCGAGTGACCGCCGGGGAAGTCGATTCACCGTCGAGCACCATCGCGCGGTCCTGGGTGCGATCGAGCTGCCGGTCCCCGGACGGCACAACGCGCTCAACGCCCTCGGCGCGGTCGCGCTGGCCCACGAGATCGGCGTGCCCTTCGACGCGATAGCGCGCGGGCTCGGTGGATTCGGCGGGGTTGCCCGACGCTTCCAGTTCCGCGGCGAGATCGACGGAGTGACTCTCATCGACGACTACGCACATCTCCCGTCGGAGGTGCGGGCGATGCTGAGCGCGGCCCGGGAGGGCGGGTGGCGACGCGTGATCACGGTGTTCCAGCCGCACCGGTACTCCCGTACCGAGAAGCTGTGGCGCGACTTCGCCGACGCCTTCGTGGACGCGGACATCGTCGTCGTGACCGACGTGTACGCGGCGGGGGAGGCGCCCCGACCCGGAGTGTCGGGGCGCCTGCTCGTGCACGCCGTGCTCGACGCCCACCCGGACACCGCGATCACGTACCTTCCCCGTCGCGCCGACGTCGTGCGCCACACGCTCGCCCATGCCCGGACGGGCGACCTCGTGCTCACGCTCGGAGCGGGGGACCTCACGACGGTCCCCGACGAGTGGCTCGCCGCCCATGCTGCGGGGGACGGATCGTGAACAGCAGCCGACCCGGCCGTCTCAGCGCGCTCGCCGACGCGCTCGACGCCGCCCTCCCGGGTGCGGTCGAGCGCGATCGACGGATCTCCGAGCTGACGACGTTCCGGCTCGGCGGACCGATCCGACTGGTCGCACGCGTGTCCGACGAGGACGCGCTCGCACGCGTCGCGATGGTCGTCGCGGAGCATCGTCCGCCGATCCTCGTCCTGGGGAGGGGCTCCAACCTGCTCGTCGCGGACGAGGGCTTCGACGGTCTCGGGCTCGTGTTGACGGGTCGGTTCGAGGACGTCGCACTGGATCCGACCGCGAGCCTCGTCCACGCCGGGGGCGCCGCACCGCTTCCCGTGGTCGCGCGCCAGGCTGCAGCCGGTGGCCTCGGTGGGCTGGAGTTCCTCGTCGGTATCCCCGGATCGATCGGCGGCGCGGTCCGCATGAACGCGGGTGGGCACGGACGCGAGACGCGCGAGGTCCTCGTGCGCGCACGGATCGTCGACCTCCACGCGGGGTCCGGGATCCCGTCGGAGCGCGACGCCGCCGATCTCGACCTCGGTTACCGGCACTCGAACGTGGGGCCGGGGGACGTGGTCGTGGGCGCGACGCTGCGCGCCGAGGCCGAGCCACCCGAGATCTGCGGTGCCCGCATCGACGAGATCGTCCGGTGGCGACGGCAGCACCAGCCGGGCGGCGCGAACGCCGGGTCGGTGTTCCGCAACCCGCCTGACGACGCTGCCGGACGCCTCATCGACGTGAGCGGGTGCAAGGGGCTGCGCGTCGGCGACGCCGAGGTGTCGAGCAAGCACGCCAACTTCTTCCAGGCCGGCGCCGACGCCACCGCGCGCGACGTCTACGACCTCCTGCGCGCGGTGCAAGCCCGCGTGCAGGACGCGACCGGCGTGCGGCTGGTCCCCGAGCTGCACATGGTCGGATTCCCCGAGGAGGGCGACGATGGGTAGTCGAACGATGACCCCGCCCCGCACGCGCGCGGGCGAACGGACGCGGACCACGGGCCCACGGCCCGCGCACCGTCGGCCCCCGGCTCCGCGCCCTCGGGTCGACCCTCGCATCGCGGAGCGCCGGATCGGCGTGGCGCGCGCCGCTGGACGTCGACGGCTGCGTCGGCTGCTCGTCGCGCTCGCGATCGTGGTCGTGCTCGGCGCGGCCGTCGGCGTCGTGTTCTCCCCGCTGCTGGACGTGGACCGATTCGAGGTGCGTGGCGCCGACGACCGCGTCGCGGACGTGATCGCGGCGTCGGGGATCGACCGTGGCGCCCCGATCCTCCTCGCCGACCTCGCCGCCGCCGAGGAGCAGATCGCGGGCCTCCCATGGGTCGGGTCGGTCCGGGTCGAGCGAGCGTTGCTCGGCACGATCCGGGTCGTGGTACGGGCGAGCGTGCCGGTCGCGTGGGTGACCGGTGCCGACGGCTCGGTCGTGCTCCTCGACGCACGTGGTCGTCCCCAGACCGCGCCGGCGCCCGAGACGGACGTCGCCGCGCCCGACCCGACGGGCACCACGACCGGGGGCCTGCCCGAGCTCGTCGTCGCGCCGGAGGACGTGGCCGTCTCCTCGGGCCGCACAGCACGTGCTGCGGCCCGGGTCGCCGCCTCGCTCGGGCCCCTCGCCGGGCGCGTCGCGTCGATCGTGGTCGTCGACGGGGTCGCGGTGCTGCACCTGACCTCGGGGCCCGAGGTCCGATTCGGCCGGGTGAACCGACTGTCGGAGAAGGCCCGTGCAACGGCCGCCGTGCTCGCCGCCCCGGGCATCGAGGACGTCGGCTATCTCGACGTGAGCGCGCCGGCCGCGCCGGTCACGGGATGAGCACCCCGCGAGCGCGGGTGATGGGCGGTCCGGGACGCCCTATCCTTGGCTCCGCCGCGTCGGGCCACCGGGTCCGGCGCCCCGAGAACCCCGCCACGATCCACGAATCGGTGCCTGTGACGGGTGAAAATGGTGTCGTCATGGCTGTCGTGGCCGTCATCGCCGAGATCAGGGTGTGCAGGAATGCTGGGTGATCCGCAGAACTACCTCGCCGTGATCAAGGTCGTCGGCGTCGGCGGTGGGGGCGGCAACGCCGTGAACCGGATGATCGACGCAGGGCTGAAGGGTGTGGAGTTCGTCGCGGTGAACACCGACGCCCAAGCCCTCCTCATCAGCGACGCCGACGTCAAGCTCGACATCGGACGCCAGCTCACCCGCGGCCTCGGCGCCGGGTCCGACCCCGACGTCGGGCGCCAGGCGGCCGAGGACCACCGCGACGAGATCGAGGAGGTCCTCAAGGGGGCCGACATGGTCTTCATCACCGCGGGCGAGGGCGGCGGTACCGGGACGGGCGGTGCGCCGATCGTCGCCGAGATCGCCCGGAGCATGGGCGCGCTCACGATCGCGATCGTGACCCGACCGTTCAGCTTCGAGGGACGGCGCCGGTCGGTGCAGGCCGACGCGGGGGTCCAGCGGATGCGCGAGAAGGTCGACACGCTCATCGTCATCCCCAACGACCGGCTCCTCGACATCGCCGACGAGAAGTCGTCGCTCCTCGCCGCGTTCAAGCTCGCCGACGACGTCCTGCTCCAGGGTGTCCAGGGCATCACCGACCTCATCACCACGCCGGGTCTGATCAACACCGACTTCGCCGACGTGCGGATGATCATGGCGAACGCCGGCACCGCGCTGCTCGGCGTCGGCCAGGCGTCAGGAGAAGGTCGGGCCCTGAACGCGGCACGCGCGGCGATCTCGAGCGCGCTGCTCGAGGCGAGCATCGAGGGCGCGCGCGGGCTGTTGCTCAACGTCGCCGGCCCGTCCGACCTCGGGCTGTTCGAGGTCAACGAGGCGGCGGAGATCGTCAAGGAGACCGCGCATCCCGACGCGAACATCATCTTCGGGGCGACGATCGACGACGCGCTCGGCGACGAGCTGCGGATCACGGTCATCGCGGCCGGGTTCGACCGGTTCGAGGGCGAGCGTCCCAACCTGCGCCGCACAGAGTCGACCTCGCTGGGACTCGACGACGACATGAGTGCGGCCGACAGCGCGTTCGGTGCCGACGTCGGCTTCGGCGGCGGTGGCGACGACGACGAGGACGACGAGTTCGACGTCCCCGAGTTCCTGCGCTGATCGAGCACGATCTCGCACCCGCACGCGTCGTCTGGACCGATCGGGGTTCCGCGAACCTGGCCCTGCACGTCGACGACGACCCGGAGCGGGTACGCGCGCACCGGGAGCGGCTCGCCGCCACGCTCCACCTCGCGTCGCCCGCGAGGTGGAGCTGGCTCGAGCAGGTCCACGGCACGACCGTCGTGGAGGGTGACGCCGTGGTCGGGGTCGAGCCCCCGCCGCGTGCTGACGCCGCCGTCACCGCGACGCCCGGGCTCCCGCTGGTCGTCCTGACCGCCGACTGCCTGCCGATCGCGCTCGCGTCCGACGACGCGATCGGGGTCGTGCACGCCGGTTGGCAGGGCCTGATGGCCGGTGTCGTCGAAGCGGCCGTCGATCGTCTGCGGGCCGTGGGGACGGGCGCGGTGCGCGCCGCGATCGGGCCCTGTGCCGGGCCCGATCGCTACGAGTTCGGCCGCGCCGATCTCGATCGGGTGGTCGAGCGGCTCGGGTCGGGAGTGGAGGCGCGCACTGCCGACGGCCGACCGTCGCTCGACCTGCCCGGCGCCGCACGCAAGGTGCTCGAGGGCGCGGGCGTTGCCGAGGTATGGGAGAGCGGGATCTGCACGATCGCGTCACCGGACCACTTCTCGTACCGGCGCGAGGGCCGCACCGGTCGGCAGGCGCTCGTCGCCTGGATCCCGCGTGCCTGACGAGGACGTGCCGGAGCGGGGCCTGCCGGATCGGGGAACGCCGGAGCAGGGGACGACGATTGCCCAGCGCGTCGTGGCGGTGCGGGCGCGCATCGCCGCGGCAGCCGACCGGGTCGGACGGGACCCGGCGGAGGTCACGCTGGTCGCGGCGACCAAGACCGTCGACGCGGCCCGGGTGGCAGAGGTCGTGGCCGCCGGTGTCGCGGACCTCGGCGAGAACCGTGCCCAGGAGCTCGTGGCCAAGGCGCCGCTCGTCGCGACCCGGCTCGAGGCGCTGCGCGCAGGAGCATCGTCGGGCGCGTCGTCACCGACGCCCCGGTGGCACTTCCTCGGGGCGTTGCAGCGCAACAAGGTCCGCGCCGTGGCTCCGTGGGTGTCCTGCTGGCAGTCGGTCGACCGCGCGGCGCTCGGCGCGGTGATCGCACGCCACGCGCCGGGCGCCCGGGTCTTCGTGGAGGTCAACCTCGGCCGAGAGGACCAGAAGCCCGGGTGCCCCCCGGAGTCGGCCGGCGAGCTCTGCCGGGCGCTCGGCGACCTCGGGCTGCACGTCGAGGGCCTGATGGCGGTCCCTCCGAGGGACGACGACCCCCGCGGCTGGTTCACGACGCTGCGCGGCCTCGCGGCCGAGCTCGGGATCGCCGGCCTGTCGATGGGGATGAGCGACGACTTCGAGATCGCCGTCGAGGAGGGTGCCACCGTGGTGCGGGTCGGACGGGCGATCTTCGGGGAGCGGCCGACATGACTCGTTCGCGCCGCGGTTCTGCGGGGGCCAGACGGTAGGATTCCTTCCCGGAGGGCGTGCCGTCTCCGTTCCGTGGTGCACGCGACAGATCGAGTGGCTTCTCTCTGGCACCGGGCGATGGTCTACCTGGGCCTGCAGGACGATGATGAGTACGGCTACGAGGGGTACGGTGCCGACGCGCCCTACGCCGAGGGCTACGGCGGCGATCCGGGGCATCGACCTCCGCCGGGTCGCACGGACCACAACGGGCCGGGGCCCGGACCCGATGATCCCTACGGGGCTCCCCGGGCGTACCCCGAGCCCCGCGGCGTCGACGTCCGCCCGCTCGGCGGTCCGGACCCGCGTTCGGTCTCGGTTCGTGAGGTCCCCGAGGGGAGAGGCTCCGAGGGCCCCGGCGCCGGGTACGGCGAGCCGACGGTCCGCCCGATCCCGCGCGACGAGCAGCCGAGCGGGGTCTCGGTGAGTCGGCCCGGGGTCGTGCGTGCGGTTCCCACGACGGCCGGCAAGGTGCACGTGGTCGAGCCGCGGGGGTTCAACGACGCCCAGCAGGTCGGCGACCGCGTGAAGGGCAACCAGGCGGTGATCCTGAACCTCCAGTCCAGCGACAAGGAGCTGCGGCGGCGCCTGATCGACTTCTCCAGCGGGCTCGCGTACGCGACCGGTGGCTCGATGTCACGGGTGGCCGACGCGGTCTTCCTGATCTCGCCCCTCGACGTCGAGATCTCCGAAGAGGAGAAAGATCGACTCGAGGCCCGGGGCCTCTACCGGCGCGACTGAGCGACCACCTTGGAACTCGTCTGCGGGCTCATCACGGTCTTCATCGTCATCCTCTTCGCGCGCGCGATCCTCTCGTGGTTCCCGGTCCAGCCCGGCAGCGCCCTCGTGCCGATCAACGACCTGCTGGTGACGCTCACGGAGTGGGCGCTCCGGCCGCTGCGGTCGATCATCCCGCCGGTGGGGATGTTCGACCTGTCGTTCCTCGTCCTGATGTTCGGGCTCTTCATCCTGCGCGGGGCGATCTGCTCCTGATCCGGCCGGTACGACGCCGGTTCGGGCCGCCCGAGAGCGGCACGGGCTGAGCGCCGTCGCTAGCATTGGTCGCCATGGCTTCCATGGATGTGACCCCGCAGGAGCTTCGCGACATCGAGATCCGTGAGGCGTGGCGCGGCTACCACCGCGACGACGTCGACGAGCTGTTGGAGCGGGCCGCCGCGACCATCGAGGATCTCGAGGCCGAGAACCACCAGCTCCGAGCGCGCCTCTCCCAGGCGCAGGCGAGCGGCTCGGGACCCGCACCGACCCGACAGCCCGCGCCGTCGCCCCTCGCCCGGCCCGCACCCGCGCCCGCCCGCCCCGCTCCCGCGCCGGCCCCGGCCGTCGCGCCGGTGCCGACCGGCGACGCCGACATCATCCAGCGCACCCTGCTCCTCGCGCAGAAGGCGGCCGACGAGGCGATCGCCGACGCGCGTCGCCGGGCACAGGAGATCGTCGGCTCGGCCGAGGCCAAGGCGACCAAGCTCGTCGACGAGGCCGAGTCGAAGGCGGCGGAGATCGCGGCTGCCGAGCGCAAGAAGCTCGAAGAGGACATCGTGCGGCTCCAGCAGGCCCGCGACACGCTCAACGCCGACGTCGACACGTTGGAACGCTTCGAGCAGGAGTACCGCGACCGGCTCCGACGTGCGATCGAAGGCGAGCTGGACCTCCTCGCGCAGGCGACCGGCGTCGGGCAGCGCCCCGAGATGTCGGCGATCGACCTCCCACAGTCCAGCGCGCCGAGCCGACCGGCCCCCACGCGGCCCGCTCCGGTCGCGCCGCCGGCCGTGGAGGAGGAGGACTCCTGGTCCGCATCGCAGGAAGGGGCCGTCTCCGTGGAGGGCGCGGCGTCCATCGACGACCAGGACCCGACCCAGCACGTGGCGCCCGCACCGCCCGCCGACTCCTGGGACACCGGTCCCGCGGGTGGGTGGACCGATGCGCCGACGGCGTCGGTGGTCGAGGACTCGGGCGACGTCCCCGTCATCGACGACGTGGGCGACGGTGCCAGCCTCGACGACGACGCGTTCTTCGCGTCGTTGCGAGAGGCGGTGCGCGACGAAGGCCCGCTCGATCGTGGCGGTCAGTCCGACGACGCCGCGTTCTTCGACCAGGAAGACACCGACGAGCACCGAGGGCTGTTCAAGCGTCGGCGCTGAGGTCGCCGGTCAGCCGACGACCTCCACGACGACGGGGATCTCGTCGTCACCGATGTCGAGGACGGGTGCGCCGTCAGGAGCCTCCGACCGCGGGTGGATGGTGAGCCGCACCGCGAGCACCTCGCCCGCGATCAGGTCCCGGTGTCGATCGGCGGCGGCGGCGACCGCGTCCTCGACGTAGAGATCCGCCGAGATCCGATCGGCGAGCGCGAGGTCGATGGCCTTGCGGTGGTCGTTGAGCGCACGGACCAGCTCGCGTGCGACGCCCTCGCCACGCAGCGCGTCGTCGACCGTCGTGTCGAGCGCGACCGCCACGCCGCTCTCCTCGGCGAGCACGAGGTGCTCGTGGGCCCGGGCCCGGACCTCCACGTCTTCCGATGACAGCGCGACCGACTCGCCGCCGACGTCGAGGTCGTACGCCCCGTCGCGATCGAGCGCGGCCTGCACGGTCGCACCGTCGACCTCGGCGAGCGCGGCCTTCACCTGCGGCATGAGCGGTCCGACCCGTGGCCCCAGGGTCCGGAAGTTCGGTACGACCGCGTACTCGAGGACCCCACGCATGTCCGTGACGAGCTCGATGACCTTCACGTTGAGCTCGGTCGCGACCACCGCGACCAGGTCCTGGGGGATGTCTGCGCCCGACGGCAGACGGACGAGGGCTCGGGGGAGTGGCTGACGGACCTTGATCTTCGCTTCGGCGCGCGCGGCGCGGCCGAGCGCGACGACCTGCCTCGTGGTGGTCATCGCGGTCTCGAGGTCGCGATCGATCACGGCTGGATCCGACGCCGGCCAGTCCGCGAGGTGGACCGACTCCGACGTCAGGGCCAGGTTCGTCCACAGCTCGTCGGCGGTGAACGGACACATCGGCGCCAGGAGCAGCGAGACCGTGCGCAGGCAGTGGTGCAGCGTCGCGTGGGCGAAGCGATCCGAGGACTTCCAGAACCGTGGCCGCGACACGCGCACGTACCAGTTCGAGAGGTCGTCGACGAAGCGCTCGACGGCCTGGGACGCCCGGAGCGCATCGAATCGCTCGAGGGCGTCGGTCGTCTCCTCGACGGTCGACTGCATCCGCGAGCGGATCCACTTGTCCAGGATGGGCTCGCCGAGGTTGGGCTCGTCGCCCGACCCGGCCGCGATCTCGGGCTCCCAGCCGTCGAGGTTCGCGTAGGTCGTGAAGAAGTAGTAGGTGCTCCAGAGGGTGCCGAGGAACCTGCGCGCGGTCTCGTCGATCATCTGGACGTCGAAACGGCGACTCGTCCACGGGGAACCGCTCGCGAAGAAGAACCAGCGCAGGGCATCGGCACCGCGCGTGTCCAGGACCGACCACGGATCGACGACGTTCCCTCGTGATTTCGACATCTTGAGGCCGTCGCGGTCGAGGATGTGCGCGAGGCACACGACGTCGCGATAGGGCGAACGTTCGAAGACGAGCGTGTTGACGGCGAGCAGCGAGTAGAACCACCCACGCGTCTGGTCGATCGCCTCGCAGATGAAGTCAGCGGGGAAGCGCTGGTCGAACAGCTCGGTGTTCTCGAACGGGTAGTGGAGCTGGGCCGCGGGCATGCTGCCCGAGTCGAACCACGCGTCCAGGACCGGCTCGACGCGATGGGCGACCGAGCCGCACTCCGGGCACGGGATCGTGATCTCGTCGATGGTGGGCCGGTGGAGGTCCATGCCGTCGAGGTCGCGGCCGGAGTGCTCGGCGAGCTCCGCGATCGACCCGATGCACGTGTCGTGCCCGTGGTCGACGCACCGCCAGATCGGGAGCGGTGTGCCCCAGAAGCGGTCCCGGGAGAGGGCCCAGTCGACGTTGCCCTCGAGCCACTTCCCGAACCGGCCGTGCTTGATGTGCTCGGGATGCCAGCCGATCGTCTCGTTCTCGCGGAGCAGGTCCTCGCGCCGGTCCGACGTGCGCGCGAACCACGTGGGCTTGGCCCAGTAGACGAGTGGGGTGGCGCAGCGCCAGCAGTGCGGGTACGAGTGGGTGTAGTCGACGACCCGCACGAGCAGTCCCGCGTCGGCCAGCTCGTCGATGATGTCGGGGTCGGCGTCCTTCACGAACCGCCCCGAGAAGCGCGCGACGTCATGGGTGAACTGGGCGGCCGCATCGACCGGGTTCAGGAGCGGCAGGCCTTCACGCTCGCCGATCTCGCGGTCGATCTCACCGAAGGCCGGCGCGAGGTGGACGATCCCGGAGCCGTCGTCGGTGGTGACGAAGTCGGCCACCACCACCCGTCTCGCCGTGTCGTCGAGGGGCAGGTCGTCGAACGGTCGTCGGTAGTGGAGCCCTGCGAGATCCGCGGCGGCGACGGAGCCGAGGACGTCTGCGTCGTCGCCGAGCACCGCGGTGACCCGGTCGGCCGCGAGGACGAGATCGCGACCACCGTCGGCGTCGCGCGCGCGCGCGTAGACCACCTCGGGCCCCACGGCGACCGCGACGTTCGAGAGGAGGGTCCACGGCGTGGTCGTCCACACGAGGAGGTCGAAGTCGTGCCCGTCGACGGGGAAGCGGACGAACACCGACGGCTCGGTGACGTCGCCGTAGCCCTGGGCCACCTCGTGGCTCGACAACGCGGTGCCGCACCGTCCGCAGTACGGGACGACCTTGAACCCCTCGTAGACCAGGTCGCGCTCCCACATCGTCTTGAGGTGCCACCAGACGCTCTCGATGTAGGCGTTGCTGAGCGTCCAGTACGCGTCCGCGGTGTCGATCCACATGCCGATCCGCGACGTGAGCGCCGACCAGTCCTCCACGTACCGGTGCACCGACTCGCGGCAGCGCTCGTTGAACGCGGCGATGCCGTACTCCTCGATCTGGAGCTTCCCGCTGAAGCCGAGCTCCTTCTCGACCTCCAGCTCCACCGGGAGGCCGTGGCAGTCCCATCCGCCCTTGCGGGCGACGTATCGCCCGCGCATGGTGTGGAACCGCGGGTAGAGGTCCTTGAACGACCGAGCCCACACGTGGTGGAGGCCGGGCTGGCCGTTGGCGGTCGGTGGGCCCTCGTAGAACACCCACTCCCGCGCGCCCACCCGACGCCGGAGGCTCTCGGCGAAGACGTCGTCCTCGGCCCATCTGGTGAGGACGCGGCGCTCGAGCGCGACGAGATCGAGGTCGCGGCCCACCGCGCGGAACGGCACCGACCGAGCGTACCGTGAGCGACTCGCGGGGCCGGACCGCAGCGACCTCGAGTGCGTCGTTGGAATCGTCGGTCGTCCGGCAGTACGATCCGACGCTTCCCAGGTCCCGACGACGCGTCCATCGGTCCGACTCGACCAGCGGGTCCGGAGCGCACGGGCCCAGGAAGCACGCGCCCGTCACCCGTTCGGGTGAGCCCACGCGAAGCACCCCCCGACGACGAGGAGCCGGCATGAAGAAGCGGCAGGGACCGGCGAAGAAGGCCCCGCCGGCCAAGAAGAAGCCGGTCGCGAAGAAGAAGACCGCGCCGGCGAAGAAGCAGACGGCAGCCACGACGGCGAAGGCGACCAAGACCGCGGCCGGGAAGAAGGTTGCCGCGACGCCTCTGCCCGCACGGGCGGCTCCCGAGGTCCCGGTCCGGACGCTCAAGAAAGGACACGTCATCTGCGAGCTCTCCGGCTTCGAGGTCCTGCCAGGGGGCCCGGCGCTGTCCCCGAAGACCATCGAGCGCTTGCGGCTGAAGCTGGTCGACGAGCGCGAGCGCCTGCTGCACCAGGCAGAGGAGCTCGCGGCCGAGGCCGACCAGCTCGCCCACGACCGCGAGGCGGGGGACACGCAGTTCGACGAGGAGTCGGGCGAGGGCGACACGGTCAACGTCGAACGCGAGCGTGACCTCCTGCTGTCGGCATCGGCGCGCAACGCTGTCGAGGAGATCGACGAGGCGCTCGTCCGAATCAAGAAGGGCACCTACGGGTTCTGCTCGCCGGCCGGGAAGCGACTGTCGCTCGATCGCCTCGAGGCCTTCCCGTGGGCGAACGTCTGCGTCGATTGCAAGGCGCGTGCCGAACGGCGTCGCTGACGGGTCCACGGGACGCGCGGTCGCCGCGCCGCGCAGCCGACGACTCGCGTGGTGCGTGGTCGTCGCCGTGGTCGTCATCGACCAGCTGACGAAGGCGTGGGCCGTCTCGTCGTTGGACGACGGGCCGATCTCGATCATCGGCACCACGATCGAGCTACGACTCGGGTACAACACCGGCGCTGCGTTCAGCCTGTTCGGCGACTACGGCGTCGTCCTCGCCGTGCTCGCGATCGCGATGGTCGTCGTGCTGGTGCGGATGGTGCACCGCAGCGACGATGTGTGGATGATCGGTGCGCTGGCGCTCGTGCTCGGGGGCGCGCTCGGCAACCTCGCCGACCGAGTGTTCCGCTCCCCGGGGTTCCTGGAGGGCGCGGTGGTCGACTTCGTGCACATCGACCCGATCCCCACGTTCAACGTCGCCGATGCCGCGCTGACGGTCGGGGCGGTCACGCTGGTGCTCGCAGGCCTGCTCAGTGGCCGCGGAGCCGGCGACGCGACGTCGTGACGCCCGGTCCGGAGCGCCTCGACCACGAGCCGCTCGTCGTCCCCGTCGCGCTCGCGGGGGAGCGGGTCGATCGGGCGATCTCGATGCTCACCGGCTGGAGCCGCGCCGAGGTGCAGGTGCTCGTGCGGGCCGGCGACGTGCTGGTGGGCGGCCGACCGGTCGCGAAGAGCCGACGGCTCGAGGCTGGCGAGATCGTGGAGATCCTCGCCGGGCCGGCGGTCCCCGGTCTGCCCGTCGGCGAGGACGTGCCGCTGGATGTGCGGTTCTCCGACGAGCACCTGCTCGTGCTGGCGAAGCCGGCGGGCCTCGTGGTGCACCCGGGGCCGGGTCATGACCACGGGACCGTCGTGCACGGCGTCCTGGCGCGCTACCCCGAGGTGGCGGGGGTCGGTGAGCCGACGCGCCCGGGGATCGTCCACCGGCTCGATCGCGACACGAGCGGTCTGATGATCGTGGCCCGCACCCAGGACGCCTACGACGCGCTCATCGACGCGTTCGCCACCCACGACGTCGACCGACGCTACCTTGCGCTCGTCTCGGGGACTCCGGGGTCGCGGCGTGGCGTCGTCGACGCGCCGATCGGCCGGTCGACGCGTCGGCGGACGCGCATGGCGGTTCGCGACAGTGGACGGTCGGCGCGCACGGCCTACGAGGTGCTCGAGACCTGGGACGACCCGGACGCGAGCCTCCTGGAGTGCACGCTCGAGACGGGAAGGACGCATCAGATCCGCGTGCACCTGAGCGCGATCGGCCATCCCATCGTGGGGGACCGCACCTACGGGGGCAGGATCCTGCCCGACGCGCCCAACCGACCGTTCCTCCACGCCCACCGCCTGGTGTTCGAGCACCCGCTCACCGGGGTCCCGATCGACCTGGAGGACCCGCTCCCGACCGAGCTGGCCCTCCTGCTCGCGTCGCTCGGCGCGTCGACCGGTGCTGCGGGGCAGCCCGAGGGACCCGGCGAGGACGCTGCGAACCAGGGCCCCGACGGCTAGGACGACGTGCCGCTCGCCTCGGGATGCCCGACGCGGGTCTGCTGGACCAGGTCGGCGAGCGACACGCGTTCGAGCAGCTCGCGCATCTCCTCGGAGACGCCCGACCAGACCTCCTGCAGGACGCAGTGCCCTTCGCAGTGGTCGTGTTCGCCCACGACGGTGACGAGTGGCCCGTCGACGGCGCCAAGGATCTGGGCCAAGGTGATCTCGGCGGGCGGGCGGGCGAGCACGTAGCCACCGCCGACGCCGCGCTTGGAGCGAACGAGTCCGGCCCCCTTCACCGCGAGCAGGATCTGCTCGAGGTAGGGCTGGGGGAGCGTGGTCCGCTCGGCGATCTCCTTCACCGAGGTCGGTACGTCGGACTCGTGCAGCGCGAGGGACAGGAGTGCCCGGGCGGCGTAGTCGCCGCGAGTCGAGACCTTCATCGCGTCCTCATGGTCGCGCACGTGAGCGACGCCGGGCGACACCCACACGCTCGGTACCCTGCTCCGATGCCCCCTGCGTCGGCGTTCGAGGATCCGGGCCGAGCGCCCTCGGCCGAGACCGACCCCGCCGAGCCGTGTCGTCCGCGTTACGACGGGGCCGACGTCTGCGGCGTGGTCCCGGCCCTGTTGGGGGCCCGGGATGCGGCGTGGCTGCCCGCTTCGGCCGGCGAGGCTCGGGCCGTCGTGCTGCTCGTGGTCGACGGACTCGGATGGGACGCGCTGGTCGCACGACGGGGCCGTCTCCCGGCGCTCGAGGCGTGCGACGGGGGCCCGGTCACCTCGGTCGCACCGTCGACGACCGCGGCGGCGCTGACGTCGATCACGACCGGTCTCGCGCCCTCCCAGCACGGGCTGATCGGATACCGGGTGCGGGTCGACGGCCACGTGCTGAACGCCCTCTCCTGGCAGAGCGACGCCCGCCCTGCCCCCGACCCCGGGGTCGTCCAACGCCACGCTCCGTTCCGCGGTCGTCCCGTCGCGGTCGTGACCAAGCACGAGTTCCGGGGATCGGGGTTCACCGAAGCGCACCTGCGAGGTGGGGACTTCCACGGCTGGCGGACCGTCTCGTCGCTCGTGGGGGAGTGCTGTCGCCTGGTCGCCCGAGGAGCCCCGCTCGTCTACGCGTACTACCCCGGCGTCGATGAGGTCGCCCATCGGTACGGCCTCGAGGATGGCTTCTACGACGCCGAGGTGCGCTTCGCCGACCGCCTCGTCGGCGAGCTGGTGTCGTCGCTGCCCGCCGACGTGGCCGTGCTGGTCACGGCCGACCACGGGCAGGTGCACCTCGAGGCGGACTCCTGGGTCGAGCTCGGAGCATCGCTCGATCCGTTGGTCGAGATGTGCTCGGGTGACGGCCGGTTCCGGTACCTCCACGCCCGCCGGGGGGCCGCCGACGACCTGGCCGCCGCAGCACGGGAGGAGCACGGGTCGCGGGCATGGGTGCGAACCCGCGACGAGCTGCTCGAGGCCGGCTGGTTGGGTCCTCCTCCGCCCCCGGCCGTGCTCCGACGGATCGGCGACGTGGTGCTCGCCGCGCGGGGCGATGCCGCGTTCGTCGACCCGGCCCTACCCCACGAGACGCGGCTGCGCTCGGCCCACGGGTCGCTCACCGCGGCCGAGATGCAGGTGCCGCTGCTCGGGACCCGGGGCACCGGGACCGCGCGGGGAGTATGGTCGGAAACGACACTGGTGTAGTTCCTCCACAGGCCTGTGGAGGACGGGCGTGGAGAAGGTGAGACCGGCAGCAGTGGGCAAGTCGTTCGTGCACCTGCATCTGCACACCGAGTACTCGATGCTCGACGGCGCGGCGCGCGTGCCCGACGTGATCGCGCGTGCGGTCGCCGACGGACAGCCTGCGGTGGGGATCACCGATCACGGGAACATGTACGGCGTCCTCGACTTCTCGCGCGCGGCGATCGACGCGGGGATCAAGCCGGTCATCGGCACCGAGGCGTACTTCGTCACCACCAGCCGCTTCGATCGCCCACGCCGCGCCGAGCACGAGATCTTCCACCTGACGGTCCTGGCCATGGACGACGCGGGCTATCGCAACCTGATGAAGCTGTCGTCGCAGGCCTACCTCGACGGCTACTTCTACAGGCCCCGGATGGACTTCGAGCTGCTCGCGGCACACAGCGAGGGGATCGTCGCCACGAGCGGCTGCCTCGGGAGCGCGATCTGTCAGGCCCTGCTGGCCGACGACGACACGAGAGCGCGCGAGCTGGCCGCTCGCTTCGTCGACATCCTCGGCCGCGACAGCTTCTTCATCGAGATGCAGGACCACGGCCTCCCCGAGCAGCACCGGGTCAACACCAAGCTGCTCCGGATCGCACGGGACCTCCGGATCGGCCTGCTCGCCACGAACGACAGCCACTACACGCACCGCGCCGACGCCGAGGCGCACGATGCCCTGCTGTGCGTGCAGACCGGGCGCACGCGCGACGACCCCAACCGGCTGCGCTTCGAGTCCGAAGAGTTCTACCTGAAGACCGCGAGCGAGATGCGAGGCCTCTTCGACGACTACCCCGAGGCGTGCGACAACACGTTGCTCATCGCGGAGCGGGCCGACCTCGAGCTCGAGTTCGGGAACGCGGTCCTTCCCGAGTTCCCCACCCCGGACGGCCACGACGAGGACTCCTACCTGCGCGAGCTGACCCTCGAAGGCGCGCACGCTCGGTACGGGGAGTCCCTTGCGCCGCACGTGGCCGAGCGCATCGAGTTCGAGCTCGACGTGATCCAGGCGATGGGCTTCTCCGCGTACTTCCTCGTCGTCTGGGACCTCGTCCGCTACGCCCACGAGCAGGGCATCCGGGTCGGTCCGGGCCGGGGGAGCGCGGCGGGATCGTGCGTCGCGTACTGCCTCCGGATCGTCGACATCGACCCGATCAAGTACGACCTCCTGTTCGAGCGCTTCCTCAACCCGGGCCGCAAGCAGATGCCCGACATCGACATGGACTTCGACTCCCGGTACCGGGGCGAGATGATCAAGTACGCGGCCGAACGCTACGGCTCGGACCACGTCGCGCAGATCGTGACCTTCTCGACGATCAAGGCCCGGGCCGCAGTGCGCGACGCGGCGCGCGTGCTCGGCTACCCCTACCTCGTCGGCGACAAGATCGCGAAGCTCATGCCGCCGCTGATCATGGGCCGTGACACCCCACTCGCTGCATGCCTCGAGCTCAAGGAGAAGCACGAGGACGGATACAAGATGGCGGGGGAGCTCCGGGTCCTGTACGAGAACGACCCGGACGCCCAACGGGTGATCGACGTCGCCCGGGGGCTCGAAGGGCTCCGCCGACAGGACGGGATCCACGCGGCGGCGGTGGTCATCACGCGCGAGCCGCTGACCGAGTACCTCCCGATCCAGCGCAAGCCGGTCTCGGGCGGCGACATCGCCGACGCGCCGATCGTCACGCAGTACGAGATGCACGGGGTCGAAGACCTCGGGCTGCTCAAGATGGACTTCCTCGGGCTGCGCAACCTCGACGTGCTCGAGGTGACGCTCGACCTCGTGGAGTCGTCGACGGGGACCCGGCCCGACATCGACCACGTCTCGCTCGACGACGCGCCGACCTTCGAGATGCTCCGACGCGGGGAGACGGTCGGGGTCTTCCAGCTGGAGGGCGGGCCCGTGCGCGCGTTGCTCCGGTCCCTCGCCCCGACCCGCTTCGAGGACATCGCCGCGCTCGTGGCCTTGTACCGCCCGGGTCCGATGGCCCAGAACTGGCACAACGAGTATGCGGATCGCAAGAACGGACGCACACCGGTCGACTACCCGCACCCCGACCTCGAGGAGATCCTTGCCCCCACCTACGGCCTGATGATCTACCAGGAGCAGCTGATGCGGGTGGCGCAGCGGCTCGCCGGTTACACGCTCGAGGAGGCCGACAACCTCCGGAAGGCCACGGGGAAGAAGATCCGCGAGCTGATCGCGCAGGAGCGCACGAAGTTCGTCGACGGCTGCGTCGCACAGGGGCACGACCGGGAGTTCGGCGAGCGGATCTTCGACACCATCGAGCCGTTCGCCGACTACTCGTTCAACAAGTCACACAGCGTCGGCTACGGATACCTCGCGTATCAGACCGCGTACCTGAAGGCGAACTACCCCGTCGAGTACCTCGCCGCGCTGCTCACGAGCGTGAAGAGCAACAAGGACCAGACCGCCGTGTTCCTCAACGAGTGCCGCCAGCTCGGGGTCGGCGTCCTCGTCCCCGATGTGAACGAGTCGGAGCAGGACTTCACCGTGCGCACCGACGTGGACGGCCAGAAGACGATCCGCTACGGGCTGTCGGCCGTCCGCAACGTCGGGAGCGGCGTCGTCGACCACATCGCGCACGCCCGAGCCGAAGGGGGCCCGTTCGTCGACTTCCACGACTTCTGCGATCGCGTGGACCCCATCGCGCTCAACAAGCGCACGGTGGAGTCGCTGGCGAAGTCCGGGGCGTTCGACTCGCTCGGGCACCCGCGCAAGGGCATCGTCGATGTGCACGAACAGCTCGTCGAGGACGCCGTCGCCCGCCGTCGACGCCGCGATCAGGGCACCCTGTCGTTCTTCGACCTCGACGAAGGCGGTCTCAGCGGCGACGAGAGCTTCGACCATCGCCTCGACATCCCCGACACGGAGTACCCGAAGACGCAGCGCCTCGCGTTCGAGAAGGAGATGCTCGGGCTCTACGTGAGCGACCACCCGCTGCTCGGTGTCGAGCATGCGCTCCGCCGGCTGGTCGAGGGCTCGCTGTCGGAGCTCCGGGAGCGCGACGAGGGGACGGTGTGCACGGTCGGGGGAGTGGTCACGGGACTTGCCCGCAAGTACACGAAGAAGGGGGACCTCATGGCGACCTTCATGCTCGAGGACCTGGGCGCGGCGGTCGAGGTGATGGTGTTCCCGAGGGTGATGGCCGAGCACGGCCACGTCCTGGTCGACGACGCCATCGTCGTGATGCGCTGCCGCGTGGACCAGCGCGACGACACCGCCAAGCTGATCGCGCTCGAGATCTCGAGCCCGGACCTCACTCCCGACGACGGGGACGCTCCGGTGCGCATCCGGGCCCGGATCGGCACCCTGTCGGACGCGAAGGTCGAGGCGCTGAAGCACGTGTTCGTGCGCCACCCGGGTGGCTGCCCGGTGTTCGTGCACCTCGAGCAGCCCGACAAGACGACGGTGATCCAGCTCGGCGACGAGTACCGGGTGTCACACCGCAACGGGCTCTATGCCGAGCTCCGCGAGCTGCTCGGACCCGACTGCATCAGCTGAGGCATCAGCTGTCATCGCGTGACGCTCGACCGACGACCTTGCCGATCTGGTACGCGACCACCGCGACGACGACGTAGAGCGCGAACGCGACCATCGACCGGATCACGCTGAGCACCGGCCACAGCAGCACCCAGGCTGCGACGACCACGGCGGCGATGCCGATGAGACGCAGCGGGAACTTCGTGCGGGCTTCGGTCACGGCCTGCCAGCCTAGGGCCGACCTCGGGTCCACGGCCCGGCGCGTGCCATGCTGCGCAGATGCACATCGGGGTGTTGGGTGGGACCGGACCCGCCGGCCGTGGACTCGCGGCACGGCTGGCGAGTCTCGGTCATGACGTCGTCCTGGGCTCCCGGGACCACGAGAAGGCGGCCGGTGTCGTCGCCGAGGTGGGCGAGGAGTGGGGCGCGCGCGTCGGCTCGTTGCAGCCAGGGACCAACGAGGTCGCCGCAGCCGCCCGGGACCTCGTGATCATCGCCACGACCTGGGAGGCCGCGGTTCCGACCGCTCGCGACCACGCGGCGCAGCTCGTCGGGAAGGTCGTGGTCACCATGGCGAACGGGCTCGAGAAGGTGGGGCGCGAATTCCGTCCGGTGTTGCCTGCAGAGGGCTCGGTCTCGGCCGCGGTCCAGGCGGCTGCGCCGGGTGCGCTGGTCGTCTCCGCGTTCCAGCACGTGCCGGCGTCGTCGTTCGCGGACCTCGACCAGCCGCTCCTCGGTGACATCGTCGTGTGCGCCGACGACGACGCGGCACGCGACGTGGTGCTCGACCTCGTCACGACGATGCCCGCGTTACGGGCGTTCGACGGCGGCACCCTCGCGAACGCCGTGGGGATCGAGGCGTTCGCGGCGCTCCTCCTCTCGATCAACCTCCGTCACAAGGGCAAGGGCTCGCTCCAGCTGATCGGTGTCGAGGGCCGGGGCGTGGAAGGCCGCGGCGCGAAGCGATGACCCTGCGGCTCTTCGACACCGCCCAGCGCAAGGTCGTTCCGTTCGAACCGCCCCCGCTCGTCCGCATGTACGTGTGCGGGATCACGCCCTACGACTCCACGCACCTCGGCCACGCGGCGACCTATCTCGCCTACGACCTCCTGATCCGCCGCCTGGAAGAGCTGGGTCACGAGGTGCACATGGTGCGCAACGTCACCGACGTCGACGACTCGATCCTGCCCAAGGCCCGTGAGCTGGGAGTGCCGTACCTCGAGCTCGCCGAAGCCGAGCTCGCGCTGTTCCGCTCAGACATGGACGCGCTCGGGATGCGGCCCCCCGTCGCGGAGCCACGCGCGACCGAGGCCATCTCCGGCATGACCGACATGATCAACCGTCTCCTCGATGCCGGCCACGCCTATCTCACCCACGGCACCGTCTACTTCGACGTTTCGACCTTCCCGCGCTTCGGGCACCTCTCGCAGTACTCCCGCGAGCACATGATCAAGCTCGCGCGGGCACGGGGCGGCAAGCCCGAGGACCCGCACCGACGCGACCCCCTCGACTTCATCCTCTGGCAGCCGTCGCTCGCCGACGAGCCTGCGTGGCGGGCGCCCTTCGGGGTCGGTCGTCCCGGGTGGCACGTCGAGTGCTCGGTGATGGCCATGGAGAACCTCGGTCCGACGCTCGACCTCCACGGGGGCGGCACCGACCTGATCTTCCCGCACCACGAGTGCGAGATCGCCCAGAGCGAGAGCATCACCGGCGAGCCGTTCGCCCGCCACTGGATGCACTCCGCGATGGTCAGCTACGAGGGCGAGAAGATGAGCAAGTCGCTCGGCAACCTGGTGTTCGTCAGGGATCTCCTCGCGGTCGCCGACCACCGCGCGATCCGGTTGTCGCTCCTCCGCCACCACTACCGGGCCGGGTTCGAGTGGTACGACTCAGACCTCGAGGAGGGGAACGCGCTGCTCCACCGGCTCCTCGCCGCGGCCTCGTCGCCGACCGGGGTCGATCCGGCGCCGTTCGCAGCGCGGGTCCGCGCCGCGATCGACGACGACCTCAACGCACCGCGCGCGCTGGAGGCCCTCGACGACCTCGCCAGCGCGGTGCTGTCGGGCGGGGAGGACCCGGCGGGACCAGCGGTGCTCCGTGAGCTGGGCCGCCTCATCGGGGTCGAGCTCGAGCAGTCTGCACCCGGCGCCTGACGGGTCGCCGGCGAAGCGCCGCCCGCAGCTGGTGCGAATCGAGACAGGGTCGCGAGCATCGCCACTGGTACCGTCGATCGGACGATGACGCGCGACCTCGAGATCACGCTCCCCGACGGATCGATCCGGTCCACGCCGAAGGGGTCCACCCCTGCCGATGTGGCCGCCGCGATCGGCTCCCGGCTCGCGAAGGACGCGTTGGCCGCGCGCTTCGACGGCGAGTGGATCGACCTGGACCGACCGATGGAGCGCGACGGTCGACTGGAGATCGTCGTTCCGGCGTCCGACGAGGGCCGCGAGGTGCTCCGGCACTCCACGGCGCACGTGCTCGCGCAGGCAGTCACCGATCTGTTCCCGGGCGCGCGCTACGCGATCGGCCCGGCGATCGACGACGGCTTCTACTACGACTTCGAGCTCCCCGGCGGTGCGCACTTCAGCGACGACGACCTCGCTCGGATCGAAACACGCATGGCCGAGATCGTCGCCGCGGACCAGCCGTTCGTTCGCGACGAGGTCGGCCGCGACGAGGGGCTCGCCACCTTCGCCGAGCAGCCGTTCAAGCAGGAGATCATCGAGAAGGTCGACGCCTCCGAGGTCGGCGACGGCTCGGTGATCAGTGTGTACCGCAACCCGCGTGCCGACGGGTCGGAGTTCGTCGACCTCTGTCGCGGTCCGCACGTGCCGTCGAGCAAGCGGCTCGGCGCGTTCAGGCTCACGAAAGTGGCCGGCGCGTACTGGCGGGGCGACGAACACGGTCCGCAGCTCCAGCGGATCTACGGCACGGCCTGGGAGTCGAAGAAGGCGCTCGCCGCGCACCTGGAGCGGCTCGAGGAGGCGGAACGTCGCGACCATCGCCGGCTCGGGGCCGAGCTCGACCTGTTCTCGTTCCCCACCGAGATCGGCGGTGGCTTGCCGGTGTTCCACCCGAAGGGGGCGATGGTCCGCAAGCTCATGGAGGACTACTCGCGCCGTGAGCACGAGGCGGGTGGCTACCAGTTCGTGTGGACCCCCCACATCGCCAAGTCGTCCCTCTACGAGACCTCCGGGCACCTCGAGTGGTACTCCGAGGGCATGTACCCACCCATGGAGATGGAGGGGGCCACCTACTACCCGAAGCCCATGAACTGCCCGGGCCACATGCTCATCTACCGCGCACGGCAACGCTCGTACCGCGAACTGCCGTTGCGGCTCTTCGAGTTCGGCACCGTGTACCGCTTCGAGCGCTCCGGCGTGATCCACGGGCTCACGCGGGTGCGCGGGATCACCCAGGACGACAGTCACATCTTCTGCACGCCGGAGCAGCTCCCCGACGAGCTCGCGAGCCTGCTCGAGTTCGTGCTGCGTCTGCTGCGCACGTTCGGGCTCGAGGACTTCGAGGCCGAGCTGGCGACGCGCCCGGACAAGTTCGTCGGCGATCCCGCCGACTGGGACCGGGCGACCGATGCCCTGCGCCATGCGCTCGAGACGTCAGGCATCCCGTATGTGGTCGCCGAGGGCGAGGGCGCGTTCTACGCACCGAAGATCGACGTGCACGTGCGCGACGCCATCGGTCGTCGCTGGCAGCTGTCGACCCTCCAGGTCGACCTTCAGCTCCCGCCGCGCTTCGACCTCGAGTACATCACGCGCGGCAACACACGGGAGCGGCCCAGCGTCATCCATCGTGCGCTGTTCGGCTCGATCGAGCGCTTCTTCGGCATCCTGGTCGAGCACTATGCGGGCGCGTTCCCGGCGTGGCTCGCGCCCGTGCAGGTCGCAGTGCTGCCGGTGGCGGACCGGCACGACGACTACGCCGAGGAAGTCGCAGCCCGCCTACGCGACGACGGGGTGAGGGTCGAGGTGCACGAGGCGCACTCGGACACGCTCGGGGCCCGGGTGCGACGCGCGAAGACAGAGAAGATCCCGTACGTGCTCGTGGTCGGGGACGATGACGCTTCGGCCGGAACGGTCGGCGTGAACGCGCGCGGGACCGACGACCCGGAGCGGGGGGTCTTGCTCGAGACGTTCCGGGAGCGCCTCGCCGCCGACGTCGCCCGGACCGGCTGAGCGCACGGTGGCACTCGAGCGGCTGTGGGCCGGATGGCGTACCGAGTACATCGACACGGTCATCGGCGAGGGGGAGGACCATCTCGACGCCTGCCTCTTCTGCGCACTGCCCGACGTGGAACCCGACGAGGCGCTCGTGATCGTCCGGGACGAGCATGCGTACGCGGTGCTCAACGCGTACCCGTACACCTCGGGGCACCTCATGGTGGTCCCGGTCCGCCATGTCGGCGAGCTCGACGAGCTGCGCGACGACGAGGCGCACCAGGTGATGGCGATGACGCAGGCGGCGACCACGGCGATTCGCGCTGCGTATGCACCCCAGGGGATGAACGTCGGCATGAACCTCGGTCGCGCGGCCGGAGCCGGGATCCCCGGGCACCTGCACGTCCACGTGCTGCCGCGGTGGGGGGGCGACACCAACTTCATGACCAGCGTCGCCGAGTCCCGCGTGCTCCCCGAGCCCCTCTCGAAGGCGCTGGAGCGCCTGCGCGCGGCGTGGCCGTCGGCCGGCGCCCGCCCGTAGGCTCCGGCGATGACCGACGCACGGGATACCGGAACCGAGGCCGATACCGGTGACGAGCTGCCCGCCGAGCTCGACGTCACCGCGCTCGTCGGCCCGTACCTCTTCCCGGACATCCGCCGTCGCCGCATCGCCGGCGCGATCCTCGTGGTCGTCGGCGGCGGATCCCTGCTAGGAGGCGCGCTGAGCGCGAACACCGCGCTCGTCGTCACCGGCGCGGCGCTCCTCGCCGCCGCCGGCTACCACTTCCTCGCGGCCTGGCATCTCGCGGTCGACCAGACCGAGGCGCTCGCGGTCGCGAGCCGTACGGCCGGGTTCCCGGTCGGCCACGCATCCGCGCAGCTCGGCTGGCGGGGCCTGCGGTCGCGTCCGTCGTGGCGGGTGCTGCTGTACTCCGCCGACGACCCGCCGTCCGAACGCGGTCTCGTCGAGCTCGACGCGGTCGACGGGATGGTGCTCGGCTCCTACACCGAACCCAACCCCGAGGACTGGTCGAAATACGGACTGGATGAAACCGCAGGTCAGACCGGGTATTCCACCTAGCACTGCGGGCTCGACATGGCCGCCGCCGACATCGCGTTCCAGCAGGCGTCCGGCGAGGTCGATGCGCTCGGCGTCGCGAACGCGCAGGTGCGCGCATGGTTGGAGGCCCGCAACGTCGCGGCGACCTTCTTCGTCGATTCCGAGACCGGGGCCGGGCAGGTGTTTGGCGCGCAGGGTCCGACTGACCTGCGGAACTGGCCCAGCGATGTGCACTGGTACCTGTACCCCGAGGGCAGCTTCTTGTTCCTCGACGGCGGCACCCTCGACCTCGGCCTCGTGCGCGACTCGACGCTCAACGACACCAACGACTTCCAGGTGTTCGCCGAGACGTTCGAAGCCGTCGCGTTCGTCGGCGTCGAATCCCTCGCGGTCACCTCGACCGTCTGCCCCAACGGCGAGTCCCAGATCGCGTCGGACGAGACCGGGAGCGTGTGCGCGGCATCGTGACGACTCGGCCAGTGCGCGGCTTACCGGCTTCGGTCTTATGCCTCCCCAGAGGCACGGGTTGTCGTTCGCGTTCGCTAGTCGCCCAAGACCGGGGTCCGACGACGGGAGCGAGCAGCCGGGTCTGTGGTCGTAACGGCCTCATGACCGGTCGGTAAGGGCGCGTCGTGCGAGTCGGCGTCTAGTGTCTCCCCCGGTGCGGAAGCTGGGTGGGGTTCTGGCGGGTGTGGCGCTGGCGGCGGGGTCGCTGGCCGTGGTCGGAGTGGCGGGGGGTCCGGCGGGTGGCCAGACCCCCTGTCCGGCGCAGACGTTGGCGATCACCGGGTACCCGACCCCCACCCTGTCTGCCCCGTTCGGGGTGGCGGTGGATGCGGCGGGCAACATCTACACCGCCGACACCGTCACCGACACGGTGTACCGGTTCAACGCGTCGGGGACCCAGACGTTGGCGATCCCGGCGACGGACGCGACCCCCACCCTGTCTGCCCCGGTCGGGGTGGCGGTGGATGCGGCGGGCAACATCTACACCGCCGACGCTGTTACCGACACGGTGTACCGGTTCGACGCGTCGGGGACCCAGACGTTGGCGATCCCGGCGACGAACGCGACCCCCACCCTGTCTGACCCGTACGGGGTGGCGGTGGATGCGGCGGGCAACATCTACACCGCCGACCCCGACACCGACACGGTGTACCGGTTCTGTACGGGGGTCCCGACGT
>DASUAO010000037.1:0-32922 GCA_035763745.1 Acidimicrobiia bacterium
CGTGCCCCAGTACGCGTCGTTGGGGACGAGCGTGATGCTCTTGCCCTTCTTCCAGCCCTTCTTGCCGTCCTTCATCTCCCACGGGCCGCCGGAGAACGCGTACCCGTCCTTCATCTGCTTGTCGAGGCTCTTGCCCTCGAGCAAGTGCGACGGCACGAGGAAGTAGAAGCCGCCGAAGAGATCCCTCCATGCGGCGAACGGCTCGGCGAACGTGACGACCGCGGTCTTGGGGTCGGAGGTGTCGATGCTCTCGATCGAGCGGTACCCGGTGTCGTCGTAGATGTCCCTGCCGTTGGCGATCTGGTCCCAGAGGTACTCGAAGTCGGCCGAGGTGATCGGCTCACCATCGCTCCAGACCGCGTCGGGGTTGATGTTGTAGGTGACGGTCTGAGGCGGCCCCTCGGAGAGGACGGGCTCACCGGCGAGCACCGGGCTCGGCTCGTACGTGCCATCGGGGGTGACGGTGAAGGCTTGCGGCAGCGTGTGCACGCCGAGCGCCCAGACACCCCACGACGCGCCGGCGGAGCTGCTGATCCAGTTCGCGCTCGCCAGCTCCTGCTCGGCGGCGATGAGCAGCGTCCCGCCCGAGTCCTGCTGACGGATGCGATCGGGCGCCGATGCGCCGACCGGGCTGGCGACGAGACCGCCGACCGCAACCACTGCGACTGCGCCGACCCACACCCGAACACGGCGTCGCACCTGCACACGAACCCCTTCGTTCACCCCAGAGTTGCTCATTGGGAAGGGGGCAGTCTGGCACACCGGCCAGCCGTGCTCGCGAACCGATGGCCGCTCGCCCCCGAGGGAGAGCCCTGCGATCAGGGCTGGAGGCGCAGCGACAGGATCAAGGTGACGAAGCCGAAGATCACGGCCGTCACGATCGTGAGGCGGTCGAGGTTGCGCTCGACGACGGTGGAGCCGGCCATCGAGCCACCGAGCGAGCCCCCGCCGAACATGTCGGAGAGGCCACCGCCGCGACCCGAGTGCAGGAGCACGAGGAAGAGGAGGATCAGCGCCGACAGGACGCACAGAGCGATGAGGATCGCGTCGAGAACCACGGCGCGATTCTAGGCGGTCACACCCGGAAGCGAACGATGCGGGCGAAGTCGTCGGGGTCGAGCGAGGCGCCGCCCACGAGCGCACCGTCGATCTCGGGCTCGGCCATCAGGTCGGCGACGTTGCCCGGTTTCACGCTCCCCCCGTACTGGATGCGGATCGCTTCCGCAGTTTTCCCATATATGTCACGGAGCACCTCCCGGACGACCCCGATGGTGGCGTTGGCATCGTCGGGCGTCGCGTTGCGGCCGGTGCCGATGGCCCAGATGGGCTCGTAGGCGAGCACACACCGCTCGGCTGCGTCGGCCTTGACGCCGGCGAACGCCGCACGGGTCTGAGCGTCGACGCGGACCTCGGTGTGCCCGGCCTCGCGCTCCTCCAGCGTCTCACCGACGCACACGATCGGGGTCATGTCGTGCTTCAGCACCGCGCGGACCTTCTTGTTCACCATGTCGTCGGTTTCGCCGAACACCTGGCGACGCTCCGAGTGACCGACGATCACGTACTCCACGTTGAGCTTCGCGAGCATCGGGGGGCTGACCTCGCCGGTGAACGCCCCGGACTCCTCGAAGTGGCAGTGCTGGGCGCCCAAGGTGATCGGGATCTCGTCGGCCTCGAGCAGCGTCTGCAGCGTCCGCAGGTCCGTGAACGGCGGGCACACCACGACGTCACACGCCTGGTAGTCGTCGGCCTCGAGCCGGTACGACAGCTTCTGGATCACCTGGATCGCGACGAGGTGGTCGTGGTGCATCTTCCAGTTGGCGGCGATGATCGGTGTCCGGCCCATCCTGGGTCCCCTCGCGGTCGTCGTGGTCAGCGGTCGTTCGTGGTCGCGGCTGCGGTACGCAGCGCGGCGAGCCCGGGGAGGTCCCCCTGCTCGATGAGCTCGAGTGATGCTCCCCCACCCGTGCTCACGTGATCGACCCGGTCGGCGAAGCCCATCTTGCGCACCGCCGCGGCGCTGTCGCCGCCGCCCACGACGGTGAACCCCGGACAGTCGGCCACGGCCTCGGCGACTGCTCGCGTCCCTGAGGCGAACGGGGCCAGCTCGAAGACGCCCATCGGGCCGTTCCAGAGGACGGTCGCCGCACCCGACACCGCTTCAGCGAAGTCGGCGGCGGTCTCGGGGCCGATGTCGAGGCCCTTCAACGTCGGTGGGATCGCGTCGGCTGGGACGATCTCGGTCCGTGCCGCCGCGTCGAGGTCGCGGGCGACGACGACGTCGGTCGGGATCCGGACCCGACCCGTCTCGAGGAGGCTCCGGCAAGCGTCGACCTGTCCCAGCTCCACGAGGGAGTCGCCGATGTGCCCGCCCCGTGCGGCGATGAAGGTGAAGGCCATCGCGCCCCCGACGAGGATCGTGTCGCAGCGCTCCAGCAGCGCGGTGATGACGCCCAGCTTGTCGCTGACCTTGGCGCCGCCGAGAACCGCGACGAACGGACGGCGAGGCGCGTCGAGCAGGCGAGACAGGACCTCGACCTCGCGCTCGAGGAGCCGCCCTGCCGCGCTCGGGACCACCAGGGGCGGCCCCACGATCGACGCGTGCGCGCGGTGCGAGGCCCCGAACGCGTCGTTGACGTAGGCGTCGCATCCCGCAGCAAGGCTCGTGGCGAACCCCGGTTCGTTCGCGGTCTCACCCGGCTCGAAGCGGAGGTTCTCGAGCATCGCGACCGCCCCGGGCTCCAGGCTCGCGACCGTCGATTCGACGGCCGACCCCACCACGCCGGGCGCGAGGGTCACGTCGGCGCCGAGCAGCGCACCGAGGCGATCGGCGATCGGTGCCATGGAGAGCTCGGGGACGGGTCCGCCCTTGGGCCGTCCGAGGTGCCCACACGTCACGACCACGGCGTCGCGCTCGCGCAGCCAGTTGATCGTCGGGAGCGCGGTCGCGATGCGGAGGTCGTCCCCCACGACGCCGTCGCGCACCGGGGCGTTGAAGTCGACCCGAACCAGGACGCGGGCACCGCGCTCGAGCGGGAGGTCCTCCAGTCGGGGCAGCTGCACGTGCGCCGCGCTCAGCGACCGACGAAGGCGACCAGGTCGACCAGCCGGTTCGAGTAGCCCCACTCGTTGTCGTACCAGCCGAGGACCTTCACGAGAGTGCCCGACGACATGGTCTCGCCGGCCGAGAGGATGCACGACGCGGGGTTGCCGACGATGTCGGCCGAGACCAGCGGCTCCTCGCTGTACTCGAGCACCCGCTGGTAGGACGGGTCGCTCGCCGCCTCGCGGAACGCTGCGTTGATCTCGTCGATGGACGCCTCGGTGCGCAGCTCCGCCGAGAGATCGGTGATGGAGCCGGTCGGGGTGGGGACGCGGAGCGCGAGGCCGTCGAGCCGGCCCTGGAGCTCGGGGAGCACCACACCGATCGCCCGGGCGGCGCCCGTGCTGCTCGGGATGATCGACAGCGCGGCGGCGCGCATGCGGCGGAGGTCGGGCTTGCCGCTGCGCGTCGGCTTCGAGAGGTCCTGGAGCGACTGGTCGCTGGTGTAGGCGTGGACCGTCGTCATGAACCCGCGCTCGATGCCGAAGGAGTCGTTGAGGACCTTCGCCATCGGAGCCAGACAGTTGGTCGTGCAGGACGCGTTCGAGATCACGCTGTGGGCGCTCGAGTCGTACACGTCGTCGTTCACGCCGATGCAGATGGTGGCGTCGGCGTCCCCGCTCGGCGCCGAGATGACGACGCGCTTCGCGCCACCCTGCAGGTGCCCGGCAGCCTTCTCGCGTCCGGTGAACAAGCCGGTCGACTCGATGACGACATCGACACCGTGCTCGCCCCACGGGATCTCGGCCGGGTCCATGACGTCGAGCTTTCGGACCTCGACGCCGTCGACCGAGAAACCGTTGGCCGTCGGCTGCACGTCGTGGTGGAGCGTCCCACCGACCGAGTCGTGCTTGAGGAGGAAGGCCATCGTCGCCGCGTCGCCCATCGGGTCGTTGACGGCCACGAGCTCGACGCCGGCGCTCCCCCCGCGCGCGAGCAGCGCACGGAAGAACGAGCGTCCGATCCGCCCGAAGCCGTTGATCCCAACTCGAACGCTCATGCGATCGGTGCTCCTCTAGGTTCCGCCCCGGGGCGCGATCACGCCCCGTCCCTCCGATGCCAGCAGATCGGACAGGACCGGCGCCAATCTGGCCGGATCGTGTGCCCAGCCGACGTCGGCCCCCACGGGACGATCGCCTGCCCCGGGTGTCGGCCGGGTGATCGCGGCGACCACCACCTCGACGCCGCATCGCTCCAGCGAGTGGGCGTCGGCCGCGAGGTGACCGTCGGATGCGGCGACGACGACGTCGACCCGGACGTCGTGCTCCTGCACGGCCCGGAGGTGGTCCACGAGGTCCAGACCCTCGGTCTCGGGGATCTGCGGCGCGAGGTTGGCGACCTGCACGACCTGGGCGTCGGTCCGCTCGATCGCGGCCCGGATCTCCGGGACGACGAGCACCGGCAGCAGGCTCGTGAAGAGGGAACCGGGTGCGAGCAGGACCTGGTCCGCCTCGTCGATCGCCCGGATGGCGTCGGGATGGGCGGGAACGTCGGCGGGCAGGAGCTCGACCCGTCGGATGCGGCCGTGGTGCTCCATGACGGCAACCTGTCCCTCGACCTGCACCTCCGGCCCGTCGACCTGTCCGTCCCCACCCCCGCTCCCCGGTCGCTGCGCCTGGGCCTTGAGCACGACCCGCTCCGTCGTCGCCGGCCGGACGCGCCCGGTCGCACCGAGCAGCCGGGCCGCCTCGTCGAGCGCGGCCGCGACGTCGCCGAGCGTCTCGACCAGACCCACGAGGATCAGGTTCCCGAGCGCGTGCCCCCCGAGCTCGGTCCCGCCGAAGCGGTGCTCGAAGGCGGTCGCCCAGACGTCGCCGGGATCGGCGAGCGCGACCAGGCACTTGCGCAAGTCGCCCGGGGGGACCACGCCGAGGTCGCGGCGGAGCCGTCCGCTCGATCCACCGTCGTCGGCGACGCTCACGACCGCCGTCAACGACCCCGCGTACCGGCGCGCGGCCCGGAGCGCGACGGACAGCCCGTGACCGCCGCCGAGGGCGACGATGTTCGGGGCGCGGTCAGCCACGTTCGACGTCCCGGTGATGCACGCGTGCGGGGAACCCGAGCCTCCCGAGGATCTTGGCCAGCTCCGCTGCGATGACCACGCTGCGGTGACGACCACCCGTGCAGCCGATGCCGATCGAGAGGTACGCCTTGCCCTCCCGCTGGTACGCCGGGAGCAGCAGCGCGAGGAGCCGCTCGAGCTCGGTCAGGAAGGCCGCGGCATCAGGCTGGTTGAGCACGTACCGCCGCACCTTCGCGTCGGTTCCGGCGAGCGGTCGGAGGCGCTCGACCCAGTGCGGGTTCGGCAGGAACCGACAGTCGAAGAGGAGGTCGACGTCGAGCGGAACGCCGTGCTTGTAGCCGAAGGAGACGACGTTGGTCTGGATCTCCCCCGGTGCGGTGGTGCCCTTCCCGAAGAGCTCGTGCAGGCGGTCCCGCAGCTCGTGCACGTTGAGGTTCGTCGTGTCGACGACGAGATCGGCCTGTCCCTTGAGCTCCTCGAGGAGCGTGCGCTCCCGGGTGATGCCGTCGATGATGCTGTCGGCATCGGCGAGCGGATGCGGACGGCGCGAAGCCTCGAACCGCCTCACCAGGACCTCGTCCGACGCCTCGAGGAAGAGCACGCGCGTGCGGGCCCCGGTCTCCCGGAGGTCGACGAGCGCGGACTCGAGCTCGTGGACGAACGCGCCGGACCGCACGTCGACCACCAGCGCGTAGCTCGACGGGCGGTCACCACCACCGCGCGCGAGCTCGGCGACCTTGGGGATGAGTGCGGCCGGCAGGTTGTCGATGACGAAGAACCCGAGATCCTCCAGGACGTTGGCGGCCGAGGAACGCCCCGCGCCCGACATCCCGGTGACGATCGTGAGGTCCAGCATCTGCGTAGTCATGCTCGCGCGCTCCCGGCTCCGACACTGTGCAAGCGCTCATAGAGCGCCCGGGCGACCCGATCCGGCAACCACGACACCGCGACCAGCTCCTCCTCGCGCAGCGCACGCAGTCGCTTCACCGACCCGAACTCCCGCAGGAGGCGCGTGCGCCGGGTCGGGCCGAGCCCGGCCACCTCGTCGAGCACGGACCGCGTCGCCGACTTGTCCCGCAGCTTCCGGTGATAGCTGATCGCGAAGCGGTGGGCTTCGTCGCGGACCTGCTGCAGGAGGTAGAGCGCCTCGGAATCACGCGGGATGCGGACCGGCTCGGCCCGATCGGGGAGATAGACCTCCTCGAGGCGCTTCGCGAGCGACGCCACCGCGATCTCCTCGAGGCCGAGGTCCTCGAGGACGCGCACGGCCACGTTCAGCTGCCCACGGCCGCCGTCGACGACCAGCAGGTTCGGCGGGTACGCGAACCGCTTGCCGGCCCGCGCCCCCTCCTCCCGCTCGTCGAGGTACCGACGGAACCTCCGGCCCAGCACTTCCTCCATGGCCGCGAAGTCGTCCTGTCCGTCCTGCTGCCGGACCTTGAAGCGCCGGTAGTCGGACCGCTTCGCGAGGCCGTCCTCCATCACGACCATCGACCCGACGATCTCCGTGCCCTGGAGGTTCGAGATGTCGAAGCACTCGATCCGCAGCGGCGCCTCGGAGAGCCCGAGCGCCTCCTGGAGCGAGGTCAGGGCGCGGGCGCGCGCGTTGTGATCCGACGCGCGCCGCAGCTTGTGCTGCGTGAACGCCTCCCCCGCGTTGCGCGTCACGGTCTCCAGCAGCTCGCGCTTCGCGCCTCGCCTCGGGACGCGCACCTTCACCTTCGTCCCCCGCACCGTCTCGAGGAACGCCTCGGCCAGCGCCGGGTTCTCGGGGAGGACCGGGACCAGGACCTCGCGGGGCACCTCGTCGGGTGACGCGCCCGCGTACAGCTGCTCGAGCAGGCGGTCGACCAGCCCCGCCGCGTCGAGATCCTCCACCTTGTCGACCACCAGCCCGCGTCGACCGACGACCCGACCTCTGCGCACGAGGAACACCTGCACCGACGCCTCGAGGTCGTCGTCGGCGAGCCCGATCACATCGAGGTCCTCCTCGCGGGCAGCCACCATCTGCTGGCGCTCGATCGCCTTGCGCACCGACGCCAGCTGGTCGCGCAGGCGGGCCGCCCGCTCGAAGTCGAGCTCGTCGGACGACTCCCGCATCGTCCGCTCGAGGCGATCGACGACCGGTGCGGTCTCGCCGTCGAGGAACGCCACGAGCTCGTCGACCAGGGCGCGGTACTCCTCGTCGGTGATCGCCCCGACGCACGGCGCCGCACACTTCTCGATGTGCGCGTAGAGACAGGGCCGGCCGAGTCGGCGGTGTCGGTCGAGCTTGGCGTTCGTGCACGTGCGGACCGGGAAGGTGCGCAGGAGCAGGTCGAGGGTCTCGCGGATCGCGTAGGCGTGCGCATAGGGCCCGAAGTAGCGGACGCCCTTGCGCTTGGCCCCGCGCATCACCATGGGTCTCGGCCACTCCTCGTTCAGCGTGACCGCGAGGTACGGATAGGACTTGTCATCCTTGTACCGGATGTTGAAGCGAGGTCGGTGGGTCTTGATCAGGTTGTACTCGAGGAAGAGCGCCTCGACCTCGTTGCGCACCTCGATCCACTCGACGGTCTCCGCCGCCGCGACCATCTGGCGAGTGCGCGGCGCCAGCGACTCCGTCGGCGCGAAGTAGTTCGCCAGGCGGCTCCGCAGGCTCGTCGCCTTCCCGACGTACAGGACGCGACCGCGCGCATCCTTGAACTGGTACGAGCCGGGGCCGTCCGGGATCGAGCCGGCCTCCGGACGCTGCTCCATCCGCCCATTGTCGCAGGCGGGCAGCGCACGCCCGGGCGGGGAATGGTCCGGTGCCCGCTCGGCGTTATCATCGCGGACGAGCCGGGCCTGGAACATCCGGTCACAGCATCTCGGACCCGGGGCCGACAACCCCGCGGTGGGCGACCAGGCTGTCCCCGCCGGCCACACCGGGTCCACATCGCGACACTCCCGCGCGTCGGGGGTGCTCGACATCGGGGAGCCCACATGTTGCGACTCCAGGTCCCCCTTCCGGATCGCTACACGCTCGCGGCGGAGTCCGAGCTCGAGACGTGGATCGAAGCAGCGAAGACGACGCTCGGCGACCGCCTGCTCATCCTCGGACACCACTACCAGCGACCCGAGGTCATCAAGTGGGCGGACCTCCGCGGCGACTCGTTCAAGCTCGCGCAGTGGGCGGCCGAACACGACGAGGCCGACACGATCGTCTTCTGCGGCGTCCACTTCATGGCCGAGGCGGCCGACGTGCTCACGGCACCGCATCAGCGAGTCATCCTCCCCGACGTCAACGCCGGCTGCTCGATGGCCGACATGGCCGACATCGACCAGGTCGAGCAAGCATGGGACGAGATCGCAGCGATCACCGACATCGACCGGGTCGTGCCGATCACCTACATGAACTCCTCCGCGGCGCTCAAGGCGTTCGTCGGGGAACACGGCGGCGCGGTCTGCACCTCGTCGAACGCGCGGGCGATCATCGAATGGGGGTTCGAGCGGGGCGACAAGATCCTCTTCTTCCCCGACCAGCACCTCGGCCGCAACACCGCGTACCAGATGGGCTACGACGAGTCCCACATGCAGGTCTGGAACCCGCATCGCGACCTCGGTGGCCTCGACGAGGCCGCGGTGAAGGACGCCGTCTTCCTTCTCTGGAAGGGCCACTGCACCGTGCACCAGCGGTTCCTGCCCGAACACGTCCACGCGTTCCGCGCCGAGCACCCCGACGGTGAGGTCATCGTCCACCCCGAATGCCGACACGAGGTCGCCGAGCTCGCCGACAAGGTCGGCTCGACCGAGCGCATCATGGAATGGGTCGATGCTGCGCCCACGGGCGCCGTGATCGCGATCGGCACGGAGATCCACATGGTCCAGCGCCTCGCGAGCGAGCACCCGGACAAGGCCATCTCGTCGCTCGATCCGCTCGTGTGCCCCTGCGCCACCATGTTCCGCATCGACGCCCCGCACCTCGCGTGGTGCCTCGAGCGCCTCGTGGCAGGCGAGGTCGTGAACCAGATCACCGTCCCGGACGACGTGGCCGAGTGGGCTCGGGTCGCGCTCCAGCGCATGCTCGACATCACCTGAGCCCCTCCGACGTCAGGCGAGGAGGCGGGACCTCAGGACGAGCAGCCGGGGGATGCTCGCCGCCTCGGCGTACTCGGGAGCCTGCTGGAGGAACCCGGTGGGTGGACGGGGCTCGTCGACGTGGTCGACGAGCAGCCCGACCACGGCCATCGCGTTGACGTAGCGGTGCAACGGCCGGTGCATGAACGGCAGCCGCACTCCGGGCGCCACCTCCTCCATCGCGACGTCGTCCGGCAGGTACGGACCGACCCGCCAGTACTGCTCCTCGAGGATGTGGTCGTCGACCCAGCCGCTCCCGGGCGCCTGCAGCAGCGGGTGGTTCAGGAACAGGACGAAGCGACCGCCCGGTTGCAGGACACGAGCGACCTCCTCGATCGCCGGCTCGAAGGGGTCGAGGTGCTCGAGCGTCAGGCAGACGACGACGGCGTCGAACGTGGACGACGCGAACGGTACGAGCTCGGCGCGGGACCGCACGTAGTGGGCTCCGCCCCCGCGTGCAGCGGCCGTCTCGATCTGTCCGGCGGTGAGGTCGGCACCGACGACCCATGGCGAGCCCGGGAGTGTCGCGGCGCGACGCGCGAGCTGTCCCTCACCACATCCGAGGTCGAGGATGCGCCGCGCCCCGGAGAGGTGCGTATCCGCGAGAGGCAGGATCTGCTCCTCGTACTCGGGGTCGGCGCCGTCGGTGAAGTGCGTCTGCCACCATCCCGCGTGGGTGTCCCATTCCGTGGCCACGGACGGCGACTCAGGCGTCGATGCCGAGCAGGGGCGCGAGGAACTGACCCGTGTAGCTGTCGGCGGTCTTCGCGACGTGCTCGGGCGGGCCCTCGGCGATCAAGGTCCCGCCGCGGTCGCCCCCCTCCGGACCGAGGTCGATGATCCAGTCTGCGCACTTGATGACGTCGAGGTTGTGCTCGATCACCAGGACCGTGTTGCCGGTGTCGGCGAGCCGTTGGAGCACGCCGAGCAGGCGCCGGACATCCTCGAAGTGCAGTCCGGTGGTGGGCTCGTCGAGGATGTAGATCGTGCGCCCCGTCGCGCGCTTGCCGAGCTCCGAGGAGAGCTTCACCCGTTGCGCCTCACCACCCGACAGCGTCGGCGCGGGCTGGCCGAGCCGCACGTACCCGAGCCCGACGTCGACGAGCGTCTGGAGGTGCCGCGCGATCGTCGGCTGGTTCGCGAAGAACTCGCACGCATCCTCGATCGACAGGTCGAGCACGTCGGCGATGTTCTTGCCCTTGAACGTGATGTCGAGCGTGTCGCGGTTGTAGCGCGCGCCCTTGCAGACCTCGCACGGGACGTACACGTCCGGGAGGAAATGCATCTCGATCTTGATCGTCCCGTCACCCGAGCACGCCTCGCAGCGCCCACCCTTCACGTTGAACGAGAACCGGCCCGGGAGGTAGCCCCGCACCTTCGCTTCCTGCGTGGTCGCGAAGAGCGACCGGACCTTGTCGAAGACGCCGGTGTACGTCGCGGGGTTCGACCGTGGCGTGCGGCCGATCGGCGACTGGTCGATGTTGATGACCTTGTCGAGGTGCTCGGCGCCCTCGATCGTCTTGTGGCGCCCGGGCACCACCTTCGAGCGGTAGACCCGCTGCATGAGCGAGTGGAAGAGGATGTCGTTCACGAGCGTGGACTTGCCGCTGCCACTCACGCCGGTGACCGCGACGAGGCACCCGAGCGGGAACGACACGTCGAGGTTGGCGAGGTTGTGCTCGTGCGCGTCCCGCACGGTCAGCCACGCGTCCCCGGGCTCCCGCCTCCGCTCGGGCACGGCGATGCTCCTGGCACCGACCAGGTACTGGCCCGTCAGTGAACGAGGCTCCGACTCGACGTCCTCGACCGTCCCCTCGGCGACGATCTGCCCACCGTGCTCACCGGCGCCGGGTCCGATGTCGACGACGTGGTCGGCGACCCGGATCGTCTCCTCGTCGTGCTCGACGACGATGACCGTGTTCCCGAGGTCGCGCAGGCGGACGAGCGTGTCGATGAGCCGCTGGTTGTCGCGTTGGTGCAGCCCGATCGAGGGCTCGTCGAGGACGTACAGGACGCCCACCAATCCGCTGCCGATCTGCGACGCGAGGCGGATCCGTTGCGCTTCGCCACCCGCGAGCGTCGCCGACGACCGGTTGAGGCTGAGGTAGTCGAGCCCGACGTCGAGGAGGAACTTCAGCCGCTCGTTGACCTCCTTCAGCACGCTCTCGGCGATCAGGCGATCCCGTTCGGACAGCTCGACCGATCCGAGGAACTCGGCAGCCTTCGTGATCGAGAGCTCGCCCACCTCGTAGATGTTGTGGTCACCGATCGTCACGCCCAACGAGGCGGGGCGCAGCCGAGCCCCTGCGCACGCCGGGCACGGCACCTCGCGCATGTAGCCCTCGATGAGCTCGCGGGCTCGATCGCTCTCGGACTCGGCGTGGCGGCGCTCCAGCCACGGCACGACCCCCTCGAACGCCGTGTTGTACGAGCGAACCCGTCCGTATCGGTTCTTGTAGCGGACGTGCACCGCACGCTCACCAGTGCCGTCGAGGACGGCCGCGCGCGCCCGCTTGCCGAGACGCTTCCACGGCGTGTCGGTGCTGAAGCCGAACTCGTCGGCCACCGCTTCGAGCACGCGGTCGAAGTACCGGCTGCGGAACCCCGTCCAGGGCGCGATCGCCCCCTCGGCGAGGCTCAGGTCGACGTCGGGGACCACGAGCTCGGGGTCGACCTCGAAGCGGGTCCCGAGCCCGTCGCACCGTTCGCACGCCCCATACGGCGAGTTGAACGAGAAGTTCCGTGGTGCGAGCTCGTCGAACGAGATCCCACAGTGGCTGCACGCGAGGTGCTCCGAGAACGTGAGGGTCTCGACCTCCTCCTCGTCACGCGGCTCGTCGGGCACCAGCTCGACCTCGGCGACCCCTTCGGCCAGGCGCAGCGCCGTCTCGAGCGAGTCGGTGAGACGGCGCTCGATGCCCGCCCGCCGCACGAGACGGTCGACGACCACCTCGATCGTGTGCTGCTCGTAGCGCTCGAGCGGGATCTTGTCGGTCAGTTCGTGGAGCTCACCGTCGACCCGGGCGCGGGTGAAGCCCTGGGACGAGAGCTCCTTCAGCAGCTTCTCGTACTCGCCCTTGCGCCCCCGGACCACCGGCGCGAGGACCTGGAAGCGCGTCCCGTCGGGGAGCTCGAGGATCCGGTCCACGATCTGCTGAGGGGTCTGCCGCGTGATCACCCTGCCGCACTTCGGGCAGTGCGGGACCCCGATGCGCGCGTACAAGAGGCGGAGGTAGTCGTAGACCTCCGTGATCGTGCCGACCGTCGAGCGCGGGTTGCGCGACGACGACTTCTGGTCGATCGAGATCGCCGGCGAAAGCCCTTCGATGAAGTCGACGTCGGGCTTGTCCATCTGGCCGAGGAACTGACGCGCGTACGCAGAGAGCGACTCGACGTAGCGTCGCTGCCCTTCGGCGTAGATCGTGTCGAACGCGAGCGACGACTTGCCCGAGCCCGAGATCCCGGTGAAGACGATCAGCCGGTCGCGTGGGAGCACGAGTTCGACGTCGTGGAGGTTGTGCTCCCGGGCGCCGCGGATGGTGATCTCGGCGGCATCGGGCGGGCCCGTCGCGCCGGACTTCTTCGCGCCGGACTTCTTCGCGCCGGACTTCTTCGCCGGGGGCCGCGTCTTCGCCGCCTTGGCCTTCTTCGCCGCCGTCGCCACGGGGCCAGCGTACCGGCCCCCGCCGTCGAACGAACGCATGTTCGACTCAGCCGACCGCGCGCAGCTCCCGCTTCAGCTCGGTGACCTCGTCGCGCAGGCGGGCCGCCTCCTCGAAGCGCAGCTCCCTGGCCGCTTCGTGCATCTCCTCCTGGAGCGACTGGATGAGTCTGCCGAGCTCCTCCGGCGGGACGCCGGCAAGATCGAACACCGCCGAACGTGCCGCGCCGCGTCCGCGGCCCCGAGCCGCCGGCACGCCGTCGGTCTCGCGCGCCCGCACCATCGCCAGGATGTCGACGATGTTCTTGCGGATCGTCTGCGGGTCGATGCCGTGCTCGGCGTTGTACTCCAGCTGGGCCTTGCGCCGACGGTTCGTCTCCGAGAGGGCGTGGCGCATCGAGTCGGTGACGTTGTCCGCATACATGATCACCTGACCCTCGACGTTGCGCGCCGCGCGACCCATCGTCTGGATCAGCGACGTGGACGACCGCAGGAACCCCTCCTTGTCGGCGTCGAGGATCGCCACCAGCGACACCTCGGGCAGGTCCAAGCCCTCCCGCAGCAGGTTGATGCCGACCAGGACGTCGAACTCGCCGAGTCGGAGCGACCGGAGGATCTCGACCCGCTCCAACGTGTCGATCTCGCTGTGCAGGTACCGCACCTTGACCCCGAGCTCGAGGAGGTACTCGGTGAGGTCCTCCGACATCTTCTTCGTGAGGGTGGTGACGAGGACGCGCTCCTCGCGTTCCTCGCGGGCGCGGATCTCGGCGACGAGGTCGTCGATCTGACCCTTCGTCGGCCGCACGGTCACCTCGGGGTCGACGAGGCCGGTCGGACGCACGATCTGCTCGACGACCCGGGTCGAGACCTCGAGCTCGTACGGGCTCGGCGTGGCCGACATGAAGACGATCTGGCGAACCTTCGACTCGAACTCATCGAACGTCAACGGCCGGTTGTCCATCGCGGACGGGAGCCGGAACCCGTGTCCGACGAGCGTCTCCTTGCGCGATCGGTCGCCCTCGTACTGGCCGTGCAGCTGGGGAACGGTCACGTGCGACTCGTCGAGGACGATCAGCGAGTCCTCGGGGAAGTAGTCGAGGAGGGTGTAGGGCATCTCCCCGGGGCGGCGCCCGTCGAGGTGGCGCGAGTAGTTCTCGATCCCGGAGCAGATCCCGACCTCGCGCAGCATCTCGAGGTCGTAGGTGGTCCGCATGCGGAGGCGTTGGGCCTCGAGCAGCTTCTCGCCACGCTCGAGCTCGGCGAGCCGCTCTCCCAGCTCGGCCTCGATGCCGGTGATCGCACGCTGCATCCGCTCCTCGGAGGTGACGTAGTGCGAGGCCGGGAACAGCACGAGCCGGTCGAGCTCCTCCACGACCTCGCCCGTGAGCGGGTCCACCGAGGTGATGCGCTCGACCTCGTCGCCGAACAGCGACAACCGGATGGCGCGCTCCTCGTACGACGGGTAGATCTCGATCGTGTCACCGCGGACCCGGAACTTGTTCCGGGCGAAGTCGAAGTCGTTGCGGTCGTACTGGAGCTCGACGAGTCGGGCGAGGATCGAGCGCTGCTCACGCTCCTCGCCGCGATCGAGGATCAGGCACTGACGCTCGTACTCGTCGGGCGCGCCCAGCCCGTAGATCGCCGAGACCGACGCGACGACGATGACGTCGCGTCGACTCATGATCGCGCTGGTCGCCGAGTGCCGGAGCCGGTCGATCTCGTCGTTGATCGACGAGTCCTTCTCGATGTAGGTGTCGGTCGCGGGCAGGTACGCCTCGGGTTGGTAGTAGTCGTAGTACGAGACGAAGTACTCGACCCGGTTCTTCGGGAAGAACTCACGGAACTCACTCGCGAGCTGGGCCGCGAGGCTCTTGTTCGGTGCGAGCACGAGCGTCGGGCGCTGGGTGCGCGCGATGACGCCGGCGATCGTGAACGACTTCCCCGAGCCGGTGATGCCGAGCAGCGTCTGGGCCTTCTCCCCCGCGACGATCCCCTCGGAGAGCTGCTCGATCGCCTCGGGCTGATCGCCGGCAGGCGCGAACTCTGAGACCAGTTCGAACGGGGGCACGACCCCATTGTGACCGCGCGGCGTGACACCCGGTGACGGCGTCTAGGCGGACGCCCCGTCGGCTTCCTTCCGCGGCGCCTCGGCCGCGTCCCGGGCCGCTTCGAGGTCGGGCCACAGCGCCGCGACCTGTCGCTCCAGGGCCGCGAGGTCGCCGGAGTTGTCGATCACGTGGGTGGCCAGCACCCGGCGGTCCTCGTCGGAGGCCTGGGCCGCCATTCGGCGCTCGGCATCCTCCCGGGCCACCCCACGTCCCTCGAGCCGCGCCAGGCGCACCTCCCCGGGGGCCTCCACGACGATGACGATCGGGTAGCCCCGACCCCGGGCCTGCTCCGACTCGGCGAGCAGCGGCACGTCGCACACCACGATCGCATCGGGCGGAGCCGCTTGCATCCGGCGCAGGAACTCCTCGTTGATCGCCGGGTGCGTGATCGCCTCGAGGTCCTTGCGGGACGCCTCGTCCACGAACGCGAGCGATGCCAACGCCGGACGGTCGAGGGTGCCGTCTGACGCCAGCACACTGTCCCCGAACCGCTCCACCAGCGCCGCGAGCGCGGGGGTGCCGGGTTCGACGACCTCGCGCGCCACGGCGTCGGCGTCGACCACGACCGCGCCGCGCTCCTGGAGCAGGCGCGCGACCGTCGACTTCCCCGATCCGATCCCGCCGGTGAGCCCCACGAGCAGCACGAGCCGAGCGTAGGCGAGCCGACCCGTCACGGGACCAGGTCCTCGACCGTGGTCTCGGCGCTCAAGGTCGCATGGGGGCGTGCCGATACGTGGTCGGGGTGGGATCTGGGTGCACATCCGAAAGGTGCGACATGAACCTCTTCGTGCTCCGGACCTGGCTGCAGGCCAAGTTCACCAACGATGAGCGTGGGGCGAACCTCGTGGAGTACATCCTCCTCGTGGCGCTCATCGCGCTCGCGGTCATCGCTGCTGTCGTGTTCCTGCGAGGCCAGGTCAGCGACAAGTTCAACGAGACCGGCTCGAAGCTCAGCAGCAACGGCAACTGATCCACCGTGAAACCGCTGTGCGGGCGGACCTGGCGCTCCGCCGGGTCCGCCCACAGCGAGCGTGTGCCCCGCCGATCCCGTGCGCGGGAGTTCGGTGCCAGCCTCGTCGAGTACGTGCTGCTCGTCGCCTTCATCGCCGCGGTCGTCATCTCGGCCGTCGTGTTCTTCGGCGGAGAGGTCGACAGCCGCTTCGACGAGGTGGGCAGCACGATCAGCGCGACCCCCGATCCCTAGATCCCGGGACGTAGATCCCGGGACGTAGATCCCGGGACGACGTCGCCGCTCAGGATGCGACGTCGTCGCGCACGAACACCACGTGGAGTCGGTCATGGTGGATCTCGCGCCACCCCGGCTCCCGTCGCAGCAGCTGGGTGAGCACCCGGTCGCGTCCCCAGACGACGACCTCCACGTCCCGTCGTTCGAGGACCCGGTCCCATCCGGGCTGACCGCCGTTGACGACCGTGAAGTCGTCGAGGACCGGCTGGGGGTACATGTCGAACCGGTCGTCGAGGAAGACCGGCTGGCGCAGCCCGTAGCGGAGCAGCACGTAGCCGCCATCGGCATCGTCGGTGAGCAGACGTCGCCCGAGCAGGCCGTCGGCTGCGACCGCGTCCATCGCCCGCACCGGGTACCCGGAGAAGGCGAAGTCGGGTTCGGAAGATGCCCGCACGACGAGCGTGACGCTCAGCACACCCAGCACGACGAGGATCATCGACACGAACGGCCGGCTCGGCGCCTGGTCACGACGCGCCCGATGACGCGCGATTCTCCCGACAGGGAAGGAGGCCGGGACGGCCACGGCGCGCGCGAGCACGGGGAGCGCGACCAGCGGGGCGATCGCGATGTTGCGCAGGGCCCAGAACCCCAGCGCGAGGAACGGCAGCGTGACGATCAGGTCGCGGATCGAGGCCCGCCGCCGCGTGGTGGCCAGCACCGCTGCGAACACGAGCACCCAGGCGAGGAACACGATCCCGGACGCCCGGTGGAAGTCCGGCGACGACCACTCCACCACGTCGCGCAGCGCCTCGGATCGGGTCACGAGCTCGACCGGGAATGCGACGAGGTCCGGGCCGTAGGGGGTCAGGAAGCACACCGCGAACGCGGCGCCCGTCGCGACGACGAGGGTGCGCTCGCGACCGCGCCATGGCGCCGCGCCCTGCGCCCACCTCCCCAGCACGTGGAGCCCGAGGTACGCGAAGCCGAGCGCGAACGATCCGTGGATGTTCGCCCAGAGCCAGAACACGATGACGAGGACGGCCACCTCGTGGCGGCCCACCCAGCTCGAGGGGATCTCGACCAGCCAGATCACCACGAGGAGGAAGAGCACGCCGAAGATCAGCGGCCGTTCGGACCAGAGCACGAAGACGGGCCCGAGCGTGCTGACGGTGAGCAGCGCGGCGCGCACACGGTCGCCGACGAGGTGCAGCGCCAGCCGGAACGCGACCACGAACACCGCGACTGCCACCGTGGCGACGAGCACGCGGATGGCGAACGGACCCGCGACCCGCTCGAGCGCGGCGTAGAGCGTCTCCGCGAGCCACGACTGCGCGACCCAGTCGGTCCCCGCGGCGACGTACGAGAAGGGATCGACGTGCGGGATCCCGCGCTCGAGGATCCACCGACCGGTCCGCAGGTGAAGGAAGAACGAGTTGTCCGAGAGCCGCTCGATCCCGACGCCGAGGCCGACGACCGCGAACACCATCGTGTAGAGGGTGTCGAGCCCGGGGAGCCTCCACCGACGGTGCGAGGACGTCAGGGGTGGCAATCGAGCCGGGGCCGGGCCGGTTGCTCCCGCGGACTTGCGCACCTCGAGCGTGGACGTCATGTCGACGATGCCCTCAGAGGTTCTTCATGAGGGAGATCATGGCCGGACCGAGGATCACCACGAAGATCGACGGGAAGATGCAGAAGACCAGTGGGAACAGCATCTTCACCGGTGCCTTCTGCGCCTGCTGCTGCGCGCGGAGTCGCCGGCGGATGCGCATCTCGTCGGCCTGCGCGCGCAGGAGCCGCGCGATCGACACGCCGAACGTGTCGGCCTGGAGCATCGCCATGATGAACGTCCGGAGCTCGGGCACGTCGCAACGCGTATCCATCGCGCGCAGCGCCTCGGCGCGGCTTGCTCCATAGCGCGTCTCGCGGAGCATCCGTCGGAACTCGTCGGACAGCGCGCCGGGCACCGCGGTCGTCGTCCGTTCGAGTGCCTGTTCGAAGCCCAGTCCGGCTTCCACCGAGATCGTGAGGAGATCGAGGACATCCGGGAGCTGCACCGCGATCTCGTGCTGACGGCGCTCGATCGCGCGCGACAGCGCGACGTCCGGCGCGGCGAAGGACGCGAACCATGCGAAGCCGACGATGAAGAGTGCAAGCACTCCCCCCAGCCCCAGGCCCACGACCACCGCGGCGATCCAGATGAGTCCGGACACGAGTCCGAGCAGCTTGAAGACGAGGATCTGGTCGACCGTGAGGCTCGTCGGGCTCCCGGCGAGCGCGAGCTTGTGCGCGACCTGCTCCCGGTACCCGTCGGGCGTGAGACGTCGCGTGATCCCCGCGAGACCCGAGAGGACGGGCGCGAGCACGCGCTCGCTGATCGGTGCCAGCAGCTCCTGGTCGCGGACGTCCTGGATCTGGTAGCCGTCGAGCCGACGAAGCCACGCGCGCGCCTCCGCCCGTTCGGTGACGACCGAGAGCAACAGCAGCCCCAGGGCCAGCACTGCGGCCCCAGCGATGGACGCGACGACGAGGGGCGTCACGATCAGACCTCGATCGCCATGATGCGTCGCAACCAGACGAAGCCGAAGCCGGCCATGACCGCCGAGATCACCACCGCGATGATGCCGAGCGAGTCCTGGAACAGGACCTTCATGTAGTCCGGCTGGATCAGGAAGAGGACGCCGCCGAACGCCGGCGGGAACACCCCGAGGACCCACCCGGAGAGCCGGCCCTCTGCGGTCAGCGAGAGGATCTCGCTCTTCAGTCGCTCCCGCTCGGTCATCGTCCGCGCGACGGTGTCGAGCAGCTCGGCGAGGTTGCCCCCCACCTCGCGCTGGATGCGGATCGCCATCACGGCCCACAGCAAGTCGACCGAGTGCATGCGGTGCGCGGAGTCCTCGAGTGCGTCCTCGATCGGCCGTCCGAGCCGGCTCTCGGTGAACACGCGCTGGAGTTCGCGACGCGACGGCTCGGTCGCCTCGTCGGCGACGGCCTCCAGCCCCTGGGTGAACGAGAAGCCGGCACGCATCGACCCAGCCAGCAGGTTGAGCACGTCGGGCAGCTGACGCTCGAACCTCCGCAGCCGACGCTTCCGCCGGAGCTCGAGCACCACGAGCGGCGAGAGCACGGCCAGGATCCCGGCCACGACCGCCATGGGGATGCTCAGCATCAGCGCCGAACCGACGATCACCAGCAGCACCCCCGCGATGGCGAAGAAGAGCGCCTCGGGAGGACGGAGCGGGACGTCGGCCTGCACGAGCTTCGCCTCGACGCGGCTGAGCAGCCCGACCCGGTCCGCGAGTCGGCCGGTCAAGCCGACCATCTCCTGCATCAGCCGCGTCTCGGTGAGCGACAGATCGTGCCGTTGCGAGTCCGGCTCTGCGTCGGGCTCCTCGTCGAGTCCGAACCCGGTGAGTCGGCGCTCCAGGTCGGTCCGATGGTCGCCACCCAGCAACAGGAGCATCAGCGCGAGCGTCAGCACGGCTCCCGCCATCAGCAGCGCGAGCACGACGGCGGTCATCGGCGGACCTGTGCGCGCCGCACGAACCGTTCCGACGCGAACATCGATGCGTCGAGCACGACCCCGTGGTTCGCCAGGCGATCTCCGAACGCCGGGCGGATCCCGGTGCTCTTGGTGTGGCCGAGGAACCGACCGTTCTCGTCGACCCCCATCCCGTAGTCGAAGAGATAGAGGTCCTGGAGCACGACCACGTCGCCCTCCATCCCCATCACCTCGCTCACGTGCGTGACCCGCCTCGTGCCGTCTCGGAGCCGACCGAGGTGGACGATGACGTCGAGTGCCGACGCCATCTGCTCACGGATGACGCGCACCGGAAGGTCCATCCCCGCCATGAGCGACATCGTCTCGATGCGCGAGAGCGTGTCGCGTGGGGCGTTCGAGTGGACGGTCGTGAGCGAGCCGTCGTGGCCGGTGTTCATCGCCTGCAACATGTCGAGCGCCTCGGAGCCGCGCACCTCCCCGACCACGATCCGGTCGGGCCGCATCCGCAGCGAGTTCCGCACCAGATCGCGGATCCGGACCTCGCCCTTGCCTTCGATGTTCGGCGGCCGCGACTCCAGCGACAGGACGTGTGGCTGCTGGAGCTGCAGCTCCTTGGAGTCCTCCACCGTGAGGATCCGTTCGTCCGCCGGGATGAACGACGAGAGCACGTTGAGCAGCGTCGTCTTGCCGGTCCCGGTCCCGCCGCTCACGACCGTGTTGAGTCGTCCGCGCACGCAGGCGTCGAGGAAGTGGGCGACCTGCTGGTCGAGCGTCCCCATCCGGATCAGGTCGTCGACGGTGAAGGGGTCGCTGGCAAACCGGCGGATGGTGAGGAACGGACCGCCGATGGCGAGGGGGTGCACGACCGCGTTGACACGAGACCCGTCGGGCAGCCGGGCGTCGACCATCGGTGTCGCCTCGTCGACACGGCGCCCCACCTGGCTCACGATCTTGTCGATGATGCGGCGGAGATGCGTCTCGTCCACGAACTGCGTGTCCGTGCGGATGATCTTGCCGTTTCGCTCGATGTAGACGTGCTCGGGCCCGTTCACCATGATCTCGTTCACGTCTGGATCGCGGAGGAGTCGGTCGATCGGCCCGTAGCCGAGGACGTCGTCGAACACCGAGGCCACCAACGCCTGTCGATCTGCCGCACCGATCGCGAAACGCTCTTGCGCGAGCGCGCGGTGGAGCTGCTCCTCGACCTTCGCGCGCAGGTCGACCTCCGATACTCGCTGGTCGTAGAGGACGGGTCCCAGCTCGTGGATGACGTACTCGTGCATCTTGCGACGCAGGTCCGTCAGCGCCTGCGCGCGGGATGCCGTCGTCGCGGCGGCGTGAGCCCCCTCCTGCCACCGTCCGGGCGTCTGGACGCTCATCGTGCGCTACCGCCGCGCCCGCCGCCGACGTCGTCCGCGCCCGCTCCGCGACGCACCGGCCTTGAGCCCCAGCAACGAGGCTGCGATGTGCTCCAAGGCTCGCCCCGCCGCGCTGTTGGGATCCTCCTCGAACACCGATCGTCCGGTGTTGACCGACTTCGGGATCGCGATGTCCGACGGGATCGGGAACTCCGCCCTGAGCCCGACGACCGTCTCGACCTCCCGAACGTCGAGCTTCACCTGGGAGTTGGCCCGGTTGAGCACGAGCCGGAGCTTGGGGCCTCCGATCGTGGCCAGGTCGAGCGCCTGCATGCCGATCCGGAGGTTCTTGATGCTCGGGATGTCGAGGCTCCCGACGAGGAGGATCTCGTCGGCGTGCTCGAGCAGCGCGAGCGACGTCTCGTCGAACAACGTGGGCGTGTCGACGACGACCACCGCGTGCTGCTCCCGGAGCGCGTCGCAGATCGCGAGGAGCTCGTTGGGCGGGACCGACGCCCCCATCGACGAGTCTGTCGGTGCCGGCAGGACGGCCACGCCGCTCGAGTGACGGGTGACGAGGCTCGGCACGGCCGCGGCGTCACCGATCTGCACGGCCGTCGCAGCGTCGGCGATCGTCGCGTCCGGCGGGAGACCGAGCATGACCGCGACGTCCCCGAACTGGAGATCGGCGTCCACCAGCGCGATCGGTCGCTGTGCGAGGCGAGCCATGGCGATGCTGACGTTGACCGCGATGACGCTCTTGCCGACTCCCCCCTTCGTCGAGAACACCACGACCAGACGACCGGGCTCCGTCGAGGCATCCGCGCTCACGGGACGCGACGCGCTGGCGCCCACGAGGAGCGTGCCGATCCGGTCGACGGCTTCGGCGACGGCGGGTCCGTCGGTCGACGAGACCATGTCGCGGGCACCCGCTCGGATGGCAGCCTGGAGGTCGTCGGTGCGCACCTCCTCGACGGCGAAGATGACGCCGAGGGTCGGGAGTGCCGCGGTGAGCCGCTGCACGTGGCGGAATCCGAGCGGCACCGCCAACGACGGTCCGAGGACCGCGACCGAGACGCGCTGCGGCTTCATCGTCTGCACGAACTCGTCCAGGGACTCCACCAGGATCCCGGAGGGCACGTGCGCCCCGAGGCGCATCCGCGTCCGCGCGTCCGGCTCGACGACGACCACGTCGTACGGCGTGGTCATCGGGTCGTCCCGCCCCACCGCGCGCTCCGCGCCACGCACGTCTCAGCCCTGCTGTCCGCCGGCCGGCACGGTGGCGGCGGCACCGGAGGCTCCCGACGCGATCGATCGCAGGGTCAGGTAGAGCGAGCCGCTCTCGTTGGCGGCCACGACGCGCAGCGCGTCCGCGGCCGTGAGCTCGAACGTGATGAGCCCGGTGCTCGATGCCGTCAGCGACGCTTCGCCCTCGGGTCCGGTCGCGCTCGCGGAGGTCTCCTGGCCGACGGCGAGGACCTTCACCTCGCTCAGGATGTACTCGGCCATGCCCTCGCCGACGACGGCGATGTCGACTCGGTCGCCGGGAGCGATCTGGTTGGCGACGCCTCGTTCGGCGTCGACCGAGACCGTGACGGCGACGAGCCCGGGCGCAGCGATCGATGACGCGAGCGTGCCGCCGCCACCATCCGAGGGGGCGACGAAGCTGGCCGCGGTGATGAACTGGCCGGTGTCGATCGTCGCGGCAGCGACCTTGCCCTTGAGGTCGCCGCTGTCGAGAACGGCGGCGGGAGGCACGGATCCTCGCAGGACCCGGGCCGGACGGATCAGCCCGTCCTTCAGGGCATCGCCGCCCGTCGTCCCCTTCGGGATCTCGGAGGCCGCGACGAACGCCTCGACGAGCGAGACGTCGTCGGCCGCTCGGCTGTCGGCCGCCGAGGCATAGAAGTAGACGAGCAGACCCGCCACGACAGCCAGCAGGACGGCCGCTCCGGCGATGAACGTTCTTCGGTTCCCCACGCGCAAGGCTCCCTGAGCATCTCAGTGACCTCCCGAGGGGAACTTCGACCGGAGTCGCCTCCGGCTTGAGCGCTACTCGGTGGCGGGCTCCTGCTCGCTCGCCTCGACCGGCGGAGCCTCGGCCGCGGCGGCATGGGTGGCCTCGACGGCCGGAGCCTCGGGCGCGACGGCCTCCGGGGTGCTCGCCTCGACGGGCGGAGCCTCGGCCGCGACAGCGTCGGTGGCCTCAACGGCCGAAGCCTCGACGGCCTCGGCCGCGGCAGCCTCCTCGACGGGGTCGGGGCCGATGTAGTTGCCGTGCTCGTCGTAGGCGTGCTCACCGAATTGGTCCTGGTACTCGGCGGCGACGACGCCACCTTCGGCAGCCTGCTTGATGGACAGCGAGATCCGCCGGCGGTCGAGGTCGATGTCGATGATCTTCACCCACAGCTCCTCGCCGGGAGTGACGACCTGCTCGGGTGCCTCGACGTGGTGCACCGCCATCTCCGAGATGTGCACGAGACCCTCGATGCCGTCGCCCACCTGGACGAAGACCCCGAACGGCACCAGCTTGGTCACCCGGCCGTACACGAGCTCGCCGACCTGGTGGCCGGTGGCGAACTCCTGCCACGGGTCCTGCTGCGTCGCCTTGAGGGAGAGCGAGATGCGCTCGCGCTCGAGGTCGACGTCGAGCACCTGGACGGTGACCTCGTCGCCGACGTTCACGACGGAGCTCGGGTGGTCGACGTGCTTCCACGACAGCTCGGACACGTGGACGAGCCCGTCCATGCCACCGAGGTCGACGAACGCACCGAAGTTGACCACCGACGACACGACGCCGCTGCGGATCTCACCGGGCTTGAGGTTGGTGAGGAACTCGTCGCGCTGCTCGCGCTGGGTCTCCTCGAGGTACGCGCGACGTGAGAGGACGACGTTGTTGCGGTTCTTGTCGAGCTCGATGATCTTGCACTCGAGCGTCTTGCCGACGAACGGGACGAGGTCCCGGACGCGGCGGAGGTCGACGAGTGACGCCGGGAGGAAGCCGCGCAGGCCGATGTCGATGATGAGCCCGCCCTTGACGACCTCGATCACCGGGCCCTCGACGATGCCTTCCTTCTCCTTGATCTCCTCGATCGTCCCCCAGGCGCGTTCGTACTGCGCGCGCTTCTTGGAGAGGATGAGGCGACCGTCCTTGTCCTCCTTCGTGAGGACGAGGGCTTCGAGCTCTTGGTCGAGAGTGACGACCTCGTTCGGGTCGACGTCGTTGCGGATGGAGAGCTCGCGCGAGGGGATGACACCTTCGGACTTGAAGCCGATGTCGAGGAGGACCTCGTCGCTGTCGATCTTCACGACGGTGCCGGTGACGAGGTCACCGTCGTCGAAGGCGACGATGGTGGCGTCGACCGCGTCGGAGAACGACATGCCGTCGAGGTCGTCGAGGACGACCGGGGCGTCGACGTCGATCTCTCGGTCCGGCAGCGGGGCCGGCTCCGGCGAGGGCTCCTCGGCAGCGGGTGCCGGCGTCTCGGCATCAGCAGCCGCTGCGGGCGCTGCTTCCGTGGAGGTGGTGGTCGTGCCGGGGGCCGGCGTCGCGCCTGCGTCCCCCGCTTCCTGGTCGGGGACGGGGGCGCTGGTGGCCTCCGTCACATCCTGCTCGGGCACCGATGACTCCTCGAGATCCTGGGTCGCGCGCCGCTCGTCGTGGGAGCGACGACAGGCGCGAACGACGCGACCCCCGGCGGGGGCCGCGCCGCCAGGCTATCCGTTCACCCGCGTCGGTGCCCCACCAGCAGCAGCTCGGGGGACTCCAGGTCGGGCTGCGCGACACGGTAGCGCCCGGGCGCGACGCCCGAGAGGTGCTCGATCGTCACGCCGGCGCGCTCGGCGAACAGCTCGAGCTCCCGCGCGGTGAAGCAGGTCGTCCAGGCATCGAACTCTCGCTCCTCCCCCTGCTCGTCGCGCAGCGTCGAGCGCTCGTGGAGGACTCCCGTCTCGGGATCGAAGGTCTCACCGTCCTCGAGGAAGCGGAGCGCGAAATAGGCCGAGAACGCAGACACCGCCAATCCACCGCCGGGGCGGACCGAGCGGACGATGCGGGAGAAGACGTCGGTCTCGTCGCGGCCGCCGAGGAGCCCGAACCCGCCCTGGCAGAGGCAGATCGCGGCGTCGAACTCGCCGTCGTAGGCGAGGTCGCGCACGTCGCCGACCTCGAACGTCGCGTCGAGCCCTTCGGTCGACGCCGCGTCTCGCGCAAGCGCGATGAACTCCGGGGATGCGTCGACGCCGATGCACGAGATGCCGCGCCTCGCGAGCGCGAGCGAGTGGCGACCCGGGCCACATCCGACGTCGAGCACTCGGCTGCCGGGTCGAAGGGCGAGCGCGTCGACGAGGAAGTCGACCTCCTGCTCGGTGCCCTTCGTGAACGCCATTACCCGACCGGTATCGGGAGCCCAATAGGTCCGTCCCAGGAACCGGGCGAGCTCATTGAACCAAAGGCCGTCGGGCGGAGGCTTCACCGGGGACCAACGTACCGACCAACCGTCCCGAGGATCGGCTTTCTCGGAGCCCCTCCGGGCATGGCGGCTCGGCGGCTCGGCGGTTCGGCTACGGTCTTGCATCCGCCGCGGAGCGGTCAGTCGATGCGGTGGTGGGTCACCACCCATGAAGGGGCGAGGATTTCGATGAAGAAGTTCATTCGTGTGTTCGCGGTCGGCCTGACGGTTGCCGCGGTCGGAGCGAGTACGGCCGTCGCGGGTGCCCAGACCGGGGATCTCGAGGCGTTCTGTGCGGCTCGGATCGAGATCGAGGGAGCGCAGACCAAGAAGGAGAACCTCGTCGTACTCGACAAGCTGGTCGATGCAGCGCCCGACGAGATCCGCGCGGACATCACCAAGGTGCGGAATCAGTTCGCGAAGAAGGGCTACGAAGCGTACGAAGGTCCAGCCGTTGCGCGAATCGACGCTTTCATCTACGAGAACTGCCCCGGCAATCAAGTCGAGTTCACTGCAATTGACTACGAGTATGTCGATGCTCCCGCGTCGCTTCCTGCGGGACCGACGAACCTCAAGCTCACGAACGACGCGCCGAAGGAGGATCACGAGATCGGCATCGTGAAGCTCACACCCGAGGGCGAAGGAGCCGATCTCCTCGAGATCCTGTCACTGCCCGAGAAGAAGCAGGCTCGCTACTTCGACTTCGAGAGCGGGACCGGGGCGTTCGCGCCGGCCGGGATGAGCGGCTACGGACTGACGACCCTCGAACCGGGAACGTACGCGTACGCGTGCTTCTTGCCTGTCGGCGGCAAGAAGAAGGGCGCACCGCATTTCACCAAGGGCATGTACGGGACATTCGTAGTCCAGTAGTCGGGAGCGAAAGCCGGGGCGCGGCCCAGGAGAGGAAAGCTGCGCCCCGGTCAACGCGAAGTCGTGTCGCGCGCCGGACCTGGGAGACGCCGGTCCCGGCCCCCTCGAAGGAGGACCGGGACCGTCGTTCCAGATGCTCCGCAGGTACGACGACCCATCAACATGTTGATGGATAGGAGCTCCTGCAGGAGTCGCTGCGGCCGTGTGCACCGCAACACTTGGTGCGCGCGGCCCCAACGGGAGCGTGTCCGGTGGGACCGCAGCGCGGGAGCCCGAGGGGAGGAATCAACAAGAACCCTCGAGCCCGATTGCTTCCGTTCACCCACGGAGCTCGTCGCCCATCGCATCGTGCTGGTCGTGGTCGAGCTGCTGGTGGTCGAGCTGCTCGCGGTTGCCGACTTCCAGCCGCCTCCCGAGCCGCCCGAGCTGCCCCCGCACTGGGGCGTCTCGCCACCGATCCCGACGGCAGTGGCGCGCGTCGCATCGCGTAGGTTGCGACCGTGTCCCGTCATCGGTCTGGCTGGGCCGCATCCGACGCCGGCTCCAGGGGACCCCGCAGTGGGAGCCGACCCACCGCTACACCGACCGGTCCTTCGAGCGGTACCTCCGCGCCATCACGCCGGAACTGACGACGAACGGCGTCTTCGCACTCAAGGTGTACTGGTCCGAGTACTGGTGGCGATGCTGCGTCACGGGCTCGACACGGGCTGGTGGGGGGTGCCGGTCACGTGGGTGCTGGTGACCCGCGACGACCACCTCCGTCAGGCGTGCTCCCTCGCCCGCGCCCGCCAGACAGGTTGGTGGGAAGCCGGCGCGCGTGACAGCGCTCGCCCGGAGTCCAGCCCGCGCTACGACGTCGACCTCATCCGCGAGTCGATGGCCGAGATCGACGCGCAGGAGATCGCCTGGGACGCCCAGTTCGCCGCGCAGGGCGTGGAACCCCGACGCCTCCGCTACGAGCAGATCGGCGCCGACTACGAGGGCAGCGTGCGGGCGGTGCTCACCCAACTCGGCGTCGACGCGACACGCGTTCCGCCGCCTCAGCTCGAACGCCAGGCGGACCACCTCACCGAGGAGTGGGTGAGGCGGTTCGAAGCGGACGCCGACTGAACGAGCCCCGCCGATCGAAGGTCGCGACGACCGCTACTTCGCTTCGGCCCACGTCGGGCCGAAGCCGACATCGACGGTGAGCGGCACGATCAGCTCCGTGACCGACTCCATCGTCTCCCGCAGCATCGGCTCCACCCGCTCCCGCTCGTCGACCGGCACCTCGAAGACCAGCTCGTCGTGCACGGTGAGCAGCATCCGGGTGGCGAACCCGCCGGCGTCGAGCGCGGCGTCGACCTCGACCATCGCGAGCTTGAAGATGTCGGCGGCGGAGCCCTGGATGGGTGCGTTCTGTGCCATCCGCTCCCCCATCTGGCGGATGCGGAAGTTGTCGGACGCGAGCTCACCGATCTGTCGCCGGCGCCCGAAGATGGTGGTGGTGAAGCCGCGCGACTTCGCCTCCGCGACGGTGCGCTCCATGTAGGCGGCGACGTTCGGGAACGCGGCGAAGTAGTCGTCGAGGATGTCGCGGGCTTCGTCGACGGCCACCCCCATCCGCTGGCTCAACCCGTACGCCTCCATCCCGTACGCGAGGCCGTAGTTCACGACCTTCGCGAAGCGACGGTCCTCCGCGGTGACGTCGCCCTCCTCCTTGCCGAACACCTGCGCGGCGGTGGCGGTGTGGATGTCGGCCCCGCGTTCGAACGCCTCGACCAGCCCCGGGTCCTCGGCCAGGTGCGCGAGCACCCGCAGCTCGATCTGGGAGTAGTCGGCCGTGAGCAGCCCGAAGCCCTCGTCGGCGATGAACGCGCGGCGGAACTCCCGGCCGTCCGCGGTGCGCACGGGGATGTTCTGGAGGTTCGGGGCCTCGCTCGAGATGCGCCCAGTCGTGGTGTCGGTCTGCTTGAACGTCGCGTGGACGCGTCCGTCGGCCGCGATCAGCGGAGGGAGCGCGTCGGCGTAGGTGCTGCGGAGCTTCTCGACCTCGCGGTACCGGAGCAGGTCCTCGACGATCGGGTGGTCGTCGCGCATCTTCTGGAGCGAGTCGGCATCGGTCGACGGGCCGGTCTTCGTCCTCTTCACCGGGGTGAGCCCGAGCTTGTCGAACAGCACGACCCGCATCTGGGGCGTGGAGTTCACGTTGAACTCCTCGCCCGCGTGCCCCCAGATCGCGCGCATCAACCGGTCGCACTCCTTGTTGAGCTCGGCGCTGAGCGCGGAGAGGAAGTCGCGGTCGACGCGGATGCCGGTGCGCTCCATCTTCGCGAGCACCCGGACGAGCGGACGCTCGAACCGCTCGTAGAGGTCGGTGAGCTCGCGGGCCTCGAGCGCTTCGGCGAGCGCGTCGGCCAGGCGGAGCACGACCGCGGCCCGACGGCCGGCGTCCTCGGTGCCGGCGGTGCCGTCGAGGTCGAGCGTGCCTTCCTCCGCGTCCGGTGAGAGCACCTCGAGGGAGAGGAAACGCAGTGCGAGGTCCTCCAGCAGGTACTTCCCGTCGCCGGGGTCGAGCAGGTACGCCATGAGCGCGGTGTCCTGGGCGAGGGTGCGCACGTCGGCACCGAGCCCGTGCATGAGCTCCTTGGATCGGTGGGCGACGAGCGGCGGTCCGCCCTCCGCCACGAGTGCTCCGCCGGCGGCCAGCACGTCGGCGTCGCGGAGGAACGCGCCGTCGAGGTAGGCGACGGAGCCGTCGTCCTGCGCGATCCCCAGCCCGAGAAGCGCGCTGCGCCCGGGGACCCCGTCCCAGCGCCCTTCGAGGGCGTAGCGCCCGCCACGCGTCGCGATCCCACGGAGGTGCTCGGCGGCCGCAGCCTCGTCGCGAAGCACGAGCACGTCGACCTCGAGCTTCTCGCCCTCCGGGACGTCCCCCTCCGCGGCCTCGGCGCCGACCGCATCCATCATCCGCGCGAACAGCGTGCGGAACGCGAGCTGGTCGAACAGCTCGCGGACCCGCTCGCGGTCGAACGACCCGATGCGGAGGTCCTCCGGCTCGATCCCGCAGTCGACGTCGAGCACGAGGTTCGTCATCTGGAGGTTGAGCCGGACCCGGTCGGCCATCTCGGCGAGGTTCTGGCGCTGCTTCGGCGGCAGCTCGTCGACGTGGGCGAGGATCCCCTCGATGTCTCCGTACGTCGTGACGAGCTTCGCCGCGGTCTTCTCGCCGATCCCGGGTACGCCGGGGAGGTTGTCGCTCGAGTCCCCGCGCAGTGCCGCGTAGTTCGGGTACTGCGCGGGCGTCACCCCACCGGTGCGCTCGGCGATGCCCGCCTCGTCGTAGAGCGCGTAGTCGCTGACGCCCCGCTTGTTGTAGAGCACCTTGAGGTGCGGGTCCCGCACGAGCTGGAAGGCGTCGCGGTCGCCGGTGACGACCACGACGTCGGTCCCCTGGTCGGCGGCCTTCGTGGCGAGCGTCGCGATCACGTCGTCGGCCTCGACTCCTTCGATCTCGATGGTCGGGATCTCGAGTGCCGCGAGCACCTCGCGGATCAGCGGGAGCTGGGACTTGAAGACGTCGGGCGTCGCCTTGCGACCTGCCTTGTAGTCGGCGTCCATGTCGTGGCGGAACGACTTCGTCGGCGCGTCGAACGCGACGCCGACGAAGTCGGGCTGCTCGTCCGCGAGCACCTTGGTGAGCATCGACGTGAACCCGAAGACCGCGTTCGTGAACGTGCCGTCGGGCGTCGCGAGGTCGGCAGGCAGCGCGTAGAAGGCCCGATACGCCAGCGAATGGCCGTCGAGCAGGAGCAGCTTCGCCATCGGGCCGATCGTACGTCGGACCCGGCTCGGCGCGGTCGAACGCGGGCAGCCCGCTACGGGGCGAGCTCCCCGTCGATCACGCGTTGCGCGATCTCCGCGATCTTGACCCGCTCGTTCATCGCGCGGGTCTGGACGAAGCGCCAGGCGGACTGCTCGTCGAGGCCGTGCTCGTCCATGAGCCGCCCCTTCGCCCGGTCGATGAGCTTCCGGGCTTCCAGACGCCCTTCGAGGTCCTCCACGTGGCGTTCGAGCGACGTGAGCTCGGCGTGACGAGCCAACGCCAGCTCGATCGCCGGGAGCAGCTCGGTCTTCTGGAACGGCTTCACGAGGTACGCGAGCGCCCCCGCGTCCCGCGCCTGCTCCACGAGGTCACGCTGGGAGAACGCGGTCAGGATGAGGACCGCTGCGAGTCGCTCGCTCGCGATCTGGCGGGCCGCGGACAGCCCGTCGAGGCCGGGCATCTTGACGTCCAGGATCACCAGGTCGGGCACCAGGTCCCGGACCAGGTCGATCGCCTCGTCGCCCCGACCCGTCTCCCCGACGACCGTGTACCCCTCTTCCTCGAGCAGCTCGCGCAGGTCGAGACGGATGATCGACTCGTCCTCGGCGATGACCACCCGCGGGTTGGTCCGACCCTCGTCCCCGGCGACCACGTCAGGAGGCGGAGAGCTCGGCAGACATGCGGTCCAGGAGCGTGTCCTGCTCGGTCTCCAGCGCCTGGATGCCGACCAGGAGCGCATCCCGGTGGCGGCCCATCGCCTCGGCGTGGCGGCGGGCGTCGCGGGCCTCGGCGTCCGTGAGGGGCGTCTCGGCGACCAGCGCCCGCATGCGCGCCTCCTCGGCTTCCTCCTCGAGGAAGGTGAGCTGCTCGGCGGTCACGGCCAGCTCGGCGCGGAGGCGCTTGAGCCGATCGGACACGTCGACGAGCCGGCGCTGCAGGATCGACCGTGTCATGGACGCAAGAGTCTACGGCGATGTCGGCCCGTATGGCACCGTTGTCTCGCATGGGCTCCCCGGCGCAGCACCCGATCTTCACGCCCGAGCACGACGAGCTGCGGGCATCGGTCCGGCGCTGGGTCGAGGCCGAGCTGTCGCCGCACGTCGAGGAGTGGGAGGACGCCGAGTTCTTCCCCGACGACGTGTTCCGGCGTGCCGGTGAGCTCGGGTTCCTGGGGCTGCACTACCCCACCACCTGGGGTGGGAGCGGCGGCGACCTCGCGGCCGAGGTGGTGTTCGTCGAGGAGGTGGCCCGGTCCGGCTGTGGTGCGGTGGCGATGGCGCTCTCGGTCCAGACGGACATGGCCACCCCCGCCCTCGGGGAGTTCGGCACCGACGACCAGCGCGACCGCTACCTGCGCCCCGCGATCAGGGGCGAGAAGATCGCCGCGATCGCGATCACCGAGCCCGACGCGGGCTCCGACGTCTCCGGCATCAAGACGCGTGCGGTGCGCGACGGCGACACCTGGCGGATCAAAGGGTCGAAGACCTACATCACCAACGGGGTCCGGGCCGACTTCCTCACGTGCGTCGTGAAGACCGATCCCGACGCCGGGCACGCGGGGATCTCCCTCTTCCTCGTCGACACTGCGAGCGACGGGCTCACCGTGTCCCGCAAGCTGCGGAAGCTCGGCATGCGCGCGAGCGACACCGCCGAGCTCGCGCTCGACGACGTCGAGGTACCCCACGCGAACCTGATCGGCCTGGAGCCCGGCCGGGGATTCGCCCAGCTGATGTGGCAGCTCCAGTACGAGCGGATCGCAGGGGCCGCCGCGTGCGTCGGGTATGCGGAGCGCGTGCTGGCCGACACGATCGCGTACGCCCGCGAGCGCGAGACGTTCGGCACGCCGATCGCCGGCCACCAGGTGGTTGCGCACGCGCTCGCGGATGCCGCGACCGAGCTCGCGGCGGCGCGGGCGCTCGTCTACGACACGGTCTGGAAGATCCTCCAGGGCGACTACCCGGTCGCCGAGATCTCGATGGCGAAGAAGTACTCCGCCCAGGTGTTCAACCGCCTCGCGGACACGTGCGTGCAGGTGCACGGCGGCTTCGGGTACATGCACGAGGCATCGGTGAGCCGGGCGTTCCGCGACGCCCGGCTCCAGCGCATCGGTGCCGGCACCGACGAGATCATGAACGAGGTGATCGCGAAGCGGCTCGGGATCACACCGTAGCCTGACCTGCGGAAACGCTACTCTTCGCGACCCACATGCACAAGCACAACGCTCGCTTGCGATAACATGGAGCCGTGGTTCAGTCGCTAATGAGCCGGGCCGGAAAGATCGTCGGCGGCATCCTGCTGGGGGCTCTCAGAGCGCTCATTGCGGTAGTCGAGCCGATTCTCGGAATTGCCATCTTCATCGTCGTGATGATCGGTGTTGCGATCTGGAGTTCCCTCTGGATCCTTGGATTCTTCCTGATCGCCTCCCCCGCGATCTTCGGGATGGCTGCCGGGGGCCAGGCATTCGGAAGCTGGGGGGCTCTTATCGGCCTCGTCATCGGCGTACTGGCGACCGCGCAGATTTTCCGGCTTGTGAGCAGCTGGTGGGACAAGACCGGAGCGTATTGGTGGATCGACCATCGCCCTCGGCTGCGAGTGAATCGAAAGCCTGAGGACACTCTCAGGACGGGTACTGAGTCCGACGGACCGATCCACCCTCAATGAGATGACCCTCACGGATCTTGCACCGATCCTCACCGAGCACGCCTACGAGCTGCGCGCCGGAGGTCGGACGGAGCGGTCGATCGACAACCGGCTCTACAACCT
>DASUAO010000038.1:0-18205 GCA_035763745.1 Acidimicrobiia bacterium
GGCACCGCAGGGCATCGACCCGGTCGCGGAAGTCGAAGCGCTCGGCGGGGCTGCCGGTCTCCGTTCCGGCCCGCTGGAGTTCGGAGGCGAACGTACGTTCGATCACGCTCATGGAGACGACGATACGCAGGGGGTGTGACACCCACCACGTGCTCCGACCGAGCGCGTCGGATGGCGCCGAAGGACTGCGCGGCGCGAGGTCGGGAGCTCCGGAGGACCCGGTCGACTCGCTACGACAGCGGCGACCAGCTCGTCGTGCGGAGCAGGCGGCTCTCCCAGTCGTCGCGCACGGCGAGCGCGTCGTGCATCCACGTCCCCGGCGCGCGGTGCTCCTCGGGGATCTCCGTGTAGAGCAGCCCGAGGAGCCGCTTCGGCTCGGTCACGCGCTGCCACAGGATCACCTCGCCGCGCTTCCCGGACCCGTACGCCGTCTGCCACACGCTCAGCAGCTCGAGCATCGACCGGCCGCCGTGGCGACCTTCAGTCAGGCTCGGCGCGTACTGGTCGTGCGCCGCGACGAGGTAGTCGTCGAGCTTTCCCTCGTGGGGCCACGCCGTGTCCTCCATGAAGAGGGTGAGGTCGTGGTCGACGGGGTCGGTGGGGACGGACGCGAGGTCGGCCACCGGGAGCGGTGCCCAGGGGACGGGCAGCACGACCTTCGCGTGCACGTCGTGGCGGAGCTGGTCGGCGTCGCGAGCCCAGGCGCGCAGGTCACCGTCCTGGACCCGGCGCGCGAGCCGCTCCCAGGCGGCACCGTCGCGCACCGCGGTGACGGTGACCACGGTGTACGCGCGTCCGGAGCCGTGGGCGAGGTGCAGGTAGTAGAGGAGACGGGCGTCGTCGCCCGACGCCAGCTCGGGGAGCCAGCGGTCGCGGACGTGCGCCTCGAACGCGTCTTCCGACGCGCCGCGTACTCGGTGCACCTCGTGGAACAGCAGCACGGTCAGGTCACTCCTGAAGGTCGTCGGAGCCGGTGTCGGCCGTGAGCATCGCGAGGATCTCGTCGACGGCGTCGTCGGCCAGGGCGGCGAGCTCGGCGTCGGTTCGGTCCTGGATCGGGTGGGCCACGAAGACCCGGGCCGGATCGGCACCCAGGGCGTCGGACTGCGCGTCGGCTGCGGTGACGAACTCGCTGGATGCGACGAACAGCCCGGGCAGGCCCAGCCCTTCGAGGTTCACGATGTCGTGCACACTGCACGACGTGCACGAGCCTCAGTCGGCGAGGGCCTCGATGACCACGTCGCACTGCTGGGCGATCTCGTGACGCAGGTCGATCGGCGCGACCTTCGTGAACGTGGGCTTCGAGTACCGCTTCACCTTCATCCCGCGCTCGACGAGCCGTCGCTCGAGTTGGTCGAGGAAGACGTCGCCGCGCGCCTTGCTGATGTCGAGAAGCCCGACCGTCGCGCCGTCGAGGGAGGCCGGGCGGGGTGCACGGGTGCGGGTCGCGGCGTCGCGCTCGGCGGTGGGGTCGAGCAGCACGTGGGCCATCCCCCGATCATGACCGAGATCGGTGGCCGTGACCACCGGCTCAGGTCCCGACCGCCACGGTGACGGGGTCGCTGCCGCCGCCCCCGCCGAGCCAGCCGCCGATGATCGCCGAGAAGAGGCCGGCTTTCCCACCGACGTGGACCACGAGCAGGCCCCCGTCGCGGAACTTCGGGAGCGGGTTGTCGGCGAACGCCTCGGGCATGCCCTCGGTGATCCCACCCGCGCCCCGCACGAACTCCTCACCGGGCACCTGGAGTGCCGCCGCGAGCGCGTCCATCAGCCGGGAGCGGTCCCATCCGGCCTCGCGGTAGACGCGCGCGTGCTCGGGCGAGACGACGAGCATCGCGTCGATGCCGAGGACGATCTTCGGGTGCGCGACCGTTCTCAGGCAGGCCGCGAAGGTGGCGGTGAGCGACTCCGGTGTGCGGGAGAGCTGGTCGAGGACGACGCGTGGGCCCTCACCGGTGAACAGGGTGACGGTCGACTGGCCGGGCTCGAACCCGCGGGCGACGTGCAGCGGCTCCCACGGCGAACCGGTCTCGTCCTCGGCGAAACAGAACGTGTACTTGCCGGGCTGGCCCTGGGTGGCGCGGTCGACGCCACCGGGGCGTCCACCACCGACGTTGCGGATGACGAGCTGGAGGGCCCGTCCGATCGTGGCGTTGGCGCGGTTGCCCTGCCCGAGCGCGTTGCCGCCGGAGTTCATCCCGATCGCGCGGGCGACCGGGCCGTTGACGACGACGACCGGTCCGACGGGCATGGTGGTGGCGAGCACGCCGTGGATGTTGAACGCGTCGGTGCACGCGGCCTCGACCGCTGCGAGCACGACCGGGAGGTACTCGGGCCGGCACCCGGCCATCACCGCGTTGATCGCGACCTTCTCGACCGTGCACTCGACGAGGTCGGGTGGGACCGTCGCGACGACCGACGACGGGTCCCTGGTCGTACCCGCGAGCATGCGGGCGACCCGCTCCGGCGTCGGGGGCACGAGGGGGAGGCCGTCGCTCCATCCCCGTTCATACATCGCCTCGAGCTGGTCCTCCGCAGCGCCGAGCTCGACGCGCCGGGAGGTGAGGCGGGCCGCACCGGCGGTGGCCGCGCGCGCGGCCGCGAGGTCGGGGTCCTGGGTCCGGGAGCCGCATCCCGGGCGATGGGGCGGGAGGTCCTCGCCCAGGTCATCGCGGCCGGTGAAGGCCTCCCACTGCTCGCGCGACCAGCCGACGATCCGGTCGGTCTCCCGACCGTCGACGACGTGCAGGAGCGTGGGAACCGTGTCGAGCTCGAGTGTGAACGACACCTCGAGGTCGGTGTCGTCGATCGGGTCGAGCCCCTCGGGGAACGAAGGGTCGTCCTGAGTGAAGACGGTGATCCCCGGCCCGGTCGCGAGCTGCTCGAGGACCGGGACGATCAGCGCGCACGTCGGGCAGTCGCGCTTGACGATCGCAACCAGGCCGTCGGGGAGGGTCGCGGTCGCGTCGCTCATCGCTCGGAGCTCACGAGATGGCGTCGATGATGTGGTCGATGGCGCGGGTGAGTGTCGCGAGATCCTGCGGCTCGATCGCAGGGAACATCGCGATCCGCAGCTGGTTGCGCCCGAGCTTGCGATAGGACTCGGTGTCCACGATCCCGTTCGCACGGAGCGCAACGGCCAGGTCGGCGGCGCTCACGCCCTCGAAGTCGATCGTCGCGGTGACGGTGCTCCGCTCCGCGGGCTTCGCGACGAACGGGCTCGCGTGCGGGCTGGCCTCGGCCCACCCGTAGACGATCTCGGCCGACTGCTCGCAGCGACGGGCCGACCACTCGAGGCCACCGTTCCCGTTGATCCACTCGACGGTGTCGGCGAGCAGGAAGAGCGTGGCGATCGCCGGGGTGTTGTAGGTCTGGTCGAGCCGGCTGTTCTGCAGCGCGATCGACAGGTCGAGCGACGGTGGGCACCAGCGGCCCGACGCGGCGATCGTCTCGATGCGAGCGATCGCCGCGGGGGAGCACGCGGCAACCCAGAGCCCGCCTTCGGATCCGAACACCTTCTGCGGCGCGAAGTAGTAGACGTCGAACTCGCGGGGATCCACGGGCATCGCACCGGCGGCCGAAGTCGCGTCGACGAGCGTGAGCCCGGTGTGGGACGGCCGCCGGACGTTCGTCATGACCCCGGTGGAGGTCTCGTTGTGGGTGAGCGCGTAGGCGTCGACCGACGGGTCGGCGACGGGCTCGGGGTGGGTCCCCGGCTCCGACTCGATCACGACGGGGTCGTCGAGGTGGGGGGCGGCCCGGGCCGCGGACGCGAACTTCGACGAGAACTCACCGAACGCGAGGTGCTCGCTGCGACGCTCGATCAGTCCGAGGATCGCGGCGTCCCAGAACACGGTCGTCCCACCGTTGCCGAGGAGGACCTCGTAGCCGTCCGGGAGGTTCCACAGATCGGTGAGCCCGGTCCGGATGCGCCGGACGAGGTCACGCACGCCCTCACGCCGGTGGCTCGTCCCCAGGAGTCGCGGGGCGGCGGCGCTGAGACGCGCCACCGCGTCGTGGCGGACCTTCGACGGCCCCGACCCGAACCGACCGTCGCCCGGGACGAGCTCGCGAGGGAGCACGACGGCTCCCGGTTCGACGGCTCCCGGTTCGGCTGGCATCGCGTCGAGCCTACGTTCTCATGATGCGTCGCTCACCCGCCCATGGCGGGGTGAGCGACGCACGTCCAGGGATCAAGGGCGCGCGGCGTCCGAGTGCTCCTCGAACCAGCGCGGGCGTTCCCGCCTCGCCCATCGGGCGGCGATGGTGCCGGTGCGCATGGCGCCGAGCGCGTCGGGGTCGCGGAGTGCGAACAGGACGTGGCCCCCGACCGCGAGCCGATCCCGACCGCGCCGAGGCCGAGGAGCCCGACGAACGCCCGCCGTCCGACAGGGGTGTCGACCTTGCTCGAGCGCGACATCACGAGGAGTACGGAGGGATCGGCACCCCCGGATCACCGCAAGTTCTCGGTCCTGCGTCTCTCACCCCGCCATAGGCGGGTGAGGGACGCATCAACCCCTGTGGGAGCGAGGGTCAGCCGAGGGCGACGATCTCGTCGAAGCTGGCGGCGAGGTGCTTCCGGAAGACGTCGGTGTCGGGGATCGCCCGCCGGTCGACGTTCACGCCCAGGAAGCACGTGCCGCAATGACTGATGAGCACGACGTTCACCGCCGATCCCGACACGGGGCCGAACGCGAACATCTCCTGCACCTCGGATCCGCACGCGTACAGGGGGAACGGCGAGCCGGGGACGTTGCTCGTGATGAAGTCGGCGCCCTTCAGCATCGACCCGAACAGCGCGGTGGCCGCCCGCTTCGGCAGGCGGTTGAGCATCTCGGCGAGGTGCTCCGAGAGCGCGACTGCGGGTTCCTCCCGCAGTTCCAGACACCGGCGGGAGATCTCGCGCATCCGCTCGGCCGGATCGACGATCGCGAGCGGGACGATCAACCGCGCGGTGGTGAAGTGGTTCCCCCCGAGCCCGGCGCTCTCGGGGCGGATGTTGATCGGCATCATCATCCGCAGGTCGTCGACCAGCGCCCCGTGCTCCTCGTGGTAGGAGCGGAGGCCACCGAGGACGCCCGCCACGAACGCGTCGTTGAGCGTGACGCCGACCGCCTTCGCGGCGCGCTTGAGGTCGTCGAGGGGGACGGACAACGTCGTCGCCCGTCGGTCGATGCTGCGCGAGTCGATCAGCGTCGACAGGGGGGTGGGCGCGGGTTCCAGGAACCGGGCGATCGATCCCAGGGTGCGCGTCGCGGCACGCACCGTGCTCGCGGCGTCGTCGCGGAGCGCCCGCGCGGCGGTGATCGCCGCGCCCAGCGCGCCCCGCGTGTTCTCGGCGATCCGCCGGGCCTGCCACTCGACCCCGTGCGGGATCAGGCTCGCCGGGGTGAAGATCGGGAGGGCCACCGACTCGGGATCCGGGGGAGGTGTTCCCGGTTCGCGTTCGAAGTCGAAGAGCATCATCAGCAGCTTCATCCCGCCGACGCCGTCGCTCATCGAGTGGTGGATCTTGAGCACGATCGCGGCGCGCTTGTCGGGGAGCGCCTCGACCAGCGTGCACTCCCACAGCGGTCGTGACCGGTCGAAGTCACCCATCGAGGCCGTCGAGGCGATGTCGAGCACCGCGTCGAACGACCGGGGCTTGGGTGCGCGCACGCGACGGACGTGGTAGCCGAGATCGAAGTCGGGGTCGGCGGACCATGCAGGAGGCCCGATCCCGAGCGGCGGCTCGACCACGCGCTGGCGCAACCGGGGGATCAGACGCGTCCCGCGGTCGAGCCGGTCGAGGAGCGCCTGGTAGTCGGGCGCCCGGTCGAGGACCAGGGCGGTCACGATCGTCGACCGCAGCGCGGGGTCGCGGTCGATGTGCCACATCAGGGTGTCCGCATCGCCGAGGGTGTGCTCGAAGCGGTCTCCCACGCTCATCGCCTCCGTACCCGGAGGTCAGGCCCCGTACTTCTGGAGCCGACCGCCGTTGGCGAGCATGAGCGCCATCAGGTCCTTCAACGGGCGCTGTCCCAACCCTCCGCCGAGGCAGTGTCGTTCGCCGTACTGCTCCGCGCGGTCGCGCCCCGACCGCGCGCTCCACAGCAGCGTCGGCACCGGGTGCCACGAGTGCGCGGCCATCTGGCTGGGCGTGGCGTGGTCGCCGGTGACCGCGATGACGTCTGGGCCCAGGCGGCGGAGGTCGGGGACGACCGCATCGAGGGCCTCGATGGCCGCGATCTTGCGGGCCCGATCGCCGTCTTCTCCGGCGGAGTCGGTGCCCTTGTGGTGGAGGAAGAAGTAGTCGTAGTCGGACCATGCATCGGCGAGGATCCCGAGCTGGTCCTCGAGGCCCTTCGCGTGCCCGAGGACGTCCATTCCCAGCAGCCGAGCGATGCCGCGGTACATGGGGTAGACGGCGACGGCTGCGGCGCGCAGTCCGTAGCGCTCCGAGAACCCGGGGAGCTCGCGATGGGTGTCGAACCCGCGCAGCAGCAGCCCGTTCGCGCGCGGCTCGTCGGCGAGCACCGCGCGGACCTGCGTGGAGAGGTCGGCGATCAGCGTGGCGCTGCGCTGCGCCTCGGACGCGAGCGCGACCGGCTCGGACGGTGGGACGCCGGTGTGCTGCGGGTCCGTGTCGGCGATCCGGGGATCGAGGTCGGGGCCGCGCAGGACGACGAGACACCGGTGCTCGCGCTCGTGGCGGAAGAAGACCTCGACGCCGTCGAGGCGGACCCGCTCCTGGAGGAGCTCCACGACGCGGCGGGCGTCGTCGTCGGGGAGGCGACCGGCTCGGCGATCGCTGATCGTCCCGTCGGGGGAGAGGGTGCAGAGGTTGCCGCGGGCCGCGAGGTCGCCCGCGCCGAGCTCGAAGTCGAGGCCGGCCGCCGAGAGCGCGCCCCGTCCGAGCTCGAACTGCAGCGGGTCGTAGCCGAAGAGCCCGAGGTGGCCGGGCCCGGAGCCCGGCGTGACGCCGGGGCCGACGGGCTCGCACAGCCCGGAGATGCCCTCGGCGGCGAGGGCGTCGAGGTGCGGGGTGGTCGCGTCCTCGAGCTCGGTGCCGTGGTCGGCGTCGGCGTACCCGCCGAGCCCGTCCATCACGACGAGCAGCAGCTTCGACTGGGCAGGCTGGTGCAGGGACGATAGGTCCATCGCCCGAACGCTACCCGCCGGCTCCCTTGCGCTTCACGGGGCGGGTCGTGGTGGTGCCCTCGGGGGCGGTGGTCGGCGCCACCGTGGTGGTGGTCGCCTGCTGCCACGACTCGAGGTCGAAGGTCGCGCGCATGGCGGCGAGCACCGCGGTCGCGATCCGGTCCCCGCCGGCGCGGGTGAAGTGGATGCCGTCGCCCGCCCTCACCTGGACGATCGAGCCGTCGAGGTTGCCCAGGTAGTCCGCATATCCGCCGCCCGGTGCCGACAGCACCGGCACGGTGTCGACGTACACCGCGTCGCCCGGCCGTTTCTCGGCCTCGGTGCGGGCGATGTCGTTGATCAGCCGGTACCGGGAGTCGAACCGCGCGGCGTTGCGCATCGGCGGGATCCCCACCCAGAAGACCGTCGTCCCCTTCGCGATCACCGAGTCCATGAGTCCCCCGACCCGCCGGCGGTACTCCGCCTCCCACTCGGGGGTCCCGAACGGGCCGGTCCCCCCGTCGCCGGTGAGGCTCTGGTCGTCGTTCGAGCCGAGCGCGATCACGAGCGCGTCGGGGACGGACGCGAGGCCCGCGAGGTACGCGGGCCAGTTGAAGACCTCGGGCCGTGCGAGGCCGGTTGCGACGTGGCTGTCGACGGGCCCGAGCAAGCCGATCACGCCCGTCGCGAGGCCCTGGTTGACGACCGACTCGCCGGGGGTCTGTGCGAGGGAGTCGCCGGCGACGTAGATCGAGAGCGGGTTCGACGGCGAGAAGGACTCCACGGGTGGAGGCGCCGACGGGTCGCCACCTACCGCGACCGGGAGCGTGGGGCTCGGAAGGGTGAGGTCGATCTCGTCGTCGTCACCACGACCGATCACGTCCTTGAGGACGTCGCGCGGCCGATCCAGGCCGATCGTGTGGCTCACGTCGTAGAGCGCGTCGCCGAGGAACGTCGCGACGTCACGTCGCCACCCCACCTCTTGTCCGAGCGCGGTCTTCCGGATGCCCGGCGCGTTGAGGAGCGAGCCGACGAGCAACGCGATCGCCGCGACGGCCCAGATCCGCGCGACCGGCATCGTGCGGCGCGGCCGGGCATCGATCTCATCGGCGTGCCAGTGGATGCCGCGGCGTTCGGAATCCCGTTCACGCGGCGGTGCGGAGTCGGTACGGCGAGGGGTCACGATGGGCTCAGAACCTGAAGTAGATGAAGGGGGCGACGCCGCTCGGGCCCGTCGTGTTGATCACGAGCAGGGCGATTCCGAGCACGACGCCCTGAGTGACGGGCGCGAGGTAGGAGAAGCGCGCCATCGCACGACTCCACGCCTGCTTGGGCAGGTACTGCTCCACGAACCCGGCGAGGATCGCCAGCAGCACCCCTGCGGTGATGAGCGGCGCGGCATCGAACCAGTGCGACGGATCGACGAGCCGCCCGAGCACGTCGAACGCGTTGGAGAACGACTCGGCGCGGAAGAACACCCAGGCGAGGCACACCACCTGGAACGTCCCGAACCGGGCGAGGTTTCGCCGCCACGCGGTGTCCGGAGGATCTGGGATCCCTCGGGCCTCGCGTGACGATCGCCGCGAGTGCTCGAGCACCATGAACCCACCGTGGATCGCACCCCACACCACGAACGTCCAGGCCGCCCCGTGCCAGAGACCACCGAGCACCATGGTGAGCATGAGGTTGCGCGACGTGCGCCACCGACCGGATCGATTGCCGCCGAGCGGGATGTACAGGTAGTCGCGGAGCCAACGCGAGAGCGTCATGTGCCATCGCCGCCAGAAGTCCTGGATCGACACGGCCGTGTACGGGCTGTCGAAGTTCTGCGGGAACCGGAAGCCGAGGAGCAGGGCGAGACCGATCGCGATGTCGGTGTACCCGCTGAAGTCGGCGTAGATCTGGACGGCGTACGCGTAGATCGCGACGAGGACGGTGAGGCCGGACTGTTGTCCGGGCGACGCGAACACCGGGTCGACGATCTGAGTGCCGAGCAGGTTGGCGATGACCACCTTCTTCGCCAAACCGACGGTGATGAGGAAGAACGCGCGGCTGGCGTCGACTCGCCGCGGATCGTGGCGCGACTTGAGCTGGGGCATGAACTCGGCCGGGCGCACGATCGGGCCGGCCACGACGTGTGGGAAGAAGGACAGCAGCACCGCGAAGTCGATGAGTCGACCGGGGGTGAATGTCCGGCGGTAGACGTCGATCACGTAGCTCAGGGCCTGGAACGTGAAGAACGAGATACCGACCGGAAGGGTGATCGCGACGATCTCCGGCGAGATGTTGATCCCGATCTGTTCGAGCGTGTTGGTGGCGCTCGAGATGAAGAACTCGTAGTACTTGAAGTAGCCGAGCGCGCTGAGGTTGGCGACGACGGCGAGCGCGAGCCACCGCCGCCGGACCCGGTCGTCGTCGGACCGGTGGATCCGTTCTGCGAGCAGCTGGTTGATGATCGTCGACGCGGCGATCAGGAAGCAGAAGCGCCAGTTCCAGTACCCGTAGAAGAAGTACGACGCCGCGAGCATGAACATCTTCCAGCGCCGTCGCCGCGGCATCAGCAACCAGCTGATGGGCAGCACGATCATGAAGAAGATCGCGAACGTGATCGTCGGGAAGAGCATGGGTGCCGAACAGTCTCGCGCCCGACCTCATTCGAGTCGGAGCGCGGCGGTGAGCCCGATGCCGCTCGTGCCTAGTGCTGGGAACGCCCCCGGTCGACCACCGAACGTCGTCGGCGCTCGATCTCGTCGAAGTCCACGCGATACGACCGGAAGACGGACTGCTCGTTGGCGAGGGCGTCGGACACGGTGAGCCGGGCGTTCTCGTCGTAGAGGTGCTTCAGGTGACGCACGGTGGGCCCGTCGTTGCCGGCGACGTCGCTCGCGACGTGTCGCGCCGCGGGGAGGAGCTCGTCGTGCGCGACGACGTGGTTCACGAGACCGATGCGGTGCGCCTCGGCCGCGTCGAGGAAGTTGCCGGTGAGGGTCATCTCCTTGGCGCGGCGGAGCCCGACCGCCATCGGAAGGTAGACGCTCATCCCGCCGCCGGGCGTGACGCCGACCCGGGCGTGCGTGTCGGCGAACGTCGCACGCTCCGACGCGATGAGGAAGTCGCAGCCGAGGGCCAGCTCGAATCCCCCGGTGACGCACGCCCCGTTGATCGCGCCGATGACGGGCTTGGTCATCTCCCAGACGGCCTGGATCGGGTTCGTCCACCGCGCCCCGCGGTCGCCTTCGGAGCCCCCTTGCAGGTTGGCCCCTCCGGCCCCGAGCTCCTTGAGGTCGAGGCCGGCACAGAACGCGGGGTCGGCGCCGGTGAGCACGACGACGTCGATGTCGTCGCTCGCCTCCGCGTCGGCGAGCGCTTCGGCCGACGCGCGGTGCAGCGCGGTGTCGAGCGCGTTGCGGGCCTCGGGCCGGTTGAGCGTGACGATGCGGACACGGCCCTCGGTCTCGGTGATCACCAGCTCGCTCACGGGTGCGACGGTAGCGGCCTCAGGTGATCTCGTAGCGCAGCTGCACCCGCACGGACAGGTTCTGGCTCCCGGGCTCGATGGGGGCCGCGGCCTCCGTCGAGCCGGAGGCGTCGGCGGACCGGACGATCGGGCCCTCGGGGGTCGAGGTCTCGTCGATCGAGAGGAGGCGGCCCAGCGTGACCTCGGCGGCCTCGGCGAGCTGTTCGGCCTGCGCCCGTGCCTGGCGGACCGCCTCGGCCCGGGCCCTCGCGACCAGCCGGCTGTTGTCGTCGAACGAGAACGAGAGACCCCGTACGACGATCTCGTCGCCGGCGACGGTCGCGGCCTCGTCGATGATCGCGCCCGCGCGGTCGAGGTCGCGCAACGTGACCCGGACCGTGTTCGAGACCGAGTACCCGATCACCGCGGTGCCGTCGTCGTTCGTCACCGGCCAGATCGACAGCGCCGCCGTCTGGATGTCGTCGTCGGTGACCCCGGCGTCTCGCAGCACGTCGATCACCTGGCGGAGGAGCTCGCTGTTGCGGCGAAGGGCGTCGGCGGCGCCCTTCGCGCGGATCTCGATCCCCAGCACGAGGTCGAGGACGTCCGGGGTCCCGCGCACGACCCCGGTGCCGGTGACGTGGACGGTCCGCGGCTCGGACGGGTCGGGATCGGCTGCCGCCGCGTGCGTGACCGGCACGGCGACGCTGAGCACGGCGACGAGGGCGAGGACGCGGGTCGCCCGTCGGGCGGCGCGACCGCGGGCGGGCGAGCGAGGGGGCGTGGACACGGTGGCCTCCGAGGATCGGTGGGTCTCGATGAGGTCAGACGTGCCTCGGTGCCCTCCGGTTCCCGGAGATGTGCCCGGGGATGTCGCCGTTCAGGGCGACGTTGCGTCTCCCGCCGGGCCGCTCGGGGGGCCGTGGCCCGCGGCGACCGCGTCTTCGAGGAACCGGCCGAGGACCTCTTCCGACTCCTTGGCGTTGTAGACGTCCTCTTCGAGTGACCAGAGCCCGTCGCCCGCATAGCGCAGGATCACGACGACCGCGAACTTGTACTCACCGGTCATGCCGGGGAGCGGATCGAACACGTTCCAGCAGTACATGACCACTCGGTCGTCCTCGATCACGTACCACTCGACGGGGAAGCTCATCCCCGAGACCGATGCCATCGTCTCGACGATCCACGCGCGGATCGCTTCGCGTCCGTGGAACACGCCCATCTCGTGCTCGACGTACTCGGCATCGACCGTGAACTGGTCGGCCCAGGCGCTCCAGTCGTTCGCCGCGCCGCGCGCGACGTACTTGTGGAACTCGGCCTCGACCTCTTCTCTGGGGAACGTCGCCACGGAATCTCCTGCTCAGCCGGTCAGTCGCGCGCGCAGAGTGTCGAGCCCCGCGCCCGAAAGGTCGTCGAGTGCCGCCGGTCCCCTCGGTGCGGGCCAGGATTCCTCCGGTCCCGGGCGCGCCCGAGGAGCCTACGCTCACGTCGTGACGACCGCTCCGCCCGACCGCGTGTTCACCATCGAGGGTGATCGCTTCGTGCCGACCGAGCTGGCGAGTGGTCCTTGGGCGCCCGACGCGATGCACGGTGGTGCCCCTGCCGCGCTCCTCGCCCGACAGCTCGAACGCCACGACCCCGGTCCGGCGAGCCTCGTGGTGCGGCTGTCCGTCGACCTGCTCCGACCGGTGCCGCTCGTCCCGCTCGAGGTCGTCACCCGCACGGTTCGACCGGGCCGCAAGGTGCAATGGCTCGATGCGACGCTGCTCGCCGACGGAGCGGAGGTCGCACGTGCCTCGGCACTGCGGATGCGAGTCGATGACTCGCTCGACCTTCCCGTGCCCCCCGAACCCGGACCCCAGGTCGCCGAGCCCGGGAGTCTGGAGTCGTTCCGGATCGAGCCGACCCGCGCGTTCGGCTTCGGGTTCTGGCGTGCGGTCGAGGTTCGTCAGGCCGCGGGCTCCTGGACCGAGACCGGGCCGGCGACAGTGTGGTTCCGGCTGCTCGTACCGATCGTTGCCGGTGAGGTGCCGTCGCCGCTGCAGCGCGTCGCCGCGGCGGCCGACTTCGGCAATGGTGTGGGCTCGGCGCTGCCGAGGGGCCAGTTCCTGTTCATCAACGCGGATCTCACCGTCCACCTCCATCGTCACCCCGCCGGGGAATGGGTCGCGCTCGAGGCGGAGTCGCGTGCCGAGGCGGTGGGGGTCGGGCAGGCGGTGAGCACGCTGCACGACGAGCGCGGGCCGATCGGACGGTCCGTACAGTCGTTGCTCGTGGACCAGCTGCCGGACGGGTAGCGCGATGAGGTGCTTCGTCACAGGCGCGACCGGCGCGGCGTTGCCCGCAACGACGCGAAGGCCGAGGAGCTGCGTGCCGTAGGCGCGGAGCCCACGCTCGTCGACCTGTTCGACGACGCATCGGTCGTCTCCGGGATCGCCGGGCGTGATGCCACCGTCCACTTCGCGACCGACGTTCCGCCGTCGTCGAAGGTCGGTCTCCCGTGGGCATGGAAGACGCACAACCGGCTCCGGACCGAGACGACTCGGCACGTGTTGGCCGGCGCGCGCCAACACGGGATCGGGCGGGTCGTCAAGGAGTCGATCACTTTCACGCATCCCGATCGTGGCGACGAGTGGATCGACGAGCGCGTCGAACCGGACGAGTCGGTGAAGCCGCTGCGCCCCACGCTCGAGGGCGAACGACTCGTCGGGGCCTTCACCGAGGAGGGCGACGAGGGTGCGGTGCTGCGCTTCGGGCTGTTCTGCGGACCTGGGAACCGCGCCACATCACAGCGCGTCTCGAATGCCCGGTTCCGCGAGGTGACAGGATGGAAGCCGGCGACACCCGACGCCGCGTCGGGTGGGCCGCGATCGGCGCGCGGCGCGCGGTCGCGGAGAGGGGGAGCGCACCATGAGCACCGCGCGGGCGATCCGCATCGGTCTGGTCGTGCTGGGCCTGCAGTCGTTGTTGCCGGGGGCCTGGGCGAGCGCGTCGCCGAGGGGGTTCTACGACGACTTCCCCGGCTTCGGCGCGCACTGGATCTCGACCGACGGGCCGTTCAACGAGCACCTGTTGCGAGACTTCGGTGCGCTGAACCTCGCACTGGCGGTGCTCGCGTTGCTCGCCGCGCTGTGGATGAACCGACACCTGACGCTCGCGACGGCGATCGTCTTCCTCGTGTACGGCATCCCCCATCTCACGTACCACGTGTCCCACGGGTTCGATGGGAGCACCGGGGAGCTGGTCGCGCTGTACGGGGGGTTGGCGATCGGACCGGTGGTCGCGGCCGCGATCCTCGTCGCCGATGCTCGCTCGCGCGACACGGCGGGTGCGCCCTGATGACGGGATCGAGCGACGCGACCTGAACGATCGACCGACCCGCTCTTCGCGTTCGAGCACGTGACGGTCGCGGGTGCGCCGCGGCCACGACTCGATGACGCGTCGGGGCGGATCCCGTCGCAGGGCGTCACGGTCATGGTGGGGCCCTCCGGGTCGGGCAAGTCGACGCTGCTCCGTCTCTGCAACCGTCTCGAGGTGCCGGACCTCGGGCAGGTCCTCCACCACGGCGCCGACGTCGCGACCCTCGACCCGCTCGTGCTCCGGCGTCGGGTCGGGATGGTGTTCCAACGCCCGACTCCGTTCCCCGGCACGGTCCTCGACAACCTCAGGGTGGCCGAGCCGAGCCTGACCGGCGAGCGCGCGCACGAGGTGCTGGCCCGGGTCGGACTCGATGCGTCCTTCCTCGGGCGTGACGCGCGCGAGCTGTCGGGCGGCGAGGCCCAGCGCGTCTGTCTTGCCCGGACACTCGCCACCGAGCCCGAGGCGGTCCTCATGGACGAGGTCACGTCGTCGGTGGATCCGGCCGCGCGCCGTGGGTTGGAGGAGATGGCGAGTCGCCTCGCCCGTGACGGGGTCCCGATCGTGTGGGTCACCCACGACCTCGCCCAGATGCGCCGCCTGGCCGATCATCTCGTCGTGCTGATCGCGGGGCGTGTCGCGCACTGCGGCGGAGTGGAGGGCCTCGACGCCGAGGCACCCGCGGACGCGCGGCACTTCCTCGAGGGTGGGTAGGCGTCGTGAGCGACATCGGCTGGACCGGTCTCGGCGTCTCGGCGCTCCTGGTGGGTGTCGCGATCGGCCTGTCGCTGTGGCGCCGTCTCGGGCTCGAGCCCAGCCTGCTCTGGTCCGCGGTGCGCGCCATGGTGCAGCTGCTCGCCATCGGGCTGCTGCTGGAGATCCTCCTCGACCCCGGCGTGTCGACCTGGTGGGGTTGGGCTTGGGTCGCCGTGATGCTGGTCGTGGCCGCGTTCACGGTGCGGCGCCGCGCCTCGGGCGTGCCCGCGATCTTCGAGCTCTCCCTCGTCGCGTTCTCGGCGTCGGCGGTGCTGACGCTCGGGGTGCTCTTCGGGCTCGGTGTGTTCGAGCTGCGGATCCGCACCCTCATCCCGCTCGCCGGGCTCATGATCGGGAACTCCCTCGCGACGACCGTGCTCGTGTCGCGGCGCCTGGTCGACGAGCTGTCGGACAAGCGCGACGAGGTCGAGGCGCGGCTCGCGCTCGGGCAACCGGCCGCCGTGGCGGCGCATCCGTACGTCCGGTCGGCACTGCGGACCGCGCTCATCCCACAGATCGAGACGACGAAGGCAGTCGGGTTGATCGCACTCCCGGGCGCGATGACAGGCCTGATCCTGGCCGGGGTCGACCCGATCGACGCGGTTCGGGTGCAGGCGTCGGTGATGTTCCTGATCCTCGGCTCGGTGGCGACGACGACGACCGTGATGGCCCTCGGGATCCGCCGGAGGCTGTTCACGCACGATCATCGGCTCCGCCGGGCCCCCGTCGAGTGACGGGCGACCGCGACGGTGCGCGGTCGCGTCAGCCGGCCGCCTCGAGCGGGTCGATGAAGCCGTAGCCGAACTCGTCGTCGGGGCCCGGGGGGCCGAGGTCGTTCGCGGTGTCGAGCAGCCGCTGCCGCGCCTGCGCGACGGTCCACGCCGGGTATCGCCCGCGGACGAGCGCGCCGGTCGCCGCCGCGTACGGCGTCGCCATCGAGGTCCCGGACAGCGATGCGTACGACGGGGAGGTGTACGTCGAGTAGATGCCGCTGCCCGGCGCGGCGATGTCCACGTAGGCGCCCGTCGTCGAGAACGAGCTGCGTGCCAGGGCGGAGGTGACGGACGCGACCGCGATCGCCGACGGATCGGCTGCCGGGTACTCGGGCGACGCGCCCGCGCCGTCGTTCCCGGCGGCGGCGAACACCATCACGTCGTTCGCGACCGCGTTCTGGACCGCGATCGAGCTCGCGCCGGGTGATCCACTTCCGAGGCTGAGGTTGATGACGTGTGCGCCGTTGCTGACGGCCCAGTCGATCCCGCGCGCGACGTCGCTGTCCCACCCACTACCGCTGCTGTTGAGCACCTTGACCGGCAGGATGCATGCCCCCGGAGCGCCGCCGGCGATGCCCTGGGCGTTGTTCGCGACGGCGGCGATGATCCCGGCGACGTGGGTGCCGTGCCCGTCGTCGTCGATCGCCGGATCCATGGCGATCCCCGACGCGCCGTTGTCCACGAAGCGCCGGCCGGGGAGCACCTGACCCGCGAGGTCCGGATGCGCCGACTGCACGCCGGTGTCGACCACGGCGACGACCACGCCGGCACCGTCGCTGACGTCCCATGCCGCCTCGAAGCCGGCGCGGTCGAGCGCCCACTGGCGGGATCGTTCGGTGTCGTTCGCGGTTGCCGCGCTCGCCGTCGGTCCATCGGCTGTAGCCGTGGTGACGATCGAGTCCGGGAACACCGCGACCAGGTCGTCGCCCCGGGCCGCGTCCGTCGCGACCTCGGCCGCGTCCTCGGCGCTGCGGACGGCGGTGGTGTCGATCTCGAGGCTGTGGCCCCGCTGCTCGACGGTGACGAGCGGGATGCTGCCATCGGGCAAGCGGTCGGTGGCCGTCGCGAACGCCACGTCCGCGTCGGCGGCCGCCTCCGGGGCACTCAGCGTGTCCTGGTCGGCGGTGCTCGACGTCGCGGTCGGGGTGGCCGATGCGGCGGCGGCGCTACATCCGCGAACGACCGCCTGCGGGGCAGCAGGAGGAGCAGGAGGAGCGGGAGGAGCCGGCGCCGCAACCGGCGTGCACGCGGCGAGCAGTGCGGCCGCACCCAGCGCGATCGCCGGGCCGATCCGCCGGAAGTTCACGCGCATGCCCGGTTCTTCCTTCACGCCAGGGGTGAGACCTGCTGGCGGCATCGGCAAGACGGCGCCGTTCCTTGAGTCGCGGCCCCTCGCGCGTCAGGGTCGACGGGGTTGGCTCAGCGCCGCCCGGCGTTGGGCTTCTTGCCGTGGTTCGCCTTGTTGCGGCGGGCCTTGAGCTTGCGCTTCTTCGTCTTCTTGGACATCGCTGCCTCCGGAGGGGATCACCGAGGATAGGCCCCGGGGTCGATGCCTGGGGAAGCCGGCAGCACGCTGGCTACGCTAGGGGATCGGTCTGCTTCCCCCAGTGGGACCGATGAGCTTCGCAGACGAACGTACGGGAGCATCGATGCGACGACGGCACCCCCTGCTCGCGGCGTTCGTCGCGCTCGGGGCCGTCGCGGCGGCGGCCTGTCAGCCGGTGACGACACCGCCGCCTCCGCCGCCTCCGCCGCCTCCGCCGCCGCAGACGACGACGTGTGCTGCACCGGGCGGTCCCGATGGCAAGACCGAGTACTTCGCCGTGGTCGACCAAGGGGACGGGACCACGGAGACGGTCACGTTCGACGCCGGCTCCGAGGTCGAGAAGCGCGACGACGTCGCCGCCATCGAGGCGACCGAGGGTGACGTGGTCGCCGTCGAGATCGACTGGCCCGTGCGTGCTGCGGTCAACCCCGACCCCGACGACGACCCCCGCTTCCTCGACCAATGGGGCGTGACCGCGGCGGGGTTCCCGACGGCGTGGGACGTCGCGCACGCCGCGAGTCAAGGAAAGAAGAAGGATGACGCGACGCCCATCAAGGTCGCCGTCCTGGACACGGGGATCCGGGCATCGCACGAGGATCTCGGCGCGGGTCCGGGCGCAGTGGTCGCGGGCTCGGACTTCTCGGGAGACGGCACTGGTGCGACCGCAGATGGGAACGGCCACGGAACTCACGTCGCCGGGATCCTCGGGGCTCGCGACAACACGGTTGGCGGCGTCGGCGGTGCTCCCGATGTCGAGATCCTGTCCATCAAGGTGCTCAACAGTTCCGGTTCAGGGTCGTACTCGTCGGTGATCGACGGGATCAACGAGGCGAGGATCGCGGGTGCACGCATCATCTCCATGAGCCTGGGCGGAGCTGGATTCAGTCAGTCGCTCCAGAACGCGGTGACGACCGCGGTCAACGTCGGTGTCGTGGTGATCGCGGCCGCGGGGAACGACGGGACCTGCACCGCGAGCTATCCCGCTGCACTGAACGGAGTGATCTCGGTCGCGGCCACCACATACCCGGGAACCAGCCTCGCTGCGTACTCCCAGCGCGGGCCCGGCGTCGACATCGCGGCGCCTGGGAGCACGGTGCTCTCGACGCTGAACACCGGGGGCTACGGAGACAAGTCGGGCACGTCGATGGCCACGCCCTTCGTGGCTGCAGCAGCGGCGCTGCTGATCGCGAAGTGCCC
>DASUAO010000039.1:0-61717 GCA_035763745.1 Acidimicrobiia bacterium
CGGCGCGCCCGAGCACCTCGACCACGACGGCACCGACGTCGGGGCCGTGCGCGGGGTGGTGCGGTCGATGCTGGAGCTGCTCGACGGTGGTGCGACCCACGTCGGCGTCGCGACCGACCACGTCGTCGAGTCGTTCCGCAACGCGCTCTGGGACGGCTACAAGACCGGTGAGGGGATCGATCCGGTGCTCTTCGCCCAGTTCCCGATCCTCGAGGATGCGCTCCGGGCGCTCGGCGTGGCGGTGTGGGCGGAGGTCGAGCTCGAGGCCGACGACGCCCTGGCCTCGGCGGCCGCGGTCGCGTTCGCCGACCCGACGGTCGAGCGGGCCGTGATCTGCACGCCGGACAAGGATCTCGCCCAGTGCGTGCAGGACCCGCGGGTCGTCCAGCTCGACCGCCGGGCCGAGAAGCTCTTCGATGAGGCCGCCGTTCGCGAGAAGTTCGGCGTCGGCCCGGCATCGATCCCCGACTGGCTCGCCCTGGTCGGCGACACCGCCGACGGGTTTCCCGGCTTGAAGGGGTGGGGCGCGAAGTCTGCCGCGACCGTGCTCGCGCGCTACGAGAGCCTCGAGGCGATCCCTGACGACGCAGCCGACTGGGACCTCGAGGTGCGCAGCGCCGCGCGGCTGGCGGAGACGCTCCGCGACCATCGCGATGATGCACTGCTGTTCCGCACCCTCGCGACGCTCCGGACCGACGGGTCGGTCGGTGCCGTGGCCGACTGGGAGTGGCGCGGCCCCACGGAGGACTTCAACGCCTGGGCCGTGCGGCTCGGGCAGCCGTCGCTGACCGAACGCGCCGAGCGGATCGCGAGCGCGCGCCGATGAACCACGTTGGTCGCGAGGACCGACAGCGAGGAGACGAGGGACGATGACGCTCGAAGGTCGGGTCGCGCTGGTGACGGGAGGCTCGCGGGGGATCGGCGCCGCGATCGCGTCGGCGCTGGCCGACGACGGCGCGACGGTCGCGGTCAACTACCGGCGCGACGAGGATGCCGCGCGCGAGGTCGTCGCGGCGATCGAGGCCCGCGGAGGGGTCGCCACCGCGTACCAGGCGTCGGTCGACGACGCCGAGGCGAACGCCCGCATGGTCGAGCAGATCCTCGCCGACCACGGGAAGGTCGACGTCCTCGTGCACAGCGCCGGCATCGCGAGCCGGGGCGCGTCGGTCGGTGACACCGAGACCGCGGAGATCGAGCGGGTGTGGCGGGTCCATGCGTTGGCGGCGTTCGTGCTGGCCAAGCTCACGCTGCCCGGCATGCGGGAGCAGCCGCGCGGAGACATCGTGCTCATCTCGAGCAACGCCACCACGCACATGGCGGCGAACTCGTCGCCGTACAACATGGCCAAGGCCTCCCTGGAGGCGCTGGCGCGCACGCTGGCGAAGGAGGAGCGCCGCCACGGGGTGCACGTCAACGTCGTCGCCCCGGGTCTGGTCGACACCGAGATGGGACGGCGGCTGGCACGTGCCGCGATGGGGGCCGACGACATCCACGATCTCGACCCCCGTGCGGCGTTCGGGCACGTGTGCAGCCCCGAGGAGGTGGCCGACGTGGTGCGCTTCCTCGTGTCGGACGCCGCGCGCTACGTGAACGACCAGCGGATCGTCGTCGACGGCGGGACGTTCTGATCCCGGGTCGCGCTCACATCCCGATCCAGCCGTGCTCGCGGACGTGGGCGAGCGCGGCCTCAGCGGTCCGCGGACCGTACGACGCCGGGCGCGACGGGAGCGCGCGGCGCACCTCCGTCAGCTCGTCGCGGGTGAAGGTGCAAGGTGTGGTGATCGGGTCGATGCCGTAGAGGTCGGCGGCGTTGGCGCCGAGGATCTTGCGCTTGGTCGCGTCGGTGAGCGCCGGGTACCCGAAGCGCTCCTGGAGCTCCGACGAGAGGCGGAAGGCCCGGAACGCCTCGATCTGACCCTGGGGCGTCCCGTACCAGATCGAGTCCGTGCCCCACAGGATCCGGTCCGGTCCGACGGCGACGAGCAGCTTGCCGAGCACGTGGGCCGCCTCGTCGGGGTCGCGCATCGCCTGGAACCAGGTCGAGCCGAGCTCGGCGTAGACGTTGGCACCGGGGCCGATCCCGGCGGTCTCGAGCGAGGCGACGAGCCGATCGACCCCGCGACCGCTGGGGTCGTAGGGCCCTTCGCCCGGCCCCTCGTACCCCGAGTGGTACGCGACGAAGGTGAGGTCCGGGTTCGCGGCTGCCGCGGGCCCGATGTCGGCCGGTGACGCCGCAGGGTCGCCCCCGGACAGCCCCTTGTGGACGCAGACCGTGCGCACGCCCGTCGCGCGGACCCGCTCCAGGAACGCGGCGCCGACCAGGGGCGCGTCGGCGTCGTGGTCGTCGAGCGCCCAGCCCGACCCGGGACGGTGCGTGTAGACCTTCCACGCCGCGATCGGGTAGCGCTCGACGAGGTCATCCATGGCGTCGAGGCGGGCCTCCAGGGCTCCCAGCTGGGGGATGGCCTGGCCGTGCATGAGGAGCCGGCCGTCGCCGCAGAGCGTGTCCGCGGCCCTCCTGGCCTCGTCCATCCGGGCGGGGGAGAGGGGACCGTCGTCGCCGGTGGCGGGGATGGCGCTCACCACCGCGACGTTCGTGTCGCTGCGCAGGAAGAGCTCCTCGAGGTACCGGTCGATCGAGTAGCAGAGGCGGGGGTCGGACTCGCCGCACGACGACTGCGGGAACCCGGGGTCGGCGAACGGGGCCGCGGGGTCGAGGTCGAGGAAGTGGGTCTGGACGTCCATGACGAACTCGTCACCGCCGAGCACCTCGCGCGCCGCGTCGGGGTCGACGGTCGCCTCCTCGGGGACGTCGAAGCGCCCGCCGGAACGGCCGTCGCGTGACTCGGTGCTGCACGCGTCGAGCGTGAGCAGGACCGCGGCACTCGCCATGGCCGTGCGCAGGAACTCCCGCCGAGGCATCCCTCGCCGGCGGGCCTGGCGCTCCACGAGGTCGCGGGCACGCCGCGTGGCCTCGATCGTGAGTGATGTGGGTGCGGTTGGCGCAATCTCGCCGTTGGACACGGCACCGAGGTCGATGGGCAGCCCGGGATCGCCGTCGTCGCGTCCCCGACTCCGCGCAGATCCCACGTGGGGATGCTCGCACACCGCGGTCGTCCTCAGGGGTCGTACGCTGCCGGGATGGTCGAGGGCCGCCGCGCCGTGGGACGCCGTCGTCGAGCGCGGCGACGGCGCCTGGTGCTGGCCGGAGTCGCGGTCGTCGCGGTCCTCGGTGCCGGGATCGGTGCGTTCGCCGTGACCCGAGGCGACGGGGACCGTCCGAGCGCGGCGCCGGCCACCACGTCGACCGCTGCGACGGTCCCGACCACCACGACGACCACCCGGCCGCCGTACACGGGGTGGGTGGACCCGATCTCGGCCTTCGGGCCGTTCCCGAAGGCGACCGTCCCCGGTGTCCTCACGTTCCGCGGGAACCCGACCCGCAACTTCTACGGCGTCGGGCCGATGCCCGTCGCGCCGCACGTCGTGTGGAAGTACCCGGGTGAGCGGATGTGCAGGCTCTCGGAGGATCGCGGCGAGACGACGGAGTGGTGCGGCAACGGCTGGACGGGCCAGCCGGCGGTGTTCGAGCGCGACGGGCGCACGTGGGTGGTGTTCGGTGCCTACGACGGGGCCGTGCACTTCGTCGACGGCGCGACCGGTGAGGCGATCCTGCCGCCGTTCCCGACCGGCGACATCATCAAGGGCTCGGTGAGCGTCGACCCCGAGGGGCTCCCGCTCGTCTACATCGGCTCGCGCGACAACTACTTCCGCGTGCTCGCGATCGACCGGCCCGAGCCGACGGAGCTCTGGCGGCTCGGTGCCGACGCGGTGTCACCGGTCAAGTGGAACAACGACTGGGACAGCAGCGCGCTCGTGCTGGGCGACTACGTCTTCGAGGGCGGTGAGAACTCCCAGATCCACGTGATCAAGCTCAACCGGGGCGTGGGCGGCGACGGGCTCGTGACCGTCGCGCCGGAGCTGGTGTGGCACGCCCCCGGTTGGGACGACGAGCTCCTCGCCGCGGCCGGCAGTGAGGTCTCGATCGAGGGCTCGGTCGCGGTGTCGGGCAACACGTTGTACTTCGCGAACTCGGGCGGTCTCGTGCAGGGGTGGGACATCGCGCCGCTGCTCGACGGCTCCGGTGTCCCCACCCGGATCTTCCGGTTCTGGACCGGTGACGACACCGACGCGTCGATCGTGGTCGACGAGGCCGGGATGCTGTACGGCGGTTCGGAGTGGGAACGCCACAACGCCCGCGGTGACGAGGTGGGCCAGATGTGGAAGCTGGACCCGGCTCGGCCCGACAACCCGCTGGTGTGGTCGGCGAAGGACCAGGGTGCGGCCAAGGCGGGCGTCTTCAGCACGCCGGGGATCGTCGGCGACCTCGTGATCGCGACCACCTACACCGGTCGGGCGATCGGCCTCGACCGCACGACGGGCGCGATCCGCTGGGAGAAGCACCTCACGGCCCCGCTCATGGGCTCGCCGGTGATCGTCGACGGCGTGTGGCTGCAGGGCGACTGCGACGGGATCCTCCACGCCTACGACGTGCGCGACACCCTGATCGATCCCCCGGAGCTGTGGCAGGTACCGCTCGGCGCGTGCATCGAGGCCACCCCGGTCGTGTGGAAGGGCCGGATCTACGTCGGTACCCGGGGCGGCTTCGAGTTCGCCATCGCCGACGCCTGAGCCGCCAGGAGCGGCGGCCCTGCGCCGCGAAAGCCCAGGTCAGGGGCTATCCGCGGGAGTGTCACACCCCCCTGCGACGATCAGTGCATGGAGATCATCGTGGGTGTCGTGGCAGGTGTGGTCGTGGTGGCCTTCGGAGCCGTGGTAGCGGGAGTGGCCCTGCGAGGTCGGGCCCGGCCGGAGGTGCTCGAGGAGGCGATCCGCCACGCCGTCGACGAGCAGCGCCGGCAGGCGACCGAGGAGCGTGAGGCCGCGGTGCGCGCCGCGGTGGAGCACATGCTCGTGCAGAACCAGGCGCTGATGCGCTCCGAGCAGGCGCTCGTGGGCCAGGAGCTCGACTCCAAGAAGTCGCTCATCGACGCGCGGCTCCACTCGATGGGCGACACGCTCACCCAGGTCACGTCGCGGCTCGAGGCGATGGAGACCGAGCGCGTGCAGCGCGACGCCGAGCTGCGCGAGCAGCTGAGCCTCCAGCAGGCAGGTGTCACCTCCCTGGTGCAGACGACCCAGAGCCTGCGCGAGGCGTTGTCGAGCACGAAGGCGCGTGGTCAGTGGGGCGAGCGCATGGCCGAGGACGTGCTGCGTCTCGCGGGCTTCGTGGAGAACGTCAACTACCGCAAGCAGCGCGCGCTGGAGCAGGGCAGCGGCATCCCCGACTTCACGTTCCTGCTGCCCAACGAGCTCCTCCTGCACATGGACGTGAAGTTCCCGTTCGACAACTACGTCCGCTACTGCGACGCCGGCACCGACCTCGACCGCAAGCGCGCCAAGGACGACTTCCTGCGCGACGTCCGGAACCGGGTGAAGGAGCTGAGCGGTCGTGAGTACGTCGACGCGGGTGGCAGCACGGTCGACTTCGTCCTCTGCTTCATCCCGAACGAACAGCTCTACGGCTTCATCCACGAGCACGACGGCGCGCTCCTCGACGAGGCGCTGCGCCAGCGCGTGGTCTTCTGCTCGCCGCTCACGCTGTTCGCCGTGCTCGCGCTGATCCGCCAGATGGTCGAGAACTTCCAGCTCGCGCGGACGTCCGACGAGATCCTCTCGTTGCTCGGGCAGTTCGGCGAGCAGTGGAAGAAGTTCGTCGGCCAGATGGACAAGGTAGGGACGCGCATCGAGGCCGCGGGGCGCGAGTACGAGACGCTCGTCGGGACGCGCAAGAAGATGCTCGAGCGGCCCCTGCACAAGATCGAGGTGCTCCGCTCCCAGCGGGGTGGCGACCAGCTCGAGCTCGTCGGCGACGACGAGGACCCGACGATCGCGCTCGAGGGGTGAGCGACCGCCCGAGCGGAATCGCTCAGTAGGGTCCGTCGCAGCAGGAGTCGCGCCACCCGCACGCCGGGCAGCGGTAGTGCGCGTGCTCCTCTCGCATCGCGGCCCCGCACTGGAGGCACGTGGTCGAGAGATCGGCGGCGGGCAGGGCTTCCTCGGCCATCGCCGAGACGGTACCGAACGGGTCGTGTGACCGCGCGGACCCCGCCTGCCCCTCAGAGGCGATGCAGCTCCGGGGTGTCGGGGCAGTCGAGTCGGGACGCGACCCGTTCGGGTGGATCGAGGCCGGCGGGCCCCGCGACGCGTTCGACCGAGGCGACGTCGAGGTGCTCGGCGCCCGGGTCGAGGTCCCGTTCCACCTCGCCGCGCGCGACACCGAACAGCCGCTCGGGGAGCAGTCGACCGATGCCGGCGACGAGCCAGACGCGGGCGTCGGGGACCGACCATCGCAGGTCGGCGCAGCCCGGCGTGACGAGCGCGTCGCTCGCGCTCATGGCCCGCACCCCCACGAGGAGGTGGCTGGGCCCGAGCGCCATCAGCTCGGTCTCGTCGACCACGCGGACCGGTCGCTCGCTGCGGGCGAGCCGGCCGCGCAGTCCGTGGTCGCCGAGGCGGGGCCGGACGGCGATCACGTCGAGGTCGGGACGCTCGGCGACGGCCGCGCCGATGGTGTCGTCCCATCCGAGCACGGCGACCGGCGGGTCGTGTGGGAACGGCAGCACCGATGCGAGCCGCCCGGCCGTCCGATCCGCGGCGAGCCGGCGACTGCTCTCGTGCGCGGCGATGGCCGGATCGGGTGCCGCGACGATCCGCGCGCACAGCCACCACAGCGGGCCGCAGGCCGGGTGGTGGGCGAGGAGCCGCCGGCACACCGTGAGCAGCTGCGGATCGCCACCGAAGTCGGCGAGGCAGTCCGCAGCCTCGGCGACGAGGCCCGCGTCGTCGTCACCGGTGTAGCGGGCGAGCGCGCGCAGTCGTTCGAAGGGGAGCACCCGAGGTCGGCGCGATCGGCGCCCGGCTACGCCGGACGCGGCTCCTTGGGCAGTCCGAGGACCCGCTCGCCGACGATGTTGCGCATCACCTCGTCGGTGCCGCCGGCGATGCGCATGCCCGGGATGCCCTGGACGAACTCGGACCAGGCGTAGGTGCCCCATTCCCCCGAGTCGGCGACGAGGCGGGGTCCGAGCACCTCGCTCAGCATGTCCGCGATGCGCGTCATGTTCATGGTCATCGCGAGCTTCGCGATCGACATCTCCGGACCGGGGAGCTGGCCCGAGCGGATCTTCGCCATCGCCCGGAGGTTCGTGAAACGGGATACCTGCTGGTTGACGTACACGTCGGCGAGACGCTGGCGGACGAGCGGATCGTCGGCGAGCCCGTAGTGGCGGACCATCTCCTGGAAGCGGGTGAAGCTGACCGTCCCGATCCCGGCGCCGCCCCCGCCGATCGCGGCGCGCTCGTTCATCAACGTGGTGAGCGCGACCGTCCAACCCTCATCGACGTCTCCCAGCAGGTGCGACGCGGGTACCCGCACCTCGTCGAAGAACACCTCGTTGAACGACGCTCCACCGGTCATCTGACGCAGCGGCCGGATGTCGACGCCAGGTGCGCGCATGTCGACGAGGAACATCGACAGGCCCTTGTGCTTGGGCTTGTCGGGCGACGTCCGGGTGATGATCTCGCCGATGTCGGAGTAGTGCGCGCCCGAGGTCCAGACCTTCTGACCCGTGAGGACCCACTCGTCGCCGTCGCGCTCGGCCTTGGTCTGGATCCCCGCGAGGTCAGAGCCGGCCACCGGCTCCGAGAACAGCTGACAGCCGACGATGTCGCCCCGGTACATCGAGCGCAGGTACCGCTCGCGGACCTCGGGGATCGCGTGGGCGAGGATCGTGGGCGCGACCATCCCGAGGCCGATCCCGAAGATCGTCTGGCTCGGGGTGGCGTAGTCAGAGGCGACCTCGCGGTAGGCCCGCTCGTGCGCACTCGTGAGCGCCCGCCCGCCGTACTCCGCGGGGCCGGTGATCCAGCCGAACCCGGCATCGAATTCGGTGCGCTTCCAGTCCTTGGCCGCCGCGATCTCGGCCTGCTCCTGCTCGGGGGTCTTCTCGTCGAGGACGCCGACCTGGTCGGACCCCTTGCCCCACTCGAACGTCTCCTCGGCGCGCCGCTCGGCGTGCTCGTCGAGGAAGGCCTTGGCCTCGGCGCGGAATTCTGTCTCGGAGATGGTCATTCCCGGATGCTACCGGTCGTCGCTCCCGGGACCGGTGGTGGCGGCCCGCAGCGTCGAGAACAGGTCGGAGAGGGTCGCGATCGTGGCCGCGTGGCGGGAGAACGCGGCGAGGTCACCGCGGATCCGCAGTCGTCCGGACGCGATCGCCGCCTGGGCGTTGCAGTCGTTGCGGTGCAGGGCGAACGCGGTCTCCTCGTCGGTGACCAGCACGAGATCCGGTTTCGACGCGGGGCCGTCGGTGGCCCGCGCGCCGTCCGGGCCGATCGTCACGTGATGACTGCGGACCCGACCGTCCGCGCTGCGGGCCTCCAGCTCGTAGGCCAGCGTCGCCCCGGATGCATCGGCGCGCAGCGGAGACGCGCGGAGCGCCGCGTCGAGCTCGGCGACCCACTGCGGAGAGAGGAACTCGGCCACCGCGGGATGGTAGACGCCCCTCGACGAAAGGCGGCTCGGAGGGGCGCGTAGTCTCGCCCGGTGACCGCCCCGGACTCGAGTGCGAGCGTGCCCGCGAGTGTCCTCGCGGCCGGCACACCCGCGGAGGAGCGGATCCTCGCCCTCCTCGACTCCGAGCTCGCACGATGGTCGGCGGTCGATGTCGACCTCGCCGAGCCGCTGCGAGCGCTGCGCGACCTCGTGCTGGCGGGCGGAAAGCGCCTGCGCCCGGCGTTCTGCCACTGGGCGTTCGTCGGTGCCGGTGGTGCGCCCGACGACCCACGTGTCGCCGATGCGGGGGCGGCCCTGGAGCTGCTGCACACGTTCGCGCTCGTGCACGACGACGTGATGGACGGCTCTGAGTTCCGCCGTGGCGACCCGTCCACCCATCGCCGGTTCATCGAGCGCCACGAGGCGCTCGGCTGGCGTTCGGAGAGTCGGCGCTTCGGCGAGGGCGCGGCGATCCTCATCGGGGATCTCGCGTTCGTCTACGCAGACATGCTCCTCGGCCAGGGACCCCCCGACGTGCATCGGATCTTCGACGAGCTGCGGGTGGAGCTCTGCGTCGGCCAGTACCTCGACCTCGTCGGGACATCGAGCGGCTCCAACGACGCGGCGCAGGCCGCGCGGATCCAGCGGTACAAGTCCGGGAAGTACACGGTGGAGCGCCCGCTGCACCTCGGTGCCGCGCTCGCCGGCCGCCTCGACGAGCTGCGGGAGCCACTCAGCGACGTCGGCCTCCCGCTCGGAGGCGCGTTCCAGCTCCGCGACGACCTCCTCGGGGTCTTCGGTGACGAGCGGGTCACGGGGAAGCCGGTGGGGGACGACCTGCGAGAAGGGAAGCTCACGCCACTGGTCGCGGTGGCGGCCCGTCGGCTCGCCGAGGGGCCGACCGATCGGGGTGCGGCCGACCTGCTGGCGCGGATCGGCCACGCCGACCTCGGCGACGACGAGATCGCCGCATTGCAGACGTTGCTCGTCGAGAGCGGTGCACGCGAGGAGATCGAGGCGATGATCACGACGCTCGTCGAGGAGTCCCTCCACGCGCTGGCACAGGTCGCGATCTCGGCCGAAGCTCGTTCGGCGCTCGCGGAGCTCGCCGGGTACGTGGCCTGGCGGGACCACTGAGCCCCCTGATCAGGGCTGCGGGGATCGAAGCGCCGGCGAACGTTCCCCCGGTCGTGTGTCGGAGGCAGAGCGGATCCGGGCACCGGGATCGGCTCCGGTAGGCTCCTGCGCCCATGTCCCCGGCGATCCCCGCACTCGAGGTCGTCGCGCTCGAGAAGCACTACGGCGCGGTCCGCGCCGTCGACGACCTCTCGCTCCGGGTCGACGTCGGGGAGGTGTTCGGCATCCTCGGCCCGAACGGCGCCGGCAAGACGACCACCGTCGAGATCCTCGAGGGCTACCGCGCGCCGGACCGCGGCATGGTTCGGGTCCTGGGTCTCGACCCGATCGCCGATGGCGCGGCCATCCGCCCGCAGATCGGCGTCATGCTCCAGGAGGGGGGGCTCGCGCCGGGGATCCGCCCACTGGAGGTCCTCCGGCTCTTCGCCGCGTTCTATGACGACGCCGATGACCCGGAGCGGCTCCTCGAGCTGGTCGGGCTCTCCGACTCGCGCACGACGTTCGTCCGACGGCTCTCCGGGGGCCAGCGTCAGCGGCTCTCGCTCGCGCTCGCGCTCGTCGGCCGCCCCCGTCTGCTCTTCCTCGACGAGCCGACCGCCGGGATGGATCCCCATGCCCGCGCGACGACCTGGGACCTCATCCGGTCGCTGCGTGCCGACGGCGTCACCGTCGTGATGACGACCCACGGGATGGACGAGGCCGAGCAGCTGTGCGATCGACTCGCCATCATCGACCGCGGCCAGCTCGTCGCCCTGGGATCGCCGACGGAGCTCACCAGCGTGGCGGCGGTCAGCGAGACGCGGTTCACCGCCGTTCCCGGCATCGACGTGGCGGCGCTCGCGGTGGCCCTGGGTCTGACCGCGGACGCCGTGACGGAGGTGCGTGCCGGCGAGTACGTGCTGGCCACCGAGGCGACCCCGGAGACCGTCGCCGACCTGGCCGGCTGGCTCCGGGACGAGGGGATCCGCCTCGGGGAGCTGCAGACCGGTCGTCGCACGCTCGAAGAGGTCTTCCTCCGCCTCACTCGTGAGGTCCGGACGTGAGCCGCACGACCCGCGCGGTGCTGGCCCAGACGAAGATCGAGCTGGTGCTGACGCTCCGACGGGGCGAGAGCCTGCTCGTCGCGTTCCTCGTCCCGATCGGGATCCTCGTCTTCTTCACCGAGGTCGATGCGGTCTCGACGGTCCGGCGACCGGTCGACTTCCTCGTGCCCGGTGTGCTCGCCCTCGCCGTGATGTCGAGCGCGATGGTGAGCCTGGGGATCGCGACCGGGTTCGAGCGCCGCTACGGCGTCCTGAAGCGCCTCGGCTCGACTCCGCTCTCGCGGGGTGGTCTCCTCGCAGCGAAGACGCTCAACGTCCTCGTGGTCGAGGTGCTCCAGGCCGTGGTGATCGTCGCCACCGGGATCGCGCTCGGTTGGGACGCGAACGGTGGGATCGCAGTGGCAATCGTGCTGGTGCTCGTCGGGACCGTCGCCTTCGCCGCGATCGGCATGCTGCTCGCGGGGACGCTTCGGGCGGAGGCGAACCTTGCCGTCGCCAACGGGCTGTTCCTTTTGCTGCTCTTCCTCGGCGGGATGGCCTACCCGCTCCACAAGCTCCCGGACGCGCTGGAAGCGGTCGCACGGGCGCTGCCCGCTGCGGCGCTGTCGAGCAGCCTGCGTGACGTCCTCGACGGCGCCGCCTTCCCATGGGGTGCCGTGGGTGTCCTGGTCTCGTGGGCGATCGTCGCGCCGATGCTCGCCGTGCGCTTCTTCCGCTGGGAGGAGTGAGCCGGCTCGGTGACCAACGGTCAGCCGCCTGCGGTCGTGATCTCGTCGAGGTGCCGTCCGAGCCCTCGAGCGGTGGTGAGCCCGAACACCCGACGGGCGACCGTGCCGTCACGGCGGACGAAGAACGTCTGCGGTATCGCGCGCACCCCGTAGGCGCGGGCGGCCTCCGAGTCCTCGTCGAGCGCGAGCGCCCAGGTCGCGCCGAACTCGTCGGCGAAGGCGCGTGCGTCGCTCGAGATGTCGCGGTACACGATGCCGACGACGGCGAGGTCGTCCTCGGCCCGGGCATCGAGCGCATCGCGGAGCAGCGGGAACTCGCGGCGGCACGGGTTGCACCACGACGCCCAGAAGTTCAGCACGACGGGCTGCCCGCGCAGCGCGCGCAGGTCGACGCAACCGCCCTCCAGACCGGGGAGCCGGAACGACGGCGCGGTGCCGTCGAGCGCCACTGGCCCGTCGCCGACGCGTACTGCACAGGTCGGCGTTCCACCGGCTCCATCCGACGACGGTGCGTCGTCGGATCGTGTGAGGACGACAGTGATCGCCCCGACGATGACGAGGGCCAGGACCCCGACGGCCGCGATCGGCCACCAGCGTCGAGCGGCGTCAGGCGGCGCGGACGAGGGTGTCGATGGCAACGGCGGAGAAGAGGACGGCGAGGTAGGTGTTCGAAAAGGTGAAGAGACGGACGGCCCGCTCGGGAGTGGGATCGCGGCGCAGCTGCTCGGCGCCGAAGACGAACACCGCACCCATCAGCGCAGCCGCGATGGGGTAGATCGGGGACATCGCGGTGACGAGTGGCAGGGCGAAGCTGCTCGCGACGACGACGACCGCGTACACGCTGATCTGGCGGGTCGCCGCGGCGATCCCTCGGACCACCGGCAACATCGGGAAGCCGGCGTTCGAGTAGTCGTCGTGGTACCGGATCGCCAACGCCCAGAAGTGCGGCGGTGTCCAGAGGAAGACGATCGCGAACAGGACCCAGGCCGGGGCTGCGAGCGACCCCGTGACCGCCGCCCATCCCACCAGCGCCGGGACCGCCCCGGCGGCACCCCCGATGACGATGTTCTGCGGAGTCCTGGGCTTCAGCCAGATGGTGTACACGAACACGTAGAACAGCATGGCGCCCACGGCGAGCGATGCCGCCAGGAGGTTCGCGGCCGCCCACAGGAGGCCGAACGCGACGGCCTCGAGGGCCAGGCCGAACACCAGCGCGGCCCGGGGGTCCACGTCGCCGGAGGGGAGCGGGCGGTCGCGGGTCCTCCGCATCAGGTGGTCGCGGTCTCGCTCGATCCAGCAGTTGACGGTGTTGGCGCCCCCGGCCGCGAACGCTCCACCGACGAGGACGGCCGCCACCAGGCCGAGTGAGGGGAACCCGCGGTCGGCGAGGATCATCGCTGGCACCGTGGTCACGAGGAGCAGCTCGATGACCCGCGGCTTGGTGAGCAGGACGAACGCGCGCACCGTGGCCAGCGTGCGTCGCGCCACGCGCGGGCGCGACGCGGGCAGGGAACGGGTCGAGATGGCGGGGTCGGTCACGTTGCTCCAGGAGGGCCGAGTACCGCCGAACGCTAGCCGAGGGCTTGCGGCAGCTCGGAACGCCCGATCGGCCGGCAGCGGAGGCGGACGCGCTCGGCGGTATCCTCGCGCCCATGTCCCGACCCGACTCCGACCCGTCGTCGCACGACGACGCCAAGCTGGGGATCCGCATGACCGCGGATCGCATCCTGGCGCGACCGTCCGACGAGATCGGTGAGCGGCGTTCGCGGGCCGGGATCCTCATCCCCGCAACCGCGAACGTCGACCGTCGGCTCGCGTGGGCCGAGGTGATCGCCGTCGGTCCCACCGTCCGGAACGTCGAGGAGGGCGATCAGGTGCTCTTCGCGCCCGACAGCGGGTTCGAGGTAGAGATCCGGGGCGACGACTACCTCATCCTGCGCGAGCGCGACGTGCACGCGGTCGCGTCGACGAAGGCGGCGGCCGAGACCGGCCTCTACCTGTGATCGACCCGGGGACCGTCTTCCGACTCGACGGCAAGGTGGCACTGATCACGGGGGGCACGCGCGGCATCGGTCGGGCGATCGCCGAGGCCTACGCGGCCGCGGGTGCCGGCGTCTGCGTGCTGGCCCGCAAGCCCGATGAGCTCGCGGAGACCGAAGCCGCGCTCACCGCGCTCGGTGCACCGGCCGTCACGGTGGCGGGATCGGCCGGCGATCCGGCGGTCATCGAGACCGCGGTGGGTCGATGCGTCTCCGAGCTCGGCCGGCTCGACATCCTGGTCAACAACGCCGCGACGAACCCGGCGTTCGGCCCCATGATCGAGACCGAACCCAGCCGGGTTCGCAAGGTGCTCGAGGTGAACGTCGAGGGCGCCCTGCTGCTCGCGCAGGCGGCGTGGCGGGAGTGGATGGCCGAGCACGGCGGCGTGATCCTCAACGTCGGGTCGGTCGGGGGCATCTCGCCCGCGCCGTTCATCGGGATCTACAACGCCTCGAAGGCCGCGCTCCTCCACATGACCCGCCAGCTCGCGCTCGAGCTGGGCCCGGCGGTCAGGGTGAACGCCCTGGCCCCGGGACTCGTCAAGACGCACATGGCGCGCGCCCTGTGGGAGACCGACGAGGAGGGAATCGGGAAGCGCCATCCGATGGGACGGATCGGTGAGCCCGACGACATCGCGGGCGCGGCCCTCTACCTGGTGTCGGACGCCTCGGCGTGGGTGACCGGCGCGACCCTCGTGCTCGACGGTGGGATGTCGATCGCCTGACGCGTCAGCCGGGGCGCCGGACGGTGAGCTCCACGCGCTGCTCCGCGGGATGCACGACCGGCGCCGGCCGGGCGCGAAGTCGTTCCTCCAGGTACTCGACGACCTGGACGAAGAGCTTCTTCCCGAGCATCTTGCGCAGTTCCGCGGCGCTGCTGCGGAACACCGGCTCGGTCCCCACGAACGCCTCCGGCGCCTCCGTGCACCACCACGCGAAGTCGTCGCCGCCTTCGCCCCATCCGTCGCGTGCGAACTCCGTGAGTCGTGAGATCACGCTGCCGTCCTCCTGCTCCTCGTCGATGCGGCGCAGGGGGAGCTGCCAGCACACCTCGGGCTTCACGTCGCTGTGGTGCTGGTTCGTCCGGTCCGCGTAGATGTGCAGTGCACAGCCGACCCCGCCCGCGAAGCCCGGGCGGTTCAGGAAGATGCAGGCATCGTCGGCGAGTCGGGTCCTCCACTCGGTGGTGCCGTCCTCGTCCTTCCCGGCCTTGGCGAAGATGCCCTTCTTGCGTCCGGCAGCCGCGAACTGCCACTCGTCGTCGATGAGGTTGCGCGCGACCTTGACGACGTGGTCACGGTCCTTCTTGTCGGAGAAGTGGGCTCCGTAGGAGCAGCACCCCTGGACCAGCTCCGGGGACGGCTCGGTGAGCACGCCCTGGCACCCGGACCCGAAGATGCACGTCCACGACGAGAGGAGGTAGGTGACGTCGATCTGCCAGGTCCGGTTCTCCTTGGGGTCGTCGAAGGACACCCATTCGCGGGTCGGACCTCCCATGCGGTTCGTCTCCTGCTCGTCGGGTCGTCGGGTCGGGCGGCGGTCGGTGGGGTCGGGCGGCGGTCGGTCGCGCCGGGTCGCGCCGCTCGTTCGTTGCGCGCCCGGTGAGCGTACCCAGGTGCATCGGTAGTCTTCGGCAATCGCCACCGACGCACGACCTCCTGACCTCGTCGACGTCCCGACCACCGGGCGCGACGACCGGGCGCTCCTTGCCGACCTCCGCGCGGTCGTCGGCTCTGACCGGGCGCGGGCCGAGCCGCTCGAGCTCGCGCTCTACGCGCGAGATGCCGGACACGAGCGCGGAGACGCCGCGGTCGTGTGCTTCCCCGATCGGGCCGAGCAGGTGGCCGAGATCGTGCGCGTCGCGGCGCGTCACGGGCGCCCGTTCGTCGCGCGCGGGAGCGGCACCGGCCTCGCCGGCGGGGCGACTCCCGTCGGCCGCCCGGTCCTGATCGTCACGACCGCACTCGATCGGATCCTCGAGGTCGATCCCGTCGCCCGGGTCGCGTGGGTGGAGCCGGGCGTGCTGAACCTCGACCTGTCCCGGGCCGTCCGGCACCACGGCCTGCACTACGCGCCCGACCCCTCGTCGCAGCAGGCGTGCACGATCGGGGGGAACGTCGCCACGAATGCCGGCGGGCCCCATTGCCTGGCATCCGGGGTGACGAGCGCGCACGTGCTGGCGGTCGAGGTCGTCCTCGCCGACGGGACGGAGGTGGTCCTCGGAGGGCTCGAGCCCGACCAGCCCGGCTACGACCTGCGGGGCTGCTTCGTCGGGAGCGAGGGAACGATGGGGGTCGCCACCCGGATCGCGGTGCGCCTGGTACCCGATCCACCCGCAGTCCGCACGCTGCTCCTCGACTTCACGTCCATCGACGACGCAGCGGCGACGGTGAGCGGGATCATCGCGGCGGGGGTCGTACCCGCCGCACTCGAGATGATGGACGCGGCCATCACCCGGGCGGTCGAGGACTTCGTCGGCGCCGGCTTCCCTCGCGACGCTGCCGCCGTCCTGCTGGTCGAGCTCGACGGTCTCGACGCGGGGGTCGAGGCCGACGCGGGGGCGGTTGCTGAGATCGGTCGACGACATGGTGCACGCACCGTGCGCGTCGCCGCGGACGAAGCCGAGCGCGCGTTGCTCTGGAAGGGACGCAAGTCGGCGTTCGGCGCGATCGCACGCGTCGCCCCTGACTACTACCTGCACGACGCCGTGGTCCCGAGGACGCGACTCGTCGATGTGATCCGGTCGGTCACCGAGATCTGCTCGTCGTACGGCCTGACCTGCATGAACGTGTTCCACGCGGGGGACGGGAACCTCCACCCGCTCATCGTGTTCGACGCGCGGGAACCGGGCATCTGGCCTCGGGTCCGCGCCGCGGGCGACGAGATCCTCGCTGCATGCGTGGCCGCGGGAGGTGTCCTGTCCGGCGAGCACGGCATCGGGATCGAGAAGCGCGAGGCCATGGCGTTGGTGTTCGGACCCGACGACCTCGATGCCCAGGCCCGGCTGCGGGACGCGTTCGACCCCGATGGTCGGGCGAACCCCGAGAAGGTGCTCCCACGCGGGAGTCGGTGCGGGGAGCTCGGTCGGGTGCCGGAAGGCACGTGGATCTGATGGAGGTCGTCTCGGACCGGGACCGGCGCGCAGCCGAGCACGCGGACGCGGAGGCGGCGATGGCCGACGCCGTGGCCGGCGCGATGCTCGTGGACCCGACCGGGGCTGGGACGCACCGCGAAGTCGGCGGCCCACCCCCGACCGACGGGCTCGCGGTACGGGCCCCGTCCGGCGTCCTGAGCTACGACCCGGCCGACCTCACCGTCACCGTCGCGGCGGGGACCACGGTGGGCGAGCTCGATGCCGCGCTGGCCCCGCACGGGCAGGAGTGTGTCCTCGACCCGGTCGACGACGCCGCGACCATCGGCGGCACGATCGCGGTCGGCCTCTCGGGGCTCCGCCGCCTGCGAGTCGGGCCGATCCGGGACCAGGTGCTCGAGGTGCGCTTCGTCACGGGGGACGGTCGTCTCGTCCGGGGCGGGGGACCCACGGTGAAGAACGTCACCGGCTACGACCTGCCGCGGCTGCTGGTCGGTTCGTTCGGGACGCTCGGCGTGTTGACCCGTGTCGTGCTCCGGTGCCGGCCGCGCCCGCGCCACGCGCAATGGTTCCGGTCGACCGGGAACCCGGACGTCGCCCTCGCACGTTGCCTCCGTCCGTCGAGCGTCCTCTGGGACGGCACCGTGACCCGGGTGCTGCTGGAAGGGCACCCCGGGGACATCGAGGCCGAGAGTGCTCGCGCCGGATTGGAGCCGGACCGAGCGCCCGAGCACCCGGCCGGAGCCCATCGGGGTCGGATCTCGGTGCGACCGGGCGAGGTGGCGGCGGTGGGGCGCCGACTGGGAGGGCTGGACGGCGTCGTCTGGATCGCCGAGGCGGGCGTGGGGACGGTCCACGTGGCCGCGGGGGAGGCCTCGGCGCTCACCGCGTGCCGGGAGGCGGCCCACGACGCGGGGGGCTGGATGCTGCGAGAGGCCGGCGCCCCGGGCCTCGACGGGTTCGGGCGGCCGCTGCCGAACCCCGACCTCGCGGGCCGCGTGCACCGGGCGTTCGACCCCACCGGGAAGCTCGCTCCCGGACGGATCCCTCTCCCTCAGGTGGAGGTCGAGGCTGAGCCCGGGGGACCGCCCCGATGACCGACGGGCAAGCTCCGGGCGTGCTGCGGCTCGACGAGGACGCGCTCCTCGCGTGTGTTGCCTGCGGGCTGTGCCTGCCGCACTGTCCGACCTATCGGGTGACCGGCCGGGAGGTCGCGTCGCCACGCGGGCGGATCGCGGCGATGCGCCTCGTGGAGCTCGACGGCGTCCCGATGGACCGACCCTTCGCTGCGGCCATGGAGGCCTGCGTCCAGTGCCGCGCGTGCGAGGTGGCGTGTCCCTCGAGCGTCCCGTTCGGTTCGCTGATGGAGGGGGCACGCGCGGCCCTCGTCTTGTCCGGTCCACGGCCCGGGCTGCTCCAGCGGCTCGGTGCGCGAGTCGGCTACTGGCTGCTGACCCGGCACCGCCTGCTGCGCGCCGCGGGCTGGGTCCTCTGGGTCGGCACCCGACTGCACCTGGTCCCGCGCCGCCTCGGCGTCCCGCAGGTGTCGGCCGCCGCGATGCGCCGGCGCCTGGTCGGCGCTCGGCCCACCGACGCCGACGCCCACCTCTTCCGCGGCTGCGTGATGGACGTGTGGCAACGCGACGTCCACCGGAGCGCGCTCCTCGTGATGCGCGCGGTCGGCGCCGCCCCGGCGATCACCACACCGGAAGCCGCGTGTTGCGGCGCCCTCCACGCGCATGCCGGACGACTCGACGACGCCCGGGCCCTCGCGACGCGAGTGATCGCAGCGCTTCCCGACAGGGGAGCGATCGTGGTCGACAGCGCGGGATGCGGTGCCGCGATGAAGGACTACGGACACCTGCTCGGCACTCCAGCTGCGCATGCCTTCGCCGGGCGCGTGCGGGACTTCGCCGAGTGGGTCGTCGAGCAGGGTCCGCCCCCGACGTCGCCCACCGGCGCTCGCGTCGTCGTCCAGGATCCGTGCCATCTCCGCAACGTCCAGCGGTCGGAGCACGCGGTGCGCGAGGTGCTCGCCGGTTGCTATGAGCTGACCGAGACGGACGACGATGCGCTGTGCTGCGGCGCGGGTGGCACCTACGCGATCTTCCAGCCCGAGCTCGCGGGCGCGATCCGGGCCAGGAAGGTCGCGGCGCTCTCCCGGAGCGCGGGTGACGCGCCGCTCGTCGTGGCGTCCGCGAACCCCGGGTGCTCCATGCACCTCGCGGCGGTCGGCCTCGACGTGCGGCACCCCGCCGAGCTGCTCGCCGACGCACTCGAGCAGGACCCACGACGTCCCCCGGGAACGGAGCCCCGCGATGGCTGACCACGACGACCTGATCGCCGAGCTCGCACGCATCGAGGAGCGGCTGCGGGACCTCGCCTACGAGCGGCTCCGCGCAGCGGCCGAGGACGGCGATGCCGACGCGGTTGCCGACGAGAAGCGGATCCTCCAGGCTCGCCGCGCGATCGAACGCGCGATCAGGGCGCTGGGTGGCGTCCCTGAGGACTGATCGGGACGGCAACCGCGGCTCACCGACCGTTGAGCCGGTCGATGAGCGCACGCAGCCGGCTCCACCCGTGCCGATCGAAGCGGAAGGCGATCCGCTCGAGCTCGGGATGGTCGCCGTCGGCGAGCTCGGCCGAGGAGATCTCCACTCGCTCGATCGCCCCCCGGGCGACGATGTCCGCGAACTCGTCGTTGAGCGCGGCGATGCCCGCGTCGTCGGGGGCGCGCTGCATCCGGAGCACGAGCTGGCCCTGCACGAAGCGCTGCGAGTGGTAGTTGGCGAAGAAGCCCAGGACCTCGTCGACGGCCGTGTCGACGTCGTCGGTGACGCACACGAGGTGCATGTCGTCGGGGCTGATGTAGTGGCGGTCGTCAAGCTCGGCCTCGACGAAGGCGTTCCACGCGCTCCAGTACGTCCCACCCGGGACGTCGAGCAGCACGATCGGTCCGGGCTGGGCTTTGCCCGTCTGGACGAGGGTCAGGAGCTCGAACGCCTCGTCGAGGGTCCCGAAGCCTCCCGGTAGCAGCACGAACGCATCGGCCTCCTTGATGAAGGAGACCTTGCGGGTGAAGAAGTACCGGAAGTTGATGAGCTTGGGGTCGTCGGCGATGAACCCGGGCGTGACGGTCTCGAAGGGCAGCTTGATGCTGACGCCGAATGCACGGTCGGGTCCGGCACCCTCGATCCCGGCTTCCATGATCCCCGGACCGGCACCCGTGATGACCATCCAGTCGTGGTCGGCGATCCCCGCCGCGAACCGGCGGGCCAGGTCGTAGAGGGGATCGTCGGGCTCGGTGCGGGCCGACCCGAAGATCGCGACCTTGCGCTCGTCGCGGTACGGGTCGAAGACATGGAACGCGTACCGGATCTCCTTGAGTGCTGCGTTCGCCATCTTCAGGTCACCACGGTCGGCGTGGTCGCGTGCGAGCCGGAGCGACGACGCGACGAGCTCGAAGATGAGGTCCCGGTTCTCCTCCGCACCGCCGGACCGATCCACGAGATCGGCCACGGCCTGGTCGAGGGAGTCGTCGCCGGTGCGGTACCTGGGCAGCTTCATCGCAACAGGGGTGCGGCGAGCTCGGCCAGGGAGGTCTCCGGCCGAGCGCCGAGGTGTGAGATCACCTCCGCGGCGGCGAGCGCGCCCAACCGTCCGCAGGTGCCGAGGTCGTAGCCGTGGGTGAACCCGAAGAGGAACCCGGCCGCGTACTGGTCGCCGGCGCCGGTCGTGTCGACGACCGCATCGACGGGGTGGGCGTCGATCACGTGGACCTCGTCGCCGGACACGACGACCGCGCCCTTCTCGCTACGCGTGAGCACCGCGACCTCGCAGTGGTGGAGCACCTGCTGCAGCGCGGTGTCGAAGTCGTCGACCTGGTACAGCGAGCAGATCTCGTCTTCGTTCGCGAAGAGGATGTCGACCTCGTGGTCGACGAGCGCGCGGAAGTCGTCCCGGTGACGGTCGACGCAGAATCCGTCGGAGAGCGTCAGCGCCACGCGGCGTGCCGCAGCGTGGGCAAGGCTCGCAGCGTGGCGGAACGCCTCCTTCGCGATCGGCTGGTCGAAGAGATATCCCTCGAGGTAGGTGACCTGGGACGTTGCGACCGAGCTCGGGTCGATGTCGTCGGGCGCGACGTCGGACGCGGCACCGAGGAACGTGTTGAGCGTCCGCTCGGCGTCGGGTGTCACGACGATGAGGCATCGCCCGGTCGGAGGGCCTTCGGTCGCAGGCGAGTTCGAGAACGCGACACCCGCGGCTCGGAGGTCGTGGCCGAAGACCGCGCCGAGCTGGTCGTCGCGGACGCGGCCCACGAACGCCGCCGAGCCGCCGAGCGACGCGATCCCGACCATGGTGTTCGCGGTGGAGCCACCCGAGATCTCGATCCCCGGGCCCATCGCGTCGTAGAGGGCGACGGCGCGCTCGGTGTCGATGAGCGCCATGGAGCCCTTGGTGAGGCCCTGGGTCGCGAGGAAGTCGTCGTCCTCGTGGCTGAGCACGTCGACCAGCGCGTTGCCGATGCCCACCACGTCGAGGGAAGGAGCCGCGGCGGTCATGCCACCGGGAGCCTCGTCCCGAGGGTGACCGGGACGCCGTCCGACGAGCTCGGACCGGGCGCAGCGTCGGCCGGCGCAGGGCGGAGGCGACGTCCGACCGTGGTCGTGCGGCCGTACAGCGTCGTGCGCTGCTCGAGGGTCCGGCCGATCGGCTCGACGATCGCGCGGAAGTCGTCGTCGTCGAGCTCCTGGCCGTGGCTGGCCCCCGCGGCTCGGGAGATGTTCTCGTCCATGAGCGTCCCGCCGAGGTCGTTGCAGCCGGCTCGGAGGAGCTGGCGGGCGCCGCTCGCGCCGACCTTGACCCACGACGCCTGGATGTTGTCGATCCATCCCCGGTACGCGATCCGGCCGACCGCGTGGACCAGGAGCACCTCGCGGAAGGTCGGTCCGTGCCGCGAGCGTCCCTGGAGGGAGAGCGGGGTCGCCATGTGCACGAAGGGGAGTGGTACGAACTCCGTGAACCCGCCCGTCTCGCGCTGGAGGTCTCGTGTCCGCACGAGGTGACGCGCGACGTGGACGGGACGCTCGACCGTGCCGAACATGATCGTGACGTTGGACCGGAGCCCGACCTCGTGCGCGAGTCGGTGGGCCTCGAGCCACTCGTCGGTCGTGATCTTGTCCGGGCAGATGATGGCGCGGACCTCGTCGTCGAGCACCTCGGCCGCGGTCCCGGGGAGCGTCGAGAGCCCCGCCTCCTCGAGCGAGCGGAGGTAGTCCCGAAGGGGGACGTCGAGGCGACGCGCGCCCTCGGTGACCTCGAGCGCCGTGAACCCGTGCACGTGGATCTGCGGAGCGACCTCCTTCACCGCGCGGGCGACGGCGAGGTAGTAGTCGCCGTCGAAGTCGGGATGGATGCCGCCTTGCAGGCAGATCTCGGTGGCCCCGCACTCGGCCGCCTCGACGACGCGGCGTTGGATCTCCTCGAGGTCGAGCAGGTAGGGAGTCCCGCGCAGGTTCAGCGACAGTGGACCCTTGGAGAACGCGCAGAACTTGCACTTGTAGGTGCAGACGTTCGTGTAGTTGATGTTGCGGTTCCGGACGAACGTGACCGCGTCGCCGACGATCTCGTGGCGGAGTCGGTCGGCGACGCCGGCGACGGCGACCACCTCGGGACCGCGTGCGGAGAGCAGCGTGACGATCTCGTCGACGCCGACCTCGTCGCCGGCGAGGACGCCGTCGAGCACCTCCTGCACTGCGCCGCCGGGCGAAGACGCTCGTCCCGCGCGCACGGGCAGCGGGGAGAGCGCTGGCAGGAGCTCGGGCGCGGAGCGCTCGCCGCCCGACGTCCAGAGATCGTCGCGGGCAAAGCCCTCCGAGTCGGATGCCGCCAGGACCATGGGGCGCACGTCGGGATGCAGCCACGTCTCGGCGTCACGGACGTATTCGGGATGGACGGTGAGCCGGGGTGCGAGCACCTTGCCCGAGGCCTCGGTGGCCGCGCGGAGCCGGTCGAGTGCAGGCCACGGACGTTCGGGGTTCACGTGGTCGGGGGTCACGGGCGAGACGCCACCCCAGTCGTCGATGCCGGCCTCGAGGAGGGCACCGAGGTCGTCGGACAGGTTGGGCGGCGCCTGGACGTGCATCGCCGGGCCGAGGACGATGCGCGCCGCAGCGATGGTCCACAGGTACTCGGCCGGATCGCACGGTGTGGCGCGGTGCATGGCGGTGTCGGGCTTGGGCATGAAGTTCTGGACGATGACCTCTTGCACGTGCCCGTGCCGGGCGTGGCTCTCGGCGATGGCAACGAGCGCGTCGAGCCGCTCCGCTCGCGTCTCACCGATCCCGACGAGGATGCCGGTGGTGAAGGGGACCCGGGCCTCGCCCGCGGCTTCGAGGGCCGCGAGCCTCCGAGCCGGCGTCTTGTCGGGCGCACCGTGGTGCGGACCGCCGAGCTCGCCGAGGCGCGCGGCGAGGGTCTCGATCATCATCCCCTGGGAAGGGTTGACCGCGCGGAGCGCGGTGAATTGCCCGACGCTGAGTGCTCCCGCGTTCGCATGGGGGAGCAGACCGGTCTCGCGCAGGACCCGACCGGTCACCTCGATCAGGTAGTCGATGGTCGAGAATTCGCTGTCGCCCGCGTGTTCGACGAGCCAGTCGCGGGCGACGGGGTACCGGTCCTCGGGTGCTTCGCCCAGGGTGAAGAGGGCCTCGTGGCACCCGACGGCCGCCCCGGCCGCGGCGATCGCGAGCACCTCGTCGGGCGCGAGGTACGGCGACCCGAGGCGTGCAGGTGGCTTGGCGAAGGTGCAGTACCCGCAGCGATCGCGGCACAGCATGGTGAGCGGCACGAAGACCTTCGGCGAGAACGTGACGCGCGCGCCGTGTCCCTCGTCGCGCAGCCGTCCGGCCTCGGCGACGAGCTCCGAGAGAGGTGCGTGGACGAGATCGTTCGTGCGCCGCTGTGCGTCGCTGGCCATCGGACGAGACTAGGCCGTGCCCGCGGCGGCGGCGTCCACGAGCCACACGATCTCGTCGGCGCGCACGCGTGCGGCCGGGAGGTCGTCGCCGGCACGAAGCCGTGCGAGCACGTCGCGCTTCTCCCGACCGGCGACCGTGACGACGACCAGCCGCGACCGGGCCAGGGCCGGGAGGGTGAGCGTGAGGCGAGCGTGATCATGGGCGTCGTCGCCCGCGGGGACGACCCAGCGCTCGCGCTCGTCGAGCGTCGCCGCGCCGGGGAACAAGGACGCCGTGTGTCCGTCGGGACCGAGCCCGAGGTGCACGAGGTCGATCGGCGGTGCGGACCTGAGCTCGGCCTCGTATGCGACGGCGGCTTCGTCGATCGCGAGTACCGGGTCGTACATCGCGTGGACCGCGCGGGGGAGCGCGGTGTCGAGGAAGGTGACCCTGGCCATCCCCTCGTTGGAGTCGGGATCGTGCACGGGGACCCAGCGTTCGTCGCCGAACCAGACGTCGACCGAGGTCCAGTCGACGTCGGCGGTCGCGAGCAGCTCGTAGCACTGGCGGGCCGTGCCCCCGCCCGACAGGGCCATCGACGACGGCGCACGCTCGGCGACGAGTGCTGCGAACGCTTGCGGTACGTGGTCGACGACCTGCACCGCTCCTTCCATGGGGGGATGATATGAGCATGGATCACCGGACCGTGCGCGTGTACGAGGAGAGCGCGGTGCGGTGGCGCGCCGCGCGGCGTCCCCGCTTCCTCGAACAGGCGACCGCGTTCGGACGCGCGGTCGCGGCCGGTGCAGTCCGGATCGACGTCGGGTGCGGTCCCGGCCGTGAGCTCGGTGCCGTCGGAGCGCCGGTGGTCGCGCTCGACGCGGCTGCCGCCATGCTCGACCTGGCGCGCGTGGAGTGCCCCGCCGCGTGGTGTGTGCAGGCCGACTTGGAGCACCTGCCGGTCCGGGCCGGGTCGATCGGCGGCGCCTGGGCACGCGCGAGCTACCTGCACATCCCGCGGGCCCGACTGCCGTGGGCGCTCATGGAGCTGCACCAGGTGCTCGCCGTCGGCTCCCCGATCGCGCTTGTCCTGCGCGAGGGCACAGAGGAAGGGCCGCTACCCGACGACGACTTCCCCGACCGGCTCTTCGCCGAATGGGATCCGACGTCGCTCCGGGAGGTGGTGCTGGCGGCCGGGTTCGAGGTGGAGGCCGTCGAGGCGGGCGCGGGAGCGTGGATCGAGGTCCGCGCCACGCGCGCCCGCACGCTGCCGGACTTCGTCGGGCCGGGCATGAGGGTGCTGGTGTGCGGGCTGAACCCGAGCGAGGTGGCGGCCGACCGGGGGGTGGGCTTCGCCGGGCGCGGGAACCGGTTCTGGCCCGCCGCCCTCGCGTCCGGTCTGGTCACGCGCGATCGCGATCCGCGCCACGCGCTCCGGGTCCACGGCGTCGGGATGACGGACCTCGTGAAGCGCGCGAGTCCGCGCGCCGACGGACTCGGTGCCGACGAGTACCGCGCCGGAGCGGAGCGACTGGAGCGACTGGTGCGCTGGCTCGAACCGGCGGTCGTGTGCTTCGCTGGGTTGACGGGCTATCGGACTGCGATCGATCGCACGGCAGGACCGGGCCCGGTCCCGGGCGGGTTCGCTGGTGCGGCGGCGTATGTGATGCCGAACCCGAGCGGTGTGAACACGCACGCGAGCCTCGACGACCTCACCGCGCATCTCGCCGCGGTGGGGGCTGTCGCCGATCGCGCCGCGTTGCTCAGCTGACCTCGGCGCGCCGCTTCTCGAGCGTCGAGAGCGCGTCGCGGAAGCTCGCCGCGAACGACGCGACGCCTTCCCGCTCGAGGGTCGCGGTGACGTCGTCGAAGTCGACGCCGGCCGCGTCGAGGTCGCGCATGACGGCTGCCGCGCCGTCGACGTCGGCTGCAACGGTGTCGGCGGCGAGAGTCGCTTCACCGTTGTGCAGCGCGTCGATCGACGCCGGCGCGAGCGTGTTGACCGTGTCGGGGCCGATGAGCTCGTCGACGTAGAGCGTGGACGGGTAGGCCGGATTCTTGGTCGAGGTCGAGGCCCACAGGGGACGCTGGAGCGTCGCCCCGCGGGACGCGAGCGCGGCCCACCGGTCCCCGGCGAAACGCTCCCGGAACAGCTGGTACGCGAGCTTGGCGTTCGCGACCGCAGCCTTGCCCCGGAGCGGGCTCGGCTCCGGGAGCCGATGGTCGGTCTCGGTGTCGACCCGACTGACGAAGAACGACGCGACCGACGCGACGGACGCGGGATCGCCCCCGTCGGCCACCAGCTGCTCGAGCCCGGCGAGATACGCATCGATCACCGCGTCGTGGCGGGCGAGCGAGAAGATCAAGGTCACGTTGGTGTTGATCCCCGCTGCGATGTTGGCGGTGATCGCGGGCAACCCCTCGATCGTCGCCGGGATCTTGATCATCACGTTCGGACGCCCGAGGTGCTCGAACAGCGACGCGGCCTGCGTGATCGTCGCGTCGGTGTCGTGTGCGAGCTCTGGAGAGACCTCGATCGAGACGAAGCCGTCGGCGCCGCCGCTGGAGTCGTAGAGGCCCCGGAGGAGGTCGGCGGCGGTCGCGACGTCGTCGAGGACCAGCTGCCAGTACGAGTCCTCGATCGAGAGCCCGTCGGCGGCACACGCGGCGAGCTGCGCGTCGTAGCCCTCGCCGGCGGCCATGGCCTTCTCGAAGATGGTGGGGTTCGAGGTGACCCCGCGGATCCCGTCGTCGGAGATGAGCCGCGCGAGGCCGCCGCCGTGCAGCAGTGAGCGGGCGAGGTTGTCGTACCAGGGGCTCTGGCCGAAGTCGTGCAGGCGAGCGATGTCGCTCATGCGGAGCCTTCCCGATCTGGGCGCTGGTCGAGTGCGAGCAGTGCTCGTGCTCGCGCGACGACGTGCTCGGCGGTGAAGCCGAGCTCGGCCATCGCGACGGGGCCGGGCGCCGACGTGCCGAAGTGGTCGAGCCCGATCGTGTCGTCGGCGTAGCGTTCCCACCCGAGGGTGCTCCCGGCTTCGACGGCGATCGTGGGGACACCGGGGGGCAGGACGGCATCGCGGTATTCGTCGGGCTGCGCGGCGAACAGGTCCCACGACGGCATCGAGACCACGCGGGCGCGCACCCCGTCGGCGGCGAGGGTCGCGTGCGCCTCGACGCAGAGCTGGACCTCCGAGCCGGTCCCGATCAGCACGAGGTCGGGCCCGGGGCCTCCGTCCGCCGCGTCCTCGTCGACCAGGACGTACGCCCCTGCGGGTACGCCGATCGACGCGCGCTCGGCGGTCCCCTCGAGGACGGGGAGCCCCTGGCGGGTGAGGATCAGCGCGGTGGGGCCGACGCCGTCGATGTGGACGCGCCACGCCTGCGCGACCTCGTTCGCGTCGGCGGGACGGATGAGTCGCAGCGACGGCATCGCGCGCAGCGACGCGAGCTGCTCGACCGGTTGGTGGGTCGGTCCGTCCTCGCCGACGCCGATCGAGTCGTGCGACCACACGAACGCCGTCTTGTAACCCGACAGTGCCGCCAACCGAGGCGCGGCGCGCATGTAGTCGGAGAACACGAAGAACGTCCCACCGACCGGGAGCATCCCGCTGACGGCCATGCCGTTCATGATCGAGCCCATGCCGTGCTCGCGGACACCCCAGTGGATCTGTCGGCCCCCGAATCGGTGTGGCGCGACCACCTCGGCGTCGGCGAGCTGGGTCCCGGTGTTCCCGGTGAGGTCGGCGCCGCCCGCGAGGATCCCCGGGACGACGTCGAGCACCGCGTCGAGGACCTTCGCGCAGGCGGCGCGGGTCGCGAGCTTGTCGCCGGCTTCCCAGGACGGGAGCTTCGCTTCCCACCCCGGGAGTCCGCGTTGCTCGATGCAGGCGCTGTACGACGCGGCGAGATCGGGCTCGGTCGTTCGGAACGCGTCGCGGCGGCGCTCCCATTCGGCTCGCTCGTCGCGCCCGCGGGCCCCCGACTCGCGGTACATCGCCAGCACGTCGTCGGGGACGAAGAACTGCTCGTCGACGGGGAGGCCGAGGATTGCCTTCACCGCGCGGATCTCGTCGTCGCCGAGCGGGTTGCCGTGCGCGTGGGCGGTGTCGGTGTACTGCGGTGACGGCCAACCGATGTGGCTGCGCAGCACCACGAGGCTCGGACGCCCGGTCTCGGCCATCGCCTCCCGGATCCCGGCCTCGATCGCGTCGAGGTCGTTCGCGACCTCACCGACCTCCACGATGTGCCAGCCGTACCCCTCGAAGCGCTTGCGGGGGTCATCGCTGTAGGAGAGCTCGGTGGGGCCGTCGATCGTGATGTGGTTGTCGTCGTAGACGACGGCCAGCCGTCCGAGGCCGAGGTGGCCCGCGAGCGAGGCTGCCTCATGGCTCACGCCCTCCTGGAGGCATCCGTCACTCGCGATCGCGAACACGCGGTGGTCGCAGACCTCGGGCCCGAAGCGGTCGCGGAGGTTTGCCTCGGCCAGCGCCATCCCGACACCGTTCGCGAAGCCCTGTCCGAGCGGTCCCGTCGTGACCTCGACGCCCGCCGTGTGGCCGTGCTCCGGGTGGCCGGGGGTCTTCGAGCCCCATTGGCGGAAGGCGCGCAGGTCGTCGAGCTCGAGCCCGAAGCCGGTGAGGAAGAGGAGCGAGTACAGCAGCATCGAGGCGTGGCCGTTCTCCAGCACGAAGCGGTCCCGGTCGGGCCAGTCGGGCGAGGCCGCGTCGTACCGGAGGATGCGGGTGAAGAGGACATGCGCCAGGGGAGCGAGGGCCATCGGGGTGCCGGGGTGCCCGGAGTTGGCCTGTTGCACGCCGTCCATCGAGAGCCCGCGGATGACGTCGATCCCCAGCTGCTCGAGGTCGGTCGCTCGCTCGCCGGGTGCGGTGGCCTGTGTCCTCGACAACGTGGTCCCTCTTTCTCTCGTGCGCCGGCTGGTTTCTCTCGTGCGCCGGCTGGTCTCTCGTGCGCGCTCGTCGCCTCCACCTTCGCGCGGACGACACCCCGGCCGTCGACACCCGGCCGTCGACGTCCGGCCGTGCGCACGGCGCGCGGACCGGCCCGGATCGACCCCGATCAGATCAGGTGAACAGGGCCAGGCTGGCGGTGAACCCGTGGACGAAGTTCCGTCCGCCGACCGGTCCGACCTCGCCCGCGCAGAAGCCTCCGGCCAGCGGGATCGGACCGAGCAGCTCGGCGATCACGCCGGCGTCGTGGTCGGGCGTCCCGAACAGACCCCGGCCCCGTCCGTTGCAGGTGAAGAGAAGGGCGCCCTCGCCGTCTCGGCCGGCGAGGAGGGCACGGAGGTCCTCGTCGGCCGACACGGCGTCGCGCACCTGGAACTGGACCGTCTGGCCGATCTCGACCGTGTCGCCGACCGCGAGGGCGCCCGTGTCGCGGTCGAGGCCCATGACGTTGCGGATCAAGAAGTCGCCGCGAGCGAACTCGTCCTGCTGCTCGTCGACGACGATGCCGAGCTGCAGTCCGTGCTGGAGGAGCGCGCGATCCTCGTCGCTCGCCGTTGCCGCGAGCTCCTGGAGTCGCTCGACGGCGGGGCGTCCACCGAGCTCGTCGACGAAGCGCCCATGCGTGCTGGTCGCGACGAAGGGCGTCCCGACGGGGCGGCAACCCTGGGACACGACCGGCTCCACCGAAGCGCCGCGGAGGAACACGCCGACGGCGCCTTCTGCGATCACGGTCTCGTCGGCGACGAGCCTGTTCGTCCCGGGCCGGGGTCCGGCCGATGCCATGCCGCCGATGACCGCGAGCTCCGGGCGATCGTCGTGGAGGCGACGGAGGAACGTGTCGATGGGGAAGGAGAACGGGTCGGCGAACAGCAGGAGCGTCTCCGGGTCGCCGATGAGGTCGGGCCAGCCCGAGATCGTCATCCCGTCAGGGGTGTCGACCGCCCGGAGGGCCGCCGGCGTCACCGTCGCGTCGGGGAGCGATGCGGCGAACACCGCGGCCGCGGGACCGTCCTCGACCTCGTGGCCCCCGCCGACGACCCCGCTCGTGGTCACGGCGACGAGCACGCGCGGATCGAGCAGGTTGCGCATCGCGTGGACCATGTCGTCGAGCGCGCCCACGAAGTGCGACGACACGAAGCACACGACCAGATCGGGATCGCCGTCGAGCCGGTCGAGCATCTCACCCGCGGTCTCGCCCACGGCGTGGGCCGGCACGGGGTGCATCGACATCGCGGATGCGAACGCAGCCATCCGTCGTGAACCTACTGCTGTTCGTGGACGGGACGACCCGCCACCCACACCGCACGGACACCGAAGGATCTGGGATCGAGCGCGACGACGTCGGCGCGGGCGCCGGGGTCGAGCCGGCCTCGGTCGTCCTCGCCGACGAGCGCAGCGGGGATCCTCGTCGCCGCCTCGATCGCGCGGGCCGGTGCGATGCCGACCCGCACCGCGGCCGCGACCGCGGCGTCGAGCAGGGCAGTGGCTCCCGCGAGCGTGCCGTCGATCCGGTACGCCGCGCCATCGCGGGCGACCACGGCTCCTCCGGTCGCGACGCTGTCGCTGACGAGCGCGAGGTCGGGACGTCGCGCGAACGCGAGCCGGATGAGCGCGGGGTGGACGTGCACGAGGTCCGCGATCAGCGTCGGGGTCAGACGCTCGTCGTCGAGCGCCGCACCGGCGAGGCCCGGCTCCCGTTGGTGCAGGGCGCCCATCGCGTTGAAGAGGTGCGTCGCGACGGTGGCGCCCGCGTCGGCGGCGGCGCGACACCGGTCGTAGGCGGCGGTCGAGTGCCCGAGCGCGACGGTGACGCCGGCCGCGACGAGGAAGCGGATGGTTGCCGACGAGGGGTCGGCCTCGGGGGCGAGCGTGACCATGCGGACCAGGCCGGGATGGCTCGCCAGCAGGTCGCCGAGCCACGACGCGTCCGCCGGAGCAAGGTGGCCCGGGTCGTGGGCGCCCGGTGCGTCTCCGAGGAAGGGACCCTCGAGGTGCACGCCGAGGCAGTCGGAGGCCGCCGGTCCAGGCGCGTCGCGCATCTCGGTCGCCACGGCCAGCGGCGCGTCGTAGCGCTCGCGGCTCGCGCTGACGAGCGTCGCGCAGTAGGAGGTGACGCCGTGCCCGGCGAGCGTGTCCGCTGCACGACGCCACCCCGGTCGATCCGCATCGGCGAAGTCGTCGGATCCGACGCCGTTGCACTGCAGGTCGACGTAGCCGGGCGCGAGCACGCAGGCACCGAGGTCGGTGGCCCCGCGCGGAGGAGCACCCCGCCCGACGTCGACGACGACGCCCTCGTCGAACGCGACCCAACCGGGCCCGAGCGCGTCGCCGGCACCCACCGGTCCGCCCGGACGGCAGACGGCACCTGCGGCGAGGACGTCCGTCACCGGGTCCGGAGCTCGCGCCGCATCGCGATGCGGAGCGCCACGAGTCCCATCAGGGTCCGTGGGACACGACGGACGATCGACGTCCGCGACGGTCGTCGCTCGGTGACCGTCACGGGGATCTCGTCGACCCCGAGCGCCCCTCGCTCGGCGCGGATCACCAGCTCGGTGTCGAACAGGTCACGATCGAAGCGACAGGCCGCGACGAGCGGGCTCACCGCCGCGCGGCGCATCGCCTTCATGCCGTGCGTGTCCGAGACCCGGAGCCGGAAGAGCCCGCGGAGGAGCGTCGCGAACCCCCAGGTGACGACGCGCCGCGCCCACGCGCGCTGGTCGTCGGCCCCGGGCGCACGTTTCGACCCGACGACCACTGCGGGTCCACCGTCGGACCGGGTGCGCGCGACCGCGCGGTCGAGGAACCCCAGGTCGTAGTAGTCGACGTCGAAGTTCACGACCACGTCCCCTGTCGCGGCCAGGAGACCAGCCCGCAGCGCGGCGCCGTAGTCGGCGTCGGCGAGCTGCAGCATCCGCACCGACGGTTCGTCGGCGGCGAGGGAGCGCGCGATCGCCGCAGTGCGATCGCGCGAGCCGTTCTCCACCACGACGACCTCGAACTCCTCGGCTCGAGCGCGCATCCCGGCGACGATCTCGCCGACCGTGTCGGCGAGCAGCTCCTCCTCGTTGTGGGCGGGGAGGACGATCGAGAGGCTCACCGTGCCGGTCGGGGGCAGCAGGACCGCGTTCGGGCACGTCGCGAGCAGGTGGTTCGGGACACGACGGTAGAGTACGGCGCCCACGAGCCGAGCACGCGTCCGGGGCACCGACGCGTCGCAGGACAGGAGTGACGTGCCAGACATCTTGGCGGTGCACGCCGAGGCGAACCCTCATGGAACGGCGGTCATCGTCGACGCCGTCGGCGGAGCCACGCCATCGGCGACGACCTTCGGCGAGCTGAACGCGACGGTCAACCGCCTCGCCCACGCCCTGGCGTCGCTCGGCGTCGCTCGGGGCGAACGCATGGTGTGGTGCGGCCCGAACTCGCTCGAGGTGCTCGCGGTCCTGCATGCGGCCCGGAAGGCGGGGCTGACCGCCGTCCCGCTCTCGTACCGGTTCACGGCCGACGAGATGGCGTACGTGGTCGACAACTCCGACGCGACGCTCGTCGTCGTCGACGCCGAGCAGGCCCCGCTCCTCGCGTCGGTGAGCCAGCACCTGCCGAAGGTCCGGAACTTCGTCGTCTTCGGAGGCGACGCCCCGCCCGGGTTCCTCGGCTGGGACGACCTGCTCCGCAACCAGCCGGAGACCGAACCGCCCGACACGACCGACGAGAGCGCCGGCTCGTCGATGATCTACACGTCGGGAACGACCGGGAAGCCCAAGGGCGCCCTGCGCACCACCACCGACCCGGAGACGGTCTTCGCGCTGCTCGGCGAGCTGCGCCTCCAGATGGGCGCCGAGGTCCACCTGACGACAGGGCCGCTGTACCACTCGGGGCCGCTCGCCTTCGCGACGATGAGTCACACGATGGGATGTCCCGTCATCGTGCTCCGGAAGTTCGACCCGTTGGCGTGGCTGCGCCTCGTCGCCGAGCACGGGGTGACGAACACCTTCTCGGCCCCGACACAGCTCAAGCGCATCGTGAGCCTCCCGCCGGGCGAGCTGGCGCGCGCCGATCTGTCGTCGATGCGCTGCCTGATCGCGAACGCGGCACCGGTCCCGTACGCGCTCAAGCAGGAGATCGTCGAGAAGCTCGGCGACGGCTTTCTCTACGAGGTCTACGGCTCCACCGAGCTCGGTGTCGTCACCGTGCTCCCGCCCGAGGACCAGCTGCGCAAGCCGGGCTCGTGCGGGAAGACCTACGGGCCGATCGAGGTCCGCATCGTGCGCGACGACGGCGCCGACGCCGACGTCGACGAGCCCGGCGAGCTGTTCATCCGCACACGTCTGGCGATGGACGGCTACCACCGCAGCTCGGAGCAGCTCTCGGAGCTCGACCGCACCGACGACGACACGCGCGGTTGGAAGTCGGTCGGCGACGTCGCGTCGGTCGACGCCGAGGGATACCTCTCGATCCGCGACCGCAAGAAGGACATGATCATCTCCGGAGGCGTGAACATCTACCCGGCGGAGATCGAAGCCGTGTTGTACGGCCATCCGGCGGTCCTCGACGCCGCCGTGTTCGGGATCCCCGACGACGAGTGGGGCGAGTCGGTGTACGCGATCGTGCAACCCAAGGCGGGGGAGTCCATCGACACCGACGAGCTCGCGGAGTTCGTCGGGGCCCGACTCGGGGGCTACAAGCGCCCCCGCGGCTACGAGGTGCGCGACGCCCTGCCCCGCACCGACGCAGGAAAGCTCTTGAAGCGCACGCTGCGCGACGAGTTCTGGGTCGAGCACGACCGGCAGCTCTGAGGTCCGGCTCGTGTCGCGGACGCTCTCCGAGCCCGAGTCGAAGGCGCTCCTCGCGCAATACGAGATCCCCTGCGTCCCCGACGCGCTGGTGGCCACCGCGGCGGAGGCAGCCGAGGCCGCCGCGGGGTTCGGCTTCCCGGTCGTCGTGAAGCTGGCCGGGTCCGCGATCGCCCACAAGACCGAGCGAGGCCTCGTGCGGCTCGGGGTCGCCGACGAAGCCGCGGTGGTGGCCGCGGGGGACGCGCTCCTGGCGGCCGCCAGGCCCGAGGACGGCGACGTCGGGCTCCTCGTCGCACCGATGCTGCGCGCGACCCGTGAGCTCATCGCGGGTGTGCACGTCGATCTCCAGTTCGGTCGCTGCGTGATGGTCGGGATCGGTGGAGTGCTCACGGAGGCGCTCGGCGACGTCGCGTTCCGGCTCGTGCCGCTCAGCGCCGTGGACGCGACCGAGATGCTCGACGACCTCGGGTCCCAAGCCCTCCTCGGCGCGCTCCGCGGTGAGCCCGCCCTCGACCGCGCCGCGATGGCACGGGTCCTGCTGGGGCTGTCCCGGCTCGCCGAGGACCGGGACGACGTGTGCAGCGTCGACGTGAACCCGTTGCTGGTCGTCGATGGTGCGCCGGTGGCGGTCGACGCACTGGTGGAGGTCGCGGAGTGACCATCAGCCGGGACCACCTCGATGCGCTGTTCGAGCCGCGTGGCGTGCTGGTCGCCGGCGTGTCGAGCCACCCGGCGAAGTTCGGCTTCGTCGCGCTGCACAACCTGCTCACGCAGGGCTTCGCGGGGCCCGTGTACGGCACCAATCGCGAGGGCGGGGAGGTTCTCGGCGTGCCGATGCTCATGTCGGTCGACGACCTGCCCGCGGACGCGACGGTCGACCTCGTGTTCGTGTGCACGCCCGCCGCCGCCAACATCGAGGTGCTCGAAGCGTGCGCCCGCAAGGGGATCCGCGCTGTGTTCGTCACGTCGGGGGGCTACGCGGAGGCGGGCGACGACGGGCGCGCCGCAGAAGCACAGCTGGTCGCTCGCGCCGACGAGCTCGGCATCCTCGTGGCCGGGCCGAACGGCCAGGGACTCGTGTCGACACCCGTGGGGCTCTGCGCCCAGATCGTCGCGCCCTACCCGCCACGCGGAGCGATCGGGATCGTGAGCCAGTCAGGGAACTTCGTCTCGTCGTTCCAGAACTTCGCCCGCGCGTCCGGCGTCGGCGTGAGTCGTGCAGTCTCGGCGGGGAACGCGGCTGCGCTCAGCGTCCCCGACCTCCTCGAGTACTACGCATCCGACGACGAGACGCGCGTCGGACTCGCGTATGTCGAAGGGATCGCGGACGGCACTGGGTTCGCACGTCGGCTCGGCGAGGTCACGGCGCGGATGCCGGTCGTGCTCCTCAAGGGCGGCGCGACCGCGGGGGGCCAACGCGCAGCCGCGTCCCACACCGGTGCGCTCGCGACCGACGACCGGGTGTTCGACGGGATGTGCCGGCAGGCGGGTGCGACGCGTGCGCGGAGCGTCGAGGAGGCGTTCGACGCCGCTGCGGCGTTCGCGACCTCGCCGCTCCCACGGGGACCGCGCGTCGCGGTGCTCACCACCGCCGGCGGCTGGGGAGTGGTCACCGCCGACGCGATCGCGTCCTCGGAGCTCGACCTGGTCGAGCTCCCCACATCGCTGCGCGCCGCGATCGACGAACGACTGCCACCCCGATGGAGCCGGAACAACCCGATCGATCTCGCGGGGGGTGAGACCCGCGACACCATCCCCGAGGTGCTGGACCTGGTGGCCCAGAGCCCCGAGATCGATGCCGTCGTCTACCTCGGGGTCGGGATCCAGTCGAACCAGGCGCGTCTCATGCGCGAGGGTCGGTTCGGCTCCGACGAGGGGATCGAGCGGATCGTTGCCTACCACGAGCGCCAGGACGCGCGGTTCGCCGACGCGGCCGACGCTGCGAGCGCTGCCTCGGGCAAGCCGATCCTCACCGCGACCGAGCTGGCGCTCGCCGATCCGTCGAACCCCGGTCCGGCGACGGTGCGCGCGACCGGGCGGTACTGCTACCCGACGGGTCCCCGCGCCGTGCGCGCGCTCGAACACCTCTGGCGATACGCGCGTCATCGAAGGCGACGCGAGGGAACGTGAGCCCCACCCGCACGATGGCGGCGCTGCTCGCGGTCGTCGGGATCGCGTGCGCCGTACTGGCCCTCGCGACGAGCGACGGTGCGCGACCGGCCTCGGCGCGTGCGGACGTCGGCGTGCGCACGGCCGCCTGGTCGGCCAGACGGGTTCCCCAGCCGATCGTCGACGCGGTCGGCGCTCAACGGCTCCAGACGGCATTGGCCGAGGCCCTCGGTGCGACGCCGGCGTGTGTGGTCGTCGACTCCGGCGGTGCGGCGATCGCATCGATCGGCTCCGACGTGCCGCTGATCCCCGCGTCGACCCAGAAGATCCTCACCGTCGCGGTCGCGCTCGCTGTCCTCGGCCCCGACGCCACCCTGCAGACCCGAGCCATCGCGGCAACCGCCCCGGTCGATGGGGTCGTCGAGAAGCTGTTCCTGGTCGGCGGAGGCGATGCCCAGCTCGGCACCCCCGCGCTCCAGGCCGAGTTCGACGCCGTCGCCGAGACCCGGGGCACGAAGATCACTCCGCTGGCGACGCTCGCCGACGGGATCGTCGCAGCCGGGGTGAAGCGCATCCCCGGCGGGATCGTCGCCGACGACTCTCGCTACGACGGCCTCCGGTACCTGCCGACGTGGAGGGACTCGTATCGGACCGACGGCCAGATCGGCCCCGTTGGTGCGCTCACCGTGGATCGCGGGTTCCGGGCCTTCCGACCCCAGCCCGATCCCGTCGAGGATCCTGGCCTGTACGCCGTGGAGCAGCTGACCTCGATGCTGGCGGAGCGCGGCGTCACGGTCGGTCGGTCCGCCGGGCGCGGCACGGCACCCGCCGAGGGCGTGGAGGTCGCCACGGTCGCGTCGGCACCGATCTCCGACATCGCCGCCACGATCCTGCGCGCCAGCGACAACCTGGGCTCGGAGATGCTGCTGCGCGAGATCGGCGTGCGCGTGGCCCAGGCCGGGAGCACCGACGCCGGGGCGACCGCACTGGTCGCGGAGCTGGGCGAGCTCGGGATCGACCCGACCGGCGCCGTCGTCGTCGACGGGTCGGGGCTCGACCGCGGCAATCGGACGACCTGTGGGGTCCTCGCGGCCGCGCTGGGGCTGGGAAGCCGACCCGAGTTCGCCGCACTCTGGAACGGGATGCCCGTCGCGGGCCAGTCGGGAACGCTCGTCGACGAGTTCCGCGGCACGCCACTCGACGGGAAGCTGCGAGCCAAGACCGGGTCGCTCGACGGCGTCACCGGTCTCGCCGGCCTGCTCGACGTCGGCCGATCGCTGCGCTTCGCGTTCGTGGCGAACGGCGCGTTCACGGAGCAGGGCGGTGTCGACCTGCGGGCCCGGATCGCCGCGGTGATCGCGACGTACCCGGACGCACCGCCTGCCGACACGCTCGTCCCACGTCCGGACGCCGCCGGCACCCCGTAGATCGGCCCGCGCTCGACTCGGTGCCCCGCTCTAGACTCGGCGGGATGTCCGACACGTCCGCCTCCGCTCCGCCTGCGTCGGCGAGCGCGCCCTTGCCGCAGCTGGTCCTGGAGCTCAAGGAGCTGGTCGTCGACTACGTGAAGCAGGAGACGGTCGTCCCGCTCCGCAACCTCGGCCGGTACCTGGCCTTCGGCATCGTGGGCGCCTTCCTCCTGGGGCTCGGGGTCGTGCTCCTCGGGGTCGGTGGCCTGCGGGCCCTCCAGACGGAGACGGGGACCACGTTCACGGGGGACTGGTCGTGGGCGCCGTACGGGATCGTCGTCGTCGTGATGCTCCTCGGGGGAGCGCTCACATGGAAGACCCGAACAGGCTGGCGCGACCGCAAGGAGCACCGATGAGCCCGAGGCGAACGTCTCACCCGACCACTCGCCGCCCGATCACGCGGGCCGACATCGAGTCGAAGCTGCGCGAGATCCAGGGCGGCACCGAGGCGGGCGCCGACGCCGCCAAGGGTGCCGGGATCGCCGCGGTCGTGGGACTGGCGCTGCTCGGTGTCCTCGTCGCCTACCTCCTGGGACGCCGCCGCGGCCGCAAGCGCCGGACGGTCGTCGAGATCCGTCGGATCTGAGGCCGGTGAACCAGCTCATCGTCCGGCTCTCGCGCACGGGCCTTCGCCGAGGGACGCGCGACGGATCGCAGGCCTGGCTCTGGATCGGCATCGCCGCGACTGCCATCCGTGTGCTCCGTCGTCTCCTCGCCGAACCGCCGGCGGTCGAGCGGTTCGAGCTGCGGCCCGGTGAGGCCGTCGAGATCCGGACCGTCCCCGCGCCGCGCGACTGACGACCGATCGCACCGATGAAGATCACGTTGCGCAACCCTCGGCGTGAGGTCGAGCTCCGCGGGCCGATGACGGTGGTTGCGCTGCTCCAGCGGCTCGACATCAACCCGGAGTCGGTCCTCGTCATCGCCGGTGACGAGCTCGTCCCGCGTGATGCGCGCCTCGAGGACTCGGCCACCGTGGAGATCAGACCGGTCATCTCCGGGGGCGCGAGCGCATGAAGTGCCGCGTGTGCCGGGGACCCGCGGCGATCGACATCCGTCGGCACAATGCGGCGTTCTGCCCGGAGCACCTCGTCGCGCACTGCGAAGAGCAGGTGCGGCGCTCGGTGCACGAGTACGACATGTTCACCGCTGACGACCGGATCCTCGTCGCGGTCTCCGGGGGCAAGGACTCGCTCGCCCTGTGGGACCTCCTCGTCCGGCTCGGCTACGAGGCCGACGGGCTCTACCTCGGACTGGGCATCGACGACTACTCCGACGAGTCGGGTCGCTACGCGCGCGCGTTCGCTGCCGATCGGTCGCTCACGCTCCATGAGGTCGAGCTCGGCGCGGACTTCGGGTTCACGATCCCGGATGCCGCCGCCGCGACGCATCGCTCGCCGTGCGGATCGTGTGGTCTCTCGAAGCGGCATCTCTTCAACCGCCATGCCGTCGAGCTCGGGTACGACGTCGTGGCGACGGGCCACAACCTCGACGACGAAGCCGCGGTGCTCCTCGGCAACGTGCTTCGCTGGGACGTGAGCTACCTCGGTCGCCAGCATCCCGTGCTCCCGGCCGCGGAGGGCTTCGCGCGCAAGGTGAAGCCGCTCGTGCGCATGGGGGAGCGGGAGATGGCCGCGTACTGCGTGGTGCAGGGGATCGACTACCAGGTCGAGGAGTGCCCGATGGCGGCCGGCAACCGTCACCTCGGGTACAAGGAGATCCTGAACTCGCTGGAGGACCGATCGCCCGGGGCGAAGGCCTCCTTCATGTTCGGATATCTCGCGCGTGGGCACGAGCGGTTCCACGAGGAAGGCGCGGAGGAGCGCGCGGGCCTGGTGCCGTGCACGTCGTGCGGTGCGCCCACCCCGGGCGGCGTGTGCGCGTTCTGCAAGCTCCGGGAACGGGCGTCGTGACCGTTCCCACCCAGCGGGGCCCGTTCCGACCCGGGGACAACGTCCTCTTGATCGACAACAAGCGACGCCGTCACCTCGTCGCGCTCGCCACCGGGGGGGAGTTCCACACCCATGCGGGCGTGCTGCGCCACGACGACCTCATCGGCAAGCCCGACGGCACCACCGTGCGCACCACGAAGGGTGCGCGTCTCGTCGGCCTGCGCCCGACCCTCGCCGAGTACGTCCTCGAGATGCCACGCGGCGCGCAGGTGATCTACCCGAAGGACCTCGGCCCGATCGTGATGCACGCGGACATCTTCCCCGGAGCCCGGGTGCTCGAGTCCGGGGTGGGCTCGGGTGCTCTCACGATGGCGCTGCTGCGCGCGGTGGGCCCGACCGGTGGGGTGATCGGCTACGAGCTGCGCGAGGACTTCGCGGACCGTGCCCGGAGGAACGTCGAAGGGATGCTCGGAGCGGACGTGCCGCTCCGCGTCGAGGTCCGCGACGCCTATGAGGGGATCGACGTCGTCGACCTCGACCGGGTGATGCTCGACCTCCCCGAGCCGTGGCGGGTCGTCGAGCACGCAGCCCGGGCGCTGCTCCCCGGGGGCATCCTGCTCGCGTACCTCCCGACCATCCTCCAGGTGGCGCGGCTGCACGAGACGCTCGAGGAGTCGGCGTTCGGCCTCGCCCAGACCATCGAGGTCCTCCAGCGGTCCTGGCACATCGACGGACAGTCGGTGCGTCCGGACCACCGGATGGTGGCCCACACCGGCTTCCTCACGTTCGCCCGGCTCCTCGTCCCGCCCGGGTGAACCTGCTCGACGCGGCGCTGCTGTTCTTCGCGATCGGCGTCGCCTACGCCGGATGGCGGGGTGGGTTCGCCGCGCGAGCACTCGGATGGGTGGGGCTCGTCATCGGTGGGGTGATCGCCGCGCTCTTCGTCGACGATGTCGCCAACGCGCTGCGGGACTCCACGCCACGGACCCGACTCCTCGGAGCGCTCGCGTTCCTCGTGCTGGTGTCGCTGCTCGGCCAGATCGCGGGCACGTTCCTCGGTGTGCTCGTCCGCCGCTGGCTGCCGACCCACCTGACCCGCGGGATCCTCGATCGGTCACTCGGCGCGGGCGCGGGGCTGGCCCTCGTGGTGATCGGTATCTGGCTCCTGACCCCGGCGCTCTCGAGCGCCCCGGGGTGGCCCGCACGCGCCACCCGGGGATCCGTGATCGTGCGCGCGCTCGACCGACTCGCGCCGGCCCCTCCGAACTCGCTGTCGGCCCTGGGCCGGCTCGTCGGCGACGCACCGTTCCCGGAGGTGTTCGCGCGTCTCACGTCGCCGGACGCAGGACCGCCACCGGAGGGCGGCCTCGCACCCGAGGTGCTCGCGGGCGTGCGGGCGTCGGTCGTCCGGCTGGACGGCGAGGCCTGCACCCGGCTGCAGCAGGGGAGTGGTGTGGTCGTGGCCGAGGACCTGGTCCTCACGAACGCACACGTCGTCGCGGGGGAGGCCGCGACGACGGTGTCGACGGCCGGCGGTCGCCGCGTCACCGGGTCGGTCGTCGGTTTCGACCCGGCACGCGACCTCGCGCTGGTACGCGCGCCGGGTCTCGGTCTCGCGCCACTGGCTCGGGGCTCGACCGCGGTCGACGCCACCGGCTCGGTGATCGGTTACCCCGGTGGCGGCACCCAGCTCGAGTCGCCGGCGCGGATCGCCGAGGAGATCACCGCGAACGGCACCGACATCTACCGCGAGTCGCGCACGAGCCGGACGATCTTCGTGCTCGCAGCGCAGCTCGAGCCCGGCGACTCCGGTGGGCCGCTGATCGACCAGGCCGGCGTGGTCGTCGGGCTGGCGTTCGCGGTCGACCCGGGGAGCACCATCACGGCATACGCGCTCACGGACGAGGAGATCGAAATAGGTCTCGCGTCGTTCTCGGCTCGCGGGACGCAGTCCGCGGTGGACACCGGTCGGTGCCTCGTCGGCTGACGCGCCCAGCCGACGCCGTCAGACCACGATGAACGCGATGCACGCGAAATGCATCGCCGCGGCCACGAGCACGAAGACGTGCCAGATCTCGTGGTATCCGAAGATGGCCGGCCACGGGTCGGGCCAGTGGAACGCGTGCACGAACGCGCCGACCGTGTAGAGGAGACCGGCACCGACGATCAGCGCGAAGCCCGCTACACCGAGATCGGACCAGACGGACGGCATCGCGATGACCGCGATCCAGCCGAGTGTCACGTACACGGTGGTCACGTAGCCCCTTGGCGGCTCGAAAGGGAGCCACTCGAGCACGATCCCCGCGACCGCGAGCAGCCAGACCGGCAGGAGCACACCCCACCGGGTCCAGTGGTCGAGGGCCAACCATGACAGCGGGGTGTAGGTGCCGGCGATGGCCAGGAAGATCCCCGAGTGGTCGGCCTTGCGCATCACCGCCGTGCCGTGTTCCGTCCAACGCCCGCGGTGGTAGAGCGCGCTCGTCGCGAGCATCGCGGTGATGCAGACGGCGTAGATCGCGAGCGTGGGTCGCGCGCTCGCAGGTGCGTCGACGACGAGCACGACGCCGGCGATCGCGAAGACGAGGGCACCCCACTGGTGACTGACGCCGCGCAGTAGCGGCTTGACGAGCTCGCCGACGGGGCCGGACGGGTGGACGGTGGTCGAGGACGCGGAGGGTGCCGGGGGCACCCTGTGCTCGGACGTCAGTCCGCCTCGATGAAGATGCACTCGCCGGGGCACTCCTCGGCGGACTCCACGACGGCGTCGAGCTGACCGTCGGGGATGTTCGCGAGTCCCTCGGCGCCACCGGGGTCGCTGAATACCTTGGAGCCCTCCTTGACGTACGCCAGCCCGTCGTCGAGCAGCGTGAACACGTCGGGGGCGATCTCCTCGCAGAGACCGTCGCCGGTGCAGAGGTCCTGATCGATCCAGACCTTCATCGGGGGCAGCTCCTCTTGGGAACGACGACCGGGGCCGGAGCCCGGGTCGGGGTGGTGTCCGCACGACGCGGGGGTGCGCCGTGCCCCCGAAGCGTAGACGAGCGGGATCTATTTCTCAAGCGGAGACCGGGGAAATGCACCCGACGGCGGGAAATGGGCCTGCGGAAGGTGCGCGGGTCCCCGGGGGGCTCCGGTGTAAGGTCCGCGCGGGCCGGATCTCGCCGGCAGGAGGTGACAGGTGTCGGAGGAGCACGAACGGCGCCTCGCCGAGTACGAGCGCCAGGTCGGGGAGCTCCAGGCGCAGGCCAAGGCCCTCGAGGAGGAGGTCGTGGTCCTGCGGCGACGCCTCCAGGACGCGCCCAAACGCGTCCGGAGCCTCGAGGAGCGCCTGCTGGAGGCCAAGGGTCAGCTCGCCCAGGCGGTCTCCCAGAACGAACGGCTCTCGGCCACCCTGCGCGAGGCGCGCGAGCACATCGCCGCGCTGCGCGAGGAGGTCGAGAAGCTCACGATGCCGCCGTCTGCGTACGGCACCTTCCTCGCGGCCAACGACGACGGGACCGTCGACGTCTTCAGCGCCGGACGCAAGATGCGCGTCTCCGTGCACCCTGAGGTCGACCTCGAGGCGCTCGACCGCGGGCAGGAGGTCGTCCTGAACGAGTCGCTCAACGTGGTCCTCGCGCGGGGCGTCGAGGTCTCCGGCGAGGTGGTCGTGATCAAGGAGCTGCTCGAGGACGCGACGCGCGTCCTGGTGGTGGGGCGGGCCGACGAGGAGCGCGTGTGCGAGCTCGCCGGGACGCTGCTCGGTGAGCGACTGCGCGCCGGCGACCACCTCTTGCTCGACGCCCGGTCGGGTCTGGTCGTCGAACGGCTCCCGCGCCCCGAGATCGAGGAGCTCGTGCTCGAGGAGGTCCCCGACGTCACCTACGACGACGTGGGCGGCCTCGACGAGCAGATCGAAGCGATCCAGGACGCGGTGGAGCTGCCGTATCTCTACGCGGAGATGTTCCACGAGCACCGGCTCCAGCCGCCGAAGGGGATCCTCCTGTACGGACCTCCAGGGTGTGGAAAGACCCTCATCGCGAAGGCGGTCGCGAACTCGCTCGCCAAGCGCGTCGCGGAGAAGACCGGCAACGAGAACACGCGCTCGTACTTCCTCAACATCAAGGGCCCCGAGCTCCTCAACAAGTACGTCGGCGAGACCGAGCGCCAGATCCGCCTGATCTTCCAGCGAGCGCGTGAGAAGTCCGAAGAGGGCGTGCCGGTGATCGTGTTCTTCGACGAGATGGACTCGCTCTTCCGCACTCGCGGGACCGGCATCTCGTCCGACATCGAGAGCACGATCGTCCCGCAGCTGCTGGCCGAGATCGACGGCGTCGAGAGCCTGAAGAACGTGATCGTGATCGGCGCCTCGAACCGTGAGGACCTCATCGACCCCGCCATCCTGCGCCCCGGGCGTCTCGACGTGAAGATCAAGATCGAGCGCCCCGACGAGCTCGCAGCGGCGAAGATCTTCGCCCAGTACCTCACCCCCGACCTCCCGATCGCCGCGGCGGAGCAGGAGGCCCACGGCGCCGTCGGTGACGCGGTCACCGCGATGATCGACGCCGCGGTCGAGCGCATGTATGCCGACGACGACTCCAACCGCTTTCTGGAGGTCACCTACCAGAACGGTGACAAAGAGGTCCTCTACTTCAAGGACTTCGCGTCCGGGGCCATGATCGAGAACATCGTGCGTCGCGCCAAGAAGCTCTCGATCAAGCGCCAGATCGACGGTGGCGCGAGCGGCATCTGCGCCGAGGACCTGCTCGAGTCGATCACGCAGGAGTTCCGCGAGCACGAGGATCTGCCCAACACCACGAACCCGGACGACTGGGCGAAGATCTCGGGAAAGAAGGGCGAGCGGATCGTCTATGTGCGCACGCTCATGTCCGAGGGCGACGACGCCCAGGGCGGTCGGCAGATCGAGCGCGTCGCCACGGGGCAGTACCTCTAGCCGGGCGCCGTCCGGTCAACCTGCTGCACGCAGAACTCGTTCCCCTCGGGGTCGAGCACGATGATCCACCGGAGCGCCGGCGATGTCGCCGTCGCCGCGAGCGAGCCGACGTGGGAGCGCCGGGCATCGCGTCGCTCGAGCCGCATCGGTGCCGGGTCGAACTCCTCGTACTCCAGTGCTTCGCACCAGAAGTGGGTTTGCGCGTCGAGGTCGTTGCAGTCGAGCGAGATCGAGACGGTCACGGGACCACGGTAGACAGCCGAAACGACCGGTGCCCGCCGGTAGGCTGGTGGTGTGGCGGTACCGAAGGTCTGCGGCATCGAGACGGAGTACGGGGTCGTGCTGCGCGGCGCGGCCGACCCGAACCCGGTCCTCGCCTCCTCGGTGCTGATCAACGGCTACGCCGAGCACCACAAGGTCGGCTGGGACTTCGAGGACGAGTCGCCGGGCGTCGACGCCCGCGGCATGGCCCGGCCCGGCGCCCAGCCGCCCGAGATCGACACCCACCTCGTCAACACCGTCCTCACGAACGGTGCCCGGTACTACGTCGACCACGCACATCCCGAGTACTCCACCCCCGAGTGCCTCGACGCGCTCGAGCTGACCCTGGCCGACAAGGCGGGGGAGCGCATCCTCGCCCGTTCGATGCAGGCGGCCCGCTCCCTCCTCGACGACGGCCAGGAGGTCGTCGTCTACAAGAACAACTCCGACGGCAAGGGCAACAGCTACGGGACCCATGAGAACTACCTCATCGACCGCCACCTCCCGTTCGCCGCGCTGGTGCGGCACATGCTGCCCTGGTTCGTCACCCGGCAGGTCTTCACCGGCGCCGGCAAGGTCGGGTCCGAGAACGGCGCAGCCGCGGTCGACTACCAGATCAGCCAGCGCGCCGACTTCTTCGAGGAGGAGGTGGGGCTCGAGACCACGCTGAAGCGCCCGATCGTGAACACACGCGACGAGCCGCACGCCGACCCGCAGCTCTACCGTCGCCTCCATGTCATCGTCGGCGACGCGAACCTGTGCGAGATCGCGACGTTCCTGAAGGTCGGCACGACTGCGATCGTCCTCGCGATGGCCGAGGACGAGTTCTTCGAGTCCGGTGCCGCCCGCGGGGGTCGCAAGGACTTCTCGGTCGCCGGTCCGGTCGGCGCGATCCGCACCGTGTCGCACGATCCGACGTGCAAGGCCACGGTCGAGCTCGCCGACGGCAGCCGGATGACCGCCGTCGAGCTCCAGTGGGAGTACCTGCGGCTCGCGCAGAAGTACGCCGACGAGACAGGGCTGGAGGCCTGTGGTGGGTCCGAGGTCGGCGGGCAGGTGCTCGCCCGCTGGGAGTCCGTGCTCGCCGGCCTCGAGCACGATCCGCGCACGCTCGACGGCCAGCTCGACTGGGTCACGAAGTGGAACCTCCTGGAGGCCTACGTCGAGCGCGATGGCATCGGCTGGGACGACGCCAAGCTCGCGCTCCTCGACCTCCAGTACAGCGATGTGCGCCCGGAACGCTCCCTGTACGAGCGCCTGGTGCAGTCCGGGACCGTCGAGCGCATCCTCGACGAGGCCGACGTGATGGCGGCGACGACCCGTCCCCCGGACAGCACGAGGGCGTTCTTCCGGGGCGGTTGCCTCGCGCGTTGGCCCGACGCCGTCGTTGCGGCAAACTGGGACAGCATCATCCTCGACGTGGGCTCGGACCCGCTGAAGCGGATCCCCATGATGGAGCCGCTCCGCGGCACCCGGGAGCACGTGGAGGGACTGTTGGCCACATCGGCATCACCCGCGGAGCTCGTCTCCCGACTCTCGGGCTGAGGACCGCACACCCCCGTCAGCACCACGAACCCCGCACCAGGACTGAGGATCGACACGATGCCCGAGCAACAGCGCAAGCAGAAGCCCGCCCCCAAGGAGCGCGTCGACGAGACTGCCGACGTCACCACCGCGCCCAGCGAGCGCGGCGAGAAGCTCAAGGGCGAGCTCGACGACCTCCTCGACGAGATCGACGAGGTCCTCGAGGAGAATGCCGAGGACTTTGTGAAGAGCTACGTACAGAAAGGCGGCCAATAGACACGCTACGTGGTCGGAAGTACCACCAGCGGCTCCGTGGAGGAAGTCGGCACGATCACCTCACGCGCCGGTACGGCATCGGCGCGGTTGACGTCGAGGCGATGATCGAGGTGCAAGGGAGACGGTGCCCCATCTGTGTCCGACCCGATCCCGAGCAGGTCGACCATGACCACGTGACCGGCCAGGTCCGAGGGGTTCTGTGCTGCAACTGCAACGGTGGTCTCGGACAGCTCCGTGACGACGTCGACGCGCTCCTCGCTGCAGTCGCGTATCTGACCCGCACCGACGGACTCGACGGGGCGACCCTCGACCGGGCGTGGGGGCTCGTGCAGGCCTCCGGGTAGGCTCTCCTCCCTGATGAGCGACTCACCGCTGCCGTTCTTCGCGTCCGGGACCGATCCCGGCGCGTCCTTCCACGACCTGCTGCGCCGGGTCGCGCCCGACGCCCCGCCCGCCGGCGCCGTTGCGGCGGCGGCGACCATGCCGGAGATCGTGCACGGCACCACCGTCGTGGCGATCCGCTTCGCGAGCGGGGTGGTCATGGCCGGCGACCGGCGTGCGACCGCGGGGATGACGATCGCCAGCCGCCGGATCGAGAAGGTGTTCCCGGCCGACGACTACTCGGGCATCGCGATCGCCGGCGCCGCGGGGCCGGCCGTCGACATGGTCCGGCTCTTCCAGACCCAGCTCGAGCACTACGAGAAGATCGAGGGTGAGCTCCTGTCGCTCGAGGGCAAGGCCAACCAGCTCGCGATGCTCGTGCGCACGAACCTTCCGGCCGCGATGCAGGGCCTCGTCGTCATCCCGCTGTTCGCCGGATTCGACGACCGCCGCGTGGCGGGGCGGGTGTTCAGCTACGACGTCACCGGCGGCAAGTACGAGGAAGCCGACTTCCAGGCCAACGGGTCCGGCGGCGTGCACGCCCGGAACTGGATCAAGGCCCAATGGACCGAGACGATCACTCGTGACGACACCGTCGACCTCGCGCTTCGCGCGCTGTTCGCGGCTGCCGACGAGGACGCCGCGACGGGAGGCCCCGACCTCGTGCGTCGGATCTTCCCGACCATGGCGGTGATCGACGCGAACGGCTACGCGGCCGTCGCCGACGACGAGATCGCGACCCGCGCCGAGGCGCAGGTCGGTGGGCGCGAGGAGGGAGCGGGCCTGTGACGATGCCGTTCTACGTCTCGCCGGAACAGGTGATGAAGGACCGCGCCGACTACGCGCGCAAGGGGATCGCGCGCGGCAAGAGCCTCGTCGCGTTGAGCACCGTCGAGGGCGTCGTCATCATCGCCGAGAACCCGTCCCGCACCCTCAACAAGATCAGCGAGATCTACGATCGCATCGCGTTCGCCGGGGTCGGCAAGTACAACGAGTTCGAGATGCTCCGCATCGCCGGCGTGCGCCAGGCCGACATCAAGGGGTACTCGTTCGCCCGAGAGGACGTGAACGCGCGGGCACTCGCGAACGCGTACGCGCAGACGCTCGGACAGGTGTTCACCCACGAGATGAAGCCGTACGAGGTCGAGATCCTCGTCGCCCAGGTCGGGACCACGGTCGAGGACGACTCCCTCTTCCACATCCTCTACGACGGCACGGTGATGGACGAGGAGGGCTGCACGGTCCTCGGCGGCCAGGCCGAGGCGATCGACGAGATCCTCCAGGCCCAGTTCCGAGACGGCATGCACCGTGACGACGCGATCCGGCTCGGCGCGGCTGTGCTCGCCGGTGCCGACGCCCCGCCGCTCGGCGCCGACCAGCTCGAGGTCGGCGTGCTCGACCGCGCGAAGGCCCGCCGTGCCTTCGGCCGGGTGAAGGGCGAAGCGCTGGACGAGGTGCTCGCGGGCGCGGTGAGCACATGACCGCGATTCCCTGGGCCGGTCCGCGCGCGTAGGCGCGACAGGCGCCGGGCCGTCACCAGTCCGTCCCGTTCGACCTTCGGGCCGCCCATCGAACCGAGGAGCGGCTCTGTGACGACATCAGCACGCATGGTGGCGGTTGTCGCGATCGCCGCCGTCGGAGCCGTGAGCTAGGCCGGCGCCGGAGCGACCGTCGCGAGCAAGGCGAAGAAGGTGCCGGCGGCCGAATACGCGAAGACCCTGTGCACCGCGTACAGCGAGGTCATCGCCGACTTCGCCGACGAGCCCGCTGCGGCCGGCGTCATCACGTCCCGAGGAACCGGTGCGACGGGTATGGCCCCGTCGGCCGGTACCATCGGGACGTGGAACGGCGGATCTTCGGCCTCGAGAACGAGTACGGAGTGACGTGCACCCTCCGGGGGCAGCGCCGTCTCAGCCCTGACGAGGTCGCCCGCTACCTGTTCCGACGCGTCGTCTCGTGGGGCCGGTCCAGCAACGTCTTCCTCGAGAACGGCGCGCGCCTGTACCTCGACGTCGGGAGCCATCCCGAGTACGCGACCCCGGAGTGCGACTCCATCGCCGACCTCGTCGTGCACGACAAGGCGGGGGAGCGGATCCTGGAGGGACTCGTCCGCAGCGCCGAGCAGCGTCTCCGTGAGGAGGGGATCCGCGGCGAGGTCTTCCTCTTCAAGAACAACACCGACTCGGCGGGGAACTCCTACGGCTGCCACGAGAACTACCTCGTCGAGCGCGACGGCGACTTCACGAAGTTCACCGACGTCCTGATCCCGTTCCTCGTCACCCGCCAGGTCTATGCCGGGGCCGGAAAGGTCCTGCAGACCGCTCGGGGTGCGATGTACTGCATCTCCCAGCGGGCGGAACACATCTGGGAGGGCGTATCGAGCGCGACGACCAGGTCGCGCCCGATCATCAACACCCGCGACGAGCCCCACGCCGACGCCGAGCGGTTCCGTCGGCTGCACGTGATCGTCGGCGACTCGAACATGAGCGAGTACGCCACGTTCTTGAAGCTCGGTGCCGCGTCGATCATCCTGCGCATCCTCGAGGAGGACCCCACTCCCTGGCGGGACCTCACACTGGAGAACCCGATCCGCGCCATCCGCGAGATCAGCCACGACATGACCTGTCGTCGGCGGGTCCGGCTCGCCAACGGGCGCGAGCTCTCCGCGGTCGAGATCCAGGCCGAGTACCTGACTCGGGCGCTCACGTTCGCCGAGAAGTACGGGCTCAGCCCGCTCGAGCAGCGCGCACTCGAGATGTGGGAGCACGTCATGACCCACCTCGAGAGCGACCCGCTGAAGCTCACCACCGAGGTCGACTGGGTCGTCAAGCATCACCTGTTGGAGGCGTACCGCGAGCGTCACGACCTGCCGCTGACCCACCCCCGGGTCGCGCTCGTCGACCTCGCGTACCACGACGTCACGCGATCGCGATCCCTCTACTACCTGCTCGAACGGCGCGGCCAGGTGGAGCGCACCGCGACAGATGAGGAGATCGAGACCGCGGTGAGCACGCCGCCCCAGACGACCCGCGCTCGGCTGCGCGGCGCCTTCATCAAGCGGGCCAAGGAGCGCAAGCGCGACTACACGGTCGACTGGGTGCACCTCAAGCTCAACGACCAGGCGCAGCGCACAGTCCTCTGCAAGGACCCGTTCAAGTCGCGCGACGAGCGCGTCGAGCGGCTCATCGCGTCGCTGTAGTCGGACCGACCCGAGGAACCGCGTGCCCTCCTTCCGCACGGGAGCCGTGCTGCGGCTGCTCGAAGAGCGCGCCGGCCTCCAGCGGGTCGAGGTGTCGCTCGAAGACGGGCCGGCCCGTGCGTACGTCCTCACCCAGCTCACGGGGACCGTTGCGGTCGGTGACCCCGTGGTCGTCAACACGACCGCGGTCGAGCTGGGCCTGGGCACCGGCGGATGGCACGTCGTGCACTGGAACCTCGCGCGCGACGGATGGAGCGAACGCGGGCCTGGTCACATCATCAAGGGCCGGTACACGAGCCTCCAGGCCGACGTGGGCAGCACCGAGGAGCACCTCGAGCACCTCGCGGAGATCGAGTCCGTCGACGGGGTCCCGGTCGTCGCCGCCGCGCTCCACAGCCAGGTGCCGGCCGTCGCGGTGGCAGTCAAGGACCTGGCACCCGATGCCCGCGTCGTGTACGTGATGACCGACGGTGCCGGGCTGCCGATCGCGCTGTCGGACCTCGTGGCCGGACTGCGTGAGCGCAACCTCATCGATGCGACGATCACCTGCGGCCATGCGTTCGGCGGCGACTACGAGGCGGTGTCGATCTTCTCCGCGCTGGCCGTGGCCCGTCACGCCGCGGGCGCCGACGTCGTCGTGGTGGCGATGGGTCCAGGGATCGTCGGGACGAACACGCGCCTGGGGTTCTCGGGCATGGAGGTCGGCCCGATCCTCGACGCGGCGGCTGCGCTCGGTGGCGTTCCGATCGCGGCGCTGCGGGTGAGCTTCGCCGATCCGCGCGCCCGTCATCTCGGGCTCTCGCACCACAGCGCGACCGCGCTGCGCCTCGCCTGTCGGTCCCGGGTCGTCGTCCCGGTCCCGACGGTCGGTGGTGAGGAAGAGGCGCACCTGCGGATCGACCTGCGCGACGCGGGGCTCGACGCCCGCCACGATCTCGTCGACGTGGCCCCGATCGGCGTGCTCGACCGGTTCGCGGCCCATGACCTCGACATCATCTCGATGGGCCGGCCGGCCGCGGCCGACCCTGTGCTGTTCGAAGCCGCGGCCGCTGCAGGGGTCGTCGCGGTGGATCGTCGCGGTCGCCGGATCCGGGTGCAGCCGTGAGCGAACGCCTGGAGCGCCTCCTCAACCTCACCGCGACGCTCCTCGAGACCCGGCGCCCGCTGACGCTCGACGACCTCGCGGAGCGACTCGAACCGGCATACCCCGACGACAAGACGGCGCGACGACGTGCCTTCGAGCGGGACAAGGAGACGCTGCGGGAGCTCGGTGTCCCGGTGAGCGTGGAGAGCGTCGACTCGCTCGGCGGCGAGACCGGCTACCGGATCCGACCCGACGACTACTACCTGCCCGACCTCGCCCTCTCTGACGACGAGCGTGCCGCGCTGCACGTCGCGGTCACGGCCGTTCGCCTCGAGGGAGGCGCGGCGCATGCCGGTCTGTCCAAGCTCGGCGGGGCCGAGGGAGCAGCGGCGCCGCCGCTGGCGCAGCTCGAGGTGACGCCAGCGCTGCCCGACTGCTTCGACGCGGTCTCCCGTCGGCGCGTGCTGACCTTTCGTTATCGCGACGACGAGCGGAAGCTGGAGCCGTACGGTGTCGTGCACCGGATCGGGCACTGGTACGTCGTCGGACGTGACGTCGACCGAGACGCGCCCCGATCGTTCCGCATCGACCGGATCGACGGGCGACCCGAGGTGGGTGCTCCCGGGGCGTTCGTCCCGCCTGCCGACGTGGACCCATCACGGTTCGTGCGGGACGATCCGCTCCGGTTCGGGGAGGATCAGCCCGTGGCTGCACGCGTCCTCGTCGACGCCGCCCGTGCCGCGTGGGTGACCGACGAGCTCGGGCCCGAGGTCGTGGTCGATCGGCGCGAGGACGGTGCCGTCGTCGTCGAGCTCCAGGTGGTGAACCGCGCCGCGTTCCGGACGTGGGTCCTCGGGCTGCTCGAGCACGCCGAGGTGCTCGAGCCCGCGGATCTGCGCCGCGACCTCGTCGACTGGCTCGGGGAGATCGTCGACCGGACCCGGACCGGCGACGAGGCCGGGCGGCGGAGCTCGTGAGCGGGCAGGAGCGGTCCCAGGACCGCCTGCAGCGGATGCTGGCGCTCGTGCCCTGGATACTCGCGAACCCCGGCGCGACGCTCGCTGAGCTCGCCACGCGCTTCGACATCGAGGAGACCCAGCTCGAGCAGGACCTCGAGCTGCTGCCGATGTGCGGGCTCCCGCCGTACACCGCGGATCGCCTGATCGACGTCTGGGTGGGGGACGACGGCGCGGTGAGCATCCGCCTCGCCGAGTACTTCGAACGGCCGTTGCGCCTCACGCCCGCAGAGGGCGTCGCCCTGCTGGCGGCGGGCCGGACCCTGCTCGCGGTGCCGGGCTCGGATCCCGCGGGGCCGCTCGCCCGCGCGCTCGAGAAGCTGGAACGGACGCTCGGCGCGACCGGAGGGATCACCGTCGACGTCGGCGGTGCGAACCACGTGGAGCTGCTCCGGGACGCGGCCGACGACGGCCGGCAGCTCGAGATCGAGTACTACACGTTCGCCCGCGACGAGATGACGACCCGGGTCGTGGATCCAGTGCGGGTGTTCCACGCGTTCGGCGCCTGGTACCTCGCGGCCTACTGCCATCGGGCCGAGAGCGATCGGCTCTTCCGCGTCGACCGGGTGCGAGCGGTGCGCGAGACGGGCGTTGCCGTCCCGCCACGACCGGCCACGACCGACGACGGCGGCCTCGTGTACCGACCCTCACCCGACGACCTGCGCGTCCGGATGAGGCTGGGCCGGGCTGCGACCTGGGTCGCCGAGAGTCTGCCCATCGAGGCCCGCAAGGAGCTCCGGGGTGGACGGATCGAGGTGGTGCTCGCCGTCAGCGGCGCGGCGTTCCTCGAGCGTCTCGCCCTCGGCCTCGGATCCGATGCCGAGGTCGTGGCCCCCGACGAGGCGCGCACGATGGTCGAAGAGGCGGCCCGACGGGTCCTGACGCGATACGAGGCCGGGCCATGACCGTCGACCGGCGACCCCGGTACCACACGGTCGACGCGCGAGGATGGACCATCGTGGAGCCTGCAGCGTGACCGACTCGGAGACCACGGGCACCCACGCGGCAGAGGCCACGTCCGTGCTGGCGCCGGCGCCGGCCGATCCCGTCCCCACCCCGGGCGGTGCCGGTGGTGCCGGATCCTCGGGGCGGCGGTCGCGGCGGCTCCGGCGGCCGATCCCCCGACGGACCGCGGAGCACAAGGGGTTCGCCCGGACCGCGATCGAGTGGGTGGTGCTCATCCTCCTCGCGCTCGTGATCGCCTTCCTGATCAAGACGTTCCTCTTCCAGGCGTTCTTCATCCCGTCCGAGTCGATGACGCCCACGCTCAAGGTGGGGGACCGCGTGCTCGTGAACAAGCTGTCCTACGACCTCCACGACGTGAACCGCGGCGACATCCTCGTGTTCGAGGCTCCGGCGTCGGCGCGATCCGACGGGATCAAGGACCTCGTGAAGCGCGCGGTCGCGCTCCCCGGCGAGACGATCACCGACGACGGGGACGGTCACCTGCTCATCGACGGCCGACGACTCGGCGAGCCCTACCTCCCGGCCGGGACGGTCTCGACGTTCTCCGACGTCCCGCCCGGGTGCGGCACGCCCGCCGACGGGAGCCCGGGCTGCGTCGTGCCGAAGGGCCACGCGTTCATGATGGGCGACAACCGCGGCGCGTCGAAGGACTCTCGGGTGTTCGGTCCGATCGACGTGGACACGATCGTCGGACGCGTGTTCGTCCGGATCTGGCCGATCTCGGGCATCGGGCTGCTCTAGGCGCCCGGCGCCTCGCCCTCCTCGCGTCGCCCTTCGGGTGCCGGCCACGCGGCCACCGTCCGGACCATCCGGTCCACGTGGTCGCTGTAGAGGCCGTCGACGCCGATCCTGAGCATCCCCTCGAGGTGGCGGACCTCCTGGGCATCCCACGCGAAGGCGCGGATCCCGAAGCGGTGGAACAGCGCGACCAGGCCGCGGCTCCACTCGCTGTGGTGCATGTTCATGACGTCGAGGCCGCCGGCCGCGAGGTCCGCCGCATGGCGCTCGACGGAGTCGGGGAGCCGGCTGCGCGTCTGGCTGTGCACGAGACGCACCTCGGGTGCGGACTCCCGGAGGTGCCGGAGATGGCGGCTCGAGGGTGAGCAGAGCCACAGGCGCTGCGGATCCCCGAGCTCACGGGCGACGTCGATGATGCGCGCGCCGACCTCGGCGTCCTTCAGGTCGATCGACAGCTCGTAGTCGGAGCCCAGCTCCCGGTACAGGTCGACGAGGCGGGGCACCTCGTGGCGGCCGAGACGGTCGGCCGCCGTGCCCGCGACCCGGAGCCGCCACGGCACCACGCCCCGGAGCCGGACCCAGATCCGCGGGTCGTGGACCAGCACGACCTCGCCGTCGGCCGCGCAGTAGGCGTCGGTCTCGAGGCCGGTCGCACCGTGCTCGAGCGCGTAGCGGAACGCTGCGAGGGTGTTCTCGGGCAGATGGGCCCGTGCGCCCCGGTGGGCGAACGTGATCGGTGCCACAGTGGCGTCCCAGCGGGGGTCGGGGGTCGGGGCTTCGGGACCGCAGATACGGGGATCCTGAGTTCCCCTGATCCTGAGTTCTGATGGTGGAGGTGCGCCGAAGAATCGGCGGCACCGGCGACATCTTGGCTCAAGGGAACCCGTCAGGGCGCCGATCCTCAGCCCGTGACTTCGATCAAGGCCGAGTGCCCACGCTGCGGAGGCGTACGCCTCGTTCCCGACGACGTGATCGTCCGGGTCTGCGCCGAGGACGGACAGGGGGCCTACCGCTTCCGGTGCCCGACCTGCTCGGCGGCGGCGATCCACGAGGCGAGCCCGGCGATCTGCGCCCTGTTGCGCCAGGCCGGCTGCGTCGAGGAGGTCTGGCACCTCCCGGCCGAGCTCACGGAGGTGCGCTCCGGTCCCGCGTTCACCTCCGACGACCTGATCGACTTCCACCTGCTGCTGCGCAACGAGGACTGGGCGGAGCAGCTCACCGGCACACCCCGCAACCTGTAGCCACGGCGCACGTCGCCGGACCGGTCGAGCGACCCCGGCCATCACCGGCGCTCCCGATACGATCCCTCACGCACCATTCGGGTGCGAAGGGAGTGCGGTGCAGCTCGGTCCGGCGGAGATCCTCGTCGTCCTGGTGATTGCCCTGTTGGTGTTCGGGCCGAACAAGCTCCCCGAAGTGGGTCGCCAGGTCGGGCGCGCCTACCGCGAGGTGCGGCGCTTCCAACGATCCCTCACCAGCGAGATGAGCGACGTCTTCGCCGACGACATCTCCGACGGCGCGGCGCCACCGCCCACCCTGCCGCCCAAGCGCGCGGTCTCCGACGCCCCGGACGGGCTCCCCGCCGCCCCGGACGAGCTCCCCGACGCCCCGCACGACACCGGCGCGTCGGAGGGCCCCGAGCCGGAGCCCCCCGGGTCCGGCGCATCCGGGTCCGGCGACGAGAGCGCCGAGCGCTGACCCGTGCCGCGCCGACCCGCCGATGCCCGCATGACGGTCATCGAGCACCTCACCGAGCTCCGACGGCGGATCATCGTGTCGATCGTCGCTGTCGTCGGCGCCGCTGCGTTCTGCTACTGGTTCGCGCCCGACATCATCCGGTTCTTCCTCGAGTTCTACAAGAACGCCACCGACGGCCGCAACGACGCCTTCATCTTCACCGGCCCGCTCGACGCGTTCGCGACTCGACTCAAGGTCGCCACGTACGGCGGGATCGTCCTGGCGCTCCCGGTCTGGCTCTTCCAGCTCTGGCGCTTCATCACGCCGGGGCTCGATCCCCGCGAGAAGCGGTACGCGGTGCCGTTCGTGCTCGCGTCCGTTGCCCTGTTCGCGGTCGGTGCCGCGGTCGCGCTCATCACGCTCCCGCAGGCGCTCGACTTCCTGCTCAGCGTCGGTGGGCAGGAGCAGCGGCCGCTGCTCACCGCCGACAAGTACATCAGCCTCGTCTCCCTGATGATCCTGGCGTTCGGGCTCGCGTTCGAGTTCCCCGTGGTGCTGGTCTTCCTCCTGATCGCACGGATCCTGCGGACCGAGCAGCTGGGCCACTTCCGGCGTTGGGCCGTGGTCCTCGTCTTCGCGTTCGCCGCCGTCATCACTCCCAGCCAGGACCCCTACTCTCTGTTCTTCATGGCAGTTCCGATGTATGCCTTCTACGAGGCGAGCATCCTGATCGGGAAGGCGCTCAAGCGATGACTCCCGGACGCCGGCCCACCCCGCACCGTCTGCGACGCGACCGCCGGGAGGTCGCGATCGCCGTTGCGAGCGCGGCTGCGATCCTGCTCGTGACCGCGTTGCTGCTCTGGGTCCTGGCGCCGGGGAGCGATGACCCGGCGCCTTCGACCCCGCCGGTCTCGCTGCCCACCCCGTCCGCCGACCCAAGCGTCCCGGACTCGAGCGTCCCCGACACGAGTGTCCCCGAGACCGTGGTCCCGGACCCGGGCGCCGGGGAGACGAGCACGACCGTCCTCGGCGGGTGACCCTCCGAGCCACGTTCGAGCGCGACCTCGGCTTCCCGCTCGACCCGTACCAGCGCGAGGCGCTCGACGCCCTCGACGCCGGCCGGTCGGTCCTGGTCGCCGCCCCGACCGGCTCCGGCAAGACGGTGGTCGGTGAGTACGCGATCGCCCGTGCGCTCGACCGGGGCGCCAAGGCCTTCTACACGACGCCCCTCAAGGCGCTCTCGAACCAGAAGTACGGCGACCTCGTGCGGCGCTACGGCCGGGATCGGGTCGGTCTCCTCACCGGTGACCGCTCGGTCAACGGCGACGCGCCGGTGGTCGTGATGACCACCGAGGTGCTGCGCAACATGATCTATGCCTCGTCGTCGGCGCTGGACGGCCTCGACTCGGTCGTGCTCGACGAGGTCCACTACCTCCAGGATCGCTACCGGGGGGCGGTCTGGGAGGAGGTCATCGTCCACCTCGCGCCCGAGACCGACCTGGTGTGCCTCTCCGCGACGGTGTCGAACGCCGAGGAATTCGCGGCGTGGATCGAGACCGTGCGGGGGGCGACCACCGCGGTGATCGAGGAACGTCGTCCGATCGAGCTGCGCCACCGGTATCTGGTGGGGGAGCGGGGGGTCGAGGGGCTCCACCTCCTCCCCACGTTCGTCGGACCTCCCGACGACCCCCAACCGAACCCCGAGGCGGAGCGCCTCGACCGTCGGAGCGGAGGCAGCCACCACGGGCCGTCGCGCCCGAAGCGACGGCTCCGGACGCCGGATCGGGTCGAGGTCGTCGAGCTGCTCGAAGCCGAAGACCTCCTGCCGGCGATCGTGTTCGTGTTCAGCCGCAAGGGCTGCGCGCAGGCGGTCGAGCAGTGCGTCGCGGCCCGCCTCCGCCTCACCACCGCCGAGGAGCGAACCGCGATCGCCGCCATCGTCGATCGTCATCTCGCGACGGTTGCACGGGAGGACCTGGCCGTCCTCGGTTACGACCAGTGGCTCGCGGGACTGGAGGGCGGGGTCGCGGCCCACCACGCGGGCATGGTCCCGCCCATGAAGGAGGCGGTCGAGGAGGCATTCGCCGCCGGACTGGTCAAGGTCGTGTTCGCCACCGAGACGCTCGCACTCGGGATCAACATGCCCGCGCGGTCCGTGGCGATCGAGAAGCTCACCAAGTTCACCGGCGAACGCCACGAGTTCCTGACCCCCGGCGAGTACACCCAGCTCACCGGTCGCGCCGGCCGCCGGGGGATCGACTCGGTCGGATACGCGATCGTGCTCTGGAGCCCGTGGGTCTCCTTCGACCAGGTGGCCGGCCTCGCGTCCCGACGGACCGATGCCCTCCGCTCCTCGTTCCGTCCGACCTACAACATGGCGGTCAACCTCGTTCGCCGCTACTCGTCCGAGCAGGCGCATCACCTGCTCAACCTCTCTTTCGCGCAGTTCCACGTCGACCGCGACGTCGTGACGATCGAGCGACAGCTGGATCGCGTGCGGAGCCAGCTGGACCAGCAGCGACGCCTGGCCCACAGCGACTACGGCGACGCGGTCGAGTACCGGCGTCTCCTGGACGCGTTGGGCGCGGAGCGTCGAGGAGCAGGAGCGGGCCGCCGGATCGCCCGAGCGTTGACGAACCTGCGACCGGGCGACATCGTCCACGCGGCGTCCCGGGGCGGGAAGGCGGTCGTGCTGGCCCAGGAGCACCGGCGGGGCAGCACGCGCATCCTCGTCCTTTCGCCGAGCCGGCGTCTGCTCCGTCTCGGCCCCGACGACTTCGACCGGCCCCCTGCGGTGCTGGGGCACATCGAGCTGCCCCAGCCGCACGCGCCGAAGAGCCGCCCGTTCCAGCGCGAGACGCTCGAACGACTGCGGCGCGCCAAGGTGCGCCGACCCGAACGCAGCCGGTCGCGGGGGAGTGCGGACGGCTCGTCCGATCTCGACGCGCTCGAGCTCGCCGTCTCGGAGCACCCGGTCGACGCCGATCCCGACAAGGACACGATCGTGCGGGCGGTCGCGACGGTGACCCGCCTGGAGCGGGATCAGGCGCGCCTCGAGGCGCAGGTCGCGCAACGCACGGAGAGCCTCGGTCGCCAGCTCGACATCGTGCGGGACGTGCTGGAGCGCTGGGGATACCTCGACGGGTGGGCGCTCACCGCCGCTGGCGAGATCCTCGCGCGCCTCTACACCGAGACCGATCTGCTGCTGGCCGAGACCGTGCGGAGCGGGATGCTCGACGGGCTCTCGCCGCCGGAGACCGTCGCGCTCGTGTCGTCGTTCAGCTACGAGACCCGCGGCAACGACGGCGCACCGCCGATGCCGCCGGCGCACTGGCCGACGTCGCGTCTCGCTGACCGAGCCCGCAAGGTCGACAAGATGTGGCGACGACTCAGCGCAGACGAGGAGCAGGCGGGCCTCCCCGTCACCCGGCAGCCCGATCCGGGGTTCATGCCCTACGCGTACGAGTGGGCAGCCGGGAACGATCTCGCGGCCGTGCTCGAGGACGACGAGCTGACCGGGGGTGACTTCGTCCGTCACGTCAAGCAGTGCATCGACCTCCTGCGGCAGGTCGGCGATGTCGCGCTGGTCCCGACGACCCGGGCCAGCGCGCGCGCAGCGGCCGACGCGTGCAGCCGCGGCGTGGTCTCGCTCTCCGGGGTGCTCGACGCGTGATCCGTCGTGGCGAGGGGTGGGGGGCGCCTGCGGGTGGCCCGCCGGACGTCGACGCGGCCGGTGACGACGTCGCGCTCGCTGCTGCGCTCCGCGGCGCGACCGGGATCGGGTCGGCGCCGCGCGTCCGCTTCGCCGCGACGGGTGGGTCGGACCTCGCGCGCGCGGTCGGCCTCACCGGCCGCGGTGCCGGGACCAGCGAGGTGACGCTCGACGCCCTCGTCATCGCGGCGGACCCGACCGATCAGGAGCATGACGAGGGGAGCGACACCTCGGACGACCTGGCCGTGAACGCGGTGGTGGTCGGCCCGCCGCCCGACCGGCTCCGTTGGTGGCACCGCCGACGCCCGCTCACGGTGGAGGTCGAGGGCCGGATCCTCTTCGAGGGCCGGGCCACGACGGTCGTCGTCGCCAACGGGCAGTTCCTCCGCGGGCACGACGTCGTCCCCGCCGGGCACCCCGGCGACGGGCGCCTCGAGGTCCAGGTGTATGCCCTGGAGCCGGGGGAGCGGGGCCCGATGCGCCGACGCCTGCCCGGGGCGGCCCACCTCCCACATCCCCGGATCCACACGGGCTCGGGCCGCTCGGTCCTGGTCCGCGGGGTGCGCCCGGCGGCCCTGGAGGTCGACGGCGCCCGGCGAGGGCCGGTGGGGTGCCTCCGGATCGTCCTCCGCCCCGGTGCGTACCGGCTCCTCGTCTGACGGGCCCGAGGGGGATCCGGGTCCCCGGCCGCGGGGGAGGGCATCGGTACCATCGGCGTTCCACCGTCCCCCCCAACCCCGGCGGGGCCGCCCACGACGACCGGGTCCGAGCATGCACTACGTGGCAGAGCGATTCACTCCCGAAGAGGAGGCCACGCTCCGCCCGTACTTCACGAACCTCGACGGCCCGGTGTTCGCCCTCGTCAACCTGCCCGAGGTCGTGAAGGGCGCGCTGTTCGCGCGGTACTCGCGCAGCTCCAAGAGCCTGCGCCGCCTGTTCCTCGACGAGTTCGTCTCCGACCTCGACCTCACGGGAGACCTCACGGTCGACGCGACCATCGGGCTCCGACGCGCCGAGGAGCTGTACGAGCGAGTCTTCCTCGAGTACGGCGACGATTCGGTCGCGCAGCTCGGGGGGGTGCACCTCGCGTGTGAGCAGGCCTCGAACATCCTCACGAAGGTCCTCGAGTGGGGACGCCTCATGGCCTACCTCGAGCAGTCGACGCGCTACATCCCGTACGACTCGCGACTCGGCGGCCTCTACCGGTACCTGCGGCCACCGTCGATCCTCCAGTCGCGCTTCGGCGCCCGATACGTGGGCGACCTCGACTCGCTGTTCGACTCGTACGCCGCGGCGTTGCCCCGACTCATGGACTGGGCCCGTGATCGGTACCCCAAGGACCCGAGCGACTCCGACTTCGTCTACAAGCAGACCATCAAGGCGAAGGCGTGCGATGCCGCCCGTGGGATGCTCCCTGCGGCCACCCTGTCGAACGTCGGGATCTACGGGACCGGCCAGGCGTTCGAAGCGCTCCTCCTCCGGATGCGCGCCCACCCCCTCCCGGAGGCACGCTCGTACTCGACCTTGATGCTCGAGGAGCTGCGCAAGGTCATCCCGTCGTTCCTCACCCGGGTCGATCGACCTGATCGCGGCATCGCCTGGTCCCGATATCTCGAGGAAACGGCCGTCGAGACGGAGGCCGTCGTCGCGAAGATCTTCTGCGACGAGACGGCCGAGCCGCGCCCGGCGGTCACCCTCACCGACTTCGACCCCGACGGCGAGGACAAGGTCATCGCCGCCATCTGCTACTCGCATCTCGAGCTCGCTGATGACCAGCTCCTCACGCGCGTGCGCCGGCTCACCACCGACGAACGAGCGTCGATCCTGCGTGCGTACGTCGGCGAACGCGCCAACCGTCGCCACAAGCCCGGCCGGGCGTTCGAGCGCACCGACTACCGGTTCGACGTCGTGTGCGACTACGGCGCGTTCCGGGACCTGCAGCGCCACCGCATGCTCACGATCGAATGGCAGCGGCTGACCCCCCGGCTCGGGTTCGAGCATCCGGCTGCCATCTCCGACGCCGGTCTCGACACGCCGTTCGAGGACGCCATGGGATGCTCCGCGGCCCTCCACGACGATCTCGAGGAGCAGTTCCCGGTCGAGGCGTCCTACGCCGTCGCGCTGGCCTATCGAATCCGGTTCGCCATGCAGATGAACGCACGCGAGGCGGTGCACCTCCTCGAGCTGCGGACCTCGCCGCAAGGCCATCCGGCGTACCGCGTCGTCGGACAGGAGATGCACCGCCTGATCGCCGAGCAGGCCGGGCATCGTGCGCTGGCCGCCGCGATGGTCCATGTCGACCACCGGGATCACGATCTCGAACGCCTGGCAGGGGAGCGGGCCGCCGCCGCGCGACGGGCCGCGCGCGGCGGTTCCGCATCCACGACCGAGCGCGGGGTCGCCGGCTCCTGAGCTCGGTCGACCTGCGGTGGACGCGCTTGACAGGACCGGCCGCATCGGGCGTACTGGTGGCACCCAGTGCCGTCCGGCGCCGCGCCTCGGCTGCGAGCCGGGGGTGTCCGGTCGGAGACGGGGCGTGGGACCCAGGAGACCAAGTAGAGAACGCTGCAATAACCCGCCTGCAGCGCAGGCCGGGCCAACCAGTGGCCCCAACGGTCTCCTGGGTCCCGACACCCACGGGTCTTCCCGACGAGGGGAACATCCCGACCGCGCGGCGCGTTGACCGCCACCGGTGCCGGGTGCACAAGATGGACCGTCTGCTCCCGTCACTGATTCACCGGGGCTCCGGGATTATGCTCCGGCCCCTGATGCGGCGAACCGCGCCGCGGGAGCACTCATGAGCGACGACACCTCGGAAGACGACGTGGACGTGGACCTCGACGACGAGGACCTCGACGACGAGGACCTCGACGACGAGGACCTCGACGACGACGCGGTCGTCGTCGTTGACGACGACGTGGACGACGTGGACGACGCGGTCGACGCAGTCGACGCAGTCGACGCGGTCGACGTCGAGCAGCCTGACGCGCCCAAGGCGAAGCGGCGGGTCAAGAAGGCCGATGACGACGACGACGGCGAAAGCGACGACCTCGACGAGGAGCTGCATCCCGACGATGTCGAGACGCCCCTCGACGCGCTGCTG
>DASUAO010000040.1:0-37051 GCA_035763745.1 Acidimicrobiia bacterium
GCGCGTGCGACCACGTTCTTGGCCAGCGAGACGAGAGCCGCCTGGTCTGCATCAGTCATTGCAACGTCACCTGCGCGGGCCCACTGCAGGGTGAACGCGAATTTCTTCGTGACGAGCACTGTGATCGTGCCCTTCGTACGGTTGAAGTACGCGCTCTTCCCCACCGTGTCGACGTCGGTGAGGACGTCGTCGCTGAGCGCATCCCCGGCGCGGCGGTCCTCGACGGCGGCACGCGCGTTGGGGTTGCCGCTGATGATGGTCGGGTACTCCTGGAACACCTGGAGCGTGCCGCCGGGAGGTGCGGTGGGGTCGATGCCTGTGGATGCCGCACATCCAGCAGGGCCGGCGAGCGTGGCGTCGGGGAGGATCGTGACCGGGCCGCCGAACGCCTTCTCGATCCGGGCGTCCCAGAGCATGGTGCACGCCTCGTTCACGACGACCTTCGGGCCCTTGGGCTTCTTCTTGGCGTCGGCCGATGCCGCGAATGCCGACGTCGAGGACGCGATGGCCATCACGACGGCGAGCAGTGCCACTCCGGCGGCGCGCGTTCGATGCTTCACGGGAGCCGAGCGTACCGGCCGGTCCCCGGCGAAGTCCGAGCGGGTCAGGTCCGCCCGTAGAACACGCGGTCGACGACGCGGCGAGCGCGTCGCGTGACCCGACGGAACTCGTCACGCACCTGGGTCTCGGGTCGGTGGACGAAGCCCAGCAGGAGGCCGAGGCGGGCGGCATCGGCACCGATCGGGAGGGAGTCGCCCTGCTTGCCGGTGACGAGGTAGCGGGCGTTGCGCGCTCGCTCGCAGAACTCGTACGCCGCGCCGAGGATCGCGGCGTCGTCGCGATCGAGGATCGACGCCTCCATCAGCCGCCGAAGCGCGAGCGCGGTCGAGGGGGTGCGGATCTCCGGGTGCTCCACCCCGTGCTGGAGCTGGAGCAGCTGCACCGTGAACTCGACGTCGGTGAGCGCACCGGGCCCGAGCTTGAGGTGGAACTCCGGATCCTCGCCCGGCGGGATGCGCTCGCGTTCCACCCGAGCCTTGACCCGCCGGATCTCGCGCGCGTCCTCGTCGGGGAACGGCGAGCGGTAGACCACACCCTCGATCATCTCGAGGAAGCGTGCCCCGAGCGCCCAGTTGCCGGCGATGACGCGGGCCCGGAGCAGTGACTGACGCTCCCAGACCTGGGCCCACTCGGCGTAGTACTTGCGGTACCCGTCGAACGAGCGCGCGAGCGGCCCCTGCTTCCCCTCGGGACGGAGCCGCGCATCGATGTCGAAGGTCTGGCCCTCCGCGGTCGTCGCACCGATCTCGCGGAGGAGTGCGGTCGCGGTTCGCTCCGCGACCTCGAAGTTGCTCGACGTCGAGCCCTCGTAGACGAACAGCACATCGATGTCGCTCGCGAACGACAGCTCGCGGCCGCCGAGACGACCCATCCCGATCACGGTGAACGGCAGCGCCGGTGCGAGCGACCGGAGGGCGGCTTCGACCGACGCGTCGGCGAGATCGGAGAGCTCACGGGCGGTGACGTCGACGCTTGCGAGTCCGAGCAGGTCGCGTGCTCCGATGCGCAGGAGCTCGCGCCGCTTGAAGCGTCGGAGTCCGGAGCGGCGAGCGTCGGCGTCGTCGCGCCACTGGAGCGTCTCGAGCGCGGCGCCCATCAGCTCACCGGGGCCGCGCTCCCGCAGGAGCCAGTCGTCGTCACCGAGGAGTTCGACGACCTCGGGTTGGCGGAGCAGCGCGTCCCCTACGACCCGGCTGGAGCCGAGGACGCGGCAGACGCGCTCCGCCGCGCCCGGCATGTCGCGGAACGTGGTGGCGAGCGCCGCCGCCCGCGTCGGCCCCTCGGCGAGCTTGCGGAGCTGGAGGAGTCCGAGATCGGGGTCGGGCGCGGTCGAGAGCCAGTCGAGGATCACCGGGAGGAGCTGCTGCATCAGGCGTGACCGGCGCGTCAGTCCCCGCGTCAGCTCGCCCAGGGCGGCGCGCGTGTGTTCGGCATCGACGAAGCCGAAGGCCGCGAGCCGCTCCTCGGCGGCGTCGGGGTCGAGCGCACCCACGCCCGCGAGGGTGTCGAGGATGGGCGCGAAGAAGAGTCGCTCGTGGATCGAGCGCACCGCGGCCTGGTGGCCGCGGTGGACGTCCTCGAACTGCTCGAGGGCCGCCGCGCGCGGTCGGTCGCGGAAACCGGTGACCCGCGCGAGGCGCACCAGGGCGTCGTGGTCGGTGGGCAGCGTGTGCGTCTGGTGCTCCTCCCAGAGCTGGAGTCGGTGCTCGACCGTTCGGAGGAACACGTACGCGTCGCCGAGCCGGCGCGCGTCCGCCGTCTCGACGTATCCGGCTGCATCGAGCTGGCCGAGCGCCTCGAGCGTGGTCGGCGATCGGATCGACTCGTCGTGGCATCCGTGAACACGCTGGAGCAGCTGCACGGCGAACTCGATGTCGCGGATCCCCCCGCGGCCGCGCTTGAGCTCCCGATCCGCGAGCCCGCGCTTGTGGAGGTCGGCTTCGGCGCGCGCCTTCATCGTGCGGGCTTCTCGCACTGCTTCGGGATCGAGCGCGTCGGGCCAGACGAACCGGCGACTCATCTCCATGAAGTGGGCACCCAGCGCGGCGTCACCCGCGACCGGTCGGGCCTTGATCAGCGCCTGGAACTCCCAGGGTCGTGCCCAGCGCGCGTACCACGCCTCGTACGAGTCGATCGTCCTCGACATCGCGCCGGCGCGGCCCTCGGGGCGCAGATCGGCGTCGGTGCGGAACACGATGCCGTCGACGGTCGGTGCCGACATGACCGTGAGCACCGTGCGGGCAACCCGTTCGGCCTCCTGGAGATCGCCGTCGTGGACGAACACGACGTCGACGTCGCTCGCATAGTTGAGCTCGGCGCCCCCCAGCTTCCCCATGCCGATCACGGCGAACGGTGCACGCGGGTCCACGATCTGCAGGGCGTGCTGCAGGCTCACCTCGGCCAGTGCGGCCAGCTCACGCGCGATCACGGGAAGATCGGCGTGGCCCGCGAGGTCGCGAGCCGCGATGCGCAGGTACTCGCGTCGCTTCCACCGACGGAGCGCGCCGCCTCGGTCCTCGTCGCCGTCGATCGCCGCTCGCGCTGATCGTCGGTAGGTCGCCACGTCGGCGCCGTCGCCGAGATCCGTCCGCAGTGCGGCGAGCATCGTGGGGTCCGCCACGATCGAGGATGCCAGTGACCGCGACGCACAGACCACGGCGACGATCGCCTCGCGCCGCTCGAGTACGTCGAGGTCGTCGACGAGCTCCGGGGCCGTCTCGAGGACGCGGATCAGAGCGGCCCTCGCCGCGGCCGGGGCCGCGGAGCGCTCGATCGAGTCCCTGATCTCGTCTCGGTCCAGCACGGCCGCGGGGTCCACGGGACGAGTCTCGCGGCAAAGTGGGTCGACGTACCTCCCGCGTATCCTTGACGGATGCCTCACCTGCGTGTCGCGGCCGCGCAGCTGAACCTCACGGTCGGCGACCTCGACGGCAACGCCGCCCGGATGCTCGAGGCCTACGAGCTCGCGGAGGCGGCGGGCGCCGATCTCGTGGCCTTCCCGGAGCTCGCCGTCACGGGGTACCCACCCGAAGACCTGCTCCTGAAGCAGGCGTTCGTCGGTCAGGCCCAGGACTCGCTCGCGAAGCTCGCGGCTCGGACGGGGCGAACCGCCGCGATCGTCGGCTTCCCCGAGCGCGACGGAGTGCTCTTCAACGCGGCGGCGATCTGCGCCCACGGACAGGTGCTCGGCGTGTACCGGAAGCACCTGTTGCCGAACTACGCCGTGTTCGACGAGGAGCGGTACTTCGAGCCCTGGTCCGGCGACGGCCCGTTGCTCCGGATCGGGGGCGCGCGTGTCGCGGTCACGGTCTGCGAGGACGCGTGGAGCGAGAACGGCCCGATCCGTACGCAAGCGCGGAGCGGCGCCGAGCTCGTGGTGAACATCAACGCGTCCCCGTACTACGCCGGCCGGCTCGCCGAGCGCGAGCACATGCTGGCCGAGCGCGCCATCGACGCCGGCGTTCCCATCCTCTACGTGAACCTGGTCGGCGGCCAGGACGAGCTCGTCTTCGACGGCGCGTCCCTGCTCATCGACGAGACCGGCTCGGTCCTGGCTCGCGCGACCCAGTTCGACGACGCCCTCATGGTCGCGGACGTCCTCGTCCCCGATCGCGCGGCCGGGTCACCGGTGCTCGCGGAGATCGAGATCAGCCCGGCCGCGGGCCACGACGGCACGGCGGCACCGGCGGTCGCGCGGGCACTCGACCCCGTGCACGAGGTGTACGAGGCGCTGGTCGTGGGCACGCGCGACTACGTCCGGAAGAACGGTTTCACGGAGACCGTCATCGGGCTCTCGGGCGGGATCGACTCCGCGTTGGTCGCAGCGATCGCGACCGACGCACTCGGGCCGGAGAACGTCGTCGGCGTCATGATGCCCTCGCGCTTCTCCAGCGAGGGCAGCGTCATCGACTCCGCGGAGCTCGCGGCGAACCTCCGCATCCGGACGCTCACGATCCCCATCGAGCCTGCGCACCGGGCCTTCCTCGAGATGCTCGCGGAGCCGTTCGCGGGTCTGGAGCCGGGCCTCGCCGAGGAGAACGTGCAGGCGCGCGTGCGGGGCACGATCCTGATGACGCTCTCCAACAAGCTGGGGTGGCTCGTGCTCACCACGGGGAACAAGAGCGAGATGGCCGTCGGCTACGCCACGCTCTACGGCGACATGGCCGGCGGGTTCGCGGTCGTCAAGGACGTCCCGAAGCTCCTCGTCTATGCCCTCTGCCGTGACCGCAACACCCGAGCCGGACGGATCCTGATCCCGACGTCGATCCTCGACAAGCCACCGAGCGCCGAGCTGCGCCCCGACCAGCTCGACACCGACTCCCTCCCCGCGTACGAGGTCCTCGACCCGATCATCGAGGGCTATGTGGAGGACGACAAGTCGATCGCCGACCTCGAGGCCGAGGGTCACGATCCGGAGACGGTCCGTCGAGTCGCCGCGCTCATCGATCGCAACGAGTACAAGCGGCGTCAGGCTCCTCCGGGCGTGCGGGTGTCTCCGAAGGCCTTCGGCAAGGATCGCCGGCTCCCGATCACCAACCGCTGGTCCGGCTGAGCGTCGGCCACGTGAAGCGCTACCGCGCCGAAGGCGCGTTGGTGATCGCCGCTTTCTTCTTCGGCGTCACCTTTCCGCTCGTGCGCAACGCGCTCGAGGACGTCACGCCGTTCGGGTACCTGGCGCTGCGGTTCGGGATCGCCGTGCTCGTCCTCGCGCCGTTCGCGGTGGCGATCGCCCGCTCGCAGGGTGAGCCCCGACGGCTGCTCGTCCGCACTGGCGCGCTCGCGGGGGTCCTGCTGTTCGGCAGCTACGCGACCCAGACAGTCGGGCTCCAGTACACCTCGCCGTCGACGTCGGCCTTCATCACCGGCCTCTACGTGTGCTTCACCCCCATCATCGAGGCCGCGGTGCGTCGCCACCTGCCGTCGCGCTGGGTGATCGGCGGCATCGTGATCGCTACCGCCGGCCTGTTCCTGCTCACGGGAGCCGACCTCGCGTTCGGGAAGGGCGAGGTCTGGACGCTGGCCTGCGCGGCCATGTTCGCCACGTGGATCGTGTACCAGGGCGCGTACGCGAACCGGCTGCATCCCATCCCGTTCACCACGGTCCAGATGGCGGTGGTCGCGGCGCTCGCGCTCCCTGCGACGGGGGTGCAGGGGACCGGCGACCTCACCACGCTCGCGCTCTTCGCGGCTGCGTTCACCGGGATCGCGTGCTCGGCGGTCGCGCTCTCGCTCCAGCTCTACGGTCAGCGCCGGATCGCACCGAGTCGTGCGGCGCTCATCCTCCTCTCGGAGCCGGTGTTCGCGGCGATGGCGGGATACGTCGACGGCGAACGACTCGGCCTCGTGGCGGTCGGCGGGGCGGCACTGATCCTCGCCGGGATCGGCTTCACGGAGTTCGGTCCCGGGCGTCGCGCGGCCGACGCCGACGACGTCCAGGCCGAGGACGAGCTCGAAGCCCACCTGCGTTGACGGTGCCCCCAGGACCTATCTTCGGACCCGTGCCCGGGATGACGCTGCTCGAGTCCGCCCGCCGCCTCGGCACGAGTGTGTGGGTCGAGCAGCGCCTGTTCGAGGTGCTGGGCGGATGGGTCCGGGCCGCGCACGACCCGGCGCTGGCCGTCGCGCTGGGGACGGTCGCGCGCCACCACGCTGCGCACGCACTCGACCTCTCGGCCCTGCTCCCGGCCACCCGGGATCACGATCCCGCCGCACTCGTGTCGCCTCCGGCGGGCGAGGGCGACCTCTGGGCCTCGGTCGCGGGGGCGCCCACGCCCGAGGCGGGGCTCTCGATCGTCGTCGGCCCCGCGCTCTCGGGGCACCTCGGCGCGCTGGGGTCGTGGCTGGGGGACGCATCGCCCGTGCGGGACGGGCCGGGGATCCGGGTCGTGACTGCGGTCCTGGCGGCGGACCGCAACGATCGGGAGCGTCTCGCGGCGTTCGCGGCGTGAGGCCGGGCACCCGCCGGACCGGGTGGCCGGGTCCGTCGACGGCCCCGACGGCGGAGTCCCCGGCTTGACGGCACCCGTATGGTACGGGGGGCGAATCCACAGGATGTAGGGAACAGAACGCCACCGCCCACGGTTTTCCACAAGACAGCCGCCCCACCACAACGTTGCTCCACAGCAGCACCTTCCCGAGCAGGCTCTCGGGAAGACAAGGCATCAGACTCGCGAAAGGCTTGCCCCCGTGGCGAAGGAGCGCGTCGAGCGGGACGAGGAAGATCTCGTCCGGCTCTACCTCACGGACATCGGGCAGTACCCGCTGCTCACCAAGGACGACGAGGTTCGCCTCGCCCAGGCGATCGAAGCCGGGAACGCCGCGCGCGAAGAGTTCGAGAACACCCCGGCGAAGAAGCTCACCCCGGCGAAGAAGCGTGAGCTCAAGCGGACGGGTCGCCAGGGTGATCAGGCCCAGCGGACCTTCGTCCAGTCGAACCTGCGCCTGGTCGTGTCGATCGCGAAGAAGTACCAGGCATCGGGCCTCCCGCTCCTCGACCTGATCCAGGAGGGCAACCTCGGCCTCATGCACGCCGTCGAGAAGTTCGACTGGCGCAAGGGCTTCAAGTTCTCCACCTACGCGACGTGGTGGATCCGCCAGGCCATCACCCGCGGCATCGCCAACACCGGACGCACGATCCGGCTCCCGGTCCACGCCGGCGACACGCTTGCTCGCCTCCAGAAGGCCCGCTCCCGGCTGGAGCTCAAGCTCGGCCGTCCGGCCACGCTCGCTGAGCTGGCGGACGAGGTCGAGATGCCCGAGGACAAGGTGACCGAGGCGCTGCGCTTCGCGGCCGAGCCCCTCTCGCTCTCCGAGCCGCTCCGCGAGGACGGCGACGCTGAGCTGGGCGACATCGTCGAGGACCGGTCGGCCGAGTCACCGTTCGAGGTGGCGGCCACTGCGCTGCTCCCCGAAGAGATCGAGAAGCTGCTCACACCCCTCGACGAGCGCGAACGTCAGATCCTCGCGCTGCGCTTCGGGCTCGACCGCGGCGAGCCGCGGACACTCGAAGAGGTCGGGGAGTACTTCAACCTGACGCGCGAGCGCATCCGCCAGATCGAGGCGCGCGCCATGAGCAAGCTCCGGCACCCGTCGGCCGACACCGGCGCCCGGGACCTCCTCGCGGTCTGACCGGCTCGCCGTCCGACCGGCTCGCCGTCCGACCGCTCGGTGGTGCCAGACTCGCCCCGGAGGTGAACGGGGTCTGGTGGCCCCCCTCGTCTTCAAAACGAGTGGGACGGGCGAACCCCGTCCGGTGGGTTCGATTCCTGCCACCTCCGCGATCTCCACCGTCGCGGTCCGGCTCGAGCGCGTCCGGCTCAGGGCGCCTTCCCGTCGCCGACCAGGCTCGCCGCGTGGTCCGGCACGTAGTGGTTGGTGTCCTGGGAGGGGCGGACGTAGCCCTGGTCCCCCTGCCGTGGCGGGAGCGACGGCCCCGGCGCCAGCACGTCCGTGTAGGGGATCTGGCTCAGCAGATGCGCGATGCAGTTGATCCGGGCACGACGCTTGTCGTCGGCCTCGACGACGTTCCACGGCGACTCGGGAAGGTCGGTGTGGACGAACATGACGTCCTTCGCCCGCGAGTACTCCACCCACCGGTTTCGTGAGTCGAGGTCGATCGGGCTCAGCTTCCAGCGCTTCAGCGGGTTCTCGAGCCGGGACTGGAAGCGTCGCTCCTGTTCGTCGTCGCTGACCGAGAACCAGTACTTCACCAGCAGGATGCCGTCGTCGATGAGCATGCGCTCGAACTCGGGGCACTGACGCAGGAACCGGGTGTACTCCTCGTCGGTGCAGAAGCCCATGACGTGCTCGACGCCGGCGCGGTTGTACCAGGAGCGGTCGAAGAGCACGACCTCACCCCCTGCCGGAAGGTGGGCCACGTAGCGCTGGAAGTACCACTGCGACTGCTCGCGCTCGGTCGGGGTGGGGAGCGCGACCACACGCACGACCCGCGGGTTCAGGTACTGCATGATCCTCGTGATCGTGCCGCCCTTCCCGGCCGCGTCGCGCCCTTCGAACAGCACCGCGATCCGCGCGCCGGTCGAGCGCACCCACTCCTGCATCTTCACCAGCTCGACCTGGAGGCGCTCGAGCTCGTTCTCGTAGATCCCGACGTTGAGCTTCTTCGTCACGTCGGCGCACGGTAGTCGCGTCGCCCCGAGCTGGGCGCGCCTGCGTCGCTCGTCACACAGGGACAGCCTGCGGGGCGGGGAGGTCACGTGCGGTCCGACCGTCCCGGCGCCGCCACCAGACTCCCACCGCAACGCCGAACGCGAACCCGCCCACGTGCGCGGCCCACGCGATGCCCGAGTCGCCGCTCACCAGCAGGAACTGCTGACCGATCCAGATCAGGAGGAGCCAGATGGCCTCGACCTTGCGCAGGAGGATCGGCCCGATGAACACGACGGTCTTGATGCGCGCGGTCGGCCAGCAGATCAAATAGGCACCCATCACGGCCGCGATCGCGCCGGACGCACCGATGATCGGCACCGTCGACGAGGGGTCGACGGCCACGTGCGCGGCCGTGGCCGCGATCCCGCCGGCCAGGTAGAGGCCGAGGTACCGCCACCACCCCCTTCGGGCTTCGACGTTGTTGCCGAAGACCCAGAGGAACAGCATGTTGCCGAACAAGTGGGGGATGCTGCCGTGCAGGAACATCGTGAGGATCAGCGCGAGCGCGATCGACTTCCCCGGCGAGTGCGCAGGGCCGTCGTCGCCGGCGCACGCGCTCCCGTCGCCTTCGACGAACGTCGCCCGGTACTCACGCTCGGTGAGCGGGCGGAGGTGCAGCAGCTCACACGGGATCGCCGCGTTCTCGACGACGAACCGCAGGTCCTCCTGGTCGGTCCGCTCGACGAAGCCGTCCCAGCGCAGGGTCGGCGCTCCGGTGGGCTGCACCGCGAAGTACACGACGATGCACGTGGCGATGAGCAGGAGCGTGACCCAGGGCAGGCGCGTGACGGGGTTCTCGTCGGCGATCGGGATCATCGGTCGCCCGTGGGCTCGCCCGACCCGTCAGGAACCTGCGGAGGCCAGGTCCATCCCGTCCATCGCGTGCCGTCCCACCACCGAAGGCGGGTCGGATCCCACGGGTCGGCATGCCATCCGCCGGCGACGGGCGTCCGGCGCGGCAGGTGCTCACGAGCCGACGGGATGTGGTCGACGAGCGCGGCAACGAGTGTCTCGCGATGGTCGGTCCCGACCGAGACCCACAGTGGGCGCCCCTCGTAGAACCCCCGGATCCCGACCGAGTCGCGGGTCCAGATCGGGTTGGCGCCGAGCCAGCGGCGGCTGAAGACGCGCCAGGGCCAGGTGTTCTGCGCGCGCCCCAGCGTCGTGAGGTCGAGCGCGCCGAGGGGTGCCGACCGTCGACCGACGCGGATGGTGTGGTCGTCGACGGTGACCACGACGCGCCAGAAGCGCACGAGGTTGACGAGCCACGCGGCCAGCGCGACCGGCACGATGATCGGAGCGATGGCGAGACCGGTGATGGCGAGGATCACCGGCAGCCACAGCCAGCCGCGCCCCGTCGGGCGCAGGCGTTCCGTGTAGTGCGCGCCTACGGGCGGGCGGACGACGGCCACAGGGTCGTACGGTACGCTTCGGGGGTCCATCGCGAGTCGCAGAGCCGGGAGTGATCATGAAGAAGTTGCTGGTGCTGCTGGTGCTGGTGGCGATCGGGTTCACCGTCGCGCAGAAGCTGCGAGAGGCCTGACCCCGACGTCGATCAGCCGTGAGCCCCGGGCCCGCTTCGGCGGGCCCGGTCCGCGTCCGGCCCCGACGGGTCGGCCCTCCCCGGGCCGCTCAGACCGGAGACGAGAAGTCGTCGGCGTAGCGCGACGCGAACAGCGCCGGTGCCCCGCCCGTGTGCCAGAAGACCGCAGTCTCGTCGGGCCCGATCCGGCCGGTGCGCACCGCGTGGACGAGGCCGGCCATGGCCTTCCCGGTGTACACGGGGTCGAGGATCAGCCCCTCGTGGCGCGCGGCGAGGAGGATCGCCTCGTGTCCGGCCTCGGTCGGGGCGCCGTACCCGGTCCCGAACCGCTCGCGGTCGAGGTGGACGGGCCCCGTGGGCGCTCGGCGCCCGGTCCGCCGGGCGGCCTCGGCGGCCAGCGCCGGGACCACGTCGTCGAGATCGGGACGGGTCCCGACGTCGACCCCGAGCACCTTCGTCTCGTGGCCGAGGCCCGCGACGAGGCCGGCGTGGGTCCCGCCGGAACCGTCGGCGACGACCACCCAGTCGGGAGGTTCGGCTCCCAGCTGTGCGCGCAGCTCGTCGGCAGCGTCGGCGTACGCGGTGACGCCGGTGACCGAGGCGCCGCCGACCGGGATCGCGTACGGCCGACGTCCGGCGGCGGTGAGTCGATCCGCGAGGGCGGTGATCCCGGCCTCGATGTCGTAGTACTCGACTCCGCGGAGGACGTCGATCTCCACGCCCAGGATCTGGTCGAGCAACAGGTTGCCGCCCGGTGGTGGACCCTCCTGCTCGCGCGTCGACACAGCGAGCACCACATGGCAGTCCATGCCGATCCGGTTCGCCGCAGCCGCCGTCATCCGGACGTGGTTGCTCTGCACGCCGCCACCCGTCACGAGCACGTCGCACCCGGTCGCGGCCGCCTCCGCGCAGAGATGGACCAGCTTGCGCGCCTTGTTCCCACCCAGCGCGAGGCCGGTGCAGTCGTCGCGCTTGACCAGGAGGCGCGGACCGCGTCCGCCGGGCGAGAGCGCGCCCGAGAGCCGGGGCATCGCCTCGAGAGGCGTCGGCAGGTGCGCGAGCGGGTCGGGCGCCGTCACGCCGCTGACGGGCGTCGGCGCAGCCACCACCAGGTCGCGGCGCCGGCACCCGCGGCGAGCGCGCCACCGGCCGCGAGCATGGGTCGGCTCGGCGCGGGGAGTCGGTCGCGGAGGCGAACCGGCCGGGAGAAGCGGACCGCCGGCCACCCCTCGTCCTTGGCGAGCCGGGCGAGCTCGCGGTCGGGGTTCACGGCGACCGGGTTCCCCACCAGCCGCAGCATCGGCTCGTCAGTGATCGAGTCGCTGTAGGCGTACGACTGCGTGAGGTCGAGCCCGTCGCGCCGCGCGAGCTTCGTGATCGCGTCGGCCTTGAACGGGCCGTACCCGTAGTACGACAGCTCGCCGGTGTAGATGCCGTCGTCGTCGACCGCGGCACGGGTGGCGATCACGTCGTCGACGCCCAGGAACTCCCCGATGGGTCGCACCACCTCCTCGGGCGCGGAGGAGACGATCACCACGGTCCGTCCGTTCGCCTGGTGCTCGTGGATGAGGTCGAGCGCCTCTCGGAACACGATCGGCGTGACGACGGCGTCGAGCGTCTCGCGCACGATCCCGGCCACCTCGTGCTGGCTCCAGCCCTTGATCATCTGGAGCATCGCGACGCGCAGCTTCTCCATCTTCGCCTCGTCGGCGCCCACCAGCATGAACACGACCTGTCCGTACGCGCTCCGCACGATGGACCGCTTCGAGAGCAGTCCCTCCTTGTAGAGCGGGCGGCCGAAGGCCAGCACCGAGCTCTTGGCGATGATCGTCTTGTCGAGATCGAAGAAGGCCGCCGCGCGCGTCCCGGTCACAGGCCCTGAGGTTACGCGTCGCCCTCGGCGTCCGGGTGCTGTGATCCGCCTCCACGTAGGGGCTCCCTCGTCGGACTCCCCCCGCCGTCTCGCAGCAAGGAGATGCTCGTGTTGCTCGCCCTGTGGTCCCCGAAGGGGGGCTCCGGCACGTCGGTCCTCGCCGCCGCGTGCGCGCTGGTCCTCGCTCGTCGTGCCGACGGAGCCCGCCTCGCGGATCTGGTCGGCGATCAGCCCGCGATCTTCGGGCTCGCGTCCGACCCCGAGGCCGGGCTGTCCGAGTGGCTCGCCGCGGGCCCGTCGGCTCCGGTCGATGCGCTCGCACGCTTCTCCGTGGTGGCCGCGCCCGGTGTCGCGCTCCTCCCGCGTGGGCAGGACGAGCGGGTGCTCGCGCCCCTCCCGTCGGCCGAGGCCGGTGCCGCGCTCGCCGTCGCGCTCCGCGACGGACCGGTCCCCACGATCGTCGACGCCGGGCGTGCCGACCACCCCGCGCATCGAGCGCTCGTCGAGGTGGCCGACGCCTCGGTGGTGGTGCTGCGCGGTTGCTACCTCGCGCTCCGTCGGGCGGTCCACAGCCCGTTGCTCGGACGGGCCGCGGGGGTGGTGCTGGTCGAGGAGCAGGGACGGTCCCTCGGGGCGTCCGAGGTCGCCGACGTGCTCGACCGCCCGGTCCTCGCGCGGCTCCCCGTTCGCCCCCCGATCGCACGCGCGGTCGACGCGGGCGTGCTCGCGAGCCGTCTCCCCGATCCGCTCGCACGGTGCGCGGCGCGCCTCCTCGTGCGCCTCGATCTCCTGCACGATCGACGCGGCGAGGCCGCGTGAGCAGCGACCTGAAGCAACGGGTGCACGCCCGACTCCTGCACTCGCCTGCGCTCGACGAGCTCGATGCCGGCGACCGCACACCGATCCGGGCCCGGCTCGCCGAGCTCCTTCGGGACGAGGCCCCGCTGCTTGCTTCCGACCGCTTCGAGCGCACCCTCACCGAGCTCACGCGAGAGGTCGCGGGGTTGGGTCCGCTCGAGCCGCTCCTCGCCGAGCCCGAGGTCACCGAGGTCATGGTCAACGGGCCCGGCCGGGCGTTCGTCGAGCGCCGCGGCAGACTCGAGCCGGTGGCGCTCGCGCTGGACGCGGCGGGGATCGTGCGCCTGGTCGAGCGTGTGGTCGCGCCGTTGGGGCTGCGCCTCGACCGCTCCTCGCCGATGGTCGACGCCCGGCTCCCGGACGGATCCCGACTCCACGCGATGATCCCGCCGCTCGCCGTCGACGGCCCGTGCGTCACCATCCGCCGGTTCTGCCCGGCTCCGATCGGACTCGCGGGGTTCGGCGTCGGCGCGGGTCCCGGCGCGTTCCTCGAATGGTGCGTCGTCGCGGGATGGAACATCCTCGTGTCGGGCGGGACGAGCTCCGGGAAGACGACGCTCCTCAACGCGCTCTCCGGTGCCGTGCCGGCGACGGCACGGGTTGTGACCATCGAAGAGACGGCCGAGCTGCGACTCGTCCAACCGCACGTCGTCCGGCTCGAGGCCCGACCATCCAATGCCGAGGGGGCGGGCGGGGTCACCGTGCGCGAGCTGGTGCGGGCATCGCTGCGCATGCGCCCCGACCGCATCGTGGTCGGCGAGGTCCGCGGGGCCGAGGCCCTCGACATGCTCCAGGCGTTGAACACCGGCCACGACGGCTCGCTCTCCACGGTGCACGCGAACGGAGTCGAGGAAGCGATCGCCCGGCTCGAGACGCTCGTGCTCTTCGCGGACGCCGGACTCCCGCTGCCCGCGGTGCGGCGCCAGATCGCCGCCGCGCTGGACCTCGTCGTGCACGTCTCCCGTCGTCGGGACGGGAGCCGCCACGTCGACGCGATCGCCCAGGTCGCAGGCGACGCCCGCGGGGTCGACGTCGCCCCCCTGTGGCAGCGTCGGGGGGACGAGCTCGTCGTCGCCGGGCGACCGACCCGGACCGCGCGCACCATCGATGCCGATCCGCCCGACCCGGGGTGGTTCGCCGGATGACGACCGTGCTCATCGCGGTGTGCGGCGGGACGCTCGTGGTCGAACTCGTGCGCGGCGCGCGGCGGGCGTCCGTCGGCACCCATGCGCGCGCGATCGGGACGCGGGCGCGCTGGCGACTGCCCGCACCGGTCCGGCTCCGGCTCGCGCGGGCACTTGCGGACTCCGCGATCGAGATGGAACCCGAAGAGGTGTGCGAGCTCGCGCTCGCGTGCGGGATCGGCGCGACCGCGCTCACCGCTGCGATCGCGCCACGACTCGTGCCGGTCGTCGTGGTCGGAGTGGCGACGGCAGTCCCGGTCGGGTTCCGGTTGACGCGTGGTCGGGCTCGGCAGCGGTTCGAGGCGGCACTCCCGGAGGTGCTGGAGCGGATCGCCTCCGCCCTGCGCGGCGGGGTGAGCCTCGGTGAGGCGATCGAGACGCAGGCGATTGCGGGCCCGGTCGCCGCCGATCTCCGTCGGGTGCGCGCACGGCAGGCGCTCGGCCTCGGGCTCGCCGAGGCCGTGTCGGTGTGGCCCGAGGAGCGGCCGCTCGCGTCCGTGCGTGCCGCCGCCGGTGCGTTCACGGTCGCCTCGACGATGGGTGGGCGGTCGGCCGCGGCCATCGACGGCCTCGCGATGTCGCTGCGCGAGCAACGCAGCGCCGCCGCCGATGCGCACTCGTTGTCGGCCCAGGCCCGACTCTCCGCGCTCGTGGTGGGTGCCGCCCCCGTCGGCTTCCTGCTGCTCAGCGCGATCATCGATCCCGCGTCGGTCGACACCCTCGTGGGCACGGGGATCGGTCGGGTCTGCCTCGTGACGGGCCTGCTCCTCGAGCTGGCCGGGGTGCTGTGGATGCGGCGCATCGTCGGGAGCGACGCGTGATCGCCGCGCTGCTCGGCCTCGGGTGGGGTGTGTTGGTCGCATCACCGATCGCGGCCCGAGCGCGACGTAGGGGTCCGACGGCGCGCGCCGGCGGGCTCGTGACGAGCGACGCGGATGCGCTCCGGGTGCGCGCGGTCCGGTTGTCGCGGGTCGCGGCGCGCCTCCCACGTCCACCGGGGGTGCTGGTACGCGTGTCCAGTGGACTCGCGGCGCGGTGGCGCGCTCGCCATGACGACCGGCTGGCTGCACGCGACCTCCCGGTCGTCGTCGACCTGCTCGCGGTCGCGGTCGCGTCGGGCTGCACGCCCTACCTCGCCCTGGAGGTCGCCGCCGGTTGGGCCCCGCCGGTGCTGGGCGAGGCGCTCGACGGTGTGCGCCGAGCGACGCGACTCGGCCGCTCGTTCTCCGACGCGTTGGACGACGCGGTCGCCGCGATGCCCGCGTTGGCGTCGGTCGCTGACGCGCTCCTCGTGTCCGATCGCTTCGGGTCTCCGGTGGGCGACGCGCTCACGAGGCTCGCCTCGGATCTGCGCGCTGATCTCCGGCGTCGCGCCGAAGCCCGTGCGCGCACCGTTCCCGTCCGTCTCCTCTTCCCTCTCGTCTTCCTCGTCCTCCCGGCCTTCGGCCTGCTCACCGTCGTCCCGGCGGTGGCGGCCGGCTTGGCCGGGTCGTGAGGTGCATTGCCTCACGGTGTCGACCCTGGAACTGGAGGTAGGGATGAAGCAGTGGAACGCGATGCGCCGGCAGTTGGCCGATCGGGTCGGCCGGTGCGGCCGAGAGCGCGGTCAGACGACCGCGGAGTACGCGCTCGTGATCCTGGGCGCGGCGGCCGTCGCCACGGCGCTGATCACCTGGGCGAGCAGCAGCAACGCGATCAAGGGGCTGTTCAACGACGTCGTCGGGAAGCTCCTCGGGTGACGGGGCACCGGGAGCGCGGCCAGGCCACCGTCGAGTTCGCCTTGCTCTTGCCGTTGGTGGTGATGGTCGCGCTCGCGGTCGTCCAGGTGGCCCTGATCGTGCGCGATCACGTCGGCACCGTGCACGCGGCCCGCGAGGCTGCTCGCGCTGCGAGCGTGGATCCGGATCCGACCCGCGCCACCCGCGCCGCGAGGCACGTGCTCGCTGGCGCACGGGTGCGGGTCGGCCCGCGTCCCGAGGTGGGGGAGCAGATCAGCGTCGAGGTGAGCTACGTCTCGAAGACGAGCCTCCCGCTCGTCGGCGCGCTGTTCCCGGATCCCCGCTTGCACGCCACCGTCGTGATGCGGGTGGAGCGGTGACCGCGTTCCGGCGTGACACCAGGGTCGAGCGCGGGGCCGCGTCGATCGTGGTCCTCGGCGTCCTGGTGCTGGGGGTTCTGCTCTGCTTCTCGGCCGCCCGGGCGGGAGCGGGAGCGGTCGCTGCCGCGCGGGCCGATGCGGCCGCGGACGCGGCTGCACTCGCCGCCGCCGACATGGTCGCCCTCGGTCGTGGAGCGGGCGCCGCACGGCAGGCAGCCGCGGTCACCGCGGCCGCCAACGGTGCGCAGCTCACCCGGTGCGCGTGCTCGGGGACGGTCCTCACTGCGGTCGTCGAGGTCGACGTGCCGGTCCTCGGCGCGGTTGCGCATGCGCGCGCACGAGCCGAGGTGCTCGGGTCAGGAGTCGAGCACCTCGAGGAGTGAGACGGCAGCCGACTTGTCGAGGTACTCGTTCCAGTTCCCGCACTTCGGGGACTGCACGCACGACGGACAACCCTCGGCGCAGGCGCACGCGGCGATGAGCTCCCGTGCTGCCCGGATGTGCGCACCGACGCGGTCGAAGGCGAGGTCGGCGATCCCGGCGCCGCCGGGGTAGCCGTCGTAGACGAAGATCGCCGGGGTGTCGGTCCCCGGGTGGCGAGCCATCGACACGCCACCCACGTCCCAGCGATCGCAGATCGCGAAGAGCGGGAGCAGCCCGATCAGCGCGTGCTCCGCCGCGTGGACGGCGCCGAGGATCCGTCCGGGAGCGATGCCCGCACCGACCACCGTCTCGGCGGACGCCGTGTACCAGCAGGCGCGGGTGGTGAGCGTCTGCGCGGGCAGGTCGAGGGGAACGGTCTCGACCACCTCGCGGGTCGACGCGCGCTTGCGCTGGTAGGCCACGATCTGGGTGCTCACTGTCACCGATCCGAGGTGCGCGTGGCCTCGCCCACATGCGTCGGTGCGATCGGTCGCGACGATCGTGAGGTCGGTCACCTCGCGCGTCTGGGTGTACTCGTCGAGGTCGTCGGCCGGCTCGAGCAGCGCACGATGATGGTCCAGCTCGAGCGCGGTCACCCGGAACTGGCGGCCCTGGTGCACGTAGATGGCTCCGGGATGGGCGACCTGCGGTGCGCGTGCAGCGTCGACGGTGCCGATCGTGTCGCCGCTCGGGTCCACCAGCTCCAGCGGCTGCCCCGCACCGGCCCGGAGTCCGACCGACGGTGCCGGCGGCTCGCGTCCGGCCCAGTACATCTTCCCGGCCCGGGGCTTGAGCCGATCGTCGAGGACCAGCGCCCGGACTGCATCGTCGAGGTCCGGGCCGAACCAGCGCTCGTCGCTCGGCTCCAACGGCAGCTCGTGGGCGGCGCACCCGACCTGGGCCTCGAGCACGTACGGGTTGGCGGGGTTCGCGACCGCCGCCTCGGCTGGGCGTTCGAACAGCTCCCGGGGGTGGCGCGCGTACCACTGGTCGAGCTGGTCGTCCCCGCACACGAGCACCGCAGCCGCGCCGCGGGACCCGCGTCCGGCCCGTCCGACCTGCTGACGGAAGGAGGCGAGGGTCCCCGGGAACCCGTTCACGACGATGGCGTCGAGACCACCGACGTCGATGCCCAGCTCGAGCGCGCTGGTCGCGACGACCCCGCGCAGCGTCCCCTCCGTGAGCGACTGCTCGAGCTCGCGTCGCTCGGCCGGTAGGTAGCCGGCCCGGTAGGCGGCGATCGGCGCACTCTTCGGGTCGCCGTCGGGCCCGACGAGCTCGCGCCGGGCTTCGGCAGCCACGAGCTCACAGCCGCGGCGACTGCGGGTGAACGCGAGGGTCTGGTGCCCCGACGCGACGAAGTGGGCGAGGATCGCCGCGGTCTCGCTGTTCGCCGACGTGCGGAGACCGGTACGAGGTTCGATGAGCGGGCGTTGCCAGCAGACGACGCCTCGCTCGGGCTCGGGACTGCCGTCCACCGTGATCGGTTCGATCGGCATGCCGGCGAGCGCGCTGGCGAGCTCGCCCGGGTTCCCGATCGTCGCCGAGGAGAAGCAGAGCGTCGGGTCGGAGCCGTAATGCGCGCAGAGGCGTCGCAGCCGGCGCAGGAGGTGCGCGACGTGGCTCCCGAACACCCCTCGCAAGGTGTGGAGCTCGTCGACGACGACGTACCGCAGTCGCAGGAGGAAGGTCGCCCACCGCTCGTGGTACGGGAGCATCGCCATGTGCAGCATCTCGGGATTGGTGAGCACGACGTTGGCGTGCTTGCGCACCCGTATCCGGTCGTCCGGCGGCGTGTCGCCGTCGTAGGTCGCCGCGACGAGGTCGGGGAGGAGCCACTCGCGGAAGCGACGGAGCTGGTCCTGGGCCAGCGCCTTGGTCGGGTAGATCAGCAGCGCAGTGGCGTGCTCGCCGCGCGCGATCGCGTCGACGATCGGCACCTGGTAGCAGAGCGTCTTGCCGGAGGCGGTCCCGGTCGCCACGACGACGCCGCGTCCCTCCCGGAGGCGATCGATCGCCCGCGCCTGATGGTCGTAGAGGTCCGGGGTGCCGAGCGCCGCGAGCCGTCGGACGACATGGGGGTGCAGCGGCCGCTCGGGGTTCCCGACCTGGGCGGGTCGCGCCTGGAGCCGTTGCGAGAACGCCACCCGGTCCGACAGCAGCGGATCGTCGACCAGCGCGTTGAGTGCGTCGAGGGCGTCGGGCCCACCTGCCCCGGTGTCGCGCGTGGGAGTGGTCAGTGGCTCTGGAGGATCCCGTCGTCCGCGAAGTCGCGGAACAGCTCCGCGGCGCCGGGACCGACCGCGAGGTTGGAGCCCGCGCCACCACCGACGGGGATCGTGACGTTGCGGATCGCCGCGGGATCGATCGAGAGGCCGAGCCTACCGAGCCGGAACATGTCGACGAGCGACACGTTCTCGGTCACGACGTGTCGGGCGAGGATCGACGCCAAGCGCAGGGCGCCGGCGTCGCCGGGGTTCTGGGCCCGGAGCGTCGCGAGGGTCGCGAGGATGATGAGGCCCTGGTTCTCGGAGCGCTTGACGTCGCCCTCGATCGGGTAGTCCTTCCGGTTGCGCGCGATGGCAAGCAGGCTCTCGCCGGAGAGACGCTGCGGTCCGGGGGAGAAGATCGCGCCCGAGTCCTTGTCGTTCATCGCAATCGGGACGTTGAAGTCGACGCCGCCGACCTCGTTGACGAGGTTCACGAACCGGGGGAAGTTCACGGTCATCGCGTACTGGATCGAGATGCCCATCATCCGGTCGAGCTGGTCGACGGTGCCCTGGAGTCCCTGGAGCGCGTGGTAGGCGTTGATCTTGTCGCCGCTCGGCGCCTGGGTGTCGCGCGGGACGTTGATGATCGTCGCCTGCCGGGCCGCGGGGTTGACGCCGATCACGTGGATCGCGTCGCCCAGCCCCTTGTCGGCGTCGGTGCGCCCGTCGTTCCCGAGTGCGAGGAAGAAGAACGGCGCGTCGGGAACGCCGCTGAACTCGGTGTCGCCGACCTTCGTGAGCTGGAACCACACCGCGCCGCTCGCGACCGTCGGGCGACCGATGGCGAGCCACGCGGCGGCGAGCGAGGTGGCGACGAGCATCCCGCACAGAGGGATCGCGATCAGCAGTCGGACGGCCGCGCGTCGCTGCGGTGTCTTCGTCATGGGGTCACCGCCACGGTCGTGGTCGTCGTCGGACCGAGGGCCTTCCCGCCGCGCTCGGTGCCGAGCGTCCAGCCCGTGATCTTCCATGCTCCGGCCTCGTCGGGTGCGAAGACGAGGGAGCCCGAGCGGAGCTCCTCCAGCCTGCCCTTCTTCGTCTGGGCGTTGACCGAGAGCGCGACGGTCGCGCTGACGAGCACGACCTTGCCGTCTGCGTCGGCGAGCGCGGTCATCGAGACCGGCGGCGTGGTGACCTTCACCTCGCCCACTGCCTTGGGGAGGCCCTCGTCGAGGAGCAACGCCCGATCGGTGCCTGCCAGGCGAGCGAGCGCGGCGGCGTCGAAGACCGTCGCGAGATCGGCCTCGACGGCGCTGCCCGTGCGCAGCGGGTTCACGATCCCGTGGTCGACGTAGGCGCCGAGCGTGGAGAGCACGAGGTCGCGCACGTCGGTGGGGAATTCGAACGGTGCACCGACGGCGTCGACCGTGAGGTCTCCGGGTTGCAGGTCGACCGAGGTCGACGCGCGCAGCTCGGGTCCGGTGTCCTTGGTCGAGTCGCTGCGCAGCACCAAGAACGCAGCACCGGCGATCACGAGCACGGCGAGGATCGCGAGCGCGCTCATCAGCACGGTCCGGCCTCGCCCACCTTGCCCACCCCGGGCGGCGGCTGGCGCGACCACGGGTCGGGCGATGGGGCGGGCGACGGCTGGCTCCCGCGACGGGGTCGCGGGCGCGTCGAGTTCTGCCCGCCTCGGTGGCGGCGGCACCGGGCCGGAACCGACCGATGTGCCCGGTTCGGTGCGCGGCTTGCGAGGGGGAGGGGGAGGTGCAGTCATGCGACCGAACGAGGATATCGGCGGGGTCGTGTCATTCCCGGTCAGGCCCCGGATCGGTGGAGCGGGCCGGCCGGTCGGGGCAACGTGCGCGGGCGCGCACTACCGTCGACGCCCATGGCGCTCAAGAACGTCGTCCGTCGGCTGACCGCCTCGGTCGAGGAGCTGGATCGCCAGGACCTCTGCGATTTCTGCGACGGTCTCGGGCTGACACCGACCACCGAGATCGTCGCGCGTCGGTCGGTCCGGGTCGGCGGCGAGATCCGTTCGGTGCGCGTCGTGCCGCGCGCCGGTGCACCGGCCCTCGAGGCGACGGTCACGGACGGACGCGGGACAGCGACCGCCGTGTTCCTCGGGCGGCGCAAGATCCACGGGATCGCGCCCGGGCGGCGGATCGTGATCGAGGGGATGGCGGCGAGCCACGCCAACCGCTTCCTGATCTTCAACCCGCGCTACACGCTCGTCTCCTGATCGCCGCCGAGGCGATCGACCGCAGCTGTCGGGTCAGGTGCCGGTCAAGAGGCGTCGGACCGCGTCCTCGGAGTCGGGCGTGACCATCGCGAGGACCTCGTCGCCGGCTTCCAGGACCGTGTCGCCGCGCGGCATCACCACGTGCTCCTCCCGGACGATCGCTACGAGCGTGGAGTCGCGCGGGAGCTCGAGCTCCGAGATCGACTTGTCGATGACGGCGGCGTCGTCGGCGAGCGTCACTTCCACCAACCGGGCCTGACCGCCTTCGAACTGCAGGATTCGCACGAGGCGACCGACGGTCACGGCTTCCTCGACGAGCGCCGTGATGAGGTGAGGTGTCGACACCGAGAGGTCGACCCCCCAGTTCTCGTTGAACAACCACTCGTTGCGCGGCTCGTTGACGCGAGCGATCACCCGGGGGACGGCGAACTCGGTCTTGGCCAGCAGCGAGACGACGAGGTTGTCCTCGTCGTCCCCGGTTGCGGCCACGATGACGTCGCAGCGCTCGAGGCCCGCTTCACGCAGTGACGCCACCTCGCACGCGTCGCCGACGAACCACTCGACCCCGTCGGAGGTCGTCGCGCGCTCCTTGACCTCGGGTTCCTGCTCGATGAGCAGCACCTCGTGCCCGGCGGAGAGCAGGTCGTTGGCGATGTAGACGCCCACGGCACCGGCACCCGCGATCGCGACGCGCATCAGTGCTCCGGTCCCTCGTCGAGGCGGGCCTCCAGCGTGGCCATGTCGTCGACCCCGGCGACGAAGTGGAGCACGTCGCCCTCCTGACCGATGGTGTCGGGGCCGACGACCTCGGCTGCGCCGAACCTCGAGATGGCCGTGAGCCAGAACGTGCCTGCCTCGTTCAGCTTCGAGAGCTTCGCTCCACACCATGTCGGCGGGATCAAGAACGACGACATCGCCACTCTTCCGCTCGGATCGATCCAGTCGTGGGTGCGTTCGCTCGCGGGGATGAGCCGGCGGAGGACCTGGTCGGTCGTCCAGCTCACGGTCGCCACCGTCGGGATCCCGAGCCGCTGGTAGATCAGCGCTCGTCTCGGGTCGTAGATCCGCGCCACGACCCTCTCGATGCCGAAGTTCTCACGTGCTATCCGCGCGGTGAGGATGTTCGAGTTGTCGCCGCTCGTCACCGCCGCCAGGGCGTCGGCCCGCTCGATGCCTGCTTCGCGGAGATGGTCGCGGTCGAAGCCGAAGCCCACGACCTGCTGACCCGAGAAGGACTTCGAAAGCCGACGGAACGACGACGCGCGCTTGTCGACGACGGCGATCGAGTGACCAGAGTGCTCGAGGACGCCGGCGAGCTCGCTGCCGACCCGCCCGCACCCCACGACTACGACGTGCACACCGCCTCCGACTCTGCTCGGGTTGGTCTGCGATGCTAGCGATGGTTCGGAGACGGAGGCGGGTCGAGGCATGACGACGGGTACGAGCGGCAGGACGGCGGCGGACGTGATCCGTGCGCGGTCATCGGACACGCCGGGGGGCCCATGGCGCTGATGAAGCGGGTCCTCCTCGGACGACCCATCCGGACGGCCGATGACGAGCACCAGCGGATCCCGAAGGTCGTGGGCCTCGCGGTGTTCTCCTCCGACGCCATCTCCTCCACCGCGTACGCGACCGAGGAGATCCTGTTCGTCACAGCGATCGGGGCGTCGAGCCTCGCCCTCGGCCTCGACGTCCTGCTGCCGATCGCGATCAGTGTCGCCGTCCTGCTCGCGATCGTGGTGTCGTCGTACCGGCGGACGATCTTCGCCTATCCCGGCGGAGGCGGGTCGTATGTCGTGAGCCGCGAGAACCTCGGGACGAACCCGTCGCTCGTGGCCGGGGCCGCGATCCTCGTCGACTACGTGCTGACGGTCGCGGTGTCGGTGTCGGCGGGCGTCGCCGCGATCATCTCGATCCCGGAGTTCGAGAGCGCGGCCGGCTCGCGAGTGCTCCTCGGGGTCGGCCTGATCGGGCTGATCACCCTGATGAACCTCCGTGGCGTCAAGGAGTCGGGACGCGTCTTCGCGGTGCCCACCTACCTCTACGTCGGGATCCTGGGTGCGCTCATCATCGCGGGGCTGATCGGCAGCTACCTCGGGGACCTCGGTCAGGTGCCGTTCGACCCCGAGGCCTTCGAAGGCAGGCTCGAGGTCGGCGGGTCGCTCGGGCTGTTCTTGATCCTGAAGGGATTCTCGTCGGGCGCGGTCGCCCTGACGGGCATCGAGGCCATCGCGGACGGCGTGCCCGCCTTCCGACGTCCTGCGCCGCGCAACGCCGCGATCACCCTCGCCGCGATGGCGCTGCTCCTCGGGTCGCTCTTCCTCGGGACCGCGGTGTTGGCCGAGCGACTGCATCCCTACCCGAGTCACGAGCAGACCGTTCTCGCGCAGATGGGCAACGTGGTGTTCGGCGACGGACCGATCTTCTTCCTCCTGCAGATCGCAACGGCGGCGATCCTCGTGCTGGCAGCGAACACTGCCTACGCGGACTTCCCCCGGCTGTCGTCGATCATCGCTCGCGACGGATTCCTCCCTCGACAACTCGCGAACCGTGGTGACCGACTCGTCTTCTCGAACGGGGTGCTCTTCCTCGCGCTGGCGGCGATCGGGCTCCTGGTCGCGTTCGGCGGCGTCACGAACGCGCTCATCCCCCTCTATGCGGTCGGGGTCTTCACGTCCTTCACGCTGAGCCAGCTCGGGATGGTGCGCTATCAGATCGCCCAGGAGCCCCGGGGCTGGAAGCCGGGGGCCGTCCTGAGCGCGACCGGCGCGTTCGTCACCTTCATCGTGCTGCTCATCGTCGCGGTCACGAAGTTCACGAGCGGCGCGTGGGTCCCCGCCGTCGTGATCCCGCTCATCGTCCTCTTCTTCAAGTTCGTGAAGCGCCACTACGACTCGGTGTCGGCCGAGCTGACGGTCGCGCCCGGCTGGCGGCCTCCTTCGATGAACCACACCGTGATCGTGCTCGTGGGAAGGGTCCACCGTGGGGTGCTCCAGGCCCTCGCCTACGCGAAGTCGATGAACCCGACGCGTCTGGTGGCCTTGAGCGTTGTCTCCGAGCCGGGCGAGCAGGAGCGGATCGAGGAGTCATGGACGGAGTTCGGGATCGATGTCCCGCTCGAGATCCTCGACTCGCCCTACCGGGAGCTGAGCAAGCCCATCGTCGAGTACGTCGACGAGCTCGACGAGCGCTTCCCCAACGACGTCGTGACGATCATCATCCCGGAGTTCGTCGTGCGCCACTGGTGGGAGCACCTCCTCCACAACCAGAGCGCGTTCCTCCTCAAGGGGCGGCTGCTCTTCCGGCGTGACGTGGTCGTGATCTCGGTCCCGTACCACCTCCAGCGGACGGAGCACGAGCCCACCTGACCCGGATCGGCATGGATTGAGGGCCACGGGCTAGCGTGCTTCCCGTTCCGGCCCGGCATCGCGACGTGCTGCTCCGCCCACTTCCTCGGGCGGCGCGGTCCCTCTGCGTGATCGGGGCCTCAGGGGAGAAGGAGCTACCAGCAGATGCACACCGTCGTCCTCGCGGCCGAAGGCGGATTCCAGGAGTTCGAGCTCGGTGACACCGAGTGGGCATTCCTGATCGGCTCCGTCATCACTGCCTTGCTCGCCCTGGCCGTCGGCATGGTCCTCGTCCGCGGAGTGCTCGCGGCCGATCAGGGCACACCGAAGATGATCGCCATCGCGAAGTCCATCCAGGAGGGCGCCATGGCGTACCTCCGGAGGCAGTTCCGGACGATCGCGTTGATCATCGTGCCGGTCGCCGCTCTGGTCTTCTTCACTTCCACCGAAGTGCTCAAGCCCGAGACGTTCAGTGGCGGTTCGGGCGGCCTGAGCTTTGCCGAGTCCGGGTTGTTCAGGACGCTCGCATTCGTCGCGGGTGCATTCCTGTCGGGCCTCACGGGGTTCGTCGGGATGTACCTCGCGGTGCGCGGCAACGTCCGCACCGCGGCCGCGGCACGCACGGGCTCCCTGAGGGCGGCGCTCAAGGTCGCGTTCCGCACCGGGGGAGTCGCGGGCATGTTCACCGTGGGGCTCGGCCTGCTCGGGGCGACGATCATCATCATCTGCTTCCAGAACACCTCGTCCGCGATCCTCATCGGGTTCGGGTTCGGTGGGTCGCTGATCGCGCTCTTCATGCGGGTCGGCGGCGGGATCTTCACCAAGGCGGCCGACGTCGGCGCCGACCTGGTCGGCAAGGTCGAGCAGGGCATCCCGGAGGACGACCCCCGCAACCCCGCCACGATCGCCGACAACGTCGGCGACAACGTCGGCGACTGCGCGGGTATGGCGGCCGACCTCTTCGAGAGCTACGAGGTCACGCTCGTCGCGTCGATCATCCTCGGCGTCGCGGCCTTCGACTCGATCGGCGTGAACCCCGCGCTCGGGCTGATCTTCCCCCTGGCCGCGCGCGCCGTGGGCGTGCTCGCGTCGATCGTCGGTGTCTTCATGGTCCGCGCGACCGACAAGGACAAGTCGGCGATGGCACCGATCAACCGCGGCTTCGCGACCGCCGGATTCCTCACGATCGTCGGGACCGGGATCGTGGCGTTCGCGTACGTCGGTCAGGACAACGACGCGGGGTGGGGCAGCTTCGGGCCCGGCTGGCGGGTGTTCCTGGCGGTCGTGATCGGCCTGGTGCTGGCGCAGGTCGTCAGTCGCCTCACCGAGTACTTCACCTCGACCGAGACCCAGCCCGTGCAGGAGATCGCGGAGTCCACGCGCACCGGTCCGGCGACCACGATCCTGTCCGGGATCTCCAGCGGGCTCGAGTCGTCGGTCTGGTCGATCGTCGCGATCGCGATCTCGATCGGCGTCGGCATCATCCTCGGTGACGGCAACCTGACCTTCACCTTCTACATCGTCGCCCTCACGGGCATGGGCATGCTCGCCACCACCGGTGTGGTGGTGTCCGAGGACACCTTCGGTCCCGTCGCCGACAACGCGGCCGGGATCGCCGAGATGTCGGGCGAGTTCGACGGTGACGCCGAGAGCATCATGGTGAGCCTCGACGCGGTCGGGAACACCACGAAGGCGGTCACCAAGGGCTTCGCGATCGGGTCGGCCGTGATCGCCGCGGTCGCGCTGTTCGCGTCGTACATCGAGGTGATCGGCGACGAGTTGCTCACCGCCGCCGAGAGCGCGGGCGACAAGGTCTTCACCAACCCGCTGACCCAGGTCAACGTCGCCAACCCCGAGGTGTTCGTCGGGCTCCTCATCGGAGGCTCGATCGCCTTCATGTTCAGCGCCGTGGCGATCCGCGCCGTGAGCCGGACGGCAGGCAAGGTGGTCGAAGAGGTCCGGCGTCAGTTCCGTGAGCGCAAGATCATGGAAGGCATCGACGAGCCCGAGCACGGCAAGGTGATCGACATCTGCACCACCGCCGCGCTGCGCGAGCTCACCACCCCCGCCTTGCTCGCGGTGCTCATGCCAGTCGTCGTCGGCTTCGGGATCGGCTACCTCCCGCTGGGCGCGTTCCTCGCGGCCGTGATCCTCACCGGTCAGCTCATGGCGGTGTTCCTGTCGAACTCCGGGGGCGCGTGGGACAACGCGAAGAAGTTCATCGAGGACGGCAACCTCGGGGGCAAGGGGAGCGAGTCGCACAAGGCCGCCGTCATCGGCGACACCGTGGGCGACCCGTTCAAGGACACCGCGGGTCCGGCCCTGAACCCGCTCATCAAGGTCATGAACCTGGTCTCGCTGCTGATCCTCCCGGCCGTGATCAGCCTGCGCGACGATGATGCCGCCCGCCTCTCGATCGCAGGTGTGGCCCTGGTCGTGGTGCTCGCCTCGATCGCGTACTCGAAGCGCAAGGGTGGCGGGTTCGCCGACGAGGCCGAGTCGGTGGCGGCGTCGGCCTGATCCGTTCGTCCCGGGGTTCCGCGCACGGTTGGTGCTCGGACCCCCGGGACAGCTCATCGCTGCGTAGCACCCCGGTCGCTCTTCGCCGCCCCCGGGTCCGAGCTGGACCGCACACCCTGGTGCACGCGCCGCCGCTGCTGCGTCAGTTGTCGGGGTGCAGGATCTCTTCGAGCTCGTGTGCTTCGACCGCAGCCTCGGCCGGGGGGAGCGGGTCGGCGTGGATCTTCTTCGACTTGCGGTACTCGAGATACGGCGGCACGAGGGAGATGATCACGATCAGGGCGATGATCGGCAACAGGTACTTGTCGATGCTGTCGCCGACGACGTCGCCCAGCACGTAGCCGAGCATCGTGATCCCGACGGCCCAGAGGACGGCGCCGATCACGTTGTAGCGGAGGAAGGTGCTCCGCGGCATCTCCCCGACCCCGGCAAGGACGGGCGCGAAGGTGCGCACGATAGGGACGAAGCGGGCGATGACGATGGTCTTCGGACCGTGCTTCTCGAAGAACGCCTTGGTCCGCTCCACGTACTCCTGCTTGAAGATCCTCGACTCCGGCTTGCTGAAGAGGCGAGGGCCGATGCGCGACCCGACCGTGTAGCCCACTTGGTCGCCGATGATCGCGAACGCGAACGCGCCGGGGACGACCATCCAGATCTCGAGCTTCCCCTGGCCGGCCAGGAGTCCCGCGGTGAAGAGCAGCGAGTCGCCGGGGAGGAAGAACCCGATGAGCAGCCCGGTCTCGGCGAAGACGATGAGCCAGACCGCGATCTCCGCGTACGGGCTCAGCGAGTCGAGCAGCTCCTTCGGGTCGAGCGAGATGCCGGCGAGAAGTCGTTGCACGGGGACGACTGTAGACGCGAAGGAGTCGATCTCTCGCCGCGTGACCGCGGTGCGGGCTCGGGAAGTCCTTACGCACATTGAGATCCGAGCGCGCGGCTTGACTCGGAGGTCACGGGTGTGTCGATCCTGTGATCGGACGGGATGCGCGGTCCTCCGTAGCGCACCGACCACACTTGACCCAGCGAGTCGCCGGTCTCCGGCGCGCCCCACGACGTGGAGCGCAGAAAGGTCCCTGTGCCCAAGCCATTGGTGATCGTCGAGTCACCAGCCAAGGCGAAGACCATCGAGGGCTTCCTCGGTCGCGACAACGTGCGCGTGATCGCCAGCTACGGGCACATCCGGGACTTGCCGGGCAGTGCGAAGGCCGTCCCCGATCGGATCAAGGACAAGGAGGTCCGGCGCCTGGGGGTGGACGTCAACGACCACTTCGAGCCGGTCTGGATCGTCCCGGAGAACAAGAAGCAGTACGTGAAAGCCATCAAGGACGCGGTGAAGGACGCCAGCGAGCTCTACCTCGCGACCGATGAGGACCGCGAGGGCGAAGCGATCTCGTGGCACATCCTGCAGACCGTCAAGGTCCCCAAGGATGTCCCGGTGAAGCGGATGGTGTTCCACGAGATCACGGCCCAGGCGATCGCTCAGGCGTTCGAGGAGGGCCGCGAGCTCGACGAGAAGCTGGTGGAGGCCTACCAGGGTCGTCGGGTCCTCGACCGCCTGTTCGGCTACGAGATGTCCCTCGTCACCCGGCGGCGGGCCGGCGGCGCGAGCTCCGCGGGCCGGGTCCAGAGCGTCGCCGCCCGGCTCGTCGTCGAGCGCGAGCGCGAGCGCATGGCGTTCCGAGCGGCCTCCTACTGGGACCTCCAGGCCACCTTCCACTCCGGTGACTCGGACTTCTCGGCCGGCCTGGTCGCGGTCGACGGCCGCCGGCTGGCCGTGGGGAAGGACTTCGAGGCGACCTCCGGGCAGCTCAAGGCGTCGTCCGACGTCGCCCTGCTCGACGAGGCGGCGGCCTCCGACCTCGCGGAACGGGTGCGCGACGTCCCCTATCGGGTCGATTCCGTCGAGACGAAGTCGTTCACGGAACGACCCCGCCCACCGTTCACGACCTCGACGATCCAGCAGGAGGCTGCCCGCAAGCTCGGGTTCAGCGCGGCGCGCACGATGTCGATCGCGCAGAAGCTCTACGAGAACGGACACATCACCTACATGCGGACCGACAGCACGAACCTGTCGGCGCAGGCGGTCACGGCCGCGCGCAGCCAGATCCGAGCGCTCTACGGCGACGAGTACCTCCCCGCCGAACCGCGGGCCTACAAGGGCAAGGTGAAGAACGCGCAGGAAGCGCACGAGGCGATCCGGCCGGCCGGCGACCAGATGCGGGTCCCCGACGATCTCGCGGCGGAGCTGCACACCAGCGACGAGCGTCGCCTGTACGAGCTGGTCTGGAAGCGGACGGTCGCCTGCCAGATGGCCGACGCCAAGGTCCGTCGCGTCACCGCGCGCCTCGTGGCGACGGCGACCGGCGCCGCCGAGGTCGTGACCTTCCAGGCCACCGGACGGACGATCGAGTTCCCGGGCTACCTCCGTGCCTACGTGGAAGGCGCCGACGACCCCGACGCCGAGCTCGACGACCGCGAGGCGTTGCTGCCCCCCCTCTCCGAGGGCGACGACGCGCGCTGCACGGCGCTCGAGCCGAGCGGCCACACGACCCAGCCGCCCGCGCGGTACACCGAGGCGTCATTGGTGAAGGAGCTCGAGGAGCGCGGCATCGGTCGACCGTCGACGTACGCGTCCGTCATCGAGACCCTGCTGCGGCGCGACTACGTCTGGAAGAAGGGGAGCGCGCTCGTCCCGTCGTGGACCGCGTTCGCGAAGCAGCAGCTTCTCGAACGTCACTTCCCACAGCTGATCGACTACGAGTTCACCGCGACGATGGAGGAAGCACTCGACGCGATCGCACGCGGCGAGGGCGAGGCAGAGAAGTGGCTGCACGCGTTCTGGTTCGGCGACGGCACCCCGGGCCTCAAGGAGCTTGTCGACGACGATCACCTCGCGACCATCGACCCTGCGGTCGTGAACGCGGTGCACATCGGGAACGACGCCCAGGGTCGCGAGATCCTCGTGCGGGTCTGGAACAACGGCGCCAGTGTCAACCGCGAGGAAGAGCGCGCACCGGTGCCCGCCGACCTCTGCCCCGACGAGCTCACGGTCGCGAAGGCCGAGGAGCTGATCAAGGAGGGATCCGGAGGGCCCCGGGTGCTCGGCGAGGACCCGGAGACCGGGCTGCCGGTCATGGTGCTCACCGGACGGTTCGGCCCGTTCGTCCAGCTCGGAGAGATGGAGGAGGGGTCGAAGGAGAAGCCCAAGCGGGCGTCGCTATTCACGGGCATGACCGCCAACACGATGGAGTTCGACGACGCGCTGCGTCTGCTCTCGCTCCCCCGCGTCGTGGGTGTCGGCGCCGACGGGCTGGAGGTCACCGCCCAGAACGGTCGTTACGGTCCCTACCTCAAGCGGGGGACCGACAGCCGCAGCCTCGAGGCCGAGGAGCAGCTGTTCACGGTCACGATGGAGCAGGCCGAAGCGCTGTTCGCGCAGCCGAAGCGCCGGGGCCGTCAGGCCAAGCCTCCGATCGCCGACCTCGGGGCGCACCCGGAGTCCGGCGCGTCGGTGCGCGTGCTCGACGGCCGCTTCGGTCCGTACGTGACCGACGGCACCATCAACGCGACGGTCCCGCGAGGAGTGGATCCGGCGTCGATCGACCTCGAGCAGGCGGTCGAGCTGCTGCGCGAGCGCGAGGCACGCGGGCCGGCCACCAAGCCCAAGAAGAAGGGCACCAAGAAGAAGGCCACGAAGAAGAAGGCCACGAAGAAGAAGGCCACGAAGCGCACGACCAAGGGGTCGGCCCCGAGGACGACGACGCGTGTCGTGAAGAAGGGGACGAGCGCGCGGGCGAAGGCGGCGAAGAAGTCGGCCGCGAAGGCGACGGCGCGGGCCGAGCAGGCCGAAGCGCACACGTCGCCCGGCGACGCGGAGACTGCCACTGCGTCGGGACCCGCTGATCCCGCCGGAGCGGAAGCGCTCTAGCCTTCCTCCGTCGTGAGCGCGGACCAGCCGGCACCCTTCATCCCGGCGAGCCCGGACGAGCCCCCGGTCCCGCCGACGCCATGGCGGGTCTTCGGCACGAAGTCCTACTTCCGGCTGTGGCTGGCCCAGGTCGTCTCCAGCACCGGCGACTGGATCGGCCTGATCGCGATCCTGGCGATCGCGGCGCGTGTCTCCGACAACTCGGGGGCGGCGGTGAGCCTCGTGATGGTCGCCCGGGTGGTGCCGGGTTTCTTCCTGGGGACCGTCGGCGGGGTGGTGATCGACCGGTTCGACCGGCGGCGCGTGATGGTCTCGTGTGATGTCGCTCGGGCGAGCCTCCTCCTCCTGCTCCCGTTCGTCGACACACTGCTCGGCCTCGTGCTCATCTCGTTCGGCCTCGAGATCCTCACGCTGCTGTGGGGACCCGCCAAGGACGCGTCCGTTCCCCACCTCGTCGATCAGTCCCAGCTCGCGTCCGCGAACAGCCTGTCGCTGGTCGCGTCGTACGCGACGTTCCCGGTCGCGTCGATCGCGTTCTCGCTGCTGGCGGCGCTCGCGGCGTGGCTGGGGACCTTCGACGCGCTCGCGTCGCTGCGCGTCGACCAGGAGGTGCTCGCGCTCGCACTCGATGCCTGCACGTTCCTCGTCTCCGCGTTCATCGTCTTCCGGCTGCCGATCCCACACGACCGCGAGCGGCACCCCGAGCGCGTCGACCTCACGCAGTCGATCCGTGACATCAAGGAAGGGCTGCACTTCATCTCGACGCACCCGCGGGTCCGCGGGGTGATCGTCGGGCTCGGGCTCGGTCTGATCGGGGCCGGCGCGATGATCCCGCTCGGTCCCGCGTTCGCCAAGCAGGGGCTGAGCGGCGACAGCGCGACCTTCGGTGTGCTGATGACCGCACTCGGGATGGGCGCCGCGATCGGGGTGGTGTTGCTCCTCGTGTTCCAGAAGTGGCTGCAGCGTGAGGCGGTGTTCGACTACGGGATCATGGGCACCGGTCTGCTGCTGATCTTCGCGGTCTCGCTCTCGTCGTTGTTCCCGGCCGCGTTGATGGTCGGGTTCGTCGGTGCGTTCGCGGGAACGTCGTACGTGACCGGCTTCACTGTCCTCCAGGAGACCGTGCACGACGAGCTCCGGGGCCGGACGTTCGCGACGCTGTACACGGTCATCCGCATGTGCCTGCTCGTGTCGCTCGTGATCTCACCGCTGTGGGCCGACTTCTGGACGTGGTTCGTCGGGCTGTTCCCCGGCGACGGGGTCGTGGAGTTCGGCGACACGTCGTACGCGTTCCCCGGTGTGCGCATCGCGCTGTGGGGTGGTGGGCTGATCACCTTCCTCGCCGGGTTCTGGGCCCGACGTTCGTGGAAGCAGGCCCAACGCGCGGAGGTCGTGGCGTGAGTGCTCGTGGCCGGTTCATCGTGCTGGAGGGAGGCGACGCGACGGGAAAGAGCACCCAGGTGCGCCGGTTGGCGCAGCGTTTGCGCGATCGGGGTCACGACGTCGTCGAGACGTTCGAGCCCGGCGCCACCGCGCTCGGCGCCCAGCTGCGCTCAGTGCTGCTCGACGGTCGGGCGGCGATCGACCCGACCACCGAGGCCCTGCTGATGGCCGCGGATCGCGCGCAGCACGTCGCGGAGGTGCTGCGCCCTGCGCTCGACCGCGGGGCCTGGGTGGTCAGTGACCGCTTCGTCCCGTCGTCCCTCGCGTACCAGGGGGTCGCGCGCGGGCTGGGCGTCGAGCGCATCGAGGAGCTGAACCGGCTCGCGGCCGGCGGGATCACGCCCGACCTCGTGGTGGTCCTCGAGGTCTCGACCTCGGAGGCCCGCCGCCGTCTCGGAGCCGAACGCGACCGCCTCGAGGGCGAGAGCGCGGCGTTCGTCGGGGCCGTGCATGATGCGTACCGCGATCTGGCCCCCGACCGGGGCTGGGCGGTGGTCGACGGCGAGGCGTCACCCGACGCGGTGGCCGATGCCATCTGGACCTTGGTCGAGGAGCGGTGCACACCATGACCGACACGCCGAAGCCAGGATGGGAACGCGTCCTCGGCCAGGAGCGCGCGGTCGCGACCTTGCAGCGCGCGGTGCAGCGGCCGGTGCACGCATACCTGCTCGTCGGCCCGCGGGGCTCGGGCGTGGAGGACGCGGCGCGAGCCTTCGCCGCGGCGCTCATCGCCCCAGGCGACGAGCGCGTCGGCGATCTCGTGGGTCGGGGTGAGCACCCCGACGTCGTCGAGATCGACCCGACCGGCAACCAGGTCGTCATCGCCGACGCGCAGGCGCTGGTGCGCGAGGCGCACGCGAGTCCCATCGAGTGCGAGCAGAAGGTTCTGATCCTCTCGGGTGCCGACCGGCTCAACGACACGGCCGCGAACGCCTTGTTGAAGACGATCGAGGAGCCGCCGGCGCGCACGACGATCATGCTCCTCGCCGAGCGCGTCGACCGACTCCCAGCGACCATTCGGTCCCGATGCCAGCGGGTCGACTTCGCCCCGCTCTCCGAAGCAACGGTGCGTGCGGGGCTGACCGATCTTGCTCGAACCCCACTGCCCGAGGCGAGGGTCGATCTGATCGTGCGGCTCGCGGGCGGGCGCATGGACCGTGCGGTCGCCCTCGCGGGCCGGCTGGGCCCGGTGCGCGACGCGTTCGTCGACGCCGCGGAGTCCCTCGACGGGACCGGGGCCGCCGTGGAACGAGTCGCAGAGATGCTCGCCGACGCGGTCGCGCAGTCCGTGACCGATCTCGAGGAACGACACCAGGCGGACCTGGATCGGGTCGAGGCCGAGCTCGCCGCCGCCGGCTACCCGTCGCGCGTCGTCGCGGCGCGGCGGCGGGCCGTCGCTGACCGCCAGAAGCGCGAGCATCGTCGCGCACGCACCGACGCCTGGCTCGAAGGCTTCACCGCGATCGAGTCCCTGTTCCGCGACGCCCTTGCCGGTTCCGACGCGCCGCGTCGGAACGTCGACCGCCCGGCGCGCACCGTCGATCCGCGCGCGGCGGTCAGCGCGCTCGACGCGTGCCGAAGCGCCCGGCGCGGCCTCGTGGAGTTCAACGCCAACGAGCTCCTGACCGTCGAACGACTGCTGCTCCACCTCCCCGCTGGCTGATCGGATCCGCGATCGCACCGTGCCGAACGCGTCGGGATCCGGATCGCGGCCCGGATAGCATCTCCCGACCGCCGGGATAGCTCAGTCGGCAGAGCAGCTCACTCGTAATGAGCAGGTCAGGAGTTCGAATCTCCTTCCCGGCTCCACGCTTCGGCGCTCCCGATCCGCCGTGACCCCGTGCACGAGGGCCCCCTTCGAGGAGGTGCTCGGTGGGCACAACGACATCATCCAGCGCAACCTTGCCGCATTCGATGGCACCGTCATCAAGTCGCAGGGTGACGGGTGCATGCGCACGTTCCCCAGCGAGCGGGCCGCGCTGCGCTGCATGACTGGCGACGAGGGTCACTCTCCGTGGTAGCCTGCCCACCGGCATTGGGAGGTGTTGGGCGGCGTGCGGTTGGGTAGACGCTTACGACGGCGGGCGTCGCAGATCTCGGCCGCCCCGAACCTGACTGCCCTGTCTGTGTCTGTGGTTGCACCGCTGATCGTCTGGTACCGTCGAGGCCAAATGAGGCCAAGGTTGGGCACGGGCAGGTTCCGAGACGCCGTGAGGGCGAATCTGATCCTCGCCGGGGTCGTGGTGCTCCCGCCGCTCGCGGCACTCGTCATGGTTGCGACCGGTGCCGCGCCGGGCGCAGCGCAGACCACCAAGGTGACGATCTGCCACAAGCCGGGCACGCCGGACCAGGCGACGTTGTCCGTCGACGGCAACTCCGTGACGCTCAAGGCCCACCTCGGCCACGGCGACTACCCCGGAGCCTGTCCGCCTCCGACGGTGCCTCCGACGGTGCCTCCGACGGTGCCTCCGCCGCCGCCCTTGCCTCCCATCGGGACGTTCAATGTCGCGATCGCGTTCTCCGACGCGAACCCGGTGAGCGTCCCGGTCACGCTCTCGTGCAGCTCCGGGTCGGTCACCGTACAGAAGCCGAACGGCTCGGTGGCGAGTCCCGCGAGCTTCCGGGTCGTGGGGTACACGAGTCCCGACACCTCCACCTGCACCGCGACCCAGACCTCGGTCCCCGCCGGGTACACGAGCTCAGGGACCTGCACGGCGACGATCTCGACGCGTACCTGCACGATCACGAACACGGTGGCCGTGGTGGCGGGCGCGTCGGCGATCCGGACGGACTCGTCCGAGGTGGGGCGGGCGTTCGTCGCCGGGGAGTCGGTGCGCATCGCCGGTACCGTGCCCGATGGATGTCGTCCGGTCCTGCGGATCGACGGCGACGTCGTCGGGAGCGTGGACGTCGGTCGCGACGGTTCGTTCGACGTCGACGTCGCGACCGACGAGCTCTCGGCCGGACGCCATGTCGCCGAGGTGGTATGCGACTCCGGGGTCGTCGTGCGCAAGGTGTTCTGGGTCGCGGCACCGGTGACCAGCTCCGACATCTTCTCCGTCGGCATGCTCACGATGCTGACGTTGGGCGCGCTCGGATTCGTCGGGATCAAGACCGCTCGTGACGCCGCCTTCGGCGGGACCGAGGTGTCCTCAGCCGCCGAGTGAGCAGCGTCTAATCTGCACCCGCGTCGCCTGACCCCCCTCGGGCGCGCAACCCGACCCTGCTCAAGTTCTCGGGTGGCGCGCCCGATACCGGTCAGGCTCCTAGCCACGTTGGCGCCCACCGGAGGTTGATCTTGCGTCGCCGTTTCCCCTGCAGGCTCGTTGCGTTGGTTGCGTTGGTTGCTGCTCCGGTGGTGGTGGTCGCGTCGGGCGCGAGCGCGTCGGTCGCCGAGCGGGCGGGTACCCAGGCGTCGGACTCGGGCGAGCCGTTGGCCACGTTGACGATCTCGACCGACAACGTGTCGGTGCGCAAGGACGGGAAGCAGAAGTTCAAGCCGGCGGAGGACGGGCAGTCCCTGAAGGAAGGGGACACGATCAAGACCGATGCCACCGGCACCGCGGAGGTCGACTACGGCAACGATGCCTTCACGCGTCTCGACGTCAACACGACGTTCACGATCGTGGTGCTGACCGACGAGCAGGGTGCCCGGCAGGTGCAGGGTTCGTTGGAGACGGGTCAGACCTGGAACCGCACGGCAGCGCTCACCGAGAGCGGATCCTTCGAGCAGGAGGGTGCCGGCGCGAACGCGACCGTGCGGGGCACCGCGTTCGCGATCACGTGCGACACGGTGGATCATTGCGTGTTCACGGCGGTGGTCGACGACATCGAACTCACCGGTCTCGACGGGGTGACGCAGCTGTTGACGCCGCTGGACCAGTGCGACTCGACCGACACGCCAGGGGAAGGTGAGCTGACCGGCGTGCTGTGCGGCGACGTCACCCAGATCCCGGCCGACCAGCTCCCCGCATGGATCACCCAGAACCTGCTCCGGGACCTGATCCTGGGTCTCCCCGACGGCGGGATCCTCACCGGCACGATCGTCATCACCGAGAGCGGCGGCGTCGTCTTCGTGCCGACGCCCGCGCCGCCGGGCGGCGGCGAGAACGGCCCGGTCGCACCCGTCGCACCGGTGCTCGACGACCAGCCGATCGCCGTGGAGTACGTCTCTCCGGAGATCACAGGGCTCGAGTTCGTTCCGGCCTCGGAGATCGCGTTGCCGGAAGACGAATACGCGCAGTTCCGGGTGCAGCTCGCGTCCTCTCCCGGCGGGCAGCTGTACGTGGTGTTCCTCACGCTCCCGAGCGACGTCGGCAAATTGTGCAGCAACACCTCGGGACCTTGCAACAATGTGCACGTCAGGGGGAGCGGGTCCGACCCCAGCCATCGCTACGTGGCGGAGACCGTGTTCCGCTTCACCCCCGACGATGTCGATGACGACACCACGAGCGCGACGGGGCTCCAGTTCTTCGTCGAGACCGAGGACGGGGTCCCGTCGGAGCCGTCCGCGGTGATCCCGGTGACCGTCGAGGATGTGGACGACTGCGAGATCGGCACCGAAGCGGAGACCGTCGACGCGGCCTGCTGACCGCGGCATCCCGCCCCGCCTGAGTCGTCGTCCCGGTCGTCCGGTACTCTCGGCCGTA
>DASUAO010000041.1:0-34962 GCA_035763745.1 Acidimicrobiia bacterium
CCGTACGAAGGGCACGATCACAGTGCTCGTCACGAAGAAATTCGCGTTCACCCTGCAGTGGGCCCGCGCAGGTGACGTTGCAATGACTGATGCAGACCAGGCGGCTCTCGTCTCGCTGGCCAAGAACGTGGTCGCACGCGCGACGCGCTAGCGCGACGCCCCCAGAATTCTCTCGGGCCGCCTTCACGGGCCCGCGCGCCCACCGAAGCGCCCCCACCGTGTCACGACGCCTCCCCCTCGTCTCGTGCTCGACCGTCGCGCTGCTCCTCGTGGCTTGCGTGCCCGTCGCCGCACCGCCTCCTCCCCCACCCCCCAGCCGGTCGCGCGGTACTGCGCTCCGAGCGTCCCGTCGTCCCCCGCCGGCTACCAGGCCGTGTTCGACAACCTCCGCTACACCTACACGGAGTGGGCCTCGGCCGACGGGTCGGTCCCGATCCCGCTGCCCGACGGCCGCATCCTCTGGCTGTTCGGCGACACGTACATCGGGAAGGTCGTTCCCGGAGGTGCCATCAGCCCCGCGACGCAGCTCGAGCACAACAGCTTCGTGGTCCAGACCGGCAGGTGCTTCGCACCGCAGATGGGCGGCGGCCCGTTCGCTCGCACGGAACGCATCGCGGACCCGGCGCCAGGGGAGTTCTATTGGCCTGCTTCGGGGGTCGTCGACGGCTCGACGGTGCAGGTGTTCCTGTACCACGTGCGAAACGCCCCACCACCCCTGAACTTCACGATCCTCGGGATGCGACTGGCGACACTCTCGCTCCCCGGCCTCGCAGTGCAGAGCATCACGAACCTTCCGGTCGCAGCGCCCCCTGGAGTGTTCTACGGCGTCACCACGACCCTGGTCGGCTCCACGGTGTACGTCTATGGGCACCACGACCGGAGCGCCTATGTGGCCCGCGCGCCGCTTGCGCAGCTCGCGACCCCGGGTGCGTGGGAGTACTGGGGGAACAGCGGGTCCGGCGGACCCGACTCGTGGGGCGCGGACCCGGGTCGAGCGGTCCCGCTGGGCTTCTCCGGCATGCCCTACATCCACCCGGCCTTCGGCGCCGGGGCCTGGCCTCTCGCCGTGCTCTCGGTCCAGGCCTACGGAACCGGCTATCTCGGGACTGCCAAGCTCGTCGACGCCTGCTCCGACGACGTCTCGGCCTTCACCGCGCCGGCACCCGAGGGTCCATGGACCTACCACGGACGCGTCCACACGACGCCGACAGGCGGGTTGTCGACCTACGGGTCCATGCTCCCGATGGGCCTGCCAGGCGTGACGGGGCCGACCGTCGTCTACAGCACGAACGACTTCCCGTTCGACAGCTACGTGCCGCCGCCGAGCATCACGGTCTACGGACCGCGCTTCGTCAGCCCGAACCCCGGTTCGCTCTCGCCGCCCTAGGAACGTCGGGCCCGTCGCCGCCGACGGGGCCTAGATGTCGTAGTAGAGGTAGAACTCCCACGGGTGCGGGCGCAGGCGCATCGCGTCGATCTCGTTCTCTCGCTTGTACGCGATCCAGGTGTCGATCACGTCCTGGGTGAAGACCCCGCCGGTGAGCAGGAAGTCGTGATCGGTCTCGAGCGCGTTCAGCGCCTCGTCGAGCGATCCCGGGACCTGGGGCACCGCTGCGAGCTCCTCGGGCGGGAGGTCGTAGAGGTCGCGGTCCACGGGGGTCGGCGGCTCGATCTTGTTCTGGATGCCGTCGAGTCCCGCCATGAGCAGCGCCGCGAACGCGAGGTACGGGTTCGCCGACGGGTCAGGGCAGCGGAACTCGATCCGCTTCGCCTTCGGGCTCTTCGAGTACAGCGGGATGCGCACCGACGCCGACCGGTTGCGCTGGCTGTACACCAGGTTCACCGGCGCCTCGTAGCCGGGCACCAGCCGCTTGTACGAGTTGGTCGTGGGGTTGGTGAACGCCAGCACCGCCGGGGCGTGCTTGAGCAGGCCACCGATGTACCAGCGAGCCAGGTCGCTGAGGCCGGCGTAGCCCTTCTCGTCGAAGAACAGCGGCTCACCGCCCTTCCAGAGGGACTGGTGGACGTGCATGCCGGAGCCGTTGTCCTGGAAGAGCGGCTTGGGCATGAACGTGACCGACTTGCCCCGGTGCCACGCAACGTTCTTGACGACGTACTTGTAGAGCATGAGCTTGTCGGCCATCGTCAGCAGCGTGTCGAAGCGCATGTCGATCTCGGCCTGCCCGGCGGTGCCGACCTCGTGGTGCTGGACCTCGATCTCGATGCCGACGTGCTCGAGCACCTTCACCATCTCCGAGCGCAGGTCCTGCGCCTGGTCCATCGGTGGCGTCGGGAAATACCCCTCCTTGTAGCGGGGCTTGTACCCGAGGTTCGGTGAGCCGTCGAGCTCGAACTCGCGGCCGGAGTTCCACACGCCCTCGGTGGCGTCGAGGAAGTAGTAGCCGGAGTACTGGTTCTGGTCGAAGCGCACCTGGTCGAAGACGTAGAACTCCGCTTCCGGCCCGAAGTAGGCAGCGTCGGCGAGGCCGGTGCCCTTCACGTACTCCTCGGCCTTCTTCGCGACGTAGCGCGGGTCGCGGGTGTAGGACTCGCCCGTGATCGGGTCTTCGACGAAGCAGTTGAGGTTCATCGTCGGGTGCTCACGGAACGGGTCGATCACCACCGTGTCGGGGTCGGGCATCAGGAGCATGTCGGACTCCTGGATCTCCTGGAACCCACGGATCGACGAACCGTCGAACCCGAAGCCCTCGGTGAAGGTCTCCTCGGTGAGCTGGTGCAGCGGGACCGAGAAGTGCTGCATGACGCCCGGCAGGTCGCAGAACCGCAGGTCGACGAACTCGGTACCACTGTCCTGCGCGAGCTTCAGGACCTCCTGGGGCGTGCGGCTCTCCACTGGGGACTCCTTCTGTCACGGGGTTCGGTGAGGCAACGCTGTTCGATCGGTCCCGAGGCTACGTGACGCGCTGTTTCGGAGCAGTAGCGCACGTGTGAACGGCGTGTGAACGGAAGCCCCAACCGACGACTCGGGCAGGATCGGCGTCGCCCGTGCCTGCCACACTTGACGTGATGCAGGCGCAGACCGACTACGTCCTCCGGAGCGTCGAGGAGCGGGGAGTTCGCTTCGTCCGACTGTGGTTCACCGACGTGCTCGGCTTCCTCAAGAGCTTCGCGATCACCCCCGCCGAGCTGGAGACCGCCCTCGAGGAGGGCATGACCTTCGACGGGTCGGCGATCGAGGGCTACAGCCGCGTCCAGGAGTCGGACATGCTCGCCGTGCCCGACGCGAACACGTTCGAGATCCTCCCGTGGCGCGGCAACGACGCGCCGGTCGCCCGGATCTTCTGTGACATCTCCCGGCTCTCGGGCGAGCCGTTCGAGGGCGATCCGCGCCACGTCCTCAAGCGCAACCTCGAGCGGGCGCGCGAGAAGGGGTTCACCTTCTACGCGGGTCCCGAGATGGAGTTCTTCTACTTCGAGAGCGCCGCAAGCCCACCGATCCCGCTCGACCACGCCGGGTTCTTCGACCTCACCCAGCACGACATGGTGTCGGAGCTGCGCAAGCAGACGATCATCACGCTCGAGGCCATGGGAATCCCGGTCGAGTACAGCTTCCACGAACTCGGACCGAGCCAGCACGAGATCGACCTCCGCTACACCGACGCGCTGACGATGGCCGACAACATCACGACGTTCCGGTTGGTGGTGAAGGAGGTCGCGCACGACCTCGGCTGCTACGCCACCTTCATGCCCAAACCACTCGCGGGTGACTTCGGCTCGGGGATGCACACCCACCTCTCGCTCTTCGAGGGCGACGTCAACGCCTTCTACGACGCGGGCAACGAGCACGGCCTCTCGAAGGTCGGCCAGGCCTTCATCGCCGGCCTCCTCCGCCACGGACGGGAGATCACGGCAGTCACCAACCAGTGGGTCAACTCGTACAAGCGTCTGAACGAGCGCTACGAGGCCCCGGTCTACGTGTGCTGGGCGCGCAACAACCGCAGTGCGCTCGTGCGGGTCCCCCCGCCCAAGCGCGGCAAGGAGAGCTCGACGCGCATCGAGTTCCGATCCCCGGACCCTGCGTGCAATCCGTACCTCGCGTTCTCGGTGATCCTCGCCGCAGGGCTGAAGGGGATCGAGGAGGGCTACGAGCTGGCCCCGGAGGCCACGAACAACATCTTCGAGATGACCCCGGAGGAGCGGGCGATCGAAGGGATCTCGGCGCTGCCCCAGTCCCTCGGTGAGGCGATCGATGCGATGGAGGAGTCCGAGCTCGTCGCCGAGGCGCTCGGTGAGCACGTCTTCGACTACTTCATCCGCAACAAGCGCGCCGAGTGGGTCGACTACCGCGACCAGGTGACCCCGTTCGAGCTCGACCGCTACCTCGGAACGCTCTGATCACGGAGTGATGATGGAGCCGATCCTCGTCTCGCCCGACCCGCCGCCCCCGGTGCTCGCGCAGACCCTCGACCTCGCGGGATACGCGTGGAAGGCGTGCGCCAACGCATCCGTGGCCTCTGCGAGCGAACCCGCCGACGGTTGGGCCGGGGCGATCGTGGTGGCCGACGAGGATCCTGAGGGTGCCTTCATGATGTGCCGTGCGCTCCGCAAGCGCGACGCGTCGGTCGAGCCGCTCTTGTTGATCGTGTCCGGGACCCAGCTCGACGAGCTCGAGCAGCGCTCCGACTTCTTCGACGACTTCTGCTTGTCGCCGTTCCACCCCAAAGAGCTCGAGGCGCGGCTGCACCACCTGTTCTGGCGCGCCGGTCGGGGGAGTGGTCCGGAGATCGTCGAGTACGGCGACCTCGTCCTCAACCTCGAGACGTACCAGGCGGCACTCGGCGATCGGCCGCTCGACCTCACCTACATGGAGTACGAGCTGCTCAAGTTCTTCGCGACGCACCCCGGCAAGGCGTTCACGCGCGAGCAGCTGCTCTCAAGGGTCTGGGGCTACGAGTACTACGGCGGCGCACGGACCGTGGACGTCCACGTCCGGCGCCTGCGGGCGAAGCTCGGCGAGGAGCACGCCGGCCTGATCCAGACCGTCCGGTCCGTCGGCTACCGCTTCGGGCAGTCCCGCATCCGATAGGCCTCGTCGGAAGGCGGATCCGCTGACGCGGAATCGTCAGCTCTCCGGGTCCTCGACCACGCACTCCCACGGCGTGCCGACCGCACGCAGGGTGGCGTCTTCGCCGAGGAGCCAGCCCACGAGTGCACTCCACGCGGCGCCGCCCAGCATCACTCCGACGGGCACGACGAGCACCATCGCCACGCAGAACACGATCGCTCCAGCCATCGCCGCGGACGTTAGCCGCGAACCGGGTAACCACCGGACCTCCCGTCGAGGTCGAACCGCCAGGGGGCGAAACCGTTCGCTCTCGTCGGGAGCAAGGGAGGCGTCCGTTCATGGACGAGACCAAGTACCAGAAGTGGGGAGCGATCGCGGGCATCGAGTTCGTGGTGCTGGTGCTGATCGGAGCGTTCATCGGCGGGACCCCGCCGAAGCTCACAGACTCAGCCGAGAAGATCACCAAGTACTACAGCGACAATCAGGACGCGCTGAAGGTCGGCAACATCCTTGCCGGTCTCTCGCTCATCGCGTTCTTGTGGTTCCTCGGTACGTTGTTCCAGCGTCTTCGCGCGGCCGAGGGCGGTACCGGCCGGGTCGCGGGAATCGCGCTGACCGGCGGCGTCGTCGTGACCGCGATCGCTGCGGTCGGGTACGCGATCAATGCCTTCGGCGTCGTCTACCCCGGACAGGGAGACGGCAGCTTCCGCATCTCCACGATCGTCTTCGGGTATCTGGGATTCCCGGCCGCGGCGCTCGTCCTCGGGACGTCCATCGTCGTGATGCGTACGAAGGTGCTGCCCGCGTGGGTGGCGTGGCTCGGCGGGATCAACGCGATCCTGTGGATCGTCGGCGGCGTGGTCGTCGCGTCGACCGAGGACGCATGGGGCTACATCGGCTTCGCGGCCTTCCTGTCGTGGGCGCTGTGGATCGTCGTGGTGAGCGTGCTCCTGTACCAGAAGTCGGACGCCTAGAGGGTTCAGCGGCGCAGCCGTCGAGCGGCGCGCGTCTCCCGAGCCGGGAACGACTCGGGGCGCGTGCCCTCGGCGGCTGTCACCGCGTTCCAGGTGGCTGCGGCGACCGCGGCGAACACGGCGTCGGACGCGCGCGGGAGCGGCGGGCCGGGCTCGTCCACGACCATGACCTCGAGCACCGGTGTGTCCTTGGCCCGGATCACGCCGAAGGAGCGGATCGTGAGGTCGTGCACCTCCCCGGTCTCCGGGTCGACCGCGAGTCCCTCGGTGAGCACCCAGCCGAGCGCCATGTGCGCCGCGCCCATGCAGTAGGAGCACAGCACGACGTCGTCGAGCGGGTCGCCCGCCGCAACGCGGATCTCGACCCGCTCCAACACCCCCGACACCGGGTCGAGCACGACCCGAGCACCGGCCGTGGCACCGTCCGGATCGCGGGCGCACACATCGAGGAGCACGGATTCGACACGCTCATCGGCGACCATGGCGGCCCGATCCACGCCGGCCTCGGTGAACGCGCCCTCCGCCAGCACGGTGCGCTCCGCGAGCGGAAACGCCCGCAGCGCGGCGGACACCGGCGGCCCGACGACATCGCACGCCTCCCACTCCTCGACGATCCCGTCCAGGCGGTAGGGCAACACGACGTCACCGTCAGGGACGATGCCGACCATCGCCCCATCGATCCGGAGGACACCGTCCGAGAACCGTGCGGTGGCGGAGATCGGCGGGCGCTTCGGGCCGAGGCGGACGACGTCCTCGCGCGCGAACACGACGCGCACCGGTCGTCCGAGCCGGTCGGCGAGCGCCCTGGCCGCGGCGGCCACCGGGGACGCGACCTTGCCCCCGAAGGCCCCGCCGTTGGCCAGCGGCGAGGCCGGGTCGCCGCCCGGCACGCACCACGAGGCGTCGGGCTCGAGGTACGCCGGCTCGACCCACCCCGTCGCCAGTCGGACCGCGCCGCCGGTCGGCTGGGGGAGCGGCGGGGACTCGACGCGGGTCGTCCGCCGGCCCTGGACCTTGCCCGCCTTCGTGCGCGCCTCGGCGAGGCTCGCGCCGAGCACCCACCGGACACCTGCGGCGGACACCGAGTCGGCCCGGGAACCCGGTGGCAGCGGGATCGCGACGAGCGCGTCCCGCGGCGCGGTGTCATCGGCGAACCCACCCGCCCCGAGGGGGACCTCCGGCCCGACGGACTGCGCGACCCCGCCCTCCAGCTCCGCGCGCGCGGCACCAGTGGAGCCGGACCTCCCTGGACGGGACAACGAGGTCGGTACGCCGCCCAGCGACTCCGCCGCCGCGACCACCGCCTCCTGCACGCTGCGCCAACCCGTGCATCGGCAGAGGTGGGCCGCCATGGCCCGATCGACCTCGACCGCACCGACCGGTCGCCCTCCGGACTTCGCGACCAGCGACGCGGCGCGCATCACGATGCCGGGCGTGCAGAACCCGCACTGCGATCCCCCGGTCGCGACGAAGGCGCCAGCGAACGCTTCGCGCGTCGTCGCGTCGAGGCCCTCGATGGTGGTGACCACACGTCCGGCGACGCGCGCGACCGGAGTGACGCAGGCAACGCGCGCGTCGCCGTCGATCAGCACCGTGCAACAGCCGCACTGCCCTTGTGGTGCGCAGCCATCCTTCGCCGACGTGATCCCGAGCTCGTCGCGCAGGACTGCGAGCAACGACGTGCCTGCCTCGGCTGCAACCTCCACGGACGTTCCGTTGCAGACGAACGCGACGGTCACGGGACCCCGATGCACATCCGTCGACACGAGTTGGCAGGATAGGGGGCATGTCTCCGGTTCCCCTCTCGCGACGCGCGTTCCTCGCCGGCACGGGTGGTGTGATCGCAGCCGCGACGATCGCCCGCCCCCTCGGCGCGATCCCCGCGAAGCGCAAGCCGCTGAGCCCGCTCGTGCTCTCCAGCGACCTCCACGCATCGCCCGACCCGCAGCGCCTGGCGTTCGCCATCGCGAAGGGATCGAACTTCGCCTCGACCGCGCCCGCCCAGGTCGTGCTCACGCCACCGGGCTCCATCGAGCGCGTGGTCCTCGACACGACCCTGCACAAGGCCGGGCTCCCGAAGGGACGCGGCGTCTACGTCTCCGAGCCCGTCCTCGACGTCCCCGGCGTCTGGGGCGCGGTCGCGCTCACGCGGGGTCGCGAGCTCGAGTTCGCGATCCAGGTCAAGGAAGCGCCCGAAGCCCCGGCGATCGGGACCGCGGCGCCGCTCGTCGCGTCACCGACCAAGTCCGACCGTCTGGGCGTGGCGCCGATCTGCACGCGGGTTCCCCGGTGCCCGCTCCATGCATCGTCGCTCGCAGACCTCGCGGGCACCGGGCGCCCGATCGCCGTGCTGTTCGCGACACCGGCCTTGTGCCAGTCGGCCTACTGCGGGCCGGTCCTGGACGAGCTCCTGGAGGTGAAGCCCGGCTACGAGGATCGCGTCGACTTCGTCCACGTGGAGATCTACCGGTCGAACACCGGCGCCGACATCTCACCGACCGTGGAGGCCTGGGGTCTGCCCAGTGAGCCGTGGCTCTACACGATCGATGCGAGCGGGACCATCACGGCCCGGCTCGACGGCGCGTTCGGCGGTGACGAGATGACAACGGCGCTCGACGCGGTCGGCGGCGCGTAGGCACCCGGACGCGCCTCGGGCCCGCCTCGCGGCGGGCCCGAGATCGTCGATCGTCACCGATCAGCGACGTGGGCGCTTCGTGGCCTTCTTCTTCGTGGCCTTGCGCTTCGCCGGCTTGCGCGCCGTCGCCTTGCGCTTCGTGGCCTTCTTCTTCGTGGCCTTGCGCTTCGCCGGCTTGCGCGCCGTCGCCTTGCGCTTCGTGGCCTTCTTCTTCACGGCCTTCTTCTTCACGGCCTTCTTCGGGGCAGCCGGCTTGGACGCGGGTGCGCTCGGGCTCGGTGGCGCCGGAGGCGCGGGCCGCGGCGCGGGCTCCCAGGCCGGCGGCGCGGGCGGCGGCGTGGGGGGCGCGACCGGTGGTCGCGGTTCCCACGCCGGTGGCGAGGGGGGTGGCGCAGGCGGCGGCGGGGACCCTCCTCCGAGCGGTGGGTTCGGGGGCCAGGTGGACATGGGCGTCGCTCCCTTCTCCGACACGACGCCGACTCGAGGCCGACGCGCGGATGATCACGCGGATCGTCGGGTCGAGCGTAACCCTTCCCCGGGCGCGAGTGGCAGATGCGTGACGGTCAGCTGAAGGACTGACCGCACCCGCAGCTGCGCTGCGCGTTCGGGTTGTTGATCGCGAACCCGGCTCCCTGGAGGCCGTCCTTGTAGTCGAGGGTCGCCCCGCCGAGCATCTGCTGGCTCGCCGGGTCGATCACGACCTGGACGCCGTCACGCTCGACCCGGAGGTCGTCGTCGGCGACGTCGGTGTCGAAGAACATCTCGTAGCTGAACCCCGAGCACCCGCCCGGGCGCACCGCCACCCGCAGGAACAGCTCGGCGTCGCTGGCCTCGGCCTCGATGAGGCTCTTGACCTTCGCCGCGGCCGCTTCGCTCATGTGGAAGACCTGGTTGGCGTCGGTGACGGTGAACATCGACATGGTCGTGCTTCTCCTGTTGGTGTGGTCGGGATCAGACCCCGGCGCCGATGGCCACGGTCACATGGCACGGCTCGGGGTCGTACAACGTCGCGAACTCCTCGACTCTTCCCCCGCCGACCTGCTCCACGAGACCCTCGCACAGGCCACGGTGCAGGTTGCAGACGAGCTCGGGATAGGCCTCCGCGAGCTCCTTGAAGGGGCAGTGCAGGAACTCGATCCGGGCGCCTCCCTCGGAGGTCCCGTCGCCGGGAGCCGCCACCGGCTCGAACCCCAGCCCGTGGAGCTCGGCCTCGAGCGCATCGACGCACGATCGGGCACTCGTTCGCCGGCCGGCGGCGCGGCCCCATGAGGTCCCCGTCTGCACCGCCTCCTCTGGGCTCGCCCCCACCCGCTCGGAGAGCGCCCCGAGCAGGCCGGCCAGGAGCGCGTGGGCGGGCGGATCGAAACCCAGGCCGGGGGCACCGTCGGCCAGGAAGTAGAGGTGCTGGGGTCGACCGACCGTCCCTCGGTGCACCGCTTCGACGTCCACGAGCCCGACGTCGCGCAGCTTCTCGAGGTGGAGGCGGATCGTGTTCGGGTGCACACCGAGACGATCGGCGAGGTCCTGCGCCGCGAGCGCGCTCGTGGAGGTCGACAGCTCGCGGTAGATCGCGTACCGCGTGTCGTCGGCGAGGGCCTTGAGGACGGGGAGCTCCATCGCTCGTTGACGGTAGCCCGCGACGGGCATATTTTCAAGGTTGGTATTGTTTTTCCCAGCACGAGCAGTGGCACCGCCAGGTGCTGCCCGATCGCCCCGCCCCTCCCTCGCGTCAGGATCCGCCCCCATGAGCCCAGTCACCCCCACCGTCGACCAGGTGCGCGGCGTGCTCGCCGGAGTCATGGATCCCGAGCTCAAGGCGAGCATCACCGACCTGGGGATGGTCGGCGAGATCTCGATCGACGCCGATGGCGTGGTGACGGTGCCGGTGGTGCTCACCACCGCGGGATGCCCGCTCCGCCACCAGATCAAGGTCGACGTGGAGTCGAAGGTGCTCGGCCTCCCCGGGGTCGAGTCGGTCCGGGTCGAGTACGGGGAGATGACCGCCGAGCAGAAGGCCGCCGCGATGTCGCGCGCCCGGTTCCAGGCCCGCGAGCACGCCGAGCCGACCGAGGTCGCGGCGACGACCCGGGTCCTCGCGGTCGCGAGCGGCAAGGGCGGCGTCGGCAAGTCGTCGATCACCGTGAACCTCGCGGCCGCCCTCGCGGCGCGAGGTCTGTCCGTCGGAGTCCTCGATGCCGACATCTGGGGCTTCAGCGTCCCGCGCATGCTGGGGATCGACGAACGGCTCGGCGGGACCGACGGAAAGATCGAGCCGGTCGACGTCCCGGTCGAGTCGACCGACGGAGGCACCGCCGGGCGCCTCGCGGTGGTGTCGATGGGGTTCCTCGTGGACGACGAGCGCAGCGCCCTGATGTGGCGCGGCCTCGTGCTGACCCGAGCGCTCGAGCAGTTCCTCACCGACGTTCGGTGGGGCGAGCTCGACTACCTCCTGATCGACATGCCCCCGGGCACCGGCGACATCCAGATGGGGCTGGCGCGGATGCTGCCGCAGGCCGAGATGCTGGTCGTCACGACCCCCGCGCGGGCGGCGCAGAACGTCGCGACGCGTGTCGCCGACATGGCTCGTCGATCGCACATGAAGGTGGCGGGGGTGGTCGAGAACATGACCGAGTTCGTCACGCCGTCGGGCGAGCGCTACCAGCTCTTCGGGGAGGGGGGCGGTGCGGCCCTCGCGCTCGACATCGACGCGCCCCTCCTCGCGCGGATCCCGATCGAGTCCGCCGTCGCCACGGGTGGCGACCTCGGCCGACCCGCGGTCCTGGCCGCGCCCGACGGCGCCGCCGCGCGGGCGTTCCGCGATCTCGCGGAGGCGATCGTCGAGGACGTGCTCCCGCCGATCGAGATGGCCGGATGCACCGCCCGGATGATGGAGCTGATCGGCCAGGTCGACGCGCCCTGAGCTACGTCGCCCTCCACGCCGATCGGACCGAGGTCCCGTCGACCTTGCCATCGGCCTTGAGCTTCACGAGATGCGCGTGGACCTGCCATCCCGCGGCTTCGACCAGCTCGGTCGGCAGGTCCTGATCGCCGTAGATCTCGCGCACGAGGTCGCGCACCTTGACGTCCCCACGCTTGGCCACGAGCCGCAGGATCTGGCGCTCACGCTGCTTGCGGTGCGCGACGTACTCGTCGATCCGCGCCTTGGGCTCCTCGATCACATCCCCGTGCCCTGGCGCCAGCCTGCTGAGCCGGAGCTTCCGGAGGCGTTCGAGCGAGGCGAGATAGACCGCCATGTCGCCACCGCGCGCGGGGTTCACCACGGACCACGTCCCGTCGAGCACCGTGTCGCCCGTGAAGAGGAGCCGCTCCTCCTCGAGGCGGAAGCACACATGGTTGGGGGCGTGCCCCGGGGTGTGGAGCACCTCGAGCGCGAACTCGGTGCCCTCGATCGTGTCGCCGTCGGCGATGGTGCGATCGGGCACGATCCCGCTGCCGTCCTTGTCGCGCTTCGCGAACGCGAGGACCTCGGCGCCGGTCGCCTTCACCACCCGCGCCGTCGCCGGCGCATGGTCGGGGTGGGTGTGGGTGAGCAGGACCCAGCGGACCCGTTCCCGCATCGACGCGCCCACGATCGCGTCGACGTGCGCCTTGTCGTCGGGGCCGGGGTCGATCACCGCGACCTCGTCGATCCCGACGAGGTAGGTGTTGGTCCCGGGGCCGGTGAACGGACCCGGGTTGGGCGCGACGATCCGCCGCACGAGCGGAGACAGCGCGCTCGGGACCCCGGGAGTGAGATCGGGCATCAGCGGGCTCCCGCAGCTCGTCGGTGCGTGGTCGAGTGCACCAGCGCATCGTCCTCGGCGTCGGCGTCGTCGCCAGGCAGTCGCACCTGCCATCCCTGGCCGGGGTTCATCACCCGGAGCGCCGACGCCGGCTCCTCCCACGCCCGATCGACCGCGGCGAGCAGTGCCGCGGTGTCGTCGAACCGGGCCAACGCCTGGAGACTCCGGAACGTCGGGTAGATGAGCTCGATCTCCCGCCGTGCCGCCCGCCCCAGGGCGTCGTCGGGGCGCATCCACTCCGAGGCCACCGTCTCGTCGGCATCGTGCACATACGCGTGGTCGGCGGGAGCGATCGCCACGAAGAACCACGTGTCGTACCGGCGGGGTGCCGGCGACGGCGTGATCCATCGGCCGAACGGTCGGAGTCGTCCGGCGTCGAGCACGAGCGACTCGGACCGGAGCATCTCGGCGAACGACCGCTCGCGGGACGCGATCGACGGTCGTTCGGGTGCCAGGCGCTCGCTGACCCTCGGATCGACCGGCTGTCCGGTGGCGCGCTCACGCGCGAGCAGCACGCCGCCTTCTTCGAAGGACTCCCGGATCGCGGCGGCCCAGAAGCCGAGCGCACCCGGGACGCCGAGCCGAGCGTCGGCCACGGTGTCGACGGTCCCGTGCACCAGACCGAGCATCTCGGGGGCGCGGTCCTCCGGGTCGAGCGCGCCACCAGGAAACACGTAGGCGCCCGCGACGAACGCCGAGTGGAGGTTCCGACGCAGGAGGAACACCTCGAGCCCGGGACCTCCACCGACGGGCGGGCTCGCGTGGGAGTCACCCTCGTGCGGGCCTTCGCTCCTGGCGTCCCGCACCAACATGACGGTCGCCGCCTCGCGGGGCTCCACCGGACCATCCTACGCCCACCTCCGGCGACCTCGGTCCGACACCCGGCGAGCCGGTCGACCGAGGGGCGTACGCTCGCGCGTCGTGGATCCCCGGCGCGTGCTCCCCGCGATCGAGCGCGTGGTCGCCGCGCTGTCCGACGGCCACGACGCGCTGCCGCAGGTCGTGCTCGCACGATGCGCCCGGGACGCCGTCGACGCGGCGAGAGCGCGGGTCACCGACGGCGCCGAATTGGCGCCGGACGACGTGATCGCGGATGCGCGCGAGCGGGCGGAGCTCCTCGAGCGCCGGATGCTCCGACCGGTGCTGAACGCAACCGGGGTGATCGTGCACACGAACCTCGGACGGGTGCCGTTGGATGCCGCAGATCTCGACGCGGCCGCTCGCATCGCCTCGGGCTACTCCAACCTCGAGTACCGCCTCGACGAGGGTCGCCGCGGCTCTCGTCACGAACACGCAGGGAGTCTCCTCGCGCTCGCCTGCGGCGCGGAAGCCGGCATCGTGGTGAACAACAACGCCGCCGCCGTGCTCCTCGCGCTCGGCGCAGTTGCCCGGGACCGCGAAGTGATCGTCTCGCGAGGCGAGCTCGTCGAGATCGGGGGCGGCTTCCGCGTCCCGGAGATCATGGCCGAGTCGGGATGCCGCCTCGTCGAGGTCGGGACCACGAACCGGACCCGCCGCGACGACTACGCGAGCGCGATCACGTCGGCGACCGCACTCGTCCTCAAGGTGCACGCGTCGAACTACCGGATGGTCGGCTTCACCGAGACGACGCCGGTCTCCGCCCTCGCCGGGTTGGGCCCTCCGGTCATGGTCGACGCCGGGTCGGGGCTGCTCGACGACCGCACCCCGTGGCTCCCCCACCGACCAGCGTGGCTGGCCGACGAGCCGGGGATCCGCCAGGCCGTCGACGACGGCGCCGACCTCGTCACCTTCTCCGGCGACAAGCTCCTCGGCGGCCCCCAGGCGGGGATCATCCTGGGACGGGCCGACCTCGTCGACCGCATCGCTCGTCACCCACTCGCGCGCGCGGTGCGCGCCGACAAGCTCACGCTCGCCGCGCTCCAGCACGTGGCGCTCACCTACCTCCGGGGCGACGCGGCCCGGCTGCCGTTGTGGCGCATGGCGACGGCGACGCTCGACGATCTCCGGACGCGTGCCGAGGTGATCGCTCGCGACGTGCCCCACGCGAAGGTCGTCGACAGCGAGGCCGTCGCGGGCGGGGGCTCGCTCCCCGGCTTCACGATCCCGTCGGTGGGCGTCAGCGTCGAGGTCGACGATCCCGACCGCGTGCTCGCCGGGCTGCACCGGCGCGACGTCGTCGCACGGATCGTCGAGGACGCGGTGCTCGCCGACCTCCGCACCGTGGAGCCGGCCGACGACGTGATCCTCGCTGGTGCGCTCCGGGACGCGGTCGCGTCCGCTGCTCCGCCCCAGTGATGCGAACGGTCGCGACCGCGGGCCACGTCGACCACGGCAAGTCGTCGTTGGTGCTCGCCCTCACCGGGACGGACCCGGACCGCTTCCCGGAGGAGAAGGCGCGCGGGCTGACCATCGACCTCGGCTTCGCCTTCTGCACGCTCGCGTCAGGGACAGAGGTCGGATTCGTCGACGTCCCCGGACACGTGCGGTTCATCAAGAACATGCTCGCCGGGGTGGGCGCCGTCGACCTCGCGCTCGTCGTCGTCGCCGCGACCGAGGGTTGGATGCCCCAGAGCGAGGAGCATCTCCGCGTCCTGGAGCTCCTCGGGGTCACCCGCGGCCTCGTCGTCATCACCAAGGCCGACCTCGTCGACGAGGAGACGCTGGACATCGCCCAGCTCGAGATCGAGGACCGGCTCGCCGACTCACCGCTGCGCGGGGCACCGATCGTCCGCTGCGACTCGATCTCGGGGCGGGGCATCGACGACGTGCGCGCGGCGCTCGACGAGCTCCTCGCCGGCGCGCCGCCGCCTGCCGACACGGGGTGCGCACGCCTGTGGGTCGACCGCGTGTTCGCGGCAAAGGGAGCGGGGACGGTCGTGACCGGCACGCTCACCAGGGGGCCGCTCTCGGTCGACGAGGACGTCGAGGTGGGATCGGCGCCGCGCCGGGCACGGGTGCGGACGATCGAGACGGCCGGTCGACGCGTGACGACCGTGGCACCGGGTGCCCGCGTCGCGCTGAACCTCGTCGGCGTCGACCACGACGAGATCCGCCGGGGCGATGCAGTCGTGACCGTCGGCGGCTGGACCCGAGCACGGGTCGCCGACGTGGCCTTGGAATGGGTCCCGGGGGCGAAGCGTCGCAAGCGCGGCCGCCTGCAGGCCTATGTCGGCTCGGGCGAGCACCGCGTGTGGTTCCGCGAGCTCGACGGGGCGGGTCGGTTCGCCCGTCTGCGGTTCGTCGGCCGGGTCCCGCTCGCGATCGACGATCGCGTCGTGCTCAGGGACGCCGGTTCGAGCAGCACGGTCGCCGGCGCGATCGTGCTCGACGTGGATCCGTCCTCCAAGGTGCGTGACGCGGCAGACGCGCTCGACCTGCCGCGCGACGCTCGCCTGCTCCGGATCCGCCCGTGGGCCACGGTCGCGGACCTGGCGCGCCTCGGAGGCTGGTCGGAGGAACACGCCCGAACCGTCGCGGCGGCGATGGTCGCAGACGGAACGGTCGTGGCCGTCGCCAGCTGGCTCGTGGCGCCCGAGGCGCTCGCGCGCACACGATCCGAGGCCGCGACGCTCGTCGTCGCGCACCATCGCGAACGGCCTCACGATGCCGGGATGGAGCTCGCCGCCATTGCCGGCGCGGTCGGCCTCGAGCCCGACCAGCTGCGCGCCGCGATCGCCGGGAGCACCGAGCTGGTCGTCGGCCAAGGCACGGTCCGCCACGCGTCCCACACGAAGGCATCGGACTCACCAGAGGCGATCGCCCTCGTCGCGGCGCTCGACGCGAGCCCGTTCTCGCCACCCAGTCCGTCGTCCATCGGCGCGCAGGACGCGCTCGTCCGGCCGCTGGTGCGCGAGGGGGTGCTCGTCGACCTCGACGGTGTGGTGTTCACCAGCGCTGCCCTCGACGCGGCGCGCGCCCACATCGTCGACGTGCTGCGCACGCGGGGCACGGTGACCGTCGCCGATGTGCGCGACGCCCTCGGCTCGACCCGCAAGTACGTGCTGCCGATCCTGGGCTGGCTCGACCGGACCGGGGTGACCCGCCGTCGCGGCGACGATCGGATCCCCGGACCGACGAGCGGCCTCGAACCGGCCCCGGGCACCGCCAGCGAGTGATCGGGTCGGCGCCGCGTGGGATGCGGCGGCGCTGACTCAGCCCCCGATCGGCTGACCCGTGAAGGCCCTGCGCTCTGCTTCGTTGAGGCCGCCCCAGATCCCGTGCGGCTCCCGGATCCTGACCGCGTAGTCGAGACACGGTGCGATCACCGGGCAGTCGCTGCAGATCCGCTTCGCCCGTGCCTCACGCTCGTCACGCTCGGCCCGGGTCTCGGCGGTGGCCGGCGGGAAGAACAACACCGCCTCCGGGCCACGGCACGATGCATCGCGCTGCCAGAGATTCTCTTCGGCTCGAACGGCCACCGTCCCCCTTTGCGTGGCTCGTCCCCTAGGTCGCGCCGGAACCTACCGCCGGAGGGTGGCATCCGACAAGACCCGCGCGGCGCGGGTCCGCTCCGGTCAGTCGTCCTCGGACCCGGAGCGGCCCCGCTTGCGGGAGCGCTCCCGATAGTCCTGCGCCCCGCCCTCCTCCGGCTCGACCTCCAGCTCGAGACCCTGCACCGAGACGACCCGGATCGGTTCCCCCGCCTCGATGGGTGTCGCCCGGTTGACCCTCGCCCGCCACTGGGCGCCGCGGACGCTCACGACGCCGACCGGGTCGATCGGGGTCTCGGCGTTGCCCATCTCGGCGATCATCCCCTCGCGACCGAGCGTCGGGGTGGAGAAGCGAGCCCGCAGGAACGGCGGGATGGCGAACATGTAGAAGACGGTCGCGCCGGCGCTGACGAGGACGAGCAACCACCACGGCGGCGCGAGTCCGGACGCACCCCCGTAGAGGAAGAACGAGCCGGCGAACATCGCGACGACGCCGATCCCGGTCCACGGTCCGAGCCCGCCCGCTTGGGCGTCGACGGAGAACCCGAAGCTCGCCAGCACGAGCAGTGCGAGCGCCCACCACCGCACCGGGAGGCCACCGAACCCGTATCCGGCCCCGACGACCGAGATCGCCCCGACTGCGGTAGCGAACCCGACGCTCGCGGCGAAGAACTCGAACACCAGCAACGCCAGCCCGGCGACGAGGAGGAAGTAGGCGAGCGACGGTCCGAGCAGCGCATGGCGGACCTCGCCGCCGACGTCGAGGCCGGCGAACACCACTTCCTGGTTCGGCTCTCGTCGCCGGTCGCGACCGACCCCCGTCACCTTCGCGGTGGAGAGCTCGACCGGGCCCGCCACCGTCTGCACGGTCTCACCGTCGAGCGTGACGATGACCTCACCGACGGTGGGACGAACGCCGTTCGTCGCGCCGCTCGCGGCCGCAGCCCCGGGGCCGAACGAGCGGCGGGCAAGCCGCGCCGCGCCGGCCGGATCCCGGTCGCTGGCTCCGGCGAGCCGGGCGAGCTCACGACGGACGTCGGCCAGTGACGACGCGTCGGGATCGTCGAGGCGCACGGGGTGCGCAGTGCCGATCTCCGACGACGGCGCCGCGAACGCGACGTGTGCGGCCTCGACGAGCAGCGCGGCTCCGCCCTCGGCCCGGGCGCCGGTCGGGCCGACCCAGGCCACGACGGGAACGGCCGATCTTCGGATCACGCGCACGACGTGGTCGACCGGCGTGCCGAGCGCGCCCGACGAGTCGATCTGCAAGATCACGAGGGTCAACGCGTCGTCGTTGGCACGTCCGATGGCGTCGCTGATCAGCTCGGCGTTCGGAGGATCGATCGACCCCTCGACCTGCACGACGAGCACACCCCGCTCGCCCTCCGGCGCGGCGTTCGCCCCGGCCGACGATCCGAGCGCGAGGACCCCACCGCTGCAGAGGAGCACGAGCGCGGTGGCGAGGCGGCGATGACGGCGGAGGCGTTGCACAAGGGCTCCCGTACGATGAGTTCGATGGAGATGGAGCACTTCTGCGCCGCCTCTCGGGTGATGATCGTCGCGGGCAAGGGCGGCGTCGGCAAGACCACGGTGACGGCCGTGATAGCCGCCGCCGCGGCGCGCGCGGGCGCGAGCGTGCTGATCGTCGAGGTCGAAGGCAAATCGGGGCTCGCGAGGTGCTTCGCTGCACCGCCACTCGAGTACGGCGAGGCCCAGCTGCGCCCCCTGATCCGGGCCCGGACGCTCACTCCCGACGAGGCGCTGCTCGAGTACCTCGAGGACCGGGGGCTCCGTCGGGTCTCGAAGCGGCTCGTGCGGTCGGGCGCGCTCGACGTGGTCGCGACCGCCGTCCCCGGGATGAAGGACATCCTGGTCCTCGGCAAGGTGAAACAGCTCGAGCAGGCCGCCGCCGCCGACCTGGTCCTCATCGACGCGCCAGCCGCCGGGCATGCCGTGTCGTTCCTCACGTCGCCGCGCGGGCTGCTCGACGCAGTCCGTGTCGGTCCCGTGCACACCCAGGCGAGCGAGGTGACCGCGATGCTCGCGGACCCGAGCCGGTGCCGCGTGGTGCTCGTCACCCACCCGGAGGAGACGCCCGTCAACGAGCTGGTCGACACCGCGTTCGCACTGGAGGAGCGCGTCGGGATCCACCTCGGACCGATCGTCGTGAACGCGTTCCCCACCGATCCCGGTCCTGTGGCGCCGATCGACGCCGACGCCGAACTGCTCGGGATCGACATCCCGGCGTCCGACGTGGTCGCGCTCGAAGCCGCGGTGGCGTTCCGGCGGGAGCGCCACGACCTCGCGCGCGGCCACGCCGACCGGCTCGCCCGTGCGCTTCCACTCCCACAGATCCGCCTGCCCTTCGTCTACCCCGAGATCGGACCGGCAGAGGTCGACCTGCTCGCCGACGCGCTGACCGACGGAGTCGCCCGACTTGCCGAGCCCCGGCCGTGACCGCGGCCCTGCAGCGCCTCGCGAGCGAACGGCATGTCGTCGTCTGCTGCGGGACCGGTGGCGTGGGGAAGACCACAGTGTCGGCGGCCCTCGCACTCGCGGCCGCGCGCGCCGGCCGGGACGCGCTCGTCGTGACCATCGATCCGGCCAAGCGGCTCGCCGACACGTTGGGGCTCCGCGGCGTCGGGAACATCTCCCACGAGGTCCCGCGCGAACGATGGGACCCGGAGTCCCGCGCCCCCGTGGGTGGTCGGCTCTCGGCCTTGATGCTCGACACGCGCTCGACCTTCGACGCACTCGTCGCCACGTACGCGGCCGACGAGGACCAGGCGCAACGCATCCTCGAGAACCGCTTCTACCGCAACATTGCCGGCGCCCTCTCGGGCACCCAGGAATACATGGCGATGGAGAAGCTTCATGAGGTGCACTCCGAAGGCGGGTACGACCTCATCGTCGTCGACACGCCACCGACCCGCCATGCCCTCGACTTCCTCGATGCTCCGGCGCGACTGCTGCGACTGCTCGACAACCGCATCTTCCGCTTCCTGATGCTCCCGACGCGCACCTCGCTGCGGGTTGCCGGCGTCGCGGTCCACGGCTTCCTCCGCACCGTCGGGAAGGTGCTCGGGACCGAGGTGATCGACGACATCGTGGCGTTCTTCAGGGCCTTCGAGGGGATGGAGGCCGGCTTCCGGAGCCGGGCCTCGGAAGTCACGACGTTGCTCGGCGATCAGGGCACCGCGTTCGTGCTCGTCACCTCCCCCCGTCGCGACGCTGTCCACGAGGCCGAGTACTTCGCCGAGCGCCTCCGGGACTCCGAGTACACGGTCGCCGCGCTCGTCGTGAACCGCGTGCATCCGACGTTCGACGCCGCCGGCGCACCCACCCCGGCAGCCGCCCTGCGGGCCCGAGCCTCGGACCTGGCCGCGCTCGCGCCGGACGCCGAACCCGAGGTGGCGGCCGCGGCGCGTCGACTCGCGGCGCGGCACGGGGCCCTCGCCGACGACGTCGATCTCGCCGAACGCGAACGGACGCAGCTGGCACACGTGGCCCTGCGCATCGGAGCCCACGCCGTCGCCTACGTGCCGGCGCTGACGCACGACGTCGTGGACTTCGCAGCGCTCGCGACCGTCGCCGACCACCTGCTCCTGGATGATCGGCTCGGCGACGTGCGACCAGCGGACGACGGAGTGTCCGGTGTCGGGTCGTCCGAGGGCACCGGCTAGCCTGCCGGGCCGTGACCATCCTCGTCGCTGCCGACGGTGCCTGGATCCGCGATCAGGTGCGGGCCGCGCTCGTGAGCCCCGGTCAGGAGGTCGTCGAGGCGACGCGCGGCCAGGACGTCCGCACGGCGGTGCTCGCGCACACCCCCGACCTCGTGATCCTCGACCTGCAGATCGCGAACATGGGGGGCATCGCGACGGCGATCGACCTCCGCCTCGAGGCCTCGGCGGCGCGGCTGCCGGACACGAAGATCCTCCTGCTGCTCGACCGCGAGCACGACCGCTTCCTCGCCAGGCGGGCCGACGCCGATGCCGTCCTCGTCAAGCCGTTCGACCCCGGCACGCTCCGGCGGACCGTCAAGGGGCTGCTCGGCGCGCCGAACCCGGTCCCGGCACGCTCGGGGCCCTAGGACACCTCCCGGGTACACTCGCTGTTCCCCAGCGGGCTGTGGCGCAGTTTGGTAGCGCGCTTCGTTCGGGACGAAGAGGTCCGGGGTTCAAGTCCCCGCAGCCCGACCACACTCCTGCACGACCCGGCGCAGCAGCGTTCGCTCAGGCGATGAGCAGCTCGGCGAGCTGGACGGCATTCAGCGCCGCACCCTTGCGCAGGTTGTCGCCGGTGACCCAGAGGTCCAGCGTCTGCGCCTGCGACGGGTCCTCCCGCACGCGCCCCACCAGCACCGGGTCGATCCCCGCCGCCTCGAGCGGCGTCGGCGCACCGTCGCCACCGTCGACCAGTCGGACGCCCGGCGCCGCCGCGAGCAAGGCAGCCGCGTCGTCCCGACCGAGCTCCCGCGCGAACTGCACGTTGGCGCTCATCGCGTGGCCGACGTAGACGGGAACGCGCACGCACGTGCCGCTCACGCGCATCTCCGGTGCATGAAGGATCTTGCGGCTCTCGTGCGTGAGCTTCCACTCCTCGGACGTGTAGCCCGCCTCACGGCGCGAACCGGCCAACGGGATCACGTTGCCGGCGATCGGTCGGTCCCAGCAGTCGCCGGACTCGATCGCGCCCGGCGTCGCGCCCGCCCGGCTCAGCACGTCCTCGCGCCCGGCACCCTTCGTCCACTGCCCGGCGAGCTCGTGGAGCCCGGCCTGTCCCGCACCGGAGACGGACTGGTACGTGGAGACCACCAAGCGCTCGATCCCCGCGGCACGGTGCAGCGGCGCGAGCGCCGTCACCAGGACCATCGTCGTGCAGTTCGGGCACGAGACGATGCCCCGGCCCATCTCGTGGATGTCCTCGGGGTTGACCTCGGCGACGACGAGCGGCACGTCGGGCTCCATCCGGAACGCGGCGGAGTTGTCGACCACGCGCGCGCCCGCCGCGGCAGCCTTCGGGGCCCACTCGACCGCGAGGTCGTCCTCGACGTCGACGACGACCAGGTCGAGACCGTCGAAGCACCCCTCCTCGAGCACCCGGCACTCCACTTCGCCCCCGGCGAACGGGAGGAGTCGGCCCTTCGACCGCGGGGACGCGAACGGTCGTAGCTCGTCGACCGGGAACGCGCGCTCTTCGAGGATGCGGAGCATCTCCGTGCCCACGAGCCCCGTCGCACCCATGAGCCCGACTCGGTAGCCCATCACGCGCTCCCGAGATCGAACGCCTCGTGGAGCACCCGGACCGCGCGCTCGACGTCGGTCTGCGCGACCACGCACGAGATGCGGATGGACGACGTGGAGATCATCTCGATGTTGACCCCCTCACCCGCGAGGGACTCGAACATCGTGGCCGCGACGCCGGGGTGGGTCTTCATCCCCGCGCCGACGACCGACACGCGACCGATGTTCTCGTCGGTGCTGTAGCCGTCGGCCCCGACTTCCTCGACGACGCCGCCCACGACCTTCTGCGTGCGGGGCACCTCGTCCTTGGGCACGGTGAAGGAGATGTCGGTGAACCCGGCGGTCGAGACGTTCTGCACGATCATGTCGACGTTGACGGCCTCGTCGGCGAGCGAGCGGAACAGCTGCGCGGCGACGCCGGGACGGTCGGGAACGCGCGCGATCGTGATCTTCGCCTCCGAGGTGTCGTGTGTGACACCGGAGATGATCGCCTGCTCCATCGGGCCTCCCTCTTCGACGACCCACGTTCCCGGCTCGAGGGTGAAGCTCGACCGGACGTGGACCGGTACTCCGTAGTTGCGTGCGAACTCGACCGAACGGAGCGCGAGCACGCGACCCCCGGTCGCGGCCATGTCGAGCATCTCCTCGTACGAGATGCGCTCGAGCTTGCGGGCGTCGGGAACGATGCGCGGGTCCGCGGTGAACACGCCGGCGACGTCCGTGTAGATCTCGCACACCTCGGCGTCGAGGGCTGCCGCCAGCGCGACCGCGGTCGTGTCGGAACCCCCTCGGCCGAGGGTCGTGATGGCGGATTCCGTCGAGACGCCCTGGAAGCCGGCGACGACTGCGATCGAACCCTCGCCGACCGCGAGCCGGATCCGGTCGGCCTTGACCTCGAGGATCTTCGCCTTCCGGTGCGCAGTGTCGGTGAGGATCCCCGCCTGGGAGCCGGTGAAGCTGACCGCCTGCTCGCCGCGGTCGATGATCGCCATGCAGAGCAGGGCGATCGAGACGCGCTCGCCCGCGGTGAGCAGCATGTCCATCTCTCGGGCGGACGGCGTCGTGGCGACCTCGTGGGCCAGACGTTCGAGGTCGTCGGTCGTCTTGCCCATGGCCGAGACGACCACGATCACGTCGCGACCCGTGCGGCGGGTCGCAACGATGTGGTCGGCCACGGCCTTGACGCGGTCGGGGTCGGCCACGGACGTGCCGCCGTACTTCTGCACGACGAGGCTCACGACACTCGATCGTACCGGTGCCCACGCGCGAACCGGCGATCGATTCCTCCCGAGCCGGTTCGGGACCGATGGCCGGACGAGGCCATAGACTCCCCACCCGTGTCCAAGGCCAACAAGCGGGAACGGCAGCGCCAGAACCGCGAGCAGCGCCGCGAGTACGAGGCGCAGCTCGCCAAGCGCCGCAAGGCCTGGAAGACCGCCCGCACCTTCGCGCTCATCGCGCTGCCGGTGATCACGATCGGCGTCGTGCTGAACCTCACGAAGAGCGACGACACGAAGCAGGCCGGCTCGAAGTCGGCGGCGACGTGCACGAAGGTCGACCTCCCCGCTCCAGGGGAGGACGGAGCCCTCGAAGCGCCTCCGCTCACGATCGACCCGACGCTCTCGTACGTCGCCGACGTCGACACCAACTGCGGGGCGTTCACGATCACGCTCGACGCCGCGCAGGCGCCGCAGACCGTCAACAGCTTCGTGACCCTCGCCCGCCAGGGCTTCTACGACGGGCTCACGTTCCACCGCGTCGACCAGGACTTCGTCGTGCAGGGTGGCGACCCCAAGGGTGACGGCACGGGCGGTCCCGGCTACACGCTCCCGGACGAACCGCCGGCCGACGGGTACCGGAAGGGATCCGTGGCGATGGCCAACTCGGGCCCCGGGACCAGCGGGTCGCAGTTCTTCATCGTGAGCAGCGCCGCCGGCGCGCGCAACCTGGGCGGGCCCCCCTACCTGTACTCGATCCTCGGCGAGGTCACGAGCGGCATCCGAACGATCGATGCGATGAACCAGCTCGCAAGCACGCAAGCCGACGTTCAGGATCAGTCCCCGAAGCGACCGATCGTGATCTCGAGCATCACGATCGTCGAGAGCGTCCCCGCCACCCCCTGAGCCCGGGGACGCTACGGGAGGCCGTCGATGGTCGACGGCGCGTGGTGCTCGGTCGAGGCGCCCCCGTCGTACACCGACACCGACCCGGCGCCCTCCACCCGCCACGTCCCGTCGGGCGAACGGATGAGCGCGGTCTCGTCGTCGATCCCGACGAGCTTCGCGCTGGAGGGGAGCAGGTCGATCGACCGCTCGCGGAGATGCTCGGCGGCCGTGCCGTGGTACGGGAACACGGCCAGCCCTTCGACGACGCCCAACCCCACGGTGAACGCACCACCCCTCGGATCCACCATCGGGTCGCACACGAGCGTCGCGACCGCGCCCGCAGCGGCGAGCAGTCCACCGCCGTGGAACACGGAGAGGATCGCCTCCCAGAGGTCCGAGCCCTTCAGCACGGACCGGAGGTGGAGCGGCGATCCGTCGGCGAGGTACACCGCGCGCGCCTTGCGGACCTTCTCGACGAGCTTCGGGTCGTCGGCGTCGGCGCGCCGCAGGACCATCGGACACCTCGTCTTCACGTCGAGGGAGTCGAAGTACTCCTGGGCGCGGGTCGCGACGCGCTCGGGGTGCTCGAACGCCGCCGCCGACGGGAGGACCAGGACCTCCTTCGCGCCGACGGCCGCGAGCATCTCTGCGTCGAGGTCGCGGAAGACGTCCTGCCACGCCCCGCCGCCGATCAGCGCGAGGATCCCCGACCCGCGGCCGGCGCTCACGCGACGACTCCGGCTCGGAGCATCACACTCGTGGGGGTCGGGTCGCGGAACTCGCACTCGACGCCGCGGTGCACGACGTCGAACATCACCGCCTGCACCCGCCCGAATCCCGCCATGGGGGACGAGCCTACCGATCGTCCCCGGCACCGCGACCCGGACTCGGGACCGCGTGGCTACCCGGCGGTAACCTCGGCGCAGGACGCGTCCGCACACGAGGAGCACGCGAGACCATGACGAGCGCGATCGAGCGGGTAGGGGTGGTCGGATCCGGGATCATGGGGTCCGGGGTCGCCGAGGTCGCCGCAAAGGCCGGCTTCGAAGTGGTGCTGCGCAGCCGCGCGCAGACCACGGCCGACGCCATGGTCGCGGGGCTCGAGAAGTCCCTCGGCAAGCAGGTCGACCGCGGCAAGCTCGAGGACGCCGAACGGACGGCGGTGCTCGGACGGGTGCGGGCCGTGAGTGACCTCGGCGAGCTGGCCGGGTGCGATCTCGTCCTCGAGTCGATCGTCGAGGACCTCGACGCCAAGAAGCATCTCTTCAACGAGCTCGACCGGATCTGCGGCGACGCCACGATCCTCGCCACCAACACGTCGACGCTGCCGGTCGTGGAGATGGCCATGGAGACCGGGCGCCCGGACCGGGTGTGCGGCGTCCACTTCTTCAACCCCGCGCCGATGATGGCGCTCGTCGAGATCGTCCGTGCGATCACCACCTCCGACGAGACCGTGGCATCGGCCCGGTCGTTCGCGGAGACGTGCGGGAAGACCGTCGTCGACGTCCGCGACCAAGCCGGGTTCATCGTCAACGCCTTGTTGTTCCCCTACCTCAACAACGCCGTCGCGCTCCTCGACGCCGGCGTCGCCACACGCGACGACATCGACGCGGCGATGAAGGGCGGCTGCAACTTCCCGATGGGGCCACTCGAGCTCCTCGACCTCGTGGGCCTCGACACCAGCCTCGCGATCCTCGACGCGCTCTACGAGGAGTTCAAGGACCCGAACTACGCGCCGGCACCCCTGCTCAAGCGGATGGTGAGCGCCGAGCGCTACGGCCGCAAGTCCGGCCACGGCTTCTACGACTACACGAAGAAGTAGCGGGAACCGGAGCGCAGCCATGGCCGAGCGGGAGCGCCCCTGGCTGATGCGCACCTACTCGGGCCACTCGTCGGCCCGGGCGTCGAACGCGCTGTACCGCACCAACCTCGCGAAGGGCCAGACCGGCCTGTCGGTCGCGTTCGACCTGCCGACGCAGACCGGGTACGACCCCGACCACCCGCTCGCTCACGGCGAGGTGGGCAAGGTCGGCGTCCCCGTGCCCCACCTCGGTGAGATGCGGATCCTCTTCGACGGGATCCCCCTCGACGAGATGAACACCTCGATGACGATCAACGCGACGGCGATGTGGCTGTTCGGGATGTACGCCGCGCTCGCCGAGGAGCAGGGCGTCGACCCCGGGAAGCTGAGCGGAACGACGCAGAACGACATCGTCAAGGAGTTCCTCAGCCGAGGCACGTACATCTTCCCGCCCGACGCGTCGGGCCGGCTGACCGTCGACTTGATCTGCCACACGGTGTTGCACGTCCCGAGCTGGAACCCGATCAACGTCTGCCCGTACCACTACCAGGAGGCAGGCGCGACACCGGTGCAGGAGATCGCCTACGGCCTCGCGACGGCGTGCAGCATCCTCGACGCGATCCGTGACTCCGGTCAGATCGAGGCCGCGCGGTTCCCCGAGGTCGTCGGTCGGATCTCGTTCTTCGTCGACGCCGGCACCCGCTTCGTCGAGGAGATGTGCAAGATGCGGGCGTTCACCCGCCTCTGGGACCGGATCTGTCTGGAGCGCTACGGCGTGACCGATCCGAAGCTGCGCCGCTTCCGCTACGGCATGCAGGTGAACTCGCTCGGCCTGACCGAGGCCCAGCCGGAGAACAACGTGCAGCGCGTCGTGCTCGAGATGCTGGGCGTGACGCTCTCGAAGGACGCGCGGGCCCGGGCGATCCAGCTCCCGTGCTGGAACGAGGCCATTGGTCTCCCCACGCCATGGGACCAGCAGTGGTCACTGCGGATGCAGCAGGTGCTCGCGTACGAGACCGACCTCCTCGAGTACGACGACCTGTTCGAGGGCTCGGTCGTCGTCGAGGCGAAGACCACCGAGCTCGCGGAGTCGGCGCGGACCGAGCTCGACTGGGTGCTCGACGGCGGCGGCGCCTTCGAGATGATCGACGAGATGAAGGGCCGGCTCGTCCAGAGCAACGCGGAGCGCGTCCGCAGGATCGAGTCGGGGGATCTCGAGGTGGTCGGCGTGAACTGCTTCACGGAGACGGAGCCGTCGCCGCTCGCCGACCTCGACACCGAGCGCTCGATCGTGACCGTCGACCCGGCCGCCGAACGCGAGCAGGTGGAGCATCTCGCCCAGTGGCGCGACGAACGGGACACCGATGCGGTCGCAGTCGCGATCGAGACGCTGCGCGCGGTCGCGGCCACTAACGAGAACCTCGTCCCCGCGACCGTTGCGCTCGCCCGGGCCGGCGGGACCGTCGGCGAATGGGCACAGGCGTTGCGGGACGTCTTCGGCGAGTACCGCGGACCGACCGGCGTCGGCGCGGTTGCCGCGCCGGTCGGCGGGCTCGCCGATGTGCGCGAGCGGGTGCAGGCCGCGACCGCCTCGCTCGGCGGCCAGCTGCGGCTGCTCGTGGGCAAGCCCGGGCTCGACGGACACTCCAACGGCGCCGAGCAGATCGCGGTGGCCGCCCGAGACGCGGGGTTCGAGGTCGTCTACCAGGGGATCCGGCTCACGCCGTCGCAGATCGCGGCCGCCGCGCGCGACGAGGACGTGGACATCGTGGGCCTCTCGGTGCTGTCGGGCTCCCACCGCGAGCTGGTGCCCGAGACCGTGCGGCGCATCCGCGACGCGGGCGTCGACGCGCCCGTCGTCGTGGGCGGGATCATCCCCGAAGCCGACCAACCCGCGCTCGTCGCGGCGGGCGTCGCCCGGGTGTACACCCCGAAGGACTACAAGATCGCCGGCATCGTCGACGACATCGCGACGCTCGCGATCGACCACCGCGAGCGAGCCCGAACCTGACGGTTCCCCGTTTCGGCGTCGCTCGGGGTGTCTCCACGACCCTTGTCCGACGCAAGAACGAGGGGGGTCACCCGTACATCGACTCGATCTGGTCGGCGTACTTGGCGTGGACGCCTCGACGCTTGAGCTTGGACGTGGGCGTCAGCTCGTCGGAATCGGGCATCCACTCCTCCCCGAGCACCACGAAACGCTTGACCTGCTCGGCGCGGGCGAACTTCGCGTTGGCGCCATCGACGTTGCGCTGGAGCTCGGCCAAGACCTCGGGGTGCTCGGCGAGCGCCGCGAGTGCCGTCTCGGTGATGCCCTGGTTGGCCGCCCACGCCGGTGCCACCTCGGGGTCGAGGACGAGCAACGCCGAGATGAAGGGTCGCTGATCACCGATGACGCACACCTGCCCGATGAGCGGGAAGGACTTCAGCGCGGCCTCCAGGTTGGCCGGCGAGATGTTCTTGCCCCCGGCGGTGATGATGAGCTCCTTCTTGCGGTCGACGATCTTGAGGTAGCCGTCGGGGTCGATCTCGCCGATGTCGCCGGTGTGCAGCCAGCCGTCGTCGTCGAGCGCCTCGCTCGTGCGCTCCGGGTCGTTGAGGTACCCGCGGAAGATGTTGCCGCCCGTCGCGAGCACCTCGCCGTCGTCGGCGAGACGCACCTCGCAGCCGGGGATCGCCTGCCCGACGGTCCCGACGCGTACCCGGAACGGGGTCCACGTCATCGGCCCCGAGGTCTCCGAGAGGCCGTAGATCTCCGACATCTCCAACCCGAGCGCGCGGAAGAACCGGAGCACGTCCTGGGGGATGGGCGCCGCGCCGCTGATCGCCGACTTCACCTGGTCGAGACCGAGCAGGCCGGTGACGAAGTCGAGGACGGGCTGCACGGCCTCGAGCTCGGCCGCGAGGTCAGCCGGGAGCGGCTGGCGAGTCGCTCGCACGTCGGCGGCCCGGTTCCCGACCTCGATGCCGGCCTCGAGTGCGGCCTGCTGCTCTGGGTTCGCCCGGGCCACCGCCAGCACCCCGGCGTGGAGCTTCTCCCAGACCCTCGGGACCCCGAAGACGATCTCGGGCCGCACCTCGGCGAAGTACCCGCCGATCTGCGACGGCTCGGGACACGAGGTGACCTCGAGGGCCGCGACGATCCCCTGGTAGTGCGACACCATTCGCTCTGCGATGTGCGCCATCGGCAGGTAGGAGACGAGGCGGCTGAAGAACGGGTCGTACTCGTCCCAGCACGCGAGGAGGCTCTCGACCGTCCACACCACGTTGGCGTGGTCGAGCATCACGCCCTTGGGCGGACCCGTCGTCCCCGACGTGTAGATGATCGTGGCCAGGTCGGCGGGCCGGGCGATGGCGGACGCCGCCTCGAGGTCGACCGGGTCGTGCTCGAGGAGCCCTTCCCAGTGCCGGACGTCGTCGGGCGCGCGTCCGTCGGGGTCGTCGATCACCACGATCGTCGAGAGCGTCGGGATCTCGTCACGCACCTTGAGCAGACGCTCCAGGTAGTCGATGTCCTCGACGATTGCGGCGACGGCACCGCAGTGCGATGCGAGGTACTGCACCTGCTCCGGTGCGGACGAGTTGTAGATCGAGACCGGGGTCGCTCCGACCAGCACCGCCGCGGTGTCGGCGATGTGGAACTCGGGCCGGTTGCGCATCATCAGCACCACGCGCTCGCCGTGCACGACCCCGGCCGCCGTGAGCGCCCCCGCGAGGCGACAGGAGCGTTCGGCGTACTCGCCCCAGGTCAGCTCCTTCCAGGCGTCGCCGTCCTTCCACCGCAGCGCCACGCGGTCGGGGTGGCTCCGGACGGTCTCCCGGAACCGTGTCGCCACCGTCTGCCCCGCCACGCTGGCGGCAACCTCGTCACTCGTGACCATCACTGTCCCCTCCGCCGGAGCACCCGCGCCGGTGGTCGTCGGTCCGCGTCCTCGTGTCGGGCGAGTCTCGCGCGCGGTCCGGCACCGCTTCATGCCCGGCCCGGGCGACGGGCCCGAACCCGGTGTTGTCCACCGGACCCTGTGGAGAACCTCCATGCCTCGGTGGAAAACCGGGCTTCTGCGGTGGAAGACGGGGTGGAAGACCTGGGGATGATGGGGGACAATGGCGCCGTCGCGTCCTGAGGAGGACGTTGGGGCACCGGATCCGCCCACCAACGCGCGGCCGGCGCGGGGCGCACCGGTTCTTCTCTACGCCGTTCCTCCTCGGGACGCGTCGTCCGTCGGAGCGACCGGGAGCCACGGCCCGTCCGGGTCGGCCAGGCCCCCCAGCACGGTGTCGGTGTCGGCGCCCAGCGGTCGCCCGGCGTGGCGGATCCGTCCGGGGGTCCGCTCCAGCCGGGCGACGGGCCCCGGCATCGTGACGCCGTCGACCTCCACCAACGTCCCGCGCTCGCGCACGTGGGGGTCGGCGAGCACGTCGGCCATCGTGTACACGGGTGCGATCGCCGCCTCGGCCGACTCGAACTCGGCCAGCACCTGGGCCGAGGGCCGGGCACCGATCCACTCGGAGCAGGCTCGGTCCAGCTCGGTGCGATGTGTGATCCGCCCCTCGAACGAGGTGAACCGATCGTCGCGGCCCAACCCGAGGAGCTCGAGCACCCGCCGCGCCACCGACTCGGTCGACGTCGACACGGCGACCCACACACCGTCGGAGCACCGGTACGTCCCGCGCGGCACCGAGTACGGGATGCCCGAGCCGAGGCGGGGCTGGAGCTCGCCGAGCCCGGCTGCGACGCTCGGCAGCGGGCCCATGACTTGCAGCATCGACTCGAGCAGGTTCACGTCGACGACCTGGCCCTCCCCGGTCCGGTCGCGGTGACGGATCGCGGCGAGGACCGCGAACGCGCCGACGATGGCGGCGAGCTCGTCGGTGAGCGCGATCGGCGGGAGCAGGGGTGCGCCGTCGGGCTCGCCGTTGATCGCCGCGAAACCACCCATCGCCTCGGCGAGCGTGGCGAACCCGGGGCGGCTCGCGTACGGGCCGGTCTGACCGAAGCCCGTGACGCGGAGGATGACCAACCGGGGGTTCGCCTCGAGGAGGTCGGCGGGGGCGAGGCCGAGGCGCTCCAACCCACCCGGGCGGAGGTTCTCGATCAGCACATCGGCGCCAGCGGTGAGGCGTCGGATCGCCGCGCGCCCCTCGTCGGACTTGAGGTCGAGCACGATGGTCCGCTTGCCGCGGGAGAGGACCTTCCACATGAAGGTCTCGCCATCGCGCGGGTCCCGCCACCCGAGGTTGCGGGTGCCGTCGCCGGCGGGAGGCTCGACCTTGATGACGTCGGCGCCGAAGTCGGCCAGGTACTTCGCGGCACCGGGACCCGCGATCACCAGCGCCATGTCGACGACCCGGAGTCCGGCGAGCGCCTGGGCCACGTCTCAGAAGACCTGCGTGAAGCAGCGGTGCTCGAGCCCGCCGAACACGAGGTCGGTGTAGACGCCCTGGATGAGGGCGCGCGTCTTCTGGGCCCAGGCGAACGCCTCCGGCTCCGTCACGCGACGCATCACCTGCGTGAACCCGCCCTCGTAGATCCGGTACTCGGCCCACGCCCCGGGGAACTCCTTCGTGCTGGCCACCTCGCCGAACGGACGGCTTCCGGTCGCGGCGAAGCGACGAACCCGGTTGGTGTGCGTGTGCCCCGCGCTGTACGCGACGAGATTGTCGTGACGGGCGAACGTCGCGACGAGCGCCTCGCTGTCGTCGGGCTGGATCCCGAAGTACTCACCGTCGCGAGACCCGCCGTCGACGTTCCAGCAGTGGTGGTGCCCGAGCACGATGACGGGACCGGAGCGCTCCGTGGCGAGGTCGTCGAGCCAACGGACCTGCTCGGCGTCGAGGCGGCCGGCGTCGGTCCCGGGGTTCACCGTGTCCAGCACGGCGAGCGTCACGCCTTCGAGGTCGACGGTGTACGGCGCGTCCTCGATCGCCATGGCGGGATCGATCATCGCGTCGTGGTTTCCCCGGACGTGGAACATCCGGTCGCCGAGGGCGCCGTACGCCGCGAGGAACGCTGCGTACTCCTCCTCCGACCCACGATCGGTGAGGTCGCCCTTGACGACGACGGCATCGGGGGCGAGCGCGTCGATCTCGGCCACGACGGCCCGGTTCATGACCTCGGGGTACGGGTCGTCACCCGGCTCGGCCATCAGGATCGGGCCGGCCGCGTCGACCTCGGCGAACCCGGTGATCCCGCAACGGATCTCGCCGAAGTGGACGTCGTTCGCCGTGGCGACCGTCGCCACGTGGCGTCCCGGCGGGAGCTCGAGCGTCCGCGTCGACGGCGGGAGCCACGTCCCCGGCTCGGCGCCCTCCACCTCGATGCCGTACTCGGTTGCGGGCTCGAGGCCCGTCGCACGCACGACGTGGACGGGACCGCGGGTCGTGTGCTCCGCGTCGCCGATCCGGGTCACCACGGGCTCGTCGGCATCGGTCGAGAACGTGACGACGATCTCGTCGGGCGCGACGCTCGTCAGCTCGGCGTGGCAGGGAGCAGCCATCAGGGTGGGTGCCTACGGCCCGACCCGTGGCCCCACGCGCGGTGCGAGCCTCCACGGACCCCGCTGGAGCACGGCCCGACGAGCCGCGAGCCGAGAGGCGCGCACCCACTCGGACCCCGGTGGCGCGGGAGCATCGCTAGCGACCGCGGACACCCGGGTGAGCTCGCTGATCGCCGCGACGATCGCCGCGACCACCTCGAGCGGCGCGGCGGGCGTGATGGTCCCGACGCGGGCGCGTCCGGCGCCGCTCACAGCGGGACGTTGCCGTGCTTGCGCGACGGCGTCTGCTCGCGCTTGGTGCGCAGCATCTCGAGCGAGCGGATCAGGACCCGGCGGGTGTCCCGCGGGTCGATGACGTCGTCGACGTAGCCCCGCTCCGCCGCGATGTACGGGTTGGCGAACCGCTCGGTGTACTCCTCGATCAGCTCGGCGCGCTTCACCTCGGCGTCGGGGGCCGCGTCGAGCTCCTTGCGGAAGATGATGTTCACCGCACCCTGGGGGCCCATCACCGCGACCTCTGCGGACGGCCACGCGAACGCGAGGTCGGCGCCGATCGACTTCGAGTTCATCACCACGTAGGCCCCGCCGTAGGCCTTCCTCGTGATGACCTGGACCCGCGGGACGGTCGCCTCGCAGTACGCGTACAGGAGCTTGGCGCCGTGGCGGATGATGCCGCCGTACTCCTGGTCGGTGCCGGGGAGGAACCCCGGCACGTCGACGAAGGTGACGAGGGGGATGTTGAACGCGTCGCAGGTCCGCACGAAGCGGGCGGCCTTCTCGGACGCGTCGATGTCGAGCGTCCCGGCGAGGTTCGCGGGTTGGTTGCCCACGATCCCGACGACGTGGCCACCGAGTCGGGCGAACCCGCAGACGATGTTCATCGCCCAGAACTGGTGCACCTCGAAGAAATCGCCGTCGTCAACGACCTGGTGGATCACCGCCTTGATGTCGTACGGCTTGTTCGGCGCGTCGGGGATGAGCGCGACGATGTCGTCGCAGCGACGCTCGGGGTCGTCCTCGGGCTCGAAGTACGGCGGGTCCTCGAGGTTGTTCTGCGGGAGGAACGACAACAGGTATCGCACCGACTCGATGCACGACTCCTCGTCGTCGGCGACGAACCCGGCGACCCCCGACTTGGACGCATGGGTCATCGCGCCCCCGAGCTCCTCCTGGGTGACGTCCTCTCCCGTGACGGTCTTCACGACGTCGGGCCCGGTGATGAACATGTGCGACGTGCCCTTGACCATGAACACGAAGTCGGTCATCGCGGGGGAGTAGACGGCGCCGCCGGCGCACGGCCCCATGATCACGCTGATCTGGGGGATGACGCCCGACGCCTTGACGTTGCGGTGGAAGATCCCGCCGTAGGCGTCGAGGCTGACCACGCCCTCCTGGATACGAGCGCCGGCGCCGTCGTTGAGCCCGATCATCGGAGCGCCGACGGATTCCGCGAGATCCATCACCTTGTGGATCTTCTCGGCGAACACCTCGCCGAGGGCGCCACCGAACACGGTGAAGTCCTGGGAGAACACGAACACCTTGCGACCGTCGATCGTGCCCCAGCCGGTGACAACCCCGTCGGTGAGGGGCCGCGAGTTCTCGATGCCGAACCCGTGCGCCCGGTGGCGGGCAAGCATGTCGAGCTCGACGAACGAATCGGGGTCGAGCAACCGCTCGAGGCGCTCCCGTGCCGTGAGCTTCCCGCGGTCGTGCTGACGGGCGACCGCGGCGTCGCTGCCGGCGTGCAGCGCCTGCTCCCGGAGCTCGGCGAGCTGCTCGAGCCGCTCCTCGATCGGATGGGGCACCGGCGCGACCGGGGTTCCGGCACCGTCGTCGCCATGGAGCGCCTCGGCCTCGGCCTGCGCCTGGAGCTCGGGCTCGCTGACTGAGGTGTCCTCGACCGTCATGGCGCCCGAGCGTAGCGGTCGCCCTCCGTTCCCCGTCCGGTCGCGCCCCGACCCCGCCCCTCGGCTGGTGCCGGCACGGGGTCGGGGTCGGGTCGACGGTCGCGAAGATCGTCGGTCAGGCGGCGCCGCCGACCTCCAGGGCCTCGGGCTCGCCGATCCTGATCTCGACCTTGCGGGGCTTGGCCTGCTCGGCCGTCGGGATGACGACGGTGAGCACGCCGTGGTCGTAGCGGGCGTCGAGGGCGTCGACGTCCAACGCGTCACCGAGGAAGACCTGGCGGACGAACGCACCGTGCGCGCGCTCCTTGGCCAGCGACTCCTCACCCTCGCCGAGGAACCAGGTCCGCTCGGCCTTCACGGTGAGCACGTTGCGCTCCACGCTGAGGTCGATCGAGTCGGGGGCCACGCCGGGCAGGTCGAACCGCAGCTCGACGCCATCGGCCTTGCGCACCGCATCCATGGGCATCCAGGCCTTGCGACCCTGCTGGGAGAACAGCTGCTCGGTGAAGCGGTCCATGTCGCGGAAGGGGTCGTATCGCAACAGCATCTCGGTACCTCC
>DASUAO010000042.1:0-28767 GCA_035763745.1 Acidimicrobiia bacterium
CCGACCGATGCCGCGATCGAGTCTCCGACGAGCAGCACGGTCCCGAGCTCAGCCGCCGGCGTGCCGGTCGGCGGCGCGTCTGCGCCGGGGACCGAGGGCGTCGAGATCACGTCGTTCGGGTTCGCGGTGAGGAACTCGGGCGGTGTCGTCGCCCCGGCGGTCGAGACGAGGATCACCGCCGTCACCGCCGCGAACCCGAGCGGCGTCGCGGCTCGCGCGAGGCGTCCCTTGAGTGCACCGTGGCGGATCGGGAGCTCGACGAGGTAGTAGGAGAGCGTCGCCGCTGCGAACGTCACCGCGAGGCGCAGGAGGCCGAGGTCCCACCCCGAGAGTCCCGTGCGCGGCTCGGAGAGCGCGACCTGGACCGGCCAGTGCCACAGGTACAGCCCGTACGACACCTGGCCGACCCAGCGGACGGGCCGGATCGACAGCAGGCGCGCGAGCGGCCCACCCTCGGGCTAGACGATCGCGACAATCACCGCGGCGGTCGCGACGGCGAAGAGCAGGAAGCCACCGTGGTACAGCCACGCGTCGCGGTCGGTGACGCTCATGAACGCCCACAGGCAGAACGTGGCGCCCACGATCCCGGCGGCCTGGACTCCCACCCGGGTGCCTCGCGACCGCGGTGCCCAGCGGGCCAGGACGATGGCGAGGAGCGCACCGACGAGCAGCTGGCTCGCTCGACTGTCCGTGCCGTAGTAGGCCCGTGACGGATCGGCGCCCTCGTAGACCAGGATCATCGCGATGGTGGACGCGACGATCCCCCCGATGCACACGGTGGTGAGGACGCGGGTCCGACCCCGGGCCAGCCGGAAGCACCCGAACGTGATGAGCGGCCAGAACAGGTAGAACTGCTCCTCGATGGCCAGCGACCAGGCGTGGCGGAGGGGCGACGCATCGGTGAAGAGGTCGAAGTAGGACTCACCGGAGCCGATGAAGTGCCAGTTGGCGCCGTAGAACGTGGTCCAGAGCATGTCGGCCCGGAAGTCGCCGAGACGGTCGGTGTTGACGTCGAGGCGAGCCCAGATCGCGATCGCGATCAGGACGATGAACAGCGCCGGGAGGAGCCGCCGGGCACGCCGGACCCAGAACGCGGCGAAGTGGATCGTGGACGTCCGCCCCCACTCCGTGAGCAGCAGCGAGGTGATGAGGTACCCCGAGAGGACGAAGAAGGTGTCGACCCCGAGGAACCCGCCCTCGAAGCCGTCGACGCCGAAGTGGAAGGCGATGACGGAGCCGACGGCCACGGCTCGCAGCCCGTCGAGGGCCGGCTTGAAGCCGAAGGTGGTGGGGAGCGCCGGGGCGGAGCCGCGTCCGGTTTCCAGCGCCTCGGTTCGGGGCATGCGGGGGAGTCCTCGGTCGCGGTGGTTCGCCGCCAAGGCCGCGCGACGGGCGTGCGCGGCGGGGCCGGATCAGCGTATCGGTTGGGTTCCGGCGTCCTCCGTCGGGGTGAACCGGTCCACGAACGTGCGGGCGGCGCCGACCAGTCGGTCGGTCCTTCCGATGAAGAAGTGGCTCGCGCCGGGAACGACTTCGGTGGTCGTGGAAGCCCAGCTCTCCGTCTCGGCGAGGATCTCGGCGGGCGCGCGGAACTCGTCGTGCTCGGCGAGCGCCAGGTGCTTCGGACGCGGGTCGGCCGCGAGCTGCGCGAGCGCCGACGCGAAGTGCAGCGGTGGTGCGATCGCCAACCACCCGACGATCCGCTCGTCGCGCACCGACAGCGCCATGTCGGCCCCGAAGGACCAACCCGTGAGGACGAGCGGAGCCTCGCTCCTCCCCGCGAGCGCGCGGACTGCCGTGTGTGCGTCCTCCTGTTCGCCTCGTCCCTGGTCGTAGGAACCGGTGCTCGACTCGACGCCGCGGAAGTTGAATCGGAGGCACGTCACCCCGGCCGCGGGCAGCGCGCCGAACAGCTCCGAGATCACGAGCGAGCGCATCGTGCCGCCGAATTGCGGGTGCGGGTGGCACAGGACCATCGCGGCGCGCTCCGTCACCGTCGACGTCGCCAGCTCCGCCTCGAGCACGACGCCGTCGCCCGACGGGAGCTCCAGGGGCTCGATCACGGTTCCGAGCCTAAGGGTTCGCCCGGACGGCCGGTCGCGCGGGCTCCGGCCGGTAGCGTGACCGGCCGTGCCGACCCGCTTCCAGCGTGACACTGCCGTCACGCCACTCGACGACCCCGCCTCCGCGGTGGGGCGATCCGGGGCGGCGAGTGCCCCCGGCCGGCGGTTCGAAGCCCGGGCCGACGAGGCCTGGTGGGTCGAACGCGGGCCGAACGGCGGCTACCTCGCCGCGATCATCCTGCGCGCGCTCGAGCAGGCGGTGGCCGACGCCGACCGGGCGCCGCGCTCGCTGACGATCCACTTCGTGGCGCCGCCCGGGGCGGGGGTCATCGACATCGCCACGAGCATCGAGCGCCAGGGTCGTTCGCTCACGACGTGCACCGCGCGCCTCGAGCAGGGCGGGCGCCTGATCGCACTGGGTGTGGCGGCGTTCTCGACCCCGCGACCGGGTCCCGAGTTCTGTGACCTGGTCCGTCCCGAGGTGCCGGACCCGTCGACGATGACCGCAGAACCCGTCCCGGCCCAGGCGCCGGCGATCGCACATCGGTGGGACACCCGGTGGGCGATCGGCGACCGGCCGTGGAGCGGGGGCGCGCCGTCCCCCGCGGCGGTCGGTGGTGGGTGGATCCGTCTGGAGGAGCCCCAGCCGTTCGACGCCCCCGCGCTGGCGGCCATGACCGACGCGTGGATCCCGCCGGTGTTCTCACGCGCACCGGTGCCGATGGTCGTGCCGACAGTCGACCTCACCGTGCACTTCCGCGCCGGGTTGCCCCATCCCGGGGTGGGGCCGGACGACTTCCTGCTCGCGGTGTTCCGCACGAACGTCTCGGCCGGCGGGTTCGTCGAGGAGGACGGGGAGGTCTGGGCCGCCGATGGAACGCTGCTCGCCCAGAGCCGTCAGCTCGCGGCGATCCTGCCGCTCGGCGGTTGATCGGTCGCGCCGGTCACGTCGTCGCCGATCTGGTCGATCACGAATGCCAGGACGAGGGCTCGGTCGCGCCATGTGCCGTACCGGCCGCTGGGGCCGTGGTGCCCGGCGTCGAGCTCGGTCCTCAGGTAGATGGGTCGACCACCGGTCGCCGTCACTCGCAGCTTGGCGACCCACTTCGCGGGCTCCCAGTACTGCACGCGCGGGTCGTTGAGCCCGCCGGTGACCAGGAGCGCGGGGTAGTCCTGAGGAACGACGTTGTCGTAGGGCGCGTACCCCTTGATGTAGGCGTACATCTCGGGACTGCGCACCGGGTCGCCCCACTCGTCCCACTCGGTGATCGTCAGCGGGAGAGACGGGTCGAGCATCGTGGTGAGGCAGTCGACGAACGGGACCTCGGCCACGATCGCCCCGAAGAGGTCGGGCCGGAGGTTCGCCACCGCGCCCATGAGGAGTCCGCCGGCGCTGCCGCCGGACGCCGCCAGGCGGTCCGGGCGCGTGATCCCGCGGTCCACGAGGTGCTGCGCGCACGCCACGAAGTCGGTGAACGTGTTGCGCTTGTGCGCGAGTCGGCCGCCCTCGTACCACGCGCGACCGAGCTCACCGCCTCCGCGAACGTGCGCGATCGCGAAGCCGATGCCGCGCTCCAGGAGACTGACCCGCATCGCGGCGAACATCGGGTCGAGCGAGACCTCGTACGCGCCGTAGCCGTTGAGGAGGAACGGTGCCCCAGGAGGAAGGCCGCGCCGGTGGACCAGCGAGAGGGGGATGCGAGCCCCGTCCGGTGCCGCGACCCAGTGCCGGCTCGTCTCGTAGTCGGCCGGGTCGTAGCCGTGCACCTCCTGCGTCTTCACCACGGTTCGGGTGCCGTCGGTGAGCGAGACGTCGAAGTCCGTTGGCGGCGCCACGAGCGACGTGTAGCCGATGCGCAACACTGCGGCGTCGTACTCCGGGTTGGAGCCGACCCAGACCGAGTACACCTCATCGGGGAGCGCGACGACGTGCTCGCGCCCGCCGTCGAGTGGGAGGACGCGGAGGTGCTCGAGCCCGGCGGAACGCTCGGACAGGACGAGGCACTCCGCGAACGCGTCGACGGCTTCCAGGCGAACGCCGGGCCGGTGGGGCACGACCTCCTGCCAGTGGCTCGGCCCGATGTCTCCCGCCATGGTCGCGGCGACGTCGGTGGCCACGAGCCGGAAGTTCTCGGCCCCACCCTCGTTCGTCACGAGGTAGAGGACGTCGGTCCCGCGCCCGGCGTGGCGGTGGTGCTCGACGTGGTACTCGACGCCGGTGGTCCGCGGGCTGACGACGACCAGCGGATCCGTCGGTGCGTCGGCGTCGACGAGGAGCACCTCGCTGGTGATCTTCGAGTGGCTCGCGATGAGCAGGAAGCGGCCGGTGCGCGCGCGGGAGATGTGTACCGAGAACCGTTCGTCCGGCTCCTCGAAGACGAGGCAGTCGTCCCGCGCGGGCGTCCCGAGCGTGTGGAACCACACCTGCCACGGTCGCATCGCGGCGTCGGGCCGCACGTAGAAGACCGTGCGGTCGTCGTTCGCCCACGCGATCCCGTAGTACGTGTCGGGGACCTCGTCGGCGAGGTCCGCGCCCGTCGAGAGATCGCGGAATCGGAGCGTCGCCCGCTCGCCACCGTCGAGGTCGACGGCGTACGCGAGCACGTCGTGCCCGGGAGACAGCGAGAGGTTCCGAAGCGCGAAGTACGGGGAGCCCGCCGCGAGCGCGTTCTCGTCGAGGAGGATCTCCTCACCGGGTGTGGTCCCCGGCGGGCGTGCCGGGTCGGGCGGGGAGTCGCTCCCGACCGGGCGCCGGCAGTGCACCCCGTACTCGAGACCTTCCATCGTGCGCGTGAAGTACTCGTGCTCGCCTCGACGAACGGGAGCCGACGCGTCGGTCTCCACGACCCGGGCCTTGATCTCCTCGAAGATGCGGCGTTGCAGTCCCTCGGTATGGGCGAGACCGGCGCGCGCGAACTCGTTCTCGGCTCGGAGGTAGGCCAGAACCTCGGGGTCGTCGCGCTCGCGCAGCCAGTACCACTCGTCGACGCGCTCGTCGCCGTGGGTCCGGAGCACGGTCGGCCGTCGGGGTGCGAGCGGTGGTCGCAGTTCGGGCATGGCGAGGCAGTCTCGCGCCCCGGGAGCCGGTAGGCGCCTTCCGACGCCGGGCACGCTTCCCGCCCGCATCGAACTCCGGTCGAGCCGAGAAGCCGTACGGGTACGATCGCGGACTCATGAGCCCCGCGACCACGCCCCCCGAGGCCACACCGGTCGACGTCGCGCCCGAGGAGCTGGCCGCGATCCGCTGGAACGGCGACGGGCTGATCCCGGCGATCGTCCAGGAGCAGGCGACCGGGCAGGTGCTGATGCTGGCGTGGATGAACGAGGAAGCGCTGCGGCGGACGCTCGCCGAGGGCCGCACCGTGTTCTGGAGTCGTAGCCGTCAGGAGCTGTGGCGCAAGGGGGACACGTCCGGCGACCGTCAGTGGCTCCGCGACGCGTCGTACGACTGCGACGGTGACACCGTGCTGCTCGTCGTGGAGCAGGAGGGACGGGGCGCGTGTCACACCGGTGAGCGGTCGTGCTTCTTCCGTTCGTTCGGGAGTGGCGCCGAGCCCGGTCTCCGGTGAGTCGGGCGGAGCCGGTCCGGCCCAGCCGCGAAGACTTCCGATCCCTCGCTCGGGACCACACGGTCGTCCCGGTGTGGCGTGAGGTGCTCGCCGACCTGGAGACCCCGGTGTCGGCGTTCATGAAGCTCGTCGGGGCCCAGGCCGACGCGGCCGCGGGGTTCCTCCTCGAGTCGGTGGAGCATGCGGAACGCTGGGGTCGGTTCTCCTTTCTCGGTCGCGATCCGTCGTGCACGCTCGTGGTCCGGGGGCGCACGATCGACGTCGAAGGAGATCTCCCGGCGGGCGTGCCGCGCGAGGCGGGCGCGCTCGAGGCGCTCGAGGCGCTGCTCGACCTCCATCGCGCACCGGTGATCCCCGAGCTCCCTCCGTTCCACGGTGGGATCGTGGGCTACCTCGGCTACGACGTCGTCCGCGAGATCGAGCACCTGCCCGCCGTGCCTCCCGACGACCGCGGATGTCCCGACGCGGTGCTCTCGCTCACCGGGCACGTGACCGCGTTCGACCACTTCCGACAACGCCTGGCCCTCATCGAGAACGTCTATCTGACGGGATCGGACGACGTCCCGGACCCCAGGCGTACCGAAGGCGAGATCGACGCTGCGTACGACCGCGCGGTGCGACTGCTCGAGGAGCGGGTCGCGGCCTTGGCCCGGCCGCTGGCGTACGACCCGGTCCCGCCCCCCGGCGACGACGCGGCGGACCTGCCGGAGGTCGTCTCCTCGATGGCGGGCGACGCGTATCGGGACGCCGTGCTCGTCGCGCGCGAGCACATCCTCGCGGGCGACATCTTCCAGGTCGTCCTCGCCCAGCGGTTCGACGTCGGTGAGGACCTCGACCCGTTCGACGTGTACCGGGTCCTCCGGCAGGTCAACCCGTCGCCGTACATGTACCTGGTGCGCCATCCGGAGGCGACGCTCGTGGGGTCGTCGCCGGAGCCGATGGTGCAGGTCCTCGACGGGCGCGTGATCATCCGCCCGATCGCCGGGACCCGGTTCCGCGGCCGTACCGACGAGCACGATCGACGCCTCGGCGCCGAGCTCATGGAGAACCCCAAGGAACGGGCCGAGCACGTCATGCTCGTCGACCTGGCCCGCAACGACATCGGTCGCGTGGTCGGCTTCGGGACGGAGCGCGTCGACGAGCTCATGAGCCTGGAGCGGTACTCCCACGTGATGCACATCACGAGCCAGGCCTCGGGAGATCTCGCTGACGGCCGGAGCGCGGTCGATGTCCTGCGCGCCACGTTCCCGGCGGGCACGGTGAGCGGTGCGCCCAAGGTGCGTGCGATGGAGATCATCGACGAGCTGGAGCCGGTGAAGCGCGGCCCGTATGCCGGGGTCGTGGGCTACGTCGACTTCTCGGGCAACCTCGACACCGCCATCGCGATCCGGACCATGGTGTTCCGAGACGGAAAGGCGAGCGTCTCGGCGGGGGCCGGGATCGTCGCTGACTCCGACCCGGACGACGAGGACCTCGAGTGTCGCAACAAGGCGAAGGCCCTGCTCTCGGCGGCGGCCGCGTCCCGTCGGCTCAGCAGGACCTGACGCGGTCGCGACGCGCGCCGGTCGGGGAGCGGGCATGATGCGCCGAGCATGACGACACACTTCGCGACCCGACCCGACCAGGGGATGCTGCGCGTCAGCGGCGCCGACGCGACGACCTTCCTGCAGAGCATCGTCTCCCAGGACCTGGACCCGATCCCGGACGGCGGCGGGGCACGCGCGCTCCTCCTCACCCCCCAGGGGAAGCTCGTCGTCGACTTCCGGGCGCTGCGAGTCGGTGACGAGTGGTGGCTCGACTGCGAGCCCGGGTTCGGGCCCGTGTTGGCCGAGCAGCTCGGCCGCTACCGCATCCGGGTGGACGTCGAGCTCGAGGACCGGAGCACGCGATGGGGGGTCGTCGAGGTACACGGCCGGGAGGCCGGGGCGCGGGTCGCCGCCCTCGCAGGGATCGACCTCCCGGAGGCCGTCCACTCCCATCTCGCCTGGGGGCGCGCGCCGGACCGCGGGATGCGGGTGGTGCGGGCGGCATGGCCGGGAGTCGCGGGGGCCGACGTGATGGGGCCGCTCGACGCGCTCGACGACGTCCGTGACGGGTTGCTGCGGGCCGGTGTCGAGCCGTTCGCCCCGGGTGCCTACGAGGCGGCCCGGATCGAGGCCGGCGTCCCGCGTCTCGGCGTCGATGTGGACGAGCGCACCATCCCGCAGGAGGCGTTCCTGGAGCGCGATGCGGTGTCGTTCACCAAGGGGTGCTTCCTCGGACAAGAGCTCGTGTGCCGGATCGACACGCGCGGCCACGTCAACCGACACCTTCGAGGGTTGCGGATCGACGGCGACGCGGTGCCTCCCGCCGGCGCGGCGGTGGTCGTCGACGACGTCGAGCGTGGCGTCGTGACGAGCAGCGCGGTGCTCCCGGGCGAGCGCCGCGCGGTCGCGCTCGCCATGGTGCGCCGGGAGGTCGAGCCGCCGGTCGAGGTCAGCCTTCGTTGGGCCGATGGTGAGGTGCGGGCGCGACTCCAGGCACTGCCGGGATCCTGACGACGAACCGGGTGCCGCCCTCCGCCCTGGGCTCGCACGAGACGTCGCCGCCCATCGCGCGCGTCAGATCGCGGACGACCGCGAGTCCGATCCCGGTCCCGATCTTGCGGCTGAGGTCCTGCGGGGCGGGGTGAACGTGAACGGAATGTGAGGTCCGGATCAGCCGGAGGTGGCGATCCGGTTCGTCCGCACCACCTCCGACATCCAGGCGGCGCTCGGCTTCGTGGTCCGAACCTGGGTCTCCCGGTCGACGCCGACGATCCCGAAGCGCATCTGGTAGCCGAACGCCCACTCGAAGTTGTCGAGCAGGGACCACTGGAAGTAGCCGCGGACGTCGATCCCGTCGTCGATGGTCGCCGCGACGCCGGCGAGCGACTCCCGGAGGTACCGGATCCGCTGCTCGTCGTCGTCGGTGCCGATCCCGTTCTCGGTGACGTAGAGCGGGACCTGGGCCACCTCGGCGGCATGTCGGATCGAGGCCTCGGCGGCCCGCGGCCAGTACTCGTAGCCCATCGGGAGCACCTCGACGCCCGGCTCCGGGCCGAGGATCCCCTCGTTGCCGACCCGCGTGCGTGAGTACGCCTGCACGCCGAAGTAGTCGTCGCCGCGTGCCGCTTCGAGGTACACGTCCTCGTGGTGCGACCGGTACTCCGCGATCTTGTCCTCGGCGCCTTCCTCGGCGCCCCAGTCGCTCATCGAGAGGGTGAGTCCCACGGGGAAGTCCCCCGGGCCGCTCTTGATCGCGTCGTACGAGCGGCGATGCGCGTCGACGAGCACCTCGGTGGCGCGCACGAAGCCGTCGAGGTCCTGGGTGTGCCCGGGAGGGAACGCGCCGACGAGGTAACCGATCGTGGAGACCACGTTGGGCTCGTTGATGGTGCAGGCCATGCCGATCCTGTCGCCGAGCGCCTCGGTCGCGTGTTCGCAGAACCGGGCGAAGCGCTCGGCGGTCGTGGGGTCGGTCCAGCCGCCGTCGACCACGGCCCAGCGGGGCGTGGTGAAGTGGTGGAACGTCACCACCGGAACGAGATCCCGTGCCGCACAGGCGTCGAGGACCCGGGCGTAGTGGTCGAGCTGGGCGCGCGAGATCTCTCCCTCCTCGGGCTCGATCCGGGACCACTCGAGCGAGAACCGGTAGGCGCCGAACCCGAGACCCGCGAGGATGTCGAGGTCCTCCTCGTAGCGCCAGTAGTGGTCACACGCGTCGCCGGACGGCTCGACGCACGGTGTGCCCGGTGCGTGTTCCCAGGCCCACCAGTCGTTGTTCCAGTTGGAGCCCTCCACCTGGTGCGCGGCGGTGGCCGTGCCCCAGAGGAAGCCGTCGGGGAAGGTCGTCGTCATGGAACGGAGCGTAGGAGGGCCGAGCCGGTCTGGCACACTTGCGGCCGCATGAGCGTGCTCGACGAGATCCTCGCCACGAAGCGCGACGAGGTCACGCTGCTCCACCAGCCGCAGGCGCGGGACGCGATCAGGAAGGCGGCGCTCGCGAGCCCGGCGACGCGAGGGTTCGAAGCGGCACTCCGCGAGCGGCGGGCGGCGGGCTCACTCGGCGTGATCGCGGAGATCAAGCGCCGTTCGCCGTCGAAGGGAGATCTCGCGCCCGACCTCGATCCCGCCGGGGTCGCCAGAGACTACGAGCGAGGTGGCGCCGCGTGCCTGTCGGTGCTGACGGACGGGCCGTTCTTCGGCGGGTCGGTCGCCGATCTCCAGGCCGCGCGCGATGCCACGAGTGCGACGCCGATCCTCCGGAAGGACTTCACGATCGATCCCGATCAGGTGTACGAAGCGCGGGGGATCGGAGCCGACGCCCTCCTGCTGATCGTCGCCGCGATCCCGGACGACACGCTGCTCGCTGACCTTCTCTCGCTCGCGCGTGATCTGACGCTCGACGTGTTGGTCGAAGCCCACGACGAGCGCGAGGTCGGGCGGGCGATCGAGGCCGGCGCCTCGATCGTCGGGATCAACGCCCGCGACCTCACGACGTTCGTCGAGGACCTGGCCGTCGCCGAGCGCCTCGTCGCGTCACTGCCGCGCGAGGCGCTCGCGGTCGCGGAGAGCGCGATCCGCTCCGTCGACGACGCGCGGCGCATGGGCGACGCGGGCTTCGACGCGGTGCTCGTGGGTGAAGCGCTCGTCCGTTCCGACGATCCCGAAGCGCTGGCTCGCGAGCTCTCCAACCTCCCGTTCTCGGCCCGCTGAGCGTTGCTCTCCAACCACCTGCGTGCCGAAGTGCCGGACTCAGTGCCCTGACCAGCGTGGTTCGCGTCCCTCGGCTGCGGCCCGGCGGCCTTCCTGGGCATCGTCGCTCGCGCCCACGAGCCGACGCATCGCCTCGCCCATCCGGACGGCGTCCTCCCACGGGACGTGCCGACCGCGGTGGGCCATCTCGTTCACCGCCCGGACGGCCAGGGGCGCGCCCTGGCAGAGCCGATCGGCGAGACGGCGGGCCTCGGCCAACAGGTCGTCGCGCGGGACGACCCGGAGCGCGAGTCCGATCTCGTGGGCCCGCGCCGCGTCGATGCGATCGCCCGTGAGCAGCACCTCGAGCGCGTCCTGCATGCGGATCCGGGCGGGGAGACGCATCGCGCCGACGATGGTGGGGACGCCGAGGCGCACCTCGGGCATGCCGAACTGGGCGTCGTCGGCCGCGAGCACGAAGTCGCACGCCGCGGCCATCGTGAGGCCGTACCCGAGGCAGTAGCCGTTCACCGCCGCGATCGTGGGCTTCCAGACCTCGAGGCCCGACTCGAACGAATTGACCGTCGGGATCTCCCAGAACGATCCGGGCCACGTCCCGGCCGAGCCCGCCCCGTCGGCCAGGTCCGCGCCGACGCAGAACGCTCGCCCCGTGCCGGTGATGATCGCTACCCACGCGTCCTCGTCGGCCCGGAACCGCTCCCATGCCGCGTTGAGATCGGCGCGCATCGCGCCGTTGATCGCGTTGAGGCGCTCGGGGCGGTGGTACGAGATCGTCGCGATGTTGCCGTCCCGCTCGTAGGTGACGAGCGGGACGCTCATGACGGGTCGGATCGTGCCTGGGTGCGAGCAGCGCGGTCGTCGGCGAGACGGTTCACGACGAGGTAGATGACGATCACGTAGACCCAGCCCATGAGGATGTCGCTGAAGTAGTGCTCGGCGCCGTAGACGAGCACGAACACCATCGCGGCGTTGTACGCCACCAGGAGCCAGCGCCACCGCCCGACCTTGCGCCACAGGAACAGCAACGTCATGAGCGGCCACGCCGCGTGGAGCGACGGGAGCGCCGCGACGGGGTTCGCGAGCCTCGCGTCGCCATCGAAGATCTTCGACGCCGAGTCGATGCCGATGCTGTCCCACACCGCGTGCACCACCCGCGTGGTGGGAGCCAGCGCGCCGTCGCGGCTGGCGAGCCAGGGAGGCACGGCCGGGAGGATGAAATACGTCGCGAACCCGGCGAGGCAGACGCCGAGGATCAGGATCGCGTAGCGGTGGAACCATTCGCGGTGGCGCAGGTAGAGCCAGACCGCGACGGCCGGGGTGACGACGAAGTGCGAGAGGTACATCACCCAGACGGGGTAGTCCCACCAGTGCGGCGTGCCGGCATCGACGAGCCAGTCCTGGAGTCGGATCGTCGGGACGACCCCACCGAAGAGGAACTCGTCGACCTGGAGCTGCGGATCGGTGACGGCGCGAGGGACCAGGTCCACGGCGCGGCTGCGGACGAGGTCGTAGCCGGCCGCGATCACGAGCACCGGGAGCCAGTCGAACACGACCCGGGCCACCGGGTGGTCGTTGCGCCAGCAGAGCACCCAGGCCAGCCCGATCAGCCAGAACAGGATGTACGGCCGGGACGGGATCTCACCCAGTGCCAGGACGACGATCGCCGAGGCGGCGACGAACCCCGAGAGCGCGAGCCAGCGCCGGCTGCCGGCGAGCGCCCGGGCTGGCAGCAGCGGTCGCCGGGTCGGCGCAGGCGCCGGGACAGTCTTGGCGTCGGACACGGCGCTCGACATGGCGGCGCCGATGGTATCGGCCACAGTGCCGAGGGCGCTTTCCGATACCGTCGTACGCATGTTCGTGAAGATCTGCGGGGTCACGAACGAGGAGGACGCACTGCTCGCCGTGGCCCTCGGCGCCGATGCGGTCGGGCTCAACTTCGTCCCCGGCAGCCCCCGCCAGGTCACGGTGAACGAGGCGCGCGACATCGTGCGGCGCCTTCCGCCGGAGGCGCTCACCGTCGGGGTCTTCCGCGACGAGCGGCCCGAGCGGGTGGCCGAGGTCGTGAACGGCCTCGGGCTCGGTGGCGCGCAGCTGCACGGCCGGGAGCCCCAGTCCGAGGCGCGCTGGATCCGGGTCCGCGTGCCGTTCTTGATCCAGGGCTTTCGGGCCGGTGATCCCGCCATCGGCGCCAGCGCCGGCGGCCCCGCCGACGTCGTCCTCCTCGACGGCGAGTCTCCCGGGAGCGGCGAGCTGTTCGACTGGGCGCTCGCCGAGGGCGCGCCCGTCGGCACCCGGCTCCTCCTCGCCGGCGGGCTCACCCCCGACAACGTCGGCGCTGCGATCCGACGGGTGCGCCCGTGGGGCGTCGACGTCGCCACCGGGGTCGAGACCGAGCCGGGCTCCGGTCGCAAGGATGCCCGCAAGCTCGCGCGCTTCCTCGAGGAGGCGCGCGAGGCGGGCGCCGAGATGGAGTCCGACGGCTGGGTGCCCGCCGACGCCGAGCCCTACGACTGGGAGGTCGACGAGGTCCGATCCGAGCAGTCACCGCCCTGACCACAAGCCCGGACCAGACGCACCCGTATCATCGAGCACCCGGCCGACGCAGGAGCACCACATGACCACACGCGGAACCACCGTCCCCATCACCGTCGGCCCGCAGCCGGAGGGTCTGGGGCGCTTCGGCGAGTTCGGGGGCCGCTTCGTCCCCGAGACGCTCGTGCCCGCACTCGTCGAGCTCGAGGCCGAGTTCCGCACCGCGTGGGCGTCCACCGAGTTCCGGGCCGAGCTCGACCACCTGCTTGCGACCTACGCCGGCCGTCCGACGCCCGTCACCGAGTGCCGCCGGCTCTCGGAGCGGCTCGGCCTCCGAGTGTTCCTGAAGCGGGAGGACCTCACCCACACCGGCTCCCACAAGATCAACAACGTGCTGGGACAGGCCCTGCTCACCCGGCGGATGGGGAAGCACCGAGTGATCGCGGAGACCGGCGCAGGCCAGCACGGTGTCGCGACGGCCACGGCCGCCGCGCTCTTCGGTCTCGACTGCACGGTCTTCATGGGTGCCGTCGACGTCGAGCGCCAGGAGCTCAACGTATGGCGCATGCAGCTCCTCGGTGCCGAGGTCGTGCCCGCCGAGTCGGGCAGCGCGACGCTGAAGGACGCGATCAACGAGGCGCTGCGCGACTGGGTCGCCAGCGTCGAGTCGACCCACTACTGCATCGGGTCGGTCGTCGGTCCTCACCCGTACCCCTGGATCGTGCGCGAGCTCCAGCGCGTCGTCGGCGACGAGGCACGTGAGCAGACGCGCCGGATGCTCGGAGCCGACCCTGACTACGTGGTCGCGTGCGTGGGCGGCGGGTCGAACGCGATGGGGACGTTTGCGGGCTTTCTCGACACCGACGCGAGGCTCGTCGGCGTCGAGGCGGCGGGGCTCGGGCTCGAGTCGGGCAAGCACGGTGCGTCGCTGACGCGCGGCGTGCCCGGCGTGCTGCACGGAGCGAAGTCCCTCTTCCTCCAGGACGAGGACGGCCAGATCCTCGAGACGCACTCGATCAGTGCGGGCCTCGACTACCCGGGCGTCGGTCCCGAACACGCCGCGCTCGCGGCATCGGGTCGGGCCGAGTACGTGTCGGCGACCGACGACGAGGCGATCGCCGGCTTCCAGCTCCTCGCCGAGACCGAGGGGATCGTGCCGGCGCTCGAGCCCGCCCACGCGATCGGGTGGCTGGCCCGCGAGAGCGGACACGCGGTGCCGAGCGGATCGTCGGTGCTCGTGACGCTCTCCGGGCGCGGTGACAAGGACGCCGCGTACGTCGCCGAGCGCCTCACCGGCGAGAAGCTCGACGGATGACGCGATGAATCTCGAGGAATCGCTCCGAGCGAAGCGGGCCGCGGGCGCCAAGCTGCTCGTCCCGTACGTGACCGGCGGGCTCGGGAGCGACTGGCTCGACGTCGTGCGGGCCGTGGTCGACGCCGGCGCGGACGCGGTCGAGATCGGGATCCCGTTCTCCGATCCGGTGATGGACGGTCGTACCGTCCAGGAAGCATCCCAGCGCGCGCTCGACATCGGCGCGACCCCCGGCAGCATCGTCGCCGAGGCCGCGGACCTCGACGTCGGGGTCCCGCTCGTGGTGATGACGTACTACAACCCGGTGCACCACGCCGGCCACGAACGATTCGCCGCGTCGCTGACCGCGTCCGGGATCGACGGCGCGATCGTGCCCGACCTCCCCCTCGACGAGCTCGACGGATGGTCCGATGCCGCCGACGCCGAGGGGATCGAGACGGTCCTGCTCGCGGCGCCGACCACCCCTCCTGATCGCCTCGTCGCGATCTGCGCCCGGTCCCGCGGGTTCGTGTACGGCGTCTCACTCCTGGGGGTCACGGGAGAGCGCGCCGAGCTGGCGACGCGAGCCGGGGAGATGGGGCGCCGGCTCAAGGCCGCGACCGATCTCCCGGTGCTGCTCGGGGTGGGGATCTCGAACGCCGAGCAGGCGGTCGAGGCGGCGGGCGACGCCGACGGCGTGATCGTGGGGAGCGCGTTGATCGCCCGGCTCCTGCGCGGCGAAGGTCCCGACGGCGCACATGCGTTCGTCCACGAGCTCAGGGAGGCACTGGACCGATGACCCGACCGATCTCGGACGACTGTGACCTCTGCGAGGCCGCCCGCATCACGCCGTGGTACCACGAGGACGACATCTGCTGGATCGCGGAGTGCGAGATCTGCGCAGTGCCGATGGTCGTGTGGCGCGGTCACGGAACCGAGCCGCCCGAAGTGGAGCTGGCCCACATGCACGTGCAGCTGGCTACCGTCGTGGAGGTGCACTTCACCTTCGAGCACTACGTCGACGACAACATGCGTCAGATCCCCGACCACTACCACGCGCACGCACGACCGAAGGGTGGCTTCTTCGGTCACGGGCTGGCGCGCCGCACGCCGTGAAACGGGTCGGTCGATCGGGCAGGACCTAACGGAGCCGGTCGTCGAAGAACGTGAGCACCTGCTCGAGTGCGTCGTGGGTCGGGTGTCCGGGCTCGTCGACGAGGTCGAGCGTGAGCACCGAGTGGGCCATCCGCTTGATCCCGTGTGGGTTGCCCTTCGAAGAGTCGATCTCGACCGCGATGAACCCGTCGCCCAGTGCGTCGCGCAACGTGTCGAACCGGGCCGCGGGGACCAGGTGATCGCCGGAGAAGCGCAGCCCCATCACGCACGCACCGGCCGCGGCGCGTGCGCTGAGCATCTCGAGGTCGGCGTCGCTGATCCCGACCGACGCCTTCCGGCGCTTGCCCACGGCGAAGGGGAGGGACGGCTGGCTGAGCACCGGTGCCTGCATCCGCTCGTCGAGCATCATCCCGAGCGCGAAGCCACCGGTGAAGCACATGCCCACCGCACCGACGCCCGGCCCACCGCACGCCTCGTGCGCGTCGGCGGCGAGTGCCCGCAGCCATGAAGAGATCGGGCTCGTGCGGTCGAGCGCCCACGAGGTGAACTCCTTCGCCACGCAACCGGAGACCATCGAGCGCATCGAGTACAAGGTGCCGAACGGCTTGCCCGGCGTGCCGAACAGCGAGGGCATCCGCACGTGGAAACCGCGGTCGACGACCCGGCGACCGAAGTCGATCACGCCCGGGTGGAGGCCGGGGACCTCGTGGATGACGATCACAGCCGGTCCGGTGCCGCCCGCGTACACCGGACGCGTGATCCCGTCGTGGGAGAAGTTGCTCGCGGTGAAGCCGTCGAGTGCATCGCTCACGGCGTGTCACACTACGAGATCGCGACGAGAGGAGCATCGGCGTGGCACAGCTCGAGGTGGGGAAGCGCGCACCTGCGTTCACCCTGGTCGATCAGCGGGGCAAGAAGGTCAAGCTTTCCGACTTCAAGGGCAAGCCCGTCGTCGTGTACTTCTACCCCAAGGCCGACACCCCGGGGTGCACGACGCAGTCGTGCGCGCTGCGCGACGCGATGCCCGACTTCAAGAAGCTCAAGACGGTCGTGCTCGGCATCAGCCCCGACCCGCAGGCCAAGCAGCAGAAGTTCGACGCGAAGTACGGCCTCGGGTTCCCGCTGCTCGCCGACGAGGACCACGCCGTCGCCGACAAGTGGGGCGTGTGGGGCGAGAAGTCGATGTACGGCAAGAAGTACATGGGCATCGTGCGATCCGCGTTCGTCGTCGACGCCACCGGCAAGCTGGCCGGGGTGTTCTACAAGGTGAGCCCGAAGGACACCGTCCCGAAGGTGACCGCGGTGCTCCAAGGCTGAGCAGCGGCCCTGGTCCGAGGTCAGTCGAGGTCGTCGGCGTCGAGTCGCTCGGCCATGACCGCCCGGAGCTGGGCCTCGATGGCGGGCTGGTCGTCGACGAGGGCCCGGAACTCACGTCGGCCGATCACCTCGATCGCGACCGGGGTCTTCGCGACGACGGTCGCGGTGCGCGGTCGCTCGGAGAGCAGCGCGATCTCACCGAAGTAGTCGCCGGAGCCCCGGGTCGCGACGACGTTGCCGTCGATGACCACGTCCACCTCACCGTCGAGGATGATCACGAACTCGTTGCCCGTGTCACCCTGCTTGGTGAGCTCCTTGCCGGCCGGCAGGTCCAGGCGGGTGGCGAGGCCCGACACGGAGGCGAGCTCCTTCTTCGAGAGCCCGGCGAAGAGTGGGATCTGGGCGATTCGCTCGTCGGTCGTCAGGTCCTTCATGGTCCCTCCAGAGGCGGTCAGGCGCCGATGGCGTGGAAGCCGCCGTCGACGTGGAGCATCTCACCGGTGGTGGCGGGGAAGAGGTCCGAGAACAGTGCCACACATGCGTTCGCGACCGGCTCGGGATCCCGGATGTCCCAGCCGAGCGGTGCCCGCTGGGCCCAGACCTCCTCGAAGGCTTCGAAGCCGGGGATGCTCTTCGCCGCCATCGTGCGGATCGGGCCGGCGGCGACGAGGTTGACCCGCACCCCCTCGGGACCCAGGTCGCGGGCCAGGTAGCGGGCGGTGGACTCGAACGCGGACTTGGCGACGCCCATCCAGTCGTAGACGGGCCAGGCCTGGGTGTTGTCGAAGTCGAGCCCCACGATCGAGCCGCCGGGGCTCATGAGCGGGAGCGCGGCGACGCCGAGCGCCTTCAGCGAGTAGGCCGAGACCTGGAGCGCGACCGCGACGTCTTCCCAGGGCGCGGTGAGGAACCCCCCGCCGAGGCAGGACTCGGGTGCGAACCCGATCGCGTGGAGCACGCCGTCGAGGTGGCCGCCGACGCGCTCCGCGAGCGCGTCGAGGTCGCCGGGGTTGCTCACGTCGAGCTCGACGACTGCGGCTTCCGCGGGAAGGCGCTTGGCGGTGCGCTCGGTGAGCCGCATGACCCGTCCGAACGACGTGAGGACCACCTCGGCGCCTTCTTCCTGGGCTCGGCGGGCCACCGTGAACGCGATCGACGCGTCGTTGAGCACACCGGTGACCAGAATGCGTTTCCCGTCGAGCAGCATGGTTCCTCCCAAGGCCCGGCGATCCTATCGGTGGCGCTCGCGGCGGGCGGGCCCTACAAGGGCGTGTTGCCGTGGCGGCGCCTCGGACCGGTCTCGCGCTTGGTGGAGAGACGGTCGAGCGCGGTGGCGAGCACCTGTCGCGTCTCCGACGCCGGGAGGACGTCGTCCACGAATCCCCATTCGGCGGCGACGTACGGGTTGGCGAAGCGGTCCTCGTACTCGTGCTCGAGCGCGGCCTGCTCCCGGAGGCGCTCCTCGGGATCGTCGATGTCCCGGAGGTGGCGGCCGTGCAGGATCCCGACCGCGCCGGGGGCTCCCATGACGGCGATCTCCGCGGTCGGCCATGCACCGCACCAGTCGTTGCCGAGCCCCTTGGAGTCCATGACGATGTACGCGCCGCCGTAGGCCTTGCGCAGCACCAGGCACAGCCGAGGGACCGTCGCGTTCGCGTACGCGTAGACGAGCTCGGCTCCGTGGCGGATCATGCCCCGCCACTCGAGGTCCTTACCGGGCTCGAAGCCCGGGGTGTCGACGAACGTGATGAGCGCGATGTTGAAGCAGTCGCACCACTGGACGAACCGCGCCGCCTTCTCCGAGGCCTCGATGTCGATCGTCCCCGCCCGCTGATGAGGCTGGTTGGCGACGATCCCGACGGTGCGCCCGTCGAGGCGGCCGAGTCCGGTGACGAGGTTCGAGGCGTGCCGGGGACGCAGCTCGAGGAACGAGTCGGCGTCGAGCACGTCCTCGACGACGACCCGCACGTCGTACGCCGCGCTCGACCGGGCCGGAACCGCGATCGCGGCGGCCGCGCACGCGCGGTCGACCGGATCGTCGGTCGGCCAGCGTGGCGGGTCGTCGAGGTGGTGGGAAGGGAGGTAATCGAGGAGCGCCGACACCAGGTCCCGGCCCTGGGCTTCGTCGGCGACCACCGCGGCTGCGACACCGCTGCGGGTCGCATGGAGCGGTGCGCCGCCGAGCGACCGGCTGTCGACGTCGATCCCGGTGAACGAGCGCACGGTGTCCGGTCCGGTGACGTACGCGAAGGCGTCCTCGGTCATCACCACGATGTCGGCGAGCCCGAGCAGGAGTGCCGGACCCGACACGCAGGGACCCACGACGAGCAGCACGACGGGGACGACGCCCGACGCGTCGGCCATCGCGCGTGCGACCTCGCCCCAGGCGTGCAGCGAGGCGACACCTTCGGTCACGTCGGCGCCGGAGGAGGCGATGGTGCCGAACACCGGGACGCCCACCTCGGACGCACGGCGGATCGCGCTCGCGAGGGTGCGTCCCTCCGGCGGACCGATGGCCCCGACGTGCTTGCCGCCGCGGATGTCGAACTCGACGATCGGTCGGCCGTTCCGATCGCTGAGTGCCGCCGTCGCCGCCTCGCTGCGGCGGGCAGCGATGGGCGTGGACGGACGGGGATCGGTCACGCCGTGGGTGTCAGCACCAAGGAGGCGTTGTGCCCACCGAACCCGAACGAGTTCGACACGACCGGCTTCGTCCCGACCTCACGGGCATCTCCCGCGACCACGTCGAGCGCGACGTCGTCGCTGGAACGCTCGAAGTTCGCGGTGGGCGGGACGACGCCATCGGCGATTGCGAGGAGCGAGATGACGGCCTCGACGGCACCCGCGGCGCCGACCATGTGTCCGAGCACACCCTTGCTGCCGGTGACGGGTGGCGCGTCGTCGCCGAAGACCTTGTGGATCGCCTCGGTCTCGGCGGCGTCGTTGAGCGGCGTCGACGTGCCGTGGGCATTGATGTGTCCGATGTCGGCCGGCGTGAGACCGGCATCCTCGATCGCCTGCTGCATGCAGGTCGCGGCGCCGATCCCGCCGGGGGACGGGGCCGTGATGTGGAACGCGTCGGAGTTGCGCCCGTAGCCGGCCACCTCCCCGTACACGGTCGCGCCGCGCTCGCGGGCGCGCGCCAGTGACTCGAGCACGAAGAACGCCGAACCCTCGGCCATGACGAAGCCGTCGCGGTCGGCGTCGAACGGTCGGGAGGCGAGCTCGGGAGCGTCGTTGCGGGTGCTGAGCGCGCCCATGCGGGCGAACGCGGCGACGGTGACGGACGTGAACGCTTCGGTACCGCCCGCCACCACGACGTCGGCCGAGCTGTCGCGGATCATCCGGACGCCCTCACCGATGGCGTTCGCTCCGGCCGCACAGGCCGTCGAGACGCACATGGACACGCCGGTGAAGCCGAAGTGGATCGAGATCGCACCTGCCGTCGCGTTCGGCATCAGCATGGGGACGAAGAACGGGCTCACCCGGTTCGCTCCCTTCTGCAGGTAGTTGGTCACGTTCTCCTGGAGCGTGTTGAGACCGCCGACGCCGGTGGACGCGATCACGGCGCACCGGCTCGGATCGGCGCCGAGCTCGCCGGCATCGGTCACCGCGTCGACCGCGGCCGCGAACCCGAAGTGCGTGACCCGGTCCTGGCGGCGGACCTCCTTGGGACCGAAGTACTCGACCGGGTCGAAGTCGCGGACCTCACAGGCGAAGCGGACCGTGAGACCGGACGGGTCGAACTGCTCGATCTCGCGTGCCATCGACCGCCCGGACCGCACGTTGGCCCACAGCGTCGCGACGTCGTTGCCGGCCGGGGCCTTGACCCCGATGCCGGTGACGGCGACGCGCGGACGACCAGCGTGGTCGAGCAGATCGCTCATTACTTCGCGGCGACCTTGTTCATCACGAGGTCGACGGCGTGACCGACGGTGGCGACGCCGTCGAGGTCCTCTTCGGGGACCGAGATGTCGAACCGCTCCTCGAGGCCCATCACCAGCTCGACGAGGTCGAGGCTGTCGGCATCGAGATCCTCCTTGAACCGGGCGTCCTCGGTCACGACGTCGGGCTCGACGCTGAGGACCTCGACGGCCACCTCCCGCAGTGCGGTGAGTGCCTCGTCACGTTCCATCCGGTGTGCTCCTTCGGCTTGTGGGGGTCGATGTGGGTCCGCGGTCCGCGCTGGTTCGCGCGGCCCCGTGGCGATGGGTGCTCAGTGCCCCATGCCGAGGCCACCGTCGACCGGGATGATCGCCCCGGTGACGTAGCCCGCGGCGTCGGTGCACAGGAAGTCGACGGCCGCTGCGACCTCCTCGGGCGTGCCGAGCCGACCCAGCGGGACCGTCATCTCCATGGCGCTGCGCCACTCCGGGGGCATCGTCTCGGTCATCGCCGTCACGATAGGCCCCGGAGCCACGATGTTGCAGGTGATGCTACGTGGTGCCAGCTCGCGGGCGAGTGCCCTGGTGAGGCCCACGAGGCCAGCCTTTGCCGAAGCGTAGTTCGCCTGGCCTGGGGCGCCCATCAGACCGCTGACCGACGAGACGTTCACGATCCGCCCGCCTCGGGCTCGCATCATCTTGGGCGTCGCCCGCCGGATCGTGTGGAACGCGCCGGTGAGGTTGGTGTTGAGCACCTGTTCCCACTGCTCGTCGCTCATGCGAGCGACGAGGCCGTCGGCGGTGACGCCGGCGTTGTTGACCAGCACCGTGACCGGCCCGAAGGCATCCTCGATCTGGGTGAACGCCGCATCGACGGAGTCGCCGTCGACGACGTCGATGTGCACCACGGTCGCCTCACCGCCGGTGGTGGCGATGGCGTCGGCCGTGACGGCTGCGCCGTCGGCGTCGTTCGCGTAGCCCACCGCGACGCGATGTCCGCTCGCGCCGAGCGCGATGGCGATCGCGCGCCCGATGCCGCGGGACGCGCCGGTCACGAGTGCCGTTCCGCTCACGCGCGGCCCCAACGCAGGACCGCGCTGCCCCAGGTCATCCCGGCCCCGAAGCCGCTCAACAGGACGAGGTCGCCGTCACCGATCCGACCCGACTCGGCAGCTTCGGACAGGGCGAGAGGGATCGATGCGGCGGATGTGTTCCCGTACTCGTCGATGTTCACGATCGTGCGCTCCGTCGGGATCTTCAGTCGGTTCGCGGCCGCTTCGATGATCCGGAGGTTGGCCTGATGGGGGACGAAGTGGTCGACCTCGGGCGCCGACACCCCGGCGCGATCCAGCGCCGACTTCGCCGAGTTCACGACGGCGCGCACGGCACGTCGGAAGACCTCCTGGCCCTGCATCTTGATGAACTGCTGACCCTCGGCGATCGTGGCGGGCGTCGTGGGGAGCCGGCTGCCGCCGGCGGGGATCTCCAGCAGTCCGGTCGCGGATCCGTCGCAGCCGAGATCCCAGGCGAGGAGCCCGGTCGAGTCGTCGTCGCCGGGCTCGAGGACCACGGCCGCGGCCCCGTCACCGAACAGGATGCACGTGCCCCGGTCTGCGGGGTCGACGATTCGTGACAGCGTCTCGGCGCCGATCACGAGGACGTGCCGGAGGTTGCCGGACGTCAGCAGCGCGGCACCGGTCACGAGCTCGTACACGAAGCCGGCGCAGCCCGCAGCCAGGTCGAACGAGCCGCAGCTCAGGCCGAGACCGTCACCGACGAACGCGCCCGTGTGGGGGATCGGCTGCTCCGGCGTCGCCGTCGCCACGATGAGCAGGTCGACCTCGTCGGGGGTGATCCCGGCCTGCTTGATCGCCGCTGTCCCGGCCTCGATCGCGAGGCTGGCGGTGGTCTCGGCGGGAGCCGCGATCCTGCGCTCACGGATCCCGGTCCGCTCGACGATCCACTCGTCGCTCGTCTCGACCCGTTGCTCGAGGTCGCGGTTGGTGAGTCGCCCTTCGGGTACGGCGGTGCCCCAGCCGGCGATACAGGCCCTCATCGGTGCGTCGCGCTCCGGCTCACGCGACGCGGAGCCACGCGATGGGCTGGCCTTCCCGGATGCGCTCACCGGGGTGGACGAGGACGCCGACCAGGTGCCCCCGGAACGGGCTGGCCACCGGGGTGGAGGTGCCGGGGCCGTCGACCATGCCCACAGTCTGGCCCACAGCGAGGGGTGCGCCCTCGTCCAGCGGGACGGCGCGGAAGGTGCCCACCGTCGGCGCCACGATCATCCGCTCGGGGACGAGCAGCCCTTCGCCGTGGTCGAGCATTGCTTCCATGTCAGTGGACCTCTTCCAGGAGTGCGCAGTCGTCGGGCGTGGCGATGCCGCGCACGGGCGTGTCGGGGACGGCTCGCTTCGCAAGTCCGGCGAGCATCGAGCCGTGGCCGACCTCGAGGAAGGAGGTCGCGCCGAGATCGACGAGGGTCGTCATCGTGGCCCGCCAGCGCACCGGCTGCGTCACGTGCGTCGCGAGGCGGGTGCGCCAGCCGTCGGCGTCGTCGTACGCGACCGCGTCGTGGTTGGAGACGACGGGTGCGGCCGGTGCGGAGAACGTCATGTCGGCGAGGACGGCGGGCAGCGCGTCGGCGGCGTCGTGCATGAGGGGGGTGTGGAACGCGCCGCCCACCTTCAGCGGTGTCGTGCGCTTCACGCCGAGCTCCTTGGCCCGAACGCTGCCGGCCTCGACACCGTCCGGCGTCCCGGCAATCACGACCTGCCCGGGCGCGTTGTCGTTCGCGACCCAGCAGCCGTCGAGCGCCGCCTCGCAGGCTGCCTCGGCCTGCTCCACGGTCGCGCCGAGCAGCGCCGCCATCCGACCAGGGTGCGCGTCGGCGGCGGCCTGGGTGAGCTCGGCCCGACGGGCCGCGAACCGGACCCCTGCGTCGAGGTCGAGCGCGCCCGAGGCGATCAGCGCGGTGACCTGGCCCAGCGAGTGGCCCGCGAATGCGACGGGAGCCGTCACCCGGTCACGGATGGCCTCCCAGGCCATGAGCGACGTGAGGAGCACCGCGAGCTGGGCCTCGCGGGTGCGGGCGAGGTCGTCGGCGGTCGCGTCGAGGACCAGGTGGGCGAGCGGCTCGCCGAACGCGGCTTCGGCGCGCTCGACGACCGACCAGGCGGCGTGGTCGCGCCAGGGCGCGCCCATCCCCGGCGCCTGGGTCCCCTGCCCGGGGAAGACGATTGCGATGTCCACGTGGACCGATCCCTCTCCGCTCGTACCTCTGGTGGGACCGGAGGCCGCCAGAGAGGGTTACACGGAACCGGTCGGTGACTTCCGGGAGGTCGGAAGGTTGAGCACGCAGGGTACCGTCGGGCCATGGCTCTCCCGGATTCCGATGGTCTCGTGGCGCTGCTCCCGCACCGGCCGCCGTTCCGGTTCGTCGACGAGGTGGTCGGGTTCGAGGCCGGCGTCTCGATCGAGGCCCGGTACCGCGTCACCGGCGAGGAGGCGTTCCTCGCCGGGCACTTTCCGGGCAATCCGGTGTTCCCCGGCGTGATCCAGCTCGAGGCCCTCGCACAGGCGGGGGCGATCGCGGTGCTGTCGGACGAGCGCTACGCCGGGAGGCTGCCCCTGTTCGGCGGGGTCGAGAAGGTCCGTTGGCGGCGCCTGGTGGTCCCGGGCGACACGCTCACCCTCCACGTCGAGCTCGAGCGACTGTCGGCCCGTGGCGGGTGGGGCAAGGGGCGCGCGTCGGTCGGCGACGAGAAGGCCTGCGAGGCCCGGATCTTCTTCGCGATCGCCTGACCCGGGCCGTACCCGGTCAGTCGGAACCGACGTCGGAGTCGGGGCCGCGGTCGGGATCGGGGGAGGAGTGCAGGTCGGTGACTGGTGCCGGTGGCGTGTAGCGGGCCGCGAGGTCGCGGTCGATCGCGTCCGGGTCCTCCCCGAGGAGCAGCCGCGTTTCGATCTCGTCGGCGAGCGGAGGCTCGCGGCGCACCGTGCGCCAGGGCGCCACGATGATCAGGACGAGTGCGGCCATCGACACCACTGCGATCGCGACAGCCCAGGTGAGGGCATCCGCGGCGAGGATGGTCGACACGCCCGTCATGGTACGCAATGCCACAATGACCGCCCCCGCCCGGGTGGTGGAATGGCAGACACGGCGGACTCAAAATCCGCTGCTCGCAAGGGCATGAGGGTTCGAATCCCTCCCCGGGCACCAGTTTCCGGGTCGCTGCGCTGCGCTGCGCCGCGGCCGTCGCGGTGATGGCAGTTGCGGCAAGCGTCGGCTTCGGAGGTAGCGCAGCATCGGCAACGCCGGGCGACGCGAATCCTGGCAGTTGCCGGACATGGTCCATCCCCACGGCCGCAGCGGGCGTTTGTGCAGGCCTGCCGGTTCTCATGTGGGGAAACATGGTCATGGTGCACAAGCCGCGTACGTGGAACCGAAGCAGTGTTCGATGAATGGCTATCTCGGTTCCGGTCAGAACCGACACCTGGGTGGTGGAGATACGTGCCCGTTGCGCGTGGCCTGAGCGCACCGTTCGTTGGACGCGTCACGGCGCCGTTCGGAGTTGGCGGCGGTCCCGAGACATCGCGCCACGAGCGCCCATTCGGTACATTGCCTCGATGATCGAGGTCCGCGGCACCAACGGTGAGTCCCTCCAGTTCGATGGCGAGTACGTCCGTAAGTTCCGTCACGACGGCAAGGAGGAGTCGGCCGTCAACCCCGTCACGACCTACCGCGAGACCCGAGTGAAGGCCAAGAAGGCCAAGAAGCACGCCGAGGCGCGCTACGAGGTCCTCGTGGCATGCGCGACGATCTTCTCCCTCACGGTCCCCGAGTCGGAGAAGCCTGCGCTCGACCAGTTCGTCGCGGCCCTGGAAGCCACGCGGGGCGCGAGCTGACGACCGCGTGCCGGCCCCATCTGCTGCGCGCGCGGAGATGGAGATGCGGTAGCTATCCGCGAGGCTCGACGTAGATGGGAACGGGTCGACGTGAGTCGGGGGCCGACCCGAAGGCCGACCCCCGGTACCTGGTGCAGCCCCTGCTGCTCTTGAGGCGGTGAGGGCCAGCCAGGCGCGACTACTCGGGGCAGTCGATCACGGGCGAGACGTGGCACGGCATCAGGTCAGCAGTACCGCCCTGCGACGTTGCCGCAGGTCAGACGTACTGCGGCGTATTCGACCTCATTGGGCGGTACGAGCGGGGACGGACTCAGAATCCGCTGCTCGCAAGGGCATGAGAGTTCGAATCCCTCCCCGGGCACCGCGCGCGCTCACACAGTGCAGAGCGCCCGCAGCGTCGGATAGGGGTTCACCATCTCGCCTGACTGTGAACGCATGCCGAAGTGGAGGTGTGGTGGCCCCCCGACCGCGTTGCCGGTGTCCCCGACGAACCCGATGACCTCGCCGCGCGCGACCCGACGTGGGGCCGCACCCTCGCGCCGGCTCATGTGCGCGTAGTAGTACCCGACGCCGTCGTCGCCCATGAGCCACGCGCCGACCCCGCCGAGCACGTCGTCGTCCCACTGGACGGTGCCGGCGACGACCGCCACGAGGGGAGTGTCCCTCGCGGCCAGGAGGTCGTTGCCCTTGTGGGTTCGCCCACCCGAGCGCGGTGCGCCCCAGTCGTTGACGAAGACCGCCACGCCCGCGACCGGGCAGACGGCCGCCCCGGTCCGGACCTGGCCGGCTGCGGCACCCGACACGTTGCGGAACTCGGCCTGCGACGCCGCGACGGCCTCGAGGCTCGCGACGGCCTGGTCGGCGGCGAGCAGGGCCCGCTCGACCGCGATCCGTTCGTCGGCGAGCTGCGCGACCAGGGCGTCCTGTGACGCCTTGCGGACCCGGAGGTCGGCTTCGTCGCGCTCGAGCTGGGCCGCGGCTCGGGTGAGCTCTCCCGCGAGCGCGCGGTCGTGGCCGGCCGCGCTCGCGGTGAGCTGGATCGCGCGGGCGGCCTCGACGACCCCTCCGGCGTCGAGCATCCGCGAGAGGGGCATCGCCGATCCCTGTCGGTACATGACGACCGCCCGGTCGCGCACCAGGACCTTCAGCTCGGCGGTCCGGGCGCGGAGGCGGGGGATCTCGGCCTCGAGCCGGGCGATCTCGGCCTCCTGGGTCGCCTGCTCGGTGAGCGCGTCCGCGTAGCGCTGGGCTGCGGCGATCGCGACGGCCTGGGTCCGATCGCGCTCCTGGCGGGCGTCGGCGAGCGGGTCGGCCGACGCGCGGCCCGCGTGTGCCGAGACGGCGATCGTCGCGGCGCCCAGGACGGCGAGCACGGGGCGGAGGTGGGGGTGGCAGCACATGTGAGTGGCCCGATGCGCACCGAGCGCTCGGGTGACTCACGTGTCGGCAGCATCCGGCGTGATGTTGAGCGGGTTCACGCTCCGTGGGAACCGGTGCCCCCGGCTGGGTCGGTACGATCGACGTTGTGGACGGATGCCCGGCGCGTCGCGGATCGCGGCCCCGTCGCTGATGCCCCGGAGTCCGCTCCACACCGCGGCCGCGAGCCTCCGTCGGGCAAAGCAGGTGCGGGACCCGCGGGGGATCGTGAGCCGGCACGCCGGCCTCGTCTACTTCCCGGTCCCCAAGGCGGCCACCACCATGATCAAGGCGATGATCGCGTCCTGGGAAGGTCTGCCGACGGGCGACGGGATCCATCGGGTCCGCTTCGACGCGGTCCGCGCGTCCAGGGTCCGGGACGTCCCGGACGCCCTCGCGTTCACCGTCGTCCGGAACCCGTGGGACCGGCTCCGCTCCGCCTACCTCGACAAGGTGGTCGGCAATGCGACCAGGTGGGGAGAGGTGCACGACGGTCTCCTGCGCTACAACACGTTGAGTCGCCGGAAGCTGTTCTGGGGCGAGATGACGTTCGAACAGTTCGTGCGGACCGTGACCAGGATCCCCGACTCCCTCGCCGACGAGCATCTCCGGGCCCAGGTCCGCCTGCTCGCGCCGTGGGGGAAGCCGCCGGTCGTCGACCGGTGGATCGACCTCGCGCGCATGTCGGAAGAGCTCCCGGCGCTGCTCGCGAGCCGTGGCATCGAGGTCGGGGATCTCGTGCGCCGGAACGAACGGTCCTCGGGGGACTACCGCGAGGCGTACTCCGCCGAGATGCGGGAGCAGACGGGCCACCGCTACCGCCGCGACGTCGACTACTTCGGCTTCGCGTTCTGAGCGGACGGTCGCCGCACTCTTACGGTGTGATCCCGAGCCGCTTCGCGATCACCTCGTTCAGGTGGGGCCCGTATGCGCTGTGCTCAGGCGCTGCGAGCCTTACTCCATAACGGGGGCGCGTGAGCGAAAACGCGGAGGTGTTCTCGCGAGTCCGACCGCCGCGCAGGGTCCTCCAGATTTCTCGACCGCCACCATCCCGGCCCCTCCAATAAATGCGGCCCCGAGAACGGGCACACAGGGCGTCTCCGGGCACGTCACGCGCCAATCGGTCTGGCTACCGTCGCATCCATGCCCGACTACGACCCCGACGAGCTGCTCGCGATGGTGATCGAAGCCGTCGCGGACAACCTGCCGGGTGACGACGCCGACGTGATCGAGCTGCCGGTCGACGACGACTGATCTGCGGAACGCGGGACCGGGACGCGGCCCCAGGAGAGGAAAGCCGCGCCCCGGTCAACGCGAAGTCGCGTCGCGCGGCGGACCTGGGAGGCAGTCAAGAAACAAGCAGAACTAGAACCACGACGCCGGCCACGGCAAGAAAGATGCTCCCGACGAGGTCGGAGAAGAGCAGGTCAAAGCGCATCTCGACAGTCTCCCCGTCAGGGCTGACCACGACCGGGACCACATCCCCAATGGCCGGGGCACGCGAGAAGACCGACGCTCGCCAAGTCGTGTCAACCGTCACCTCCCTGTCCCCATCCTCGGTCGACATCCGCAACTCCAACGTGTAGCGGCGCCCGCCGTACGAGGCCCAAATACCATGGTCCTCAACGTGGGTGACGACCGCCTCGAAACGCTTTCCTCTGCGGAGAAACGAAAAGGCCCGGAAGCTCGACCACGAACCACCGAGCAGAAGAGCCGCCGCCAGTAACACTTCGACCATCTCGCACCCCCCGACCTCGCCGAAATGCCTCCCACGCGAATGGTGCACTGCACCCGAGATCGATGGTCAGGGTCCAAAGTCCCGTGCTCCAACGGTGGGGACACGCTGGGACACGGGACACGCTCCCCCTCGGGCGCAGAAGGGGCGACCATCCTGCGCCGGACCTGCCCGACGGACCTGGGAGACGACGGTCCCGG
>DASUAO010000043.1:0-154982 GCA_035763745.1 Acidimicrobiia bacterium
TTCGCACCCTCCGAAGGCGAGCGCCCGGATCGCGTCTTCGACGCGCTTGTACGGCGTCAGTCGCCCGACGACTGCCGCCGTCGGGCCGGTCGTCACGTCAACGCCGAGATCGCGCCAGTGCTCGGCGGCCCCGGCCCGGTCGGCGGGACGGACCGATGGGCGCGGCGGGGCGAGGACCGGGGCATCGGGGAGGCCGATCGACTCCACGACGGCGCGTGACGTCCCGACGACGAGGTCGACCCGCCGGGCGAGGAGCCTCCCGAGCCTGCGGTCGTGAGAGAAGTCGTGCTTTGCCCACACCGTCGGTGTCGCGCTCCTCCGGCGCGCGACGGCGGCGACGGCGGCGGCCTTGACGCCGTTCGCGAGGAGCACGTCCGGGGCGTGGGCGCGCAGCGCCCGCGGAAGACGAAGTCCGGCCCGCGCGATCGCGCCCGCGCTCGGGCCGGTGGTGAGCACGGCAGTGGGGATCCCGCGCCGTGCGTAGTCGTCGCGCAGCGGTCCTTCGCGCAGCATGATCACTCGGGGCTCGAGGCCCTCTGCCACGTCGAGGAGCTCGAGGAGCCATCGCTCGGCCCCGCCCCGCACGCCGTACGGGTCGATGACGGTCACGCGCAGCGGCACCTCGCGCATCGGGCCCATGCCGGGAGTCACCGCGCCCGCGTCGAGGACCCGTGGTCGCGTACGGCGTCGGTGAGCACGTCGGCGACCCTGTCGCCCCAGCCGGCGCTGTCGAACCTGGCGGCGCGGGCACGGGCGCGCGCGGCTTCCGAGCTCCGCAGGCCCGAGTCCTCGAGCCGTTCGATGATCGCCGCTCCGAGTTCCGACACGCTCCCGACGGGCACGATCGCGCCGACTGCATCGGGGCCGTCGCCCACGACCTCGCGCATCCCGTCGGCATCGGTCGCGACGATGCTGCATCCGCAGGCGAGTGCCTCCAGGGCCACGAACGAGAGACCCTCCCACCGGGCCGGCAGCGCGACGACGTCGGCCGCGACGAGCCAGTCGCGGACGTCGCGGCGATCGCCGACGAGGCGGACCCCGGGTTCGTCGCTCTGCTCGAGCTCGGACCGCAGCGGTCCTTCCCCGACGAGCACGAGGGTCGCGTCAGGGATCGACCGGCGTACCGCCGACCACGCCCGCACGAGCACGTCCTGGCCCTTCTGCTCGGCGAGGCGACCGACGCACACGACGGTCGGGCCGTCGAGATCGAAGGCGCCACGGATCTGGGAACGCTCCTCGGATGTGGCCGGGGAGAGGGCGTCGAGATCGACCGCGTTCGGCACGACCCGCCAGGTTCCCCGGATCCCGGCGTGGGCCCCCCGCGTTCGCTCGGACTCGCCCACGCACAGGAACACGTCCGTCCACCGGGCCGCTCGGCGTTCCCACGCGCGCGCGGCCCGTCGTGCGACCGACCCCCCGACGAGGAAGGACCACGCGTGGGGGGAGAACACCGTCGGGAGCGCCCCCCGGAGCGCGAGGCGACCGGCGAGGCCGGCCTTCGAGGAGTGCAGGTGCACGACATCGGGGACACTGTCCCGGGCGATTCGCCCGATCGACCGCGTCTCGGACCAGAGATCGAGCGAGGGGCCGCGCCGAGCATCCCATCGATGGTGACGGGCGCCGTGATTGGCGCAGAGCGCCTCCAGCTCGGCGTTCGGCGGGCTCGCGACCGAGACGTCCCAGCCGCGGGCGGTCTGGTCGCCGACGAGGGCTCGTAGGTACCGACCGACCCCTTCCGTAGTCGCCTGCGAGGCGTGGAGGACGCGCATCACAGGGCCGGGAGTCTCGTCGGAACCTGCTCTGAGCCGCGGCCCGCCGGGTCCGCGCGTTCCATGAAGCCGGAACTTAGTCTGACGCGAACGACCGCCCCGGGAATGTCGCAGTGAGGAGTGCGCGGATCGTGTTGGCTCGCCCGAGTCCGTCGCTGACGTTCGCCACGACCGGCGCGGCCCCCGTGGTCCGCGCCATCGTGCTCGCAGGCGCGGCCGCGTTGACCGGACTCGCGTTCGGGATGCTGGGCGCCGAGGCAGGGCCGTGGACGATGGTCGCGATTCCCGCGGCGGCACTGTGGTTCTCTGCCGTCCTCGTTCGACCCGTGTGGGCGATCGTGGCGGTGTTCGTCTCGCTCCCCGTCGCGCTCTCCAGTCTCCCGATCGGCGGGCTCCAGGTCGTCGACGTGGTCAGCATCGTCGTCGTCCTCGCGATGACGCTGGCCGTGCTCCTGGGGCACGCGAAGTTGCGCCTCGCCGTGCCCGCGTTCGGCTGGGGACTCGCGTTGTGCACCGCCGGTGTCCTCGCAGTCCCGGGGGCGGTCGACGTGACGGTCGCGACCACTCGCATGGTGAATGTCATCGTGGGTTTCCTGCTCGCGATCGCTCTGGTCGCGGCTTGCCAGCGTTTGGTCGATCTGCGGATCCTGGTCGCCGCGCTCCTCGGCGCCGGCATCGTGATGACGCTCCTCGCCCTCCAGAGCCTCTCGGAGATCCGGCCCGCGGCCGGAGGCCTCGTCGTGCGGGGCCGCGCGACCGGCGTGTTCGGCGACCCGAACGAGCTCGGCTCGTTCACCGTGATCCTCCTGATGGTCGGGCTCGGGACGGCGCTCGCGAAGGTCCGCACGTCGATGCGGGTCATGGCCGTCGTGGCGACGCTGCTCGCGACGGCCGGACTCGCCGTCTCGTTGTCCCGGGGCGCATGGATCGGCGCGGCGCTCGGGGTCGTCGGCCTCATGGTCCTGTTGCCCGGCTCGCGACGGACCCTCGTGGGAGTCCTGATGAGCGTCGCCGTCCTCGGTCTGGCGTTCGGTCTCCTCCAACCGGACCAACCGGCAGTGCAGGTGGTGCGGGACCGGCTGGGTTCGGTCACGGGCGCCACCAACAGCCCTTACGACCGACGGCCGGAAATCTGGGCGGAGGCCGTGCGGGAGATCAACGAGCGACCGGTCTTCGGGTTCGGCCCGGGAACGTTCGTGATCGCGTCGCGACGATCGGCCTCCGAGTCGCGCACGATCGCGGCCGTCCACGCCCACAACGTGTTGCTGACCGTTGGCGCCGAGTCCGGCGTGCCTGCGGTTGGGTTCCTCGTCGGTCTCACGCTCGCGGTCGGGATCGCCGCGCTCCGGGCAACCCGCCGGCTACGGCGCGCCCCGGAGGGCGCGCTCGTCGCCGGCGCTGCTGCGGCACTGTTCGGCGAGGTCGGGCACGGGCTGATCGACAACACCTACAACAACCCGATGCTCCTTGGGCTCATGTGGGCCCTGACGGGCATTGTGCTCGCGGGCGACCAGCTCGCAGCCAGACCCGCGGCATCGGCGTCGGCTCGACCCGCGCGCCTCGCGTGATCCCCGTGCGATCCGCCCCGGTTGCCCCAGCGCGTTCGTCCCGGCGCGTCACCTCCGACGGCGTCGGACACCAGCCTCGTTCCTGCTTCGGGGGAGTGCGCGATGCTTTGCGACTCCGTGACACAGTGCGCGGCGATCGCGCACCGATCCCGCGGAGCCTGGCGCGACGTGTGACGGGCCATCGGGGGTGCCTGCACTCGAAGCTGATCGGGATCCGGATCGCTCACACGGTGCGTCGGACGCTTGGCCCGGTGTCGTCCTCTGACTCCAACGACGAGGCGACGTAGTGCGCCGGAGCGTGACGCTGATCCCCGGTGATGGCATCGGTCAGTCCGTGACCGACGCGGCATGTCGAGTGCTCGACGCGACGGGCGTCGATCTCGAGTGGGACCGGCATCTGGTGGGGGCGCCCGCCCTGGAGCGCGGTGCGGAGAGCCCGCTCCCGGAGAGTGTCCTCGCGTCGATCAGGGAACATGGCCTTGCGTTGAAGGGGCCGGTTGCGACGCCGTCCGGCTCGGGATTCCGGTCGGTCAACGTCGCCTTGAGGCGGGAGCTCGATCTCTTCGCACAAGTGCGACCCTGCCGCTCACGTCGTTCGACGCCAGGGCTGCGGACCGCCGACATCGACGTGGTCGTCGTTCGCGAGACGACCGAGGACCTCTACTCCGGGATCGAGTACGCGTCGGGTGAGCCAGCCACGCGAGAGCTGATCGCATGGCTCACGACCCACGGCGCCGCTGTTCACCCCGACGCGGGGATCTCGATCAAGCCGATCTCGGGATCCGCCTCGCGGCGAATGCTCGACTTCGCGTTCTCGTGGGCCCGAGATCAAGGCCGACGACGCGTGACGATCGTCCACAAGGCGACGGTGATGCGCGCGACCGATGGCCTGTTCGTGACCACTGCTCGGGAGGTGTCACGGGAGCATCCCGGCATCGACGTCGACGAGCGACAGGTGGACCTCACGGCTGCGCTCCTCGTCGCCCGGCCCGAGGAGCTCGACGTGCTGGTGATGCCGAACCAGTACGGCGACATCCTCTCGGATGTCGCGGCTGCGATGATCGGCGGCGTGGGTCTCGCACCGGGCGCGAACTACGGCGACGCGGTGGCGATGTTCGAGCCCGCTCACGGGACGGCGCCGCGGATCGCCGATCGCGGCATCGCCAACCCGGTCGCCACCATCCTCTCCGGCGCGCTGCTCCTCCGGCACATCGGCGAAGCCGACGCAGCCGACCGAGTGGAACGCGCGGTCGACGAAGTGCTTGCCGACGGCGAGCGGGTGACCTACGACCTGCGCCCCGGACGTGACCTCTCCGGTGCTGCGACGACGTCCGAGATGACGGACGCGATCATCGAGCGTCTCTGAGCAGATCGACGGCTCCCCGTCGAGCGAGTCGGCGCACCGCGGACGTGGTGGCGGGGCCGCACCGATCGACCAGCTCGCCGAGCGTCGCGACGCCGTCGAGCGTCCGGAGCACGGAGAACTCCTGGTCGGAGACGGGGAAGGGGGGCACACCCCAGACGTTGGCGACGAGGAACTCGGGCCATCCCTCGCGACGATGCTCGCGATTGACGGAGTCGAAGCGCCGGGCGAGCGTCGGGATCGAGCGGAGCAGCATGGCCTCGTCACCTGTCTCGGCCACGGCGAGGGTCTCGGCCCGACGGGCCGCAGTGTTCGGATCCTCCCCCAGAGGATCGCACCCGAAGTCGTTGAGCTTCACGTAGACCACCGTCGTCCCGGCAGCACCGCGGCGGAGGTGCCACATCGACGATCCGGGGAAGATGACCACGTCGCCGGGGCGATCATGGATCGTGACCTCGGGTGCTCCGTCGAGCACGACCTCCGGCAGCTGCGCCGGCTCGAGGCTCTCGCGGAGGCGGGCGTCGAGGTAGGGGTTCTCGCCGCGGTCGGTCTCGGGGAAGAGCACGAGGTGCGAGCCCTCGGGCGACTCGATGGTGAGGCCCACGGAAATCTGCGATGCATAGCGGTCCTTGTGGGCGGTGGGGCAGGGGTCGGCATCGGGTCGATAGGACTTGATGTGCCGTTCCGAGAGCGTCATGGCGTCGCGCCTGAGACCACACAGCGGCGCCACGACGTCGAACAGCTCCGCGTCCCACGTCATCCCCTCCCCGAGCTCGACGAGTCGCTGGTCCTTCTCGCCCCGGAGTCCCTTGCCGCGGAGCGGTGCCGCCGTGCGCGCCTCGTCGATCTGGCGGCGGATCTCCACGAGGTAGTCGCGGTGCAGACCCCCGACGAGGTGCACCCAGCCGTGCTCGGAATACGACGCGCGGGCGTCGTCGAGATCGAAGTCGAACATCTTCACGCCGGTCGTCCTTTCAGCAGACGGCGCAGGATCGGGACCGCGACCCTGGTCGCACCCATTGGATCGGCAACCAGGGCGTGGTAGTGAAGCCCCGGTGTCCCGTTGACCTCGAGGATCGCCCCCCCGACGGATTCGAGGGAGCGGGACGGGTCCGGGGTCATGAGCTCGACCGCCGCGAGGCGCAGCCCGATCGCATCGACGGCGCGGCGGGCATCGGCCAGGAGGGCTGGTGCCAGCGCGTCCGCCGGGACCGTCTCGTTGTCGTGAGCAGCGTTCTCGTTGGCTGTGGACTTGAGGACCACGGTGGTCCCGTCCGGTGGGACCGACCGCAGCGTCCAACCGCCGCGGCGGAGGGCCAGCACGCAGTCGAGGTCGACCTGGAGGAACGACATCCCCGATCGGCCACCGCTGGCTGCTCGTCGGCCGTTCTCGGCCTCGACGAGCGCGGCGACGGTGGAACGGCCGTCCCCCACGACTCGGGGCGGTCGGCGGCGCAGCACATCCAGCAGCGCACCCTCCAAGAAGAGCAGCCGGTACTCGTCGCCGACGACCATCTGCTCCAGCAGCATGCGGTCGTCCCAGCGCGACGCCCGAAGGCGGGCTCGCTGGAAGTCGTCGGGAGTGACGACGCCACAGGTCACACCGCTTCCGCCGGACGTGCCCCGCGCGGGCTTGACGACGCAGGGACCCGCGATGTCCGACAGAAACTCGAGCCCGGACTGCACGTCGGACTCGTCCATCTCGATCCCCCGGGGGAGTGGAACTCCTGCCTCCGAGAGGAGCCGCTGGGCCAGGGACTTGTCGAGCGCGAGCTCCAGGGAGACCTGATCGTCGATCTGCACGTGATGGAACCTCACGACGGTCGTCCGGTCGCCGTCGTGGAGCTCGAGGTGCTCTTCGTCGAGGACCTGCAACGTGGCACCCACCTCGTCGGCCGCCTCCTGCCAGATCTCCAGGTAGATGGCTCGCCGGGCGGCAGGCGCCCACGTGCGCGAGGCCGCGAGTGACGTCCGCTGTCCATAGGTTCCGCGGATGCCGAGCTCCCGCAGGAGATCGAGCCGGGTGGCGAGGAGCCGGCCGGTCGGGCCGAGGGTCGCGATCGCGGTCAGCAGCCGGGTTCCGATGCCGACGGATCGCGCCGAAGCGTTCACCGGGTGCCCTTCACATGCCGCGGCGGAACCGGCCCCGCACCGCCCGCCACAACCGACCGAGGAACGGCCAGAAGCTGCCGAGGGCCGGCATCGGGTCGCGGAACGAGAACACGGCCAGGTGCTGGCGGTGCGCCAGGCTCCGGACCCAGCGCCAGAACGTGAGCTCGCCCGCCTTCCGGTAGTCGCGGAAGGCGCGTACGTCCTCGACCGGGTGCCACTGGCGGACGGAGGAGCGGAAGTTCGACGTGTCGGGGAGCTGATCCCCGGTGACTCGGCAGTAGGAGAACCAGGCCAGGTCGATGCCGGCGATCCTGATCTGCTCGTTCGCTGCGGTGATCCGGAGGTTGCACTCGATCACCTTCAATGTGCCGTCGCGCGCGTCTCGCTTGAACTCGACGTTTCCGAGGCCGCGCAGCCCGAGCGCGGTGAAGAGCCGGAGCCCGAGCTCGGCGGCCTCCGGCTCGTCGTGGGTGACGTGGTAGGTGCCGGTTCCGAAGTGGATCGGGAGTTGGCGCAACTTGCGCTTCGTGAGGTGGAGCAGCGGAGCGCCGTGTTCGTCGAAGTAGCTGTAGTAGGAGCAGAAGCTGTCGTCGGGGCCCGGGACGATCTCGGTCGCGAGCACCCCACCCGAAGGCGCCTCGACCGCGGTCCACACCGCAATGAGCTCGTCGGGCGAGTCGACGATCACGGCCATTTCCTTGAGCGTCGAGCGGTGGGAGTGTATCGGCTTCAACGCGAGTGGGAAGCGGAACCGCGAGGCCACCTCGGCGGCATCGTCGGAGTCATGGATCCGCCGGGTCAGCGGTGCATCGGCCCCGACGTCGGCGAACCGTTCCGCAGCGCGACCCTTGTCGAGCATCGCGAGCAGGAGGTCGTCGTTGGCCTCCTGCGCGCGGTGCCCCATCGCTTCGATCTCTGCTCGATGCCGGGCGATGAACTCGAGCCCGTTGTCCCCGCACGCGATGAGCACGGCCGGCCGGTGTGCTCTCTTGAGTGCGTCGAACCACTGTGGAGCGATCTCGTCCGGCACGACCGAGACCGCGGACGCCACGTAGCGGGATCTGCACACCGGTGTCGGGATCGGGGACTCGGCGAAGGCGTGCACCGCGATGCCGCGTCGACCGAGTGCTCGCGCGGCGGACAGGGCGCTCGCCTGGCCGCCAAGCAGGACCGCGGGAGCAGGCTCAGTGTTGTTCGTCACGGCGACGCATCGATTCGAACGGTCGCGCGTCGACGCCAGCCTCGGACAATGCGGCGTCCACCCAATCGTTGCTGAACTCACCGCGCCCGACTGCGGCCGTGTACTCGGCTTCGGCCGCCGCCCGTGCCCGGAGCCGCGAGAGGAGCTCGGGGGCGTCTTCCCGCGGCACGACGACGACGCCGTTGGCGTCCGCGGCGATCAGGTCGCCGGGGTGGACCACCACTCCGCCCGCGCACACGGCGTGGTTGATCTCGCCCGGTCCGCGGTGGAGTGGGCCGATGGGGGTGATCCCGCGTGCGAAGACGGGGAAGTCGACCATCTCGAGGATCGCGGGGAGATCACGCACGAGCCCGTCGATGACGAACCCCACGACGCCTCGATGTCGGGCCTTGGTGCAGACGAGGTCGCCGATCACCGCGGTCATGAGGGACGAGCTCGCGTCGACGATGATCACATCCCCCGGCTGGGCGATGTCGAGCGCCTTGTGCACCATGAGGTTGTCGCCGGGGAACACCTTGACGGTCGTGGCCGGTCCGAGCATGGGCTTGTGCGCGGCGGTGATGTTGTGGATCGCGGACGACACCGTGTACAGGCGATTCATGAGGTCGGACATGTCCGGTGTGTCGAACGACCGGAACCCGTCGACCACCTCGGGATCGGTCCGCTCGAACTCGTAGCGGATCCGAAAGCCGGGTCCCGGATGCATCTCGGAGGACTTGGGCTTCTCCGTCACCTGGCTCCCTCGTGGCCGACCCGCGGCGGTCTCGCTCGAACGCGTTTCACCGTACCGGCTTGGAGCCGCCAGAGACGTCTTCTTCGGGTTCGACGCGCGACGGTCGCAGCGCGGCGCGAGCCCGGGAGAGAAGGCCGGGAGCGAGGAAGTGGGTCGCGACCACGAGCGCCAGCGGGTAGACCACGAGGCTGGCTCCGACCGCGGCCAGACCCCGCCAGCCGGAGCCGAGGAGCGTTGCGGCCATCGCAGTAACGGCTACCACCGGCACGACGTGGATCACCCCGAGCTCGAGCCGCCCACCTGCCCGGAGGTACAGGCCGAGGAGGACGACGGCCTCGATCACCTCGGTCGTGAACGTCGCGGCCGCGGCGCCCGTGAAGCTGTACCGGGGGATCAGGACGAGGTTGAGCGCGACGTTGAACGCTAGGAACGAGCCCGCGGTCCACACCAGGGTGCCGCGAGCCCCCACGGCTACGAGCGCAGTGCGGGACTGGTGCGCGACGGCGTAGAACACCGACGCGCTCGTGAGCCAGAGCACTGCCGAAGTCGCCGGCGCGTACTGCGCCGAGAACAACTCCACGATCAACGAGCCCGCCGCGAACGGCGCACCGACCGCGATGGGCAGATAGATGACGAGCAGGATGGCGATCACGACCGAGAAGGTGTCGGTCCGTCGGTTCGAGGCGTGGTCGCGGACCAGCCGCGGGAGCACGAGCCCGCCCAACGCCCAGCTCGCGAACAGGAGCGGCTCGAAGAAACGGTAGGCGACGCCGTATGTCCCGACCGCCGCCGCGCCGACCATCGCCTGGAGCATCACTGCGTCGATGCGGAACACGCCCATGTTGAGCAGCGCCGAGAACCCGTAGGGGGTGCCGTGACGGAGGAGCTGCCTCGCTCGGGACCGCCGGAAGTCCGTCCGGTGCACCGGAGGGAACCGGCGCCTCAGCAAGATCGCCGAGATCGTGAGGCCCGCCAAAGAGCCCAGCGCGAATGCGATGGTCACCGCGACGAGCTCGCCGCCGGCCGCGATCACGCCGATGGCGAGGCCCGTCGACACGACCCGGTTGGTCACGATCGACACTGCGTTCAGTCGCATCCGCTCGAACGCCACGAAGACCCCACCGATGAACTCGGTGAGCTCGTCGAGGAACAGGGCCACCGCGATGATCGACACGGCCAGAATGCCCGTGGGTGTCTCGATGAAGAGCGGTACGAGAAGACACGCGAGCCCTGCGGCCAGCCCTGCGAGCATCAGGCGGACGGCGAACCCGTTCACGAAGACTGGGGAGAGCTTCGTCTGATCGGCCGCCACCTCGCGGACCGTGACCAGGCTCAGACCCCACCGCGCGAACTGGAGCAGCAGGGGCACGAACGAGATCCCGAAGAAGAAGTATCCGTAGTCGACCTCGCTGAGGTTCCGGGCGAGGATGACGACGAGGAGGAATCCAGCGGCCTTGCTGACGATCTCCCCGGCCAACGCCGCCGCCGCGTTCCCGGCGACGTAGCGGGCACTTGACGGGGTGAGGTCGTTGTCGTCCATGGGATGTCAGACGGTCTCTGGTCGACTCCGGGCGACGGACACGCGCGAGCGCCCCGCGCGCACCGCGCTGACTCGCCTGCCGGTCACCCCGCCATTCTGATCGGCTCTCGCGGTTCAGTGGTGGACAGTGGGGACGCGCGTGTCGCGACGTGGTCGGCCGCCGAGGAGGCCATGCACGCACCCGAGCGGCGCACGTCGAGCACCGACGGGCTCATCCCGTGCCCCCGCGCCGCAGGCGGGCGCGCAGGCCACGGGCCGCGCCTTCGGCCGCGCGCAGACGACCGCTGGACCAGGCGAGCAGGCGCCCCGAAGGCACGATCGTGTCGGCGAGCGCCATCTTCCAGTCGTAGACGCCCCGCATGAAGTCGTACTGGTCGAATCCCCCCTGGGCGAGGACCCGCTCCACCGAAGCGGCGAGGATCAGGCGTCCGGGTGAGGCATCGCGCCACTCGGGGTCGAAGCTCGTCTGCCAGAGCCGGAACGCGGATCCGTCGACGAGACAGATCGCGTAGCCCGCGCAGCGGCCACCCACCCGGAGGACGGCGATCTCCACCTCCGACCGTCGCGCGAGCGCGACCAGCGCCACCTGGAGGAACCTGGCGAACTCAGGCTGGTCGGGCTCGGCGCCGCGTTGGAGCGCGGCATCACGGCGCCGGCGCACCTCGCCGAGCTCGGGGAGGAGTCGGGCGACGTCGTCGGCCTCGCGCACGAAGGTGAGCGCGACCTCGTCCCCCAAGCGTTCGAGGAGCCGCCAGCCCCGGCGCACGTGCTTCATGTAGCCGGTGCTCGCATGGTCCTCGAGGGTGTCGCCTGGGCCGAGGGCGAGGGCGGGCGAACCGTCGCCCGGGCCGAGCTCGGCGTCGGGCCACGCGTTCGCGACCCGCGACGCGACCGAGTCGCCGGCCGGGATCTGTCCCACCACGAGCCGCCACGGTCCCCGGAGGGCGGCCAGCGCTTCGACGAGCGCGGTGGCGAGCGCCTCGACGCCCTCCTTGTTCCGGGTCGGGAGCCGGACCGCGTCGCTGGGCCCGTGGCCCATCGGGACGATCTCGGTGTGCCCGAGCCGGCGGCGCCGGCCGAGCAGCGCGACGCCGTCGAGGCGCGGGCCGTCGTAGACCGCGATGGCCCAGGGCTCGAAGTCGGTGAACGCGGCGACCCACGCCTCGAGCCAGGGCCGGCGAAAGGTGATCGGGGCCGCGGAGTCCTCGAGCAGGTCGTCGAGCGAGGATCCAAGCTCGGTGAGGGCCGAGGCGCCGCGCAGGTTGTGCGTGCGGAGCCCGGCACCGCGGCCGGCGCGGTCCGCGAGTTCCATGGGCGAGGAACCTACCGCGCTCGCAGCTGAGGCCGCGCTGATCGGTGTCGCGTTCGGCGCCGTGTCCGGCGCGGGCTGGGAGTCGAGGCTCAGGCCCGGACGCGGCGCAGCACCGAGCGGATCGGCCTGATGAGCGCGACGCCCACGCGCGAGACAGCCGAGAAGCGCCACGCGAGGTAGCGCCCACTCGTCTTGAACCGGAACATCCGGCGCGAGTCGTACGGCGTCACCTGTACCCGAGCGCGATCGAAGGGGCCCGTTCCCGGTCGGTCGATCGAGAAGGCGGCGTCGAGCCCGAGCCGCGACGCGGCGACCTGCGCGTCCCGAGAACCGTGGCTGAAAGGGAACGCGAGGAAGCGGGGTTCGCGCCCAAGGAGCGAACGCAGCACGCCGAGGCTCTGGCCGATGTCGTCGGCGGCCGTTGCCTCGTCCGCCTCGGTGAGGTCGGCGTGGGCGTGCCCGTGGGCCTCGATCGACAGGCCGCGGACGTCGGCATCGCGAAGCTCGTCGGCCGTCATGATGTCGAGCGGGCACGGACAGGGTGGGTTCCAACGGTTCTCGTCCCCGATGTACGCGGTGGGGACGAACATCGTCGCCGGGAAGCCGTTCCGTTCGAGCACGGGCAGCGCGTGCTCCCGCACGCACCGGTAGCCGTCGTCGAAGGTAATCGCCACTGCCGGCTTCCCCGGGGGGAGCTCGTCGGCCAGCACCTCCGCCAGCGGAAGGACGCGCCGCGTCCGGGCGAGGTCGTCCATTTGCCGCGCGAAGGCCGCGGGTGACACGAAGAGGCTGTTGCGGTCGTCGGCCGAGGAGCATTCGCCGACGGCGTGGTACGCGAGCACCGTGAACCTCGGTGCTGGCCGGCGGCGGAAGATGCGACCCAGGCCTGGCACGTCCCGAGCCTAGAAGCGGCCCCTGCGCACGTCGCGCACCCCGTCGACGACGCCGAGCGCGCCGCGGACGTTCCGGTTCATCAGTCGGTGGATCCCGAGCAGCACCACCATCATCCCGAATCGGAGACGGGACACCGCCCGCGGCTGGAAGTTCTTGCGGAACAGGTAGGTGCGGTTCAGCACGACCCGGCGCGCGAACTCGCGCGTTGCGCTGCCCGCGAAGCCGGCGTTGTCGTGGTGGACCACGAGGTCGGGCTCATACCGGATCCGTCCGAGGCGCGACAACCGGTAGGAGAAGTCCTCATCCTCGGCGAGCGCGTATCCCTCGAGGTGTTCGTCGAACCCGACCGCCCGTGCGACTTCGGTGCGAGCCGACATGAAGCACCCGGGCATGAACTCCATGTCGCGCGGCGTGTCGAGGTCCGTGAGGCGGCGCGGGTAGCCGTAGCTCGTGAACGTGCCTTCCCGTTTGGGCGGGAACAGGAGGCGGCGCAGCCGAGAGGTCTGATGCCCGAGGCGATGGCTCCGAGGCTCGATGACTCGGCCGGTGACCCCGACGATCGCAAGGTCCAGATAGGCGTGCTGGAGCCCTCCGAGCACATCCGGTTCCGGGCGGGCGTCGTCGTCGAGGAACAGCACGACGTCGCCGCGCAGCTCGCGCAACGCGACATTGCGCTGACGGGTCAGTCCGGGTGCGGACCAGACATAACGCGTGCGATGGTCGCGACGAGCAGCCACCGCGGACTCCGCGGAGCGCTCGGAGTCCCCGTCGACGACGACGACCTCCAACGGCTCGGGGGCGCACTCGTCGAGCGCGTCGAGCGCGGTGCGCACGAGGTCGGGCCGACCGAGGGTGCAGATCGCCACGGAGATGCTCGGTGGTTCCATCGCCTCATCTTGTCGGTTCGCCACCCCGGAGACGCGGCATCGCCTGACATACTCGGATCCGTGCAGGTCGCCGTTGAGCCGATCGTCGATCTGCCCACGGGACGGCTCCAGGAGTGGCGCACGCTCGCGACCGCGGCCGTCGAGCCGAACCCATGCTCCGAACCGGCTATCGCGGCGAGCGCGGCGCCGACACTGCTCGGGGGCGCGAGCGCCGCGCTGCTGAGCGTCCGGGTGGGGGATCGGCTGGTGCTCGCCCTGCCGGTCGTCGCGATCCGGCAGTACCGCCGTGTGCCCGTGCCCGGGTTCGCCACGTGGCGCCACGCACACTTCACCTCCGGAGTGCCCCTCGTCGCGCCCGGGTCGGGCCCTGCCGCGTGGGCTGCGGTGCTCGACTGGATGGCCGAGGAGCGGGTGCCGTGGCTGGTGCTCGAGACGGTGCACGACGGCGGTCCGGCGGTCGAGCCGCTCGAGGAGGTGCTGGGCCGGCGTGGCCGGCGCGCCCATCGGTTCGAGACGTACGAACGGGCGGTCGTGCACCGTCGGGCGGAACCAAGCTACACGGACGGCAGGATGAGTGGGTCCCGTCGCAAGAAGCTGCGCCGGCGTCGGCGCCAGCTCTCGGAGCTGCTCGGTGAGGAGGTGCGCACGACGGAACTCCTTGCGATGGGCAGCGGGCTCGATGCCTCGGTCGACGAGTTCCTCCGGCTCGAGGCGAGCGGTTGGAAGGGCGAGGAGCAGACCGCGCTCGCGAGCCGGGCCGGCGACGCGGCGTTCTTCCGCCGGTCGTGCTCGTCACTGCACGCTGAGGGCCGGCTCCAGATCTGGCGGCTCGGTACCGCGACCCGGACCGTGTCGATGGCGTGCGCGGCACTCGCCGGCGACACCGTGTTCCACCTGAAGGTCGCCTACGACGAGCAGTTCGCGCACTTCTCGCCGGGCATACAGCTCGAACTCGACCTGCTCGCAGCGTTCCACGCCGATGCTCGTCTCGTCAGCCTCGACTCGTGCACCGGAGCCGACAACGAGGCGATGAACCAGCTGTACCCGGACCGGATGGCGATGGCGACGCTCCTGGTCGCGCCGAGCGACCTCCGCGGTCGAGCGGCCGCCGCGCTGACGCCGCCGGCGGTCCGGGCGTTCCGGAGGTCGCGTCGGCTGGCGTATCGAGCCGTGGGCCGGACGCCGCCTTCGGACCACGGGGTCGTCGCGTGAACGAGCGCTCGGTGCTCATCGTGGACAGTGGATCGGCGGCCCACGTCTTGCCGACGGCACGGAGCTTGGCGCGGGCCGGCTGGACTGTCGGGGTCGCCGCGCCGGTCGTGAACCCGAGGAGCCGCCACAGTCGCGCGATCGGTCGGCGGCACCCGCTGAGGTCCGCCGTGACCGACCTGGATGGGTTCGTCGACGACCTCAATCACGCGATCGCCGTCGGCGGGTACGAGCTGCTCGTGCCGATGGAGGACGTCGAGCTCGTGGCCCTGTCGGCCGTCCGCGACAGACTGACGGCGACGTTCCCCTACGCGGATCACGACGTCGTGATGCGCGCGGTCGACAAGTTGCTGATGTCGCGCGCAGCGGAGGACGCGAGCCTTGCCGTTCCGGCACTCGAGCCTGCGACAGAATCGGCGATCGCGAACTGTCCGCTTCCGGTGTTCGTCAAGCCGCGTCTCCACTGGTCACCGGGAGCGACCCGGCGCCGCCTGCACGCGCGCTCGTTGAGCCACCGGGGCGAGGTCAGGAGTCGCGCCGCCGAGATCCGCCAGGCCGGGGGCCAGCCGCTCCTCCAGGAGCTCGTTGTGGGACGCCAGCTCGCTGTGAGCATGGTGATCGACGGCGACGGAGGGGTGGTCGGCGCCGCCGCGCAGACGACCCTGGCGTTCTCGGCGGACGGACCGAGCAGCCGAGCGATCACGATCGACCCGGAGCCCGACCTCGTCGACTCGGTCGTGCGCCTCGCTCGGGCCCTGGGCTGGATCGGCGTCTTGAACGTGCAGTTCATGCAACCGCCGGGTGGCCGTCCTCGACTGATCGACTGGAACGGGAGACCGTACGGATCGATCGCGCTGGCGATCGCTGCCGGTGCGGACCTCCCGGCATTGTGGGCGGACGTCGCGACGGGCACGCGGCGCGCGACTTGCAGTACCGCTCGCTCGGGCGTCCGCTTCCAGGAGCTCGAGTCGGACCTCCAACGTGCCCGACGGGAACGGGTCGGCGGTCTGGTTCCTGACGTCGTCAGGACCCTGAGCTTCGCCGTCGGGGCGGCCCACACGGTGTGGTCCTCGCGTGATCCCGCTCCAGCGCTCGGGTGGGTCGCACGGCTCGCGGTGCGCCGCGTTGGTGGCGGCTCCGGGATGGCCCTCAGTCGCGCCTGAGGCCAACTCGAACCGCCACGATGTGCAGCAGTTCGCCCTGCCAGGACGATCGCGGCGGCGACGCCGAAGAGCACGGTGGCGAAGCCGCCTTCCCAACCGATCGCCTGCGCGAAGTACTGGGCACGACTCCGCACCGAGCCCCGGTGTGCGCGCGGGATCAGTCACCTCTTCGTCGAGGTGAAGCGACATGTCTGCGCGTCGTCGGGTGCGAATCGCAGGTCCACCACGGCACCAATCTGTCGGCATAACTTGGATCGATCGTGCACACTCCCGAGCAGTCCCGTCATGGGATCCTGATGGACCCGGACGAGTTCCGCGCCAGCTACGAACGCACGTCGTTCAGGGTGCGCCACGACCTCGTCTCCCATCCGTTGCTCGCTGCCGAGGCGTTCACGGCCCTCGCATCGGAGATCCCCCCCGGCCACCTCGAGTACCTGGCGGGTCACCTCGGCGACCTCGCGCCGGACCATCGAACGGAGCTCGGCGGCGAGCCGACGGCGATGCTCCAACGGATCCATGACGCCGGGTCTGGCGCGGTGTGGGTGGCCTTCCATCGGCCCGAGGTGGTCCCGAAGTTCCAGGTCCTGCTCGACGAGATGCTCGACCCCATCGCCGAGCTCGTTCCAGCGATGGGTGCGCGAGAGTCCTACCTGTTCATGAGCGGGCCGGATTGGTCGACGCCGTGTCACCGCGACCCTGAGCACAACTTCCTGCTGCAGATTCGGGGGACGAAGTCGGTGACCGTGGGTGAGTTCGTCGACGATGACACTCGGCATCGTGAGCTCGAGCGCAGCTACAGCCAGTCCGGCGTCTACTCCTCTTTCCGGCCCGCGCATCCGAAGGTCGTGGAGCTCGGGCCGGGCGACGGGCTGTACATCCCCCCGGACATGCTGCACCTCGCGCGCAACGGTCCAGAGCTGTCGATCTCGTACTCCGTGGCCTGGCGTCCACCCGAGCTCGTGCGGACGGGTCGCGTCTACGAATTCAACGCCTGGCTCCGCGAGCACGGTCGAACGCCGACACCCCCGGGACGGAGCGTGTGGTTGGACCGCCAGAAGGCAGGAATGGTGTGGGCTCGGTTGGGCGCGAAGCGGGTGTTCGGTCGCCGAGCGCGAGGCTGACGCACTCGTCGGAATCCAGCCGGGACCCTCGGTAGACTGCCGAGAGCACGACCGTGAACGACGGACTCCGGGAGGCACCGACATGAGCGATCCCCGGGACGAGGTCGAGTCCGCTGACCCCACGATCGCCGACATCATCCGGCGCGAGGTCGAGCGCCAGAACACGACGATCCAGCTCATCGCCTCCGAGAACTTCACGTCGCCTGCCGTGCTCGCGGTCCAGGGCTCAGTGCTGACGAACAAGTACTCGGAGGGATATCCGGCCAAGCGCTACTACGGCGGAAACCTCGTCATCGACGAGGCCGAGGAGCTGGCGCGGCAACGGGCCTGCGAGCTGTTCGGTGCCGAGCACGCGAACGTCCAGCCGCACTCGGGTGCCAACGCGAACATGGCCGCCTACTTCGCGCTGCTCGATCCCGGCGACACGGTCATGGGGTTGCGCCTCGACCAGGGTGGGCACCTCACACACGGCTCGCCGGTCAACTTCAGCGGACGGCTGTACCGGTTCGTCAGCTACGGGGTCGACGACGAGTCCGAGACCATCGACCACGAGGCGGTCGCCGCGATCGCGCGGGCCGAGCGACCCAAGCTCATCGTCGCCGGGGCCACCGCGTACCCGAGGACGATCGACTTCGCCGCGTTCCGCGCGATCGCCGACGAGGTCGGCGCGCTGCTCATGGTCGATGCCGCCCACATCGCAGGGTTGATCGCGGGTGGTGCCCATCCGTCGCCGGTCCCCTTCGCCGACGTCGTCACGTTCACCACGCACAAGACCCTCCGCGGCCCCCGCGCGGGGACCATCCTCTCGAAGGAGCAGTACGGCGCCGCGATCGACAAGGCCGTGTTCCCTGGCCTCCAGGGTGGACCGCTCATGCACGTGGTGGCCGCCAAGGCGGTCGCGTTCCTGCTCGCGGCGCAGCCGGAGTTCCGCGAGTACGCGGCGCAGATCGTTCGCAACGCGCGTGCGCTGTCCGACGCACTCACCGAGGAGGGGTTCCGCATCGTCTCGGGAGGTACCGACAACCACCTCATGCTCGTGGACCTGCGCCCCTTCGGCGTCAACGGGAAGGTCGCCCAGGAGGCGCTCGACCGCGCCGGCATCACGTGCAACAAGAACGCGATCCCCAACGACCCTGAGAAGCCCTTCGTCACGAGTGGGCTCCGTCTCGGCACCGCGTCGGTCACGACTGCCGGGATGGGCGAACCGGAGATGACCGAGGTGGCGTCCCTGATCGCCAGGGTGCTGCGCGCTGCGGACGACGAGCAGGTCGCGGCCGAGGTGCTCGACACCGTGCACCGGCTCTGCTCGAAGTTCGTCCCGTATCCCGAGCTCGGGTGAGCCCGGTCGGCACCTCGGTCCGGCAGGGGAGCGGTGCATGGTCGGCTACCTGACGGTCGGTGCCGTCGGAGCGATCACCACCTTCTTCGTCACCTTCGGGGTCCGGCGAATCGCGCCGAGGGTCGGCGCGATCGCGATGCCCGGACCCCGGTCGGTCCACGCCTACCCGACGCCGTCACTCGGCGGCGCAGGCATGTTCCTCGGGTTCTGTGCCGCGCTCGCGACCGCGTCGCAGCTCGACCAGTTCCGCCAGATGTTCGACTCGTCGTCGGAGCCCGTCGGGCTCGTCCTCGCCGCCGGCGTGATGTTCCTCGTCGGAGCGGTCGACGACGTCAGGGACGTCTCGCCCCCCGCGAAGATCAGCGGACAGGTGCTGGCCGCCAGCATCCTCTCGCTGTCCGGGATCACGATGCTGTACTTCCGCGTGCCCTTCGCCAGCCTCGACTACGTCGTGCTCTCACCCGACATGGCCGCGTTCGTGACCGTCGTGACCGTCGTCATCCTCGCCAACGCGATGAACCTCATCGACGGGCTCGACGGGCTCGCCACGGGAATCGTGATCATCGCGGGATCCGCGTTGTTCCTGTACTCGGACCGGTTGCTGAAGGCCGGGTTGATCGACGGGTCGAATATCGCCCCGCTGATCGCGGTCATCTCGGTCGCCGTCTGCGTCGGGTTCCTGCCGCACAACTTCAACCCGGCCCGCATCTTCATGGGTGACGCGGGCGCGATGTTCCTCGGCCTCCTGCTCGCGGTGACGACCATCACGATGGGCGGCCGCACGGCAGACCAGTTCAGCGGTCAGACCTACTTCTTCTTCGCGCCACTCCTCATCCCGATCGTGATCCTCGCGGTGCCGCTGCTCGACACCGCGTTCTCGTTCCTGCGCCGGGTGGTGAGTGGACGGTCGTTCTCCGAGGCCGATCACGAGCACCTTCATCACCGGCTGATGCGCCTCGGCCACGGGCCCCGACGCACGGTCGCGATCCTGTGGGTCTGGACCGCGCTGGCGTCCGCGGCCGCGCTGATCCCGACCTACACGAACCGGGGGAACGCGCTGGTGCCGATCGCACTGGTCGGGCTCGCACTCCTCCTGTTCACCTACCTCCACCCCAGCGTGCGGGGCCGGGACGTCCCCGTGGAGCTCGTCGAGGACCCCGCGGCCCGGCGCGTGGCCCCCGAGGACGCCGGGACCCCGAGTTGACCGTTCCCCGGAGCGCCGGGTACTTTGCGAAAACATTCACAAGCGCGTCGAGCAGTTCGGACGCGCTCCCGGGTCGAGCGAGGAGCGAGGCGGCGGTGAAGTCGCTCCGGTGGCAAGGAGCCCCAGGCTCCAACAACGATGCGCTGAGTCACGCCGTCGCGATGGTCATCGAGATCGTCCTCTTCGGGTTCGTCGGATCCTGGATCGACTCCCGAGCGGACACCCGACCGGTGTTCCTCCTCGTGTTCGGCGCAATGGGCGTCCTCGGAGCCTTCGCCTCGGCCTACTACCGCTACGAGCGTCGGATGGCCGATCACGACGCCGGCAAGCCGTGGACGCGCCGCGAGGGTTCGACCATGGCCGCGTCGACGGTCGCCCGGTCCTCCGCCTCCACCTCGGCCCGGTCCCGTCGGACGGGAGCCGGCGCATGACCGACACCCCGGAGCCGGTTGAGATCGAGTCCCGGATCGCGCGTGACCTCGCGAAGAAGGCTGCGATCGCCGCACCGATCCTCGTCGTCGGGATCGGCGCGTGGCGTGGCGTCGACGCCGGTGCTGCCGTCGCGCTCGCCTTCGCCGTCGTGGTCGCGAACTTCCTCGCCTCGGCGGCGCTGCTGGCCTGGACGGCTCGGCGGACACCCGAGCTGCTCATGGGGGTCGCGATGATGAGCTTCATCGGGCGTCTGGTGCTCATCACTGCGATCGGAGTCGGGATCAAGGCACTCGATATCGTCGACTGGCCGGTCTTCTGCATCACGCTGGTCGTCGGCTACCTCGGTCTCCTCTTCTGGGAGATGCGCTCGATCTCTCTCTCGTTGGCCTCGCCTGGCCTCAAGCCCAGGCCCAGCACGCACGCAGGAGTGGACAGGTGAACGTGTTCGTCGCTGAGCTGCTGCCGAACATCAACGAGCTCTTCTCCTGGAAGGGCCTCTTCAACGAGCACACGCTCCTCGAGTTCAACAAGACCGCGGCGATGGCGTTCGTCTCGACGTTCATGTGCATCGGGCTCTTCTGGATCGGGAGCCGTCGTCAGGCGCTGGTGCCGACCGGGGTGCAGAACGTCGCCGAAGCCGGCTACGAGGCGATCGAGGAGAACATCAGCGTCGCCGCGATGGGCGAGGACGGGAAGGGCTGGACACCGTTCTTCGCGGCGATGTTCTTCTGGATCTTCTTCATCAACATCTGGTCGATCGTCCCGTTCATCTACTTCCCGGCGACATCGCGGCTCGCCATCCCGGTGTTCCTCGCGTTGGTGAGCTGGTTGACGTTCATCGTCACCGGATTCGTCAAGCAGGGCCCGAAGTACTTCTTCTCCAACATCAACCCTCCCGGCGTCCCGTTCGCGCTGAAGTTCCTCGTCGTTCCGATCGAGTTCTTCTCGAAGTACCTCGTGCGACCGTTCTCGCTCGCAGTACGACTCTTCGCCAACATGACCGCGGGCCACGTGCTCCTTGCGATCTTCGCGATCATGACCAACGAGCTGCTGATCGTCCGCAACAGCGGTCTCTACCAGGCCCTGTTCGCACCGCTGCCGTTCCTCGGCCTCGTCGCCTTCACCGCCTTCGAGCTCCTGGTGGCGGTGCTCCAGGCCTACATCTTCACCATTCTCACCGCGGTGTACATCAACGAGTCCGTGCACCCGGAACACTGATCGACCGGCACACAAGGAGAGCAAACGCGTGTTGCACACCCTGATCAACCTCGCAGCCACCGACCCCGGTGAGCTCCAGAGCGGCCTCGCCTCGGTGGGGTACGGCCTTGCGGCGATCGGCCCGGGCATCGGTATCGGCTACCTCGTCGGGCAGTCGGTGCAGGCCATGGCCCGTCAGCCCGAGATGGCCGGGCAGGTCCGCACGACGATGTTCCTGGGCATCGCGTTCGCCGAGGCGCTCGCGCTCATCGGCTTCGTCCTCAAGTTCATCTGATCCGCTCCATCCGAGGACGTCTCGAAGACAGAGGGAGGAAGCGCGAGATGCGCATCCGCAGATTCCTGGTCGCCGGGCTCATCGCAGCCGTCGGTGTCCTGGCCGTACAAGGTGTCGCCGGCGCTGCAGAAGAGCCGGAAGGAGACCCCGGGGTGAAGGTCGGCTTTCACCTCGTCGAGTGCGTCGAGCACGCGCTGGAGGACAACGCCGAGGCGATCGAGAAGAATCGCTACGACGACTTCGAGAACGACCTCGAGAACTGCAAGAAGGCGCCGAGCCTCTTCACGCCCGAGCCCGCCGAGCTCCTCTGGGGTTCCGTCGCGTTCGCCATCGTGGCCTTCATGCTCATCAAGTTCGCCTTCCCGGCGCTCAAGAAGGGGATGAAGGCGCGCGAGGAGAAGATCCGCAGCGACCTCGAGGGCGCCGAGAAGGCCCGTCTCGACGCCGAAACCGAGCGGGCCAGCTACACGGCCCAGCTCGGTGACGCCCGGGGCGAGGCCAACCGCATCGTGGAGGAGGCGCGGGTTGCCGCCGAACGAGTGCGCGCCGACGTCATGGCCAAGGCCGAGGCGGACGCAGCCGAGACCCGTCAGCGCGCCGCGGAGGACGTTCGCCTCGCTCGCGAGCGGGCGATGAGCGATCTCCAGGCCCAGGTCGGCGACATCTCGATCGGGCTCGCCGAGAAGATCGTCGAGCGCAACCTCGACCCGGCGGCCCAGCGCGACCTGGTCGAGAGCTACATCAACTCCGTAGGGGACTGACGATGGCGGATCGCGAGCACGCGGCCGGGAAGGTCGAGGCGTACGCCCTGGCCATGCTCGGTGTCGCGCGTGCCGAGGGGCACCTCGGGGGCGTCGAGGACGACGTGTTCCGCTTCGCCCGCACGTTCGAGTCGAACGACGACCTCCGCATGGCGCTCACGGATCCCGCCCTCCCCATCGAGCGTCGGATCGCCGTGATCGACGAGCTGATGGGGAACAAGGCGCTCCCGACGAGCACGGCACTGGTGTCCCTGGTCGTCGGCGGGGGCCAGGCTTCCGATCTCCCGGCGATCATCGACCGGTTCGTCGAGCTCGCCGCCACCGAGCGCGAGCACGAGGTGGCCGAGGTCCGCAGCGCGATCGCACTCGACGAGGACCAGATCACGCGCCTTGCCGCGGCGCTCGGCAAGGCGACTGGCAAGGACGTCGAGGTGAAGGTCACGATCGATCCGAGCGTGCTCGGCGGGATCGTCGCCCGAGTGGGCGACACCGTCATCGACGGCTCGGTGCGCCACAGGCTCGACCAACTGAAAGAACAGCTGTGAACACGACGTCCGTGCGTCGCAGCGGCACCCGCAGCAACGCGGAGGGTGCTCGCCGGCAAGCGACAGTCCCGAAGGGCGGCGCCGGGCATCCCGGCGCCGGGAGAGCGAGCGAGAACACATGGCCGAGCTGACCATCAACGCCGACGAGATCGCAGCGGCGCTGCGGACCCACGTCGAGTCGTTCACGCCGACGCTCGAGGCGGCGCGCGTCGGACGCGTGCTCGAGGTCGGCGACGGGATCGCTCGCGTCGCCGGGCTGCCCGAGACCGCCGTCAACGAGCTGCTCGAGTTCGAAGGCGGGACGCTGGGCCTCGCGCTGAACCTCGACGAGGGCTCCATCGGCGCCGTGGTCCTCGGCACGTCGGAGCACGTCGAGGAGGGTCACCCGGTCAAGGCGACCGGTCGGATCCTCTCCGTCCCTGTCGGTGACGCACTCATCGGTCGGGTCGTGGACGCCCTCGGACAGGCGATCGACGGCAAGGGCCCGATCGCGAGCACCGAGGTGCGGCGCCTCGAGGTCCAGGCGCCCGGCATCGTCGGGCGTCAGCCCGTGCACGAGCCGCTCCAGACCGGGATCAAGGCGATCGACGCCATGACGCCCATCGGCCGCGGCCAGCGCGAGCTCATCATCGGTGACCGCAAGACCGGCAAGACGACGGTCGCAGTGGACACGATCCTCAACCAGCGCGGGCTCGGCGTGAAGTGCATCTACGTCGCGATCGGCCAGAAGGGCTCGTCCGTCGCCCAGACGGTGGCGACGCTCGAAGAGCACGGCGCCATGGAGTACACGGTGGTGGTCAACGCGCCGGCGGCCGACGAAGCCGTGTTCAAGTACCTGGCGCCCTACGCCGGGTGCGCCATGGGTCAGCACTGGATGGACAGTGGCGAGCACGCGCTGGTCGTCTACGACGACCTCTCCAAGCAGGCCGAGGCCTACCGGCAGCTCGCGTTGCTGCTCCGGCGTCCGCCGGGTCGTGAGGCGTACCCGGGCGACGTCTTCTACCTGCACAGTCGACTGCTCGAGCGGGCGGCGAAGCTCAGCGACGAGCAGGGCAAGGGGTCGCTCACCGCGCTCCCGATCATCGAGACGAAGGCAGGCGACGTCTCGGCGTACATCCCGACGAACGTCATCTCGATCACCGACGGTCAGATCTACCTCCAGGACGACCTCTTCAAGTCGGGTGTCCGGCCGGCTGTCGACGTGGGCATCTCGGTCTCGCGTGTCGGGAGCGCCGCGCAGATCAAGGCGATGAAGGGCGTCTCCGGGACGCTCAAGCTCGACCTCGCGCAGTTCCGCGAGCTGGAGGCATTCTCCACCTTCGGTTCCGAGCTCGACTCCGTGTCCCGGGCCCAGCTCGACCGAGGTGAGCGCCTGGTCGAGCTGCTGAAGCAGCCGCTGAATTCGCCCATGCCGGTGGAGGAGCAGGTGGTGTCGATCTACGCGGGGACGTCCGGCGTGCTCGACGATCTCCCCGTGTCGGAGGTCAAGCGGTTCGAGGCGGATCTCCTCGACTGGTTCCGTGGCCGGCATGCCGGGCTGCTGAGCGCGATCCGCGACACCGGGAAGATGCCGGAGGGCGAGGCCGTCGAGACCGCGGTCGCCGAGTACAAGACGCAGTTCGTCGCGACGCTCGCCGACGCGCCAGCCCACGAGGGCACCGCCGATCCCACCGCGACCGACGCCGAGGCGCCGGGCGAGCCCCACTCCCAAAAGACCCTCGAGACCGAGTGATCAGCGCATCCGGCCCCGGGGCTTCTCGTCGCGGCGCGGCAACCGCAGCGCAGCGGAGGTTGCCCGCCAGCGAGGGAGTGCCCGCGGGCCGGGTATCCCGGCCCGCAACGAGCGAGCGAGGAAAGTAGATGGCTGGTGGTCAGGAACGGATCCTGCGGAGGCGAATCCGCACGGTCCAGTCCACGAAGAAGATCACCCGCGCGATGGAGCTCATCGCCGCGAGCCGGATCGTGCGCGCCCAAGCGCGGGTGCACGCCGCGGTTCCCTACAGTGAGACGATCACCGAGGTGGTCCGGGACCTCGCCGCGGCCGGTGCCGGCTCCAACAGCCCGCTCCTCAAGCCCCGCCCCGAGATCCGCCGGGTGGCGCACGTCGTGATCGCCGCCGACCGCGGCCTGTGCGGTGGGTACAACTCGTCGGTGATCCGCGCCGCCGAGGGTGCGATGCGCGAGCACGCGGTGCACGGGCGCGACTACGCGCTCATCACCGTCGGTCGGAAGGCCGAGGGCTACTTCCGCTACCGCGACTTCCGGATCGACGAAGTCTTCTCGGGCTTCTCCGACCAGCCCACCTACGAGGACGCGCGTTCGATCGCGCACGCGGTCGAGCGCCCGTTCCTCTCGGGCGACTACGACCTCGTGGAGCTGATCTACACGCGCTTCGTGACGGCCGGCAACCAGGAGGTCGTCGTCCGCCCGTTGATGCCGCTCGACACCGAGACCCTCGAGGGGGGCGATGCCCGTCCTGAAGCGCTCCCTGACGGCTCCTCGGCACCGACCTACGAGTTCGAGCCGTCGCCGGACGCGATCCTCGACCGCCTGCTCCCTCGGTACGCCGAAGCGCGCGTCTACGCGGCGCTCCTCAACGCGGCGGCGTCGGAGCACGCCGCCCGCCAGCGCGCGATGAAGGCGGCGACCGACAACGCCGACGATCTCATCACGAGCCTCGCCCGCGTCATGAACCGCGCCCGCCAGGACTCCATCACCTCCGAGATCATGGAGATCGTGGGTGGTGCCGAAGCGCTGAAAGGCGCCGGTGCCGTCGAACACGAGCGCTTCGACTTCGCGTCTGCCGCGGCCGACGCCTGACCCTCGCAACCCCCAACGTGCACGCGCACACCAGGAGCATCCGATGACCATCACCGCAGAGCCCGGCGCCCAGACCGGCGGCGCCCTCAGGGACGGTCGCGTCGTGGCGATCGCCGGACCCGTCGTCGACGTCGAGTTCCCGCCCGACGCCTTGCCCGAGATCAACACCGCGCTCGAGATGGACATCGAGCTCGAGGGCGACACCATCACGGTCGTCGCCGAGGTCGCGCAGCAGATCGGTGAGGGCCGCTGCCGAGTGATCTGCATGAAGCCCACCGACGGCCTCAAGCGCGGCACGGTCGTCCGCAACACCGGTTCGGGCATCAAGATGCCGGTGGGCGACGGCGTGCTCGGCCACGTCTTCAACGTGATCGGTGAGCCGCTCGACACGACCGCCGACCAGCTGACCGGGATCGACGACCACTGGGAGATCCACCGTCCGGCACCGGCCTTCGACCAGCTCGAGCCGCGCGCCCAGATGTTCGAGACCGGCATCAAGGTGATCGACCTGCTCGAGCCCTACGTGCAGGGCGGCAAGATCGGCCTGTTCGGCGGCGCAGGTGTCGGCAAGACGGTGCTCATCCAGGAGATGATCCAGCGGGTCGCCACGCAGCACGGTGGCGTGTCGGTGTTCGCCGGCGTCGGCGAGCGCACCCGTGAGGGCACCGACCTCTGGCTGGAGATGACCGAGTCGGGCGTCATCGAGAAGACGGCCCTGGTCTATGGCCAGATGGACGAGCCGCCCGGCGTGCGACTGCGGGTGGCGCTCTCGGCCCTCACGGTCGCGGAGTACTTCCGCGACGTGAAGAACCAGGACGTGCTCCTCTTCGTCGACAACATCTTCCGCTTCGTCCAGGCCGGCTCCGAGGTCTCGACCCTGCTCGGTCGGATGCCGTCCGCGGTGGGCTACCAGCCGACGTTGGCCGACGAGATGGGCGAGCTCCAGGAGCGCATCACCTCGACGAAGGGCCACTCGATCACGTCTCTGCAGGCCGTCTACGTCCCGGCCGACGACTACACCGACCCGGCTCCGTTCACGACGTTCACTCACCTCGACGCCACCACCGAGCTGTCGCGTCAGATCGCGGCGCTCGGCATCTACCCGGCCGTCGACCCACTCGCGTCGACGTCGAACATCCTGGCGCCCGAGGTCGTCGGTGATCGTCACTATCAGGTCGCTCGGCGCGTGCAGGAGATCCTCCAGCGCTACAAGGAGCTCCAGGACATCATCGCGATCCTGGGTCTCGACGAGCTGTCCGAAGAGGACAAGGTCATCGTGTCGCGAGCCCGCAAGATCCAGAAGTTCCTCTCGCAGCCGTTCTTCGTCGGTGAGGTGTTCACCGGCCTGCCCGGGATCTTCGTCCCGGTGGACGAGACCGTCGACAGCTTCGAGGCGGTCGCCAACGGCGAGCTCGACGACGTGCCGGAGCAGGCGTTCTTCAACGTCGGTGGCGTGGAGAGCGTGCTCGCCAAGGCCAAGACGCTCGAGTCATGACGCGGCACGCGCAGGGAGCGACCTCATGTTGACGGTCGAGGTCGTCTCGCCCGAGAAGGTGCTCTATTCCGGCGAGGGCGAGATGGTCGTGTGCCGCACTGCCGAGGGCGACATCGCGTTCCTCCCCGGGCACGCGCCGTTCCTCGGTGCGCTCGGCGTCGCGAAGGTGCGGGTGATCCTGCCCGACGGTGAGCAGGCCGTCGCCGTGCACGCAGGCTTTGTCGAGGTGAGCACCAACCGGGTCGTCGTCCTCTCGGACGTCGCCGAGCTCCCCGATCAGATCGACGTCCCGCGCGCCCGGGCTGCGAAGGAGCGGGCCGAGGCCGCGCTCGCCGCGGACGACACCGACACCGAGGCGGCCGAGGCGCTGCAGCGCGCGGAGCTGCGCCTCGACATCGCGGGAGTCGGGTCCTCGATCTGAGAGACGCGCATCACGCGGCGGATCGCGTATCGCGTCGGCCTAGTCTTCGTCCGTGGTCGGGTCCCGGCGTCGTCCGTCTCCGCGCGCGCGTCGCGCGCGCATCGCGCTCTGCGCAGGCGCGCTCATCGTGCTCGCCGTGCTCCCGGGTGCGGGGGCACGGTCGGCATCGGCCGTGCTCGCGCCCAGCACGGCGGCCTTCCGGGGGCTGGGGACGTGGGTCGACGTCTACGACTACGTGCCCGGGTTCCAGGAAGACGGTGGCCCGCCGCCCGTCACCGTCGACAGCATCGACGACATGGAACGGCTCGGCGTACGGACGCTGTACCTCCAGTCGGCCCAGGACGACTCGCGGCTCTCCGGCCGGACCGTCGACCGGAAGCTGCTCGGATCCTTCTTGGGGCGCGCCCACGACGTCGGGATCGAGGTGGTCGCCTGGTACCTGCCCAAGCTCGCACCGGTGTCGGCCGACCTCCGGCGGATCGAGGCCCTGGAGCGGTTCGAGTCCCGGGGTGAGCGCTTCGACGGGATCGCGCTCGACATCGAGTGGACCCAGGGCGTGCCCGATCCGGCCAAGCGGAACCCGGCGCTCGTGCGCCTCGCGAAGAAGGCTCGCGCGATCGTGGAGGACCGACCGCTGGGAGCGATCGTCCTCGAGCCATTGCTGCTGGAGGAGGTCAACCTCCTCTACTGGCCCGACTTCCCCTGGAAGAAGCTGCGAGGCTTGTTCGACGTGTGGATGCCGATGAGCTACTGGACGAACCGCGACACCGCGTCCGGCCTACGAGACGGGTTCACCTACACCGAGGAGAACATCCGGCGTGTCCGCAAGCGCCTCGGCGACCCGGAAGCCGACGTGCACGCGATCGGAGGCATCGCCGACAGCGCGACGACCAAGGACTATCTGGGGTTCGTGAAGGCGGCCAAGAAGCGTGATGCCATCGGCTGGTCGGTCTACGACTTCAACACGACGACGAGCGGGGTCTGGGCGCGACTCCGCGATTCGTGACTGGCCTGGCCTGATGCGAGCGAACACCATCATCGCCGGCGTGAACAAGGCGGGGACGACGTCGCTGTTCGTCTCCTTGTCGTCGCATCCGGAGGTGGCCGCGGCCGCGGTCAAGGAGACGCGCTACTTCCTCCCAGCACGGTGGGGCAAGGAACTGGAGCCGGTCGATGCCTACGAGGCGTGCTTCGCCGACGCGTCCCCGACGGCGCGAGTCCGGCTCGAGGCGACGCCCTCGTACTTCTACGGCGGCGACGCCGTGATCGACGCCATGCGTTCGGTGTGCGGTGACGATCTCCGGGTCATCGTGGTGCTGCGCGAGCCGGTCGCGCGCTTCTGGTCGTTCTTCACGTTCCAGAAGGCGCGCTTGCGGATCGCCGAGGAACTGGGCGTCGACGCGTACCTCGCGCACGCAGACGCGCTGACCGACGACGACTTCCGCGTCGCGGAGAACGAGCGGTGGTTCGCGTTCCGAGGCGGGTGCTACGCGGACTGGCTCCCGGCGTGGCACGCGGCGTTCGGGGAACGCCTGGAAGTCGTGTTCTTCGAGGACCTGATGACCGAACCCGACCGGGTGCTCCGTCACACCGCGGCCTTCCTCGAGATCGACCCCGATGCGTTCCCGTCGACGGACCTCGCATCGGAGAACCGAACCACCGGCTATCGACGGGCCGGACTCCAACGGGTGGCGCTCGCCTTCAACGATCGGTTCGAGCGGTTCCTCCGCCGCCACTACGGCGTGAAGGAGCGCTTGCGGTCCGCGTACTACCGACTGAACGGCTCGGCGCGCCGTGAACAGCTCCCGCCCGCGGCGCGGGCGATGCTCTCGGACCGGTACGCCGAGCCGAACGCCCGGCTGGCGTGTCAGCTCGTCGAGATGGGCGTCACCGACGTGCCGGAGTGGTGCACGGCGACGGTCGGCTAGTAGTCGAGCGACGAGTAGCGCATCAGCTTCTGCCACTTGTGGGTGGCGCTGATCCGCCGGATCGTGCCCGACTTCGAACGCATGCTCAGGGTCTCGGTCGTGGCGCCGTCGCCCCGGTACCGGACGCCCCGGAGGATGTCGCCCTCGGTCACGCCGGTTGCCGCGAAGAACACGTCGTCGCTCGACACGAGGTCGTCGGTCGTGAGCACCCGGTCGAGGTCGTAGCCGCCGTCGAGCGCGGCACGCCGCTCCTCGTCGTTGCGGGCCACGAGTCGACCCTGGATCTCGCCACCGAGCGACTTGAGCGCACACGCGGCGATGACGCCTTCGGGCGTCCCTCCGACACCGAAGAGGATGTCCGATCCGGAGTCCGCCCACGCGGTCTCGAGGGCGCCCATGACGTCGCCGTCCGGGATCAGCCGCACCATCGCGCCGGCCTCCCGGCACTCCCGGATGATGTCGGCATGGCGCTCGCGGTCGAGCACGACCGCGGTGACGTCCTTGACCTGCTCGCCCTTGGCCTTGGCGACGGCCTCGAGGTTGGCCTGCACCGGTGCGTCGAGGTCGATGACGTCGCGGGCCTCGGGCCCGACCGCGATCTTCTCCATGTAGACGCACGGACCGGGGTTGAACATCGACCCCCGTTCGGCGACCGAGATCACGGCGATCGCGTTGTTGCGACCGAGCGAGGTGAGCGTGGTTCCGTCGACCGGGTCGACTGCGATGTCGCAGGCCGAGCCTCCCGCTCCGATCTCCTCGCCGTTGTAGAGCATCGGCGCTTCGTCCTTCTCGCCCTCACCGATGATCACGACGCCCTCGATCGGGACGCTGTTGAGCACGAGGCGCATGGCGTCGACGGCGGCCTGATCGGCGGCGAGCTTGTCGCCTCGCCCGATCCAGCGAGCGGCGGCCAGGGCCGCGGCTTCGGTGACGCGGGCGAGGTCGAGTGCGAGGTTGCGATCGGGGGCTTCGCGTTGCTCCATCATGAGGTCTGAGCCTACCCGGGGGCCTCGTCGGAGCAGCATGCCGCTACGTTGGCGCCCGTGACCGCAGCTGCGACGGCCCCGAAACCCACCGCGACCGAGAAGTCGGCCCTGGTGACCGGCGCGGCATCGGGCATCGGGCGAGCCTCCGTCGAACGGCTCCGACGCGACGGATGGTCGGTCGTCGCGGTCGATGTCGACGCGGCCCGTCTGGGATGGGTCGACGACCTCGATGATCCCGGGGTGGTCGCGCACGTGTCGGACGTCGCGACGGAGACGGGCAACGCTCGTGCCGTCGCCCGTGCGGTCGAGGAGTTCGGCGGGTTGCACGCCCTCGTGTTGAACGCGGCGGTCGGTTCCAGCGGGTCGCTCGAGTCGCAGCCACTCTCCGAGCTCGATCGCGTCCTGGAGGTCAACCTCCGTGGTGTCGTCCTCGGGGTGCGGGCGGCGATCCCTGCGCTGCGGAGCGCGACGAGCGGCCCAGGTCCTTCGATCGTCGTCACCGGATCGGTCTCGGGCCTGTTCGCCGACCCGGGGATGTGGGCCTACAACGCGGCGAAGGGCGGAGCGGTGAACTTCGCGCGCGCCGCGGCGATCGATCTCGCGATCGACGGGATCCGAGTGAACGCCGTGTGCCCGGGCGGGATCGCGTCGACCGGGATGACGACGCCTCTGGAGCGGCACGCACCGGACATGTTCGAGGAGATGCGAAGCCACGTACCACTGCAACGCTGGGGTCGACCCGAGGAGGTGGCGGCCGTGATCGCGTTCCTCGTGTCCGACGACGCGTCGTTCGTCACCGGGGCCGCGGTCCCGGTCGACGGTGGGGTCACCGCCGGTACCGGTCAGTTCCGCACCACCGCCGGCCGCGCGTGAGCACCGTCGACGACGGACTCCCGACGGCAGCCCGGGGCGAACGGCTCGTCACGACCAGCGTCGGGAGCGAGACCGGAGCGTTCCGCGCGTACGACTGGATGCTGTTGTCGACCTGCGCGCTCGTCTGGGGCTCGTCGTTCTTCTTCATCTCGGTGGGACTCGACCACTTCTCGCCCGGGCTCGTGACGTTCGGTCGGATCGCCTTCGGAGCGATGGCGCTGTGGTCCCTCCCCGCCACGCGACGCGTCGCGATCGTCGCCGCGGACCGGGGGCGCGTCGCGCTCGTCGGGCTGTTCTGGATGGCCGTTCCGCTCACGCTGTACTCGGTCGCCGAGCAGTGGATCGACTCCTCCGTCGCCGGGATGATCACGGCCGCGACGCCCATCTGGACGGCGATCGTCGCCGCGATGCTCCTCCGCGCGATGCCCGGCCGGGTGCTGCGGCTGGGACTCCTCGTCGGGCTCGTCGGCGTGGTCGTGCTCTCGTGGCCGTCGCTCCGCGGAGCCGACGCGTCGGTCGCGGGCGTGATCCTCGTCGTGCTCGCCACGGCGTCGTACGGGATCGCGAGCAACCTGGCCGTTCCGCTCCAGCAGCGCTACGGCGGGCTGGCGGTCCTGGCCCGGGCGCAGCTCGTCGCGCTCGTCCTCACCGCTCCGTATGCCGCGATCGGGTTCGGCGACTCGGGGTTCGGCGTGGGATCCTTCGCGGCGTTGCTCGCGCTCGGCGTGCTCGGGACCGGGGTTGCCTTCGTCGCCGGGGCCACGCTGATGGGCAGGGTGGGCGCCACCCGCGGCACCGTCCTCACGTATCTCATGCCAGTCGTCTCGATCACCCTCGGGGTCAGCTTCCTCGACGAGCGCTTCGCGGCCTACGAGGGGATCGGCGTGGTCCTGGTGCTGCTGGGCGCGTTCCTGGCCAGCCGAGCCGAGCACCCGGAAGCACCGGTACCCGTCGGGGACTGAGCCGTCCGCCGGGTCGAGCCGGGCCGGGCGCGCCAGTCGACGAGCAGGACGCGTCAGTCGACGAGCAGGCGGTACGGCTGCTCGAGGATGTCGCGCACCTCGGCGAGGAACTCAGCGGCGGTCGTACCGTCGACGGCACGATGGTCCCAGGCGAGCGTGAGCGTCATGGCGGATGCCCGCGTGGGGTGGTCGCCCTCCCACCTCGTCGCGTCACGTACGCGGCCGATCGCCAGCGTCGCGACGTTCGGGCTCATCACGACAGGGGTGAACGCGTCGACGCCGTAGACGCCCAGAGATGCGACCACGAACGACGCGGGGGCATCAGTCGCGACGTCCGTGTCGAGCGCGGAGCTCTCGGATCCTGGAGGCGGTGCCGTGGGCGGGGCGGGAGTGGTGTCGTCTGGGGCCCTCCAGGCGACGCCGTCGGGGGCAGTGGCGCTCGGACCGAGGAGCGAGCGTGGGCCGACGAGCGCATCGTCGATGCCCAGGGATGCGGCGGCGATGCTCTTCAGGTTGCGCCGGTCGGCGTCGCGGACCACGGGGATGTCGATCCCGTCGCGACCGGGCAGGGTGATGCCGACGTGTACCTGCGGGAGGAGCTCGATGGAGTCACCGCGGATGACGGCATTGAGCTCGGGGTGCTGCACGAGCGCGCGTGCGACGGCGCGCACGACGAAGTCGGTGTAGCTCGGGCGCAGCGTGTCGTCGTCCCACTCGGAGAGGAGCTGGGTGCGCATCTCCACCGCTTGGTCCATCCAGGCGTCCATGTGCATCGAGAGCTGCACCATCTCGTCCAGGGCGTGGCGCATGCGCTCGGCCACGGCCCGGGTCGAATGGGGAATGGTCGCGATCCGGCCGGTCGGAGCGGGGAGCGACGGGGGCGCGGCCGGTGGCGCCGGCTGGGATGGCGGCGCGAGATGGGACGGGGGCGCGACGAAGACCGGCAGCGTCGCGTGGGGCTCTGGCGCGAGGCGCGGCGCCACGGGTGGCGCCTCGTCCGGCTCGCTGGGTGCGACCGGTGCGACCGGTGTCACCGGCCCGGTGGGCGCGAGGGGCGGCGTGGTCGCGAGTCCCGTGGCCGCGGGCGGCTCGGGGTCGGGCACGACCGTCAGCGGTGGGTCGGGTGCGACGGGTGCGACGGGTGCGGTCGGGGTGGGGACCTCGACGGTCCCCGTCGGCGTGAACCGGAACACCGGTGGCCGGGAGGGTGGCGGCGCGGCCGGTGGTGCCGGCGGCGGCGCGGCCGGTGGTGTCGACGGTGGCGCGACGGGTGGCGCATCCGGGACGTCCACGGCCGGTGCTGGTGCCTCCGGCACGGGCGGTGTCGCGGGGGCGACCGGGGCGTCCGCCTCGGGCGGCGCGGGCGGCGCGGGCGGCGCGGGGGTGACCGGTTCCGGGGTGACCGGCGCGAACGCCTCGTCACCGGGCGCGCGGGGCGGCGCGGAGGTCGCGGCCGCGTCAGGGGAGGGAGCGACGACGGGAATGTCGTCGCCGGAGACCCCCGGTGGCGCCTCGAGCGTCGCCGCCACGGCGTCCCACGCGGCGCGCTGCTTCTCCTTGTGCTTCCGACGACGACCGAACCGCATCAGGACATCTGCTCGGTGAACGACGGCAGGTCGAAGTAGTCGCGCCAGACGGAGACCAGCCCGTCACGCACCTCGAAGAGGCCCGCAACCCGCAGCTCGACGGTGACGTCGCCCGGCAGCCAGAAGCGGTCGACGCGCTCGTTCATCACGACGTCGCCCTGCTCGACCTGGGCCAGCACCTCCCACTCGACGCGCTCGGCCGAACCGAGGAACGGGCCGAGCATCGTGCGGATCTCGTCGTGGCCGCGCATCACGTTCATCGGGACGTTCTCGTACTCGATGTCGTTCGTGCACAGCGCGAGCACCGTCTCGACGTCACGTGCCTCGTTGGCCCGGATGAGGGCGGTGACCACTTCGCCGGGGGTCATGCGGAGCGACCGTACCAGCACGCTCGGCGTGGGCGCTGTCTCGGGGCCCCGCCAACCACTCGGGGTGGCAGGGTTAGCCTGGGATCTGATGGGAGACGCACCGGAGCGCAGCACCGAGTTCGAGACGATGTCCGACGTGCCTGCCGGACGGGCCGAGGAGCTCCCCGGTGGGTACCCGTACGCCCGCGGCCCGTACGCCTCGATGCACCGGTCGAAGCCGTGGACGATGCGGATGGGCGCGGTCACCGAGGCCCCGGTCCTGTAGCGGGCGCCCGGATGGACGCGACCCTCCTCGAGCACGCGCGCGCGGCGATCGGGTTCATGCCCGACGACGAAGGGCTCGCGCTCCACGATGCCGGTCTCGTCGGAGGCGCGGTGGGCCCGCTTCTCGAGGTCGGCACGTACTGCGGGAAGTCGGCCGTGTACCTGGGCGCCGCGGCGCGCGCCGCGGAGACGGTCCTGTTCACGGTGGACCACCATCACGGCTCCGAGGAGAACCAGGCCGGCTGGGAGCACCACGACGAACGCCTCGTCGACCCGCGCACGGGCCGGATGGACACGCTCCCGTGGTTCCGGCGCACGATCGAGGACGCCGGCCTCGGAGACGTCGTCGTCGCGGTCGTGGGCGTGTCGGCGACGGTCGCACAGCACTGGACGACGCCGCTCGGCCTGCTCTTCATCGACGGCGGTCACGCGTTCGACCTCGCGCTGGCGGACTACGAGGGCTGGTCCCCGCGCGTGGCGCCCGGTGGCCTGCTCGTCTTCCACGACGTGTTCGAGGACCCCTCCGAGGGCGGTCAGGCCCCGTTCGAGGTCTGGACGCGCGCGGTGGAGGACGGCTTCGAGCACGTGTCCACGACCGGCTCCCTGCGCGTGCTCCGTCGTCCCGGCTGACGGCTCAGGGGTCCGGGCCATCACGCGCCTGGTCGTTGCGGTGCACAAGCGTGAGGCTGTCGGGTGCCTCCGGGTTGCCGACGAGTCGGTAGGGGCCGTGGGGTTCGAGGATCGCGTGGTGCGGTGGGCAGACCGCCGCCAGCTCGCGCGGGTCGTGGGAGTCGCCGTGGTGACAGATCGGGTTGGTGTGGTGGATCTGGATGCCCCGGGTGGCTTCGCAGCCCAGGACCCGGCAGTGGTGGTCGCGGCGGCGGACGTGTCGTTCCACGTCGGCGGGGAGCGCGGTGCGGGGTCGTCGGGTGGTGTGGGTGCCGGTGTCGTCGAGGACCGCGTCGCGGGTCTTGGCGTCGGGACGGAGCGCGTCGACCGTGCCGGGGGCGAGCGGGATGCCTTCGACCTCGCTCGTCACCGCGCCGCGTTGGTCGGTGATCTGGACGATCTCGACGCGGGAGCGGCCGGTGCGTTCGGCGTCGGCGTAGGTGCGGGCGAGCTCGACGAGGGCGTCGGCCTTGCGGTGGGCGAGGGAGTCCCAGGCGAGGCCTTTGGCGGGGCGCATGCGTTCGGCCATGTGGTCGAGGACCTTGTCGACGAGCACGCCGTCGACGTCGGGGAGCGCCCAGCGTCCGCAGGCCATGCCGTTCTCGGCTTCACGCCAGGTGAACACCGCCCGCGCGGCCCGCCGCGCGGCGGCGTCTTCGGTCGTGACCTTCCGGGCCGCCCGCGCCATGCGCTGGAGGTCCACTGGCGCAACGTTCGGTGCCCTGGTGGCCCATTCGGCGTCCGTGGCCGGCGTCGCAACCCGGGCCACGGGAGCGAGCTGATCCCACGAGAGCGAGCCCTCATGGGCTGCCGCGCTCACCGCGGGAAGCGATTCGAGCGCGCGAGCGACCTCGAGCTCGGTGCGGGTGCGAAGTGCCGAGGCCTTCGGGTCGGGCAGTGCGCCGAGAGCGTGGCGGTCGTCGAGGACCCGGGTGACGGCGAGGCGCTCGAGGCGGATCTGCTGCTCCTGCGCGGCGAGATCCGTGACGTAGCGGCGGAGGTCCCGCGTCGACCGGCACCGCAGCGAATCGACGCGGTCGCGGAAGTCGAAGCGCTTGGTGGCTCCGTCGGGCTCGGTCTCGGCCTGCCGGAGTTCGGGGGCGAACGTGTGTTCGATCACGCTCATGCTGACGACGAAACCCCGCAGGTGCGACGACGAACGCGGAAGAACTCCTGGCCGATCTCGATGCGACGAAGGAGGGCGAGCGGGGCGTCCTACGCCTGGTCGCGACCGCGAGTCGACCGGGTGTACTCGGCCTCGATCTCGGCGCCGGCTTCGATGAGCTCGGCCGGGGTGAGTCCGACCGGGAGCCCCTCGCCGCGGAACAGGCCCGCCGTCGGCCCGGTGCCGGCGAGCGCGTTCGCTGCGAGCACGACGGCGGCAGAGTTCCAGGTGGGCTGCTCGACGGGGTAGAGCTCGCCGTCCTCGCCGAAGCGCTCGTCGTCGAAGTTCATGCCGGTCCAGTAGCCACCGTCGTCGTGGCGGAGGAACTGGACCCACGTGAAGAGGTCACGGGCGAGGTCGTCGGCCCCGATCGCGTCGAGCGCGAGGACCAGCTCGCAGGTCTCGGCCGCGGTCACCCAGGGGCGGTCGGAGACGCAGCGCACGCCGCGGCCCTCGACGACGAACGTCTCCCACTGCGACGCGACCCGCGCGTGCGCGGACTCACCGCGCAGTGGGCCCCCGAGGATCGGGTAGTACCAGTCCATCGCCCAGCGGTCCTTGTCGAGGAAGCGCTCCGGGCGATGCGCGATGGCGATCGCGAGACGACCGAGCGACAGCTCCCAGTCGGGGCGCTCGTGGCCGAGTCGTTCGGCGATCGCGATCGCGCAACGGATGCTGGCGTGGATCGACGAGCAGCCGGTGAGGAGCGCGCCCGGCGCGGGTTCGTCGCCGCGCCACGCGATCTCGCCGGTCTCGGCCTGGAGGTCGAGCGCGTAGTCGATCGCGCGCTCGACGTCGGGCCAGAAGTCCTCGAGGAAGCCCGTGTCGCCGGTCGTGAGGTAGTGGTGCCAGACACCGTTGGCGATGTAGCAGGTGACGTTGGTGTCGAGGGCGTGGTCCTTGACGTCGTTCCCGACGTAGTAGGCGTGCCAGCAGCCGGCGACGTGCTGCATCGAGCGCAGCCACTCGTACGCGCGCGTCGCCTCGTGGTGGCGCCCGCCGATGTCGAGAGCCATGGCGGCCTCGACGAGGTTCCACGGGTCGGTGTGGTCGCCCGGGGTCCAGGGGATGTTGCCGTCGGGGAGCTGGATCGCCGCGATGGCGTCGACGGTCGCCGAGACCTGGTCGGCCGTGAGGATCCCCTCGACGGACGGGACGTGGTGCGGGGGCATCAGCGATCCACCTTCTTGTTCATCGCGCGACCTTCTGCACGTAGACGACGAGGCTCTTGCCGAGGACGGGGTTGAGCACCCGCTCGAGCGTGTTCACCCAGCGGGGCTGTTCGGTGATCTGCCAGGCGAGGAAGTCGTGGTACTTGCGCACGGCCCAGTGCCGGTCGGCGCCGCCCGGCGGGTGGACGTCGGTGGCGCACTGGAGCCACCAGTACGGCGAGTGCAGGGCGTGCGCGTGGTGCGACCCCCGCAGCCACGTGCCCGCCGCCTCCAGCTTCGTCTCGAGCTCGTGCTGGCGGTAGATGCGCACGTGTCCGCCGGGGACGTCGTGGTAGCGGTGGTCGAGCGCCCAGCACACCCGCTCGGGCCACCGGGTCGGCACGGTGACCGCCATGCGGGCACCCGGCTTGAGGACGCGGACGAGCTCACGGATGGCGCCTTCGTCGTCCCACAGGTGCTCGAGGACCTCCGAGCCGATCACGGCATCGAACGTCGCGTCGGGGAACGGCAGCCGCAGCGCGTCGCCGTTGACCGCGCCGCCGCGCTCGCCGTGGGGGAGCTCGTCGGCGGAGAGCATCCCGCCGAGGATCCCCCGGACCTCCTTGAGCTCGGCCTCGGAGTAGTCGAACGCAACCACGGTCGCGCCGCGCCGCCAGGCTTCGAACGCGTGTCGGCCACCACCGCAGCCCATGTCGAGCAGGCGCGTCCCGTCGGTGACGCCGAGCCGGTCGAAGTCGACGGTGAGCATCAGGCGACCACCCCGGCAGCGGAGCTCCGGGCGGCGTGCTCGTCGAGCAGTCCGCGGTAGTGCTCGGCGGTCCCCTCGGCCGTGCGACGCCAGGTGAAGCCGGCCAGGGCCCGTTCGCGCCCTGCGGCGCCGATCCGGGCTCGGAGCGGTTCGTCGCCGAGCGCGCGCACGATGGCGACCGCGAGCGCATCGGGTTCACCCGGCGGCACGAGCAGGCCGGTCTCGCCGTCCCGGCCGATGACCTCCGGCACGGCGCCGCCCGTGGTGCCGACGACGGGGACGCCGCATGCCATGGCCTCGACCGCGGGGAGTGAGAAGCCCTCGTAGAGCGAGGGGACACACGCGACCTCGGCCTCGGCGTAGAGGTCGACGATCCGCTCCGTGGTCACCCCGCTCACGAACTCGACTGCGTCGCGGAGCCCCAGGCGCTCGAGGAGCGCGGGGATCTTGCTCTTCGCCTTGGGCTTGCCGATCACGACCAGATGCGCGTGCTCGACGTCGGTGCGGACCTTCGCCAGCGCCTCGAGCAGCGGCGAGAGGCCCTTCATCGGGATGTCGGCGCTGGCGGTGGTCATGAGGCGACCGGGGACGCGGGAGATCTCGGGCTTCGGGCGGAACACGGCGGGGTTCATCCCGACCGGGACGACGTGCAGCGTCTCCTCCGGCACGCCCATCTGGTCGACGATGTCGTCGCGGGACGACTCCGAGACCGTGAGAACACGCGGGATCTGGCGGGCGACCTCCATCTGCATGTCGAGGAACGCGTACCAGCGTCGCAGGGTGAACCGCCGCCACGGGTTGGCGGTGTGGGCCAGCTCGAGCTCACGGTCGACCGTGATCGGGTGGTGGAGCGTGGCCAGTACCGGCCAGCCGTCCTCGTGCATCATCGGGAGGAGCCCGGTGCCGAGACACTGGTTGTCGTGGACGAGGTCGAAGTCGGCCCGCCGGTCGCGCAGCTCCCGGCGGATCCGCAGGCTGAAGGCGTACGGCTCCGGGTACCCGGCGCCGCACATGATCGCGAACTCCTTGACGTCGATCAGGTCCCGGAACTCGTGCGGCCACGGGACCCGGAACGGGTTGTCGGCCGGGTAGAGGTCGAGACCGGGGACCTCGACGAGCTGCTCGGGGTCGACGAGGTCGGGGTAGGGCGGGCCGGAGAAGACCGTGATCTGGTGGCCGAGCTCGGTGAGCTCCTTCGCGAGCTCACGGGTGTAGACGCCCTGACCGCCACAGTGCGGGTTCCCCCGGTAGACGAGGTAGGCGATGCGCAACGGATCGTGCGACGACCGGGCCGGGGCAGACATAAGGAGACGATTCTACTGGGCGAGGGCTGGGACGACCCCCACGAGACCGCGTTCGGCGTTCAGCCGGCCACCCAGTGCGATAGCTCCGGAGTGGAGCCGGACGGCGAGACGAAGCGCATCCGGCCCTCCTGGTCGTCGATCGCCGGCCCGGTACCCTCCGATCGTGCCGCCGCTCGATGCTTCGCTGATCGCGCGGTCCGCGGTCGTGGCCGATCCCCGGTGGTCTCCCGACGGCCGGTGGCTGGGCTGGGTCGAGGGGATCGACGGCCGCGCCGAGCTGATGCTGGTCCCGGTCGACGGCAGCGCGCCGAGGCGGGCGATCACGACGGACGGAGGCGTCACGCCCACGCGCGCGACCGGGGGCGGCGCGTGGTGCTGGGTGGGCGCCGAGCAGGTTGCGGTCGTCGGGGCCGACGGGTCGCTGCGCCTGGTCGGGATCGACGGCCGCCCGCACCGAACCCTCGTCGGAGAAGGCCGCGCGTCGGCGCCGGCACCGGACCTCGAAGGCTCCCGGATCGCGTTCGTGCTGGAGACCGACGAGACGTGTGACATCGCGATCGTGGGGACCGACGGCGGGCGTCCCCCCGCTGTGGTCTCGCACGCCGACTTCGCCTGGGATCCCGCGTGGTCGCCGGACGGGTCGCGGCTGGCGTGGCACGAGTGGGACCTCGCAGCCATGTCCTGGGACGCCTCGCGTCTGGTCGTCGCCGACGGGCACGGGGCATCGCCGGTCGTGGTCGCCGGCGGATCCGACGAGGCGGTGGGTCAGCCGCGGTTCTCGCCTGATGGGTCGTCGCTGGCGTTCGTCCGGGACCGCGGGGGCTGGTGCAACGTCTGGGTGGCCGCGGCCGACGGTGCTCGACCGCGACCGCTCGTGACGGAGGAACACGAGCACGCCGAGCCGGCGTGGGGCGTCGGGCAGCGTTCGTTCGCGTGGTCGCCCGACGGAGCCGCGATCGCGTTCGTGCGCAACGAGCGCGGCTTCGCCCGGTTGGTCGTCGCCGACGTCGCGACCGGTCGCCTCACCGACCTCGCGAGGGGCTGGCACCACGGACTGGACTGGGGCGCGGGTGGCATCGTCGCGATCCGGTCGGGTGCGCGCACACCGCCGACCGTCACCGTCCACGACTCGCTCGGGGGTGCCGCGCCGGACGCCGGGCGACGCACGGTGGCGCGCGGTGCGCCCGCCGGGATCGAGGACGACTTCGTGGAGCCCGAGCCGGTCGACTGGTCGGGCGACGACGGCACGCCCCGGTTCGGCCTGCTGTTCCGCCCTGCACCCGGCCCGGACCGGCACGAGGTGCCACCGCTGCTCGTGGACGTGCACGGCGGACCGACGGGCCAGTCGACCGTGCAGTGGCGGCCCTGGGTGCAGTACTTCGTCTCGCGGGGATGGGCGGTGCTCGCGCCCGACTTCCGTGGGAGCACGGGTCACGGACGCGAGTACACCCAGGAGCTGACGGGCGGCTGGGGTGTGCTCGACGTGGCCGACGTCGCGCACGCGATCACGGTTGCCGCCGACCGGGGATGGGGTGACCCGACCCGGGTTGCCGCGGCGGGGAGCAGCGCGGGCGGGCTCACGGTCCTGCTCGTCGCGGCCCGGCACCCGCACCTCGTGCGGGCGGTGGTCAGCTCGTACGGCGTGACCGACCTGGCGGCGCTCGCGACGACGACCCACCGGTTCGAGTCGCGGTACCTCGACCGGATCGTCGGCCCACTCCCGGCCGAGGCCACGCGCTACCGGGAACGGTCACCGGTTGCGTGCGCGGGCGGGATCCGCGTGCCCACGCTCGTGCTCCAGGGTGACGCCGACAAGGTGGTGCCGGCGGAGCAGGCGCGGGCGCTCGTCGACGCGATCCGCGACGCGGGCGGGACGGTCGAGCTCGAGGTCTACCGGGGTGAAGGGCACGGTTGGGCGGCCGAGTCGACGATCGTCGACGTGTACGCGCGCACGGACCGCTTCCTCACCCGGCACGTCCTCGACCGAGCCCCGGGTCGGGAGCCGGATCGCGACCGGGAGCCGACCCAGCGATGAGCGCGACCTTCCGTGGCCCGCGCCGCGGCGCCGACCGCGCCGTGCTCCTCGCCCACGGTGCCGGCTCGGACCGCCACGCCCCCGCGCTCGTCGCGGTCGCCACAGCCCTCGCGTCGGCCGGGGTCCCGTCGCTGTGCTTCGACTACCCCTACCGGGTCGCCGGTCGCCGTGCGCCGGATCGTCCCTTCGTCCTCGAAGCGGCGACGCGCGCGGCGGCGGCGTCGCTCGCGCGTCGGACCGGTCTTCCGCCCGAGCGGATCGTGCTCGGGGGGCGCTCGATGGGAGGACGGTACTGCTCCCTCGTCGTCGGCGACGCCGAGGACCCGTTGCCTGCGCTCGGCCTGCTGCTCCTCGGGTACCCGCTGCACGCGATGGGCCGACCCGACCGCCGACGCGACGAGCACTTCACGCGCCTGACGATCCCCGTCCTGTTCGTGAGCGGGACACGCGACTCGATGGCACCACGCGCCGAGCTCACCCGGTCGGCGCGCAAGATCAAGGGCGAGGTGACCAAGCACTGGCTCGACACTGCCGACCACGGGTTCCGGCCTCTCAAGCGATCGGGGATCACCCCCGAGGGCGCACTGGCCGACGTCGCTGAGACTTCCGTCACATGGGTGACCGGACTCGCCTGAGCGCCTCCGCGCCGTGCTTCCGTCAGGGGTCGGACCGGCGAGCACGCCGGGAACACCCGGTGGCGTCACCAAAGGAGTCCCAGGTCCGCGGGCGCGATGCGTCACACTGGACCCATGCGTGTCGAACGTTCTTTCGCCTTCCTCGACCTCTCGGGGTTCACGAGGTTCACGGATCTCCACGGCGACGAGGAGGCGGTGCGCCTCCTCACGCGGTTCCGCGCGCACGTGCGGGAGTCGGCGTCCGACCACGCGGTCCGCGTCGACAAGTGGCTCGGCGACGGCGTGATGCTCGTGAGCACCAAGGAGGAGCGCCTCGTCGATGCCGCCGTGGGGCTGATGCGCGCCGGTGTGGTCGCGGAGGCGACAGGTGGGCTCCCGTTGCGCGGGGGCCTCGCCACGGGGCCGGTGCTGCTGCTCGAAGGTGATGACTACGTCGGAAGTGCCGTCAACCTCGCGTCGCGCCTGTGCACCGCGGCGGGGCCGGGAGAGCTGCTTGCCACGGCGTCCACGGCCGACGCGCTCCCGGAGGGGACGACGGCGATCGCACGCGGGGCGCTCCACGTACCCGGGTTCACGACCCCGATCGAGGTCATCTGCGTGGGGGACGACAGTGCGCTGGCGTTGCCGCGCGACGAGACCGCGATCATCTTCCCGAAGGCGGGATAGCCTCCCGGTCGATGGCCACCTTCGATGCGTCGACGCTCACCACGTTGCGGTTCGAGCAGCGGGAGCACGTCGGGACCCTGACGCTCGCGCGGCCCGACACCCTCAACGCCTTCACGGTCCAGATGTGGTCCGAGATGCGTGCGCTGGGCGCCGCGCTGCTCGCCGACCCCGGAGACCTTCGGGCGCTCGTCGTGATCGGGGAGGGCCGGGCCTTCTCCAGCGGCATCGACACCAGCGTCTTCACGGCGAACGCGTCGGCGGGCGACGGCGACGCGGGCGTCACCGGTGCCCTCGGTGCGATGGCGGAGGGCGCCGACGAGGATCCGGTCGCGGCCACGATCCTCGGCGCACAAGAGGCCTACACCTGGCTCGCCGAGGTGCCGTTCGCGACGATCGCGGCGGTGCGCGGCTACGCGCTCGGCGCGGGCCTCCAGCTCGCGCTCGCGTGCGACCTGCGCGTCGTCGCGCGAGGCACGAAGCTCGGCCTGCTCGAGTTCAAGTACGGGATCATCCCGGACCTGGGGGGGACGCAGCGGCTCCCGCGCCTCATCGGCGCCGGGAAGGCCAAGGAGCTGATCTTCACCGCGGCGAAGTTCGACGCCGACGACGCCGGGCGTCTCGGCATCGCCGAGCGCGTCGTGTCGGACGAGGAGCTCGAGGAGGAGGCCTTCGGGCTCGCGCGTGCCATCGCGGCGCAGCCACCGCTCGCGGTGCAGGGCGCGAAGCGCGCGGTCGAGGCTGCCGGCTCGGGGCTCACGGTGCGCGAAGGACTCCGCGTCGAGGCGGCGGCCCAGGCCATCTGCCTGCGCTCCGACGACATGAAGGAGGCCATCACGGCCTTCGTCGAGGGTCGGGAGCCCGTCTACCGGGGACGGTGAGTCCGGTCACTCGCTCCCACTGCGTGGGGCTCCCGTACGCTGGACGCTGATGGACCGAGGCGCGCAGGATCCCGAGGCCGACCAGTACGTCGTCCGACCCGGGCCACCGCTCTCGGGCACCGTGCGCGTCTCCGGGATGACGAAGAACGCCGGCCTGAAGCAGATGGCGGCCGCGTTGCTCGCGCCCGGCACGACCGTGCTGCGCAACATCACGGCGGTCGATGACCTCGGTGTGATGATCGACCTCCTCGGCGCTGTCGGAGCCGACGCGGTGCACGCGGGCGACGAGCTGCGCATCGAGGTGCCGGACACGCTCGCGCCGGAGGCGCCCTACGAGCTCGTCAGCCGGATGCGGGCCTCGATCAACGTGCTCGGCCCGTTGCTGGCGCGGACCGGCTCGGCTCGGGTCGCGATGCCGGGCGGCGACAACATCGGGAGCCGGAAGCTCGACATGCACTTCCGCGCGCTCGAGGCCATGGGCGTGGATCTCCAGGTCGTGCACGGGTTCATCGAGGCGAAGTGCACCGCGCTGGGGGGAGCGCGCGTGGTGTTGGAGTTCCCGAGCGTCGGCGCCACCGAGACCGTGATGACCGCGGGGGTGCTCGCCAAGGGCGACACCGTCATCGAGAACGCGGCGCGGGAGCCGGAGGTCTGCGATCTCGCGGCGATGCTCACCGAGATGGGCGCCCACCTCGAGGGCGCGGGGACGTCGACCATCCGGATCGAAGGCGTCGGCTCGCTCCAGTCGGTCGAGCGCCCGATCATCGGCGATCGGATCGAGGCCGGGACGCTGCTGATGGCGTGCGCGGTCGCGGGTGGCGACATCACGGTCGAGGGGATCCGGCCGGGTCACCTCGAGATGGTCGGCCGCAAGCTCACCGACATGGGCGTCGAGGTCAGCGCGGTCTCCGACGGGCTCCGCGTGCGACGGGACGAGCGCCTGCGATCCGTCGACCTCCAGACCCTCCCGTACCCCGGGTTCGCGACCGACTTCATGCCCCTCGCCGTCGCCGCTCTCGCGACGGCCGATGGCACCGCCATCGTCACCGAGAACATCTTCGACAACCGGTTCGCGTTCGTCGACGAGCTGAACCGTATGGGCGCCGACATCCGGACCGAGGGTCGCCACGCCGTCGTCCGCGGCGTGCCGCGGCTCTCGGGGGCTCCCGTGCGCGCACGCGACGTCCGGGCCGGGGCCGCGCTCGTCCTCGCGGGCCTGGCCGCCGACGGCGAGACCGTCGTGCTCGACCCGTTCCACGTCGAGCGGGGCTACGCCGACCTCCCGGGCCAGCTGCGGGCGCTCGGTGCCTCGGTGGAGCGGGTCCTGCGCTGACGCCGGGCGCGGAGGCGGGCTCCGGAGGGAATGCTGCGATACTGGGGGTGTTCGACCTCGGAGTACGAGCATCCAGCCAACCGAGCATCCGGCCAGTGGCACTCGAAGGGACCGCGCGATGAGCACGTCGACGACCGAAGCCGGGGACATGGAAGCCGGTGTCCTGTCGGCGATCGAAGCCATCCGTCCCGCGCTCCAGGCCGACGGTGGCGACATCGTCTTCAAGACCATCGACGACGAGCACATCGTCCACGTCGAGCTCCTCGGCGCGTGCGGGACCTGTCCCGTGTCCACGATGACGCTCAAGGCCGGTGTCGAGCGGATCATCAAGGACCGGGTCCCGGGGATCGTTGCGGTCGAAGCCGACAACGTCGACACCGAGTAGCCGCAGGCCCGTGGCAGACCCCGCCGGGGTCGCGCGTCTCGTCGCCGGCACGATCGCCGGCGATCGCGGGGCGGTCGCGCGGCTGATCTCGCTCGTCGAGACCGGCGCACCCGAGGCGGTCGAGGTGGTCGCCGCGCTGTACCCGCGCACCGGGCGGGCCTACACGGTCGGGATCACCGGGGCGCCCGGCGCGGGGAAGTCGACGCTCACCGACCGGCTCATCGCGAGGATCCGCCGCGACGGCGACGAGGTCGGAGTCCTCGCCGTCGACCCCACCAGCCCGTTCACCGGCGGCGCGATCCTGGGGGACCGGGTCCGGATGCAGGACCACGCCACCGACCCCGGCGTGTTCATCCGCTCGATGGCCACCCGCGGGCACCTCGGCGGGCTGACGCTCGCGGTCCCGCAGGCGATGCGGGTGCTCGATGCCGCGGGCAAGCCGTGGGTGCTGATCGAGACGGTCGGCGTCGGCCAAGTGGAGGTCGAGATCGCGGATGCGGCCGACACGACGGTCGTGGTCGTGAACCCGGGCTGGGGCGACGGGGTCCAGGCCAACAAGGCCGGACTCCTCGAGATCGCCGACGTGTTCGTCGTGAACAAGGCCGACCGCCCGGGAGTGGACGCCGCGACCCGGGACCTCCTCCAGATGCTCGAGCTGTCGGGGGAACGAGCGTGGGTGCCCCCGATCGTGTCGACGATCGCGACGGAGGGGACGGGCATCGACGCGCTCTTCGACGCGGTCCTGGCGCACCGGGCGTTCCTCGAGGCCGACGGGTCGCTCGAGCAGCGGCGCCGGGCGCGGCTCGCCGACGAGGTGCGAGCGCTCGTGCTCGCCCGGCTGGCCGCGGAGACCGACGCGGTGTGCTCGGGCCCGGAGTTCGACGCGCTCGTCGCCCGGGTCGCCGACCGAGAGCTCGACCCCGCCGCCGCCGCCACCTCCCTCCTCCTCCCTTGATGCGTCCCTCACCCGCATATGGCGGGGTGAGGGACGCACGTCCACCGGACCAGGGCGGCCGAATACGCTCCGGGCATGTCCGATCAGTCCCCTGACCCGCGAGCTGCTGAGCGTCGAGACGGCGACGAGCGACCGTTCGTCGCCGTCGATGTGCGCGACGACGGCGTGGCCGTGCTGCGCCTCGATCGCCCTCCCCTCAACCCGCTCTCGCGCGCGTTGCTCGCCGACCTCGCCGCAGCGGCGCGCCGGGTCGCGGCCGACGCCGCAGTGCGCGCGGTGGTGGTGTGCGGGTCGGCGAAGGCGCTCGCCGCCGGTGCCGACATCGAGGAGTTCGACGATCCCGCGGCTGCACGGTCCGTCACCGCAGCGTTCCGCGACGCGCTCGACGCCGTCGCCGGCATCGGCGTGCCGGTGATCGCCGCGATCAACGGCTATGCACTCGGCGGGGGACTCGAGCTCGCGCTCGCGTGCGACCTCCGGGTGGCGGGGGACTCGGCCCGGCTCGGTCAGCCCGAGATCCTCCTCGGCATCATCCCGGGTGGCGGCGCGACCCAGCGCCTCGCCCGGCTCGTCGGGAGCGCCCGCGCGAAGGAGCTGATCTGGTCGGGTCGCCAGGTGCGCGCCGACGAGGCGCTCGCGATCGGGCTCGTCGATCGCGTCGTCCCGTCCGACGACCTCGAGACGAATGCGATCGAATGGGCGGCCGGGTTCGCGGCCGGGCCGGCGGTCGCGATCCGCCTCGCGAAGCGCGCGGTCGACGAGGGACTCGACGGTCCGTTGGCCGAGGGGCTCGATCTCGAGTCGGACCTCTTCGTCGAGGTGTTCGAGTCCGACGATGCCGCGATCGGGATCCGGTCCTTCCGTGAGCAGGGCCCAGGGAAGGCCGAGTTCACGGGACGGTGATCACGGCGGCGGGCCGCGTGCGCCTCAGAGGTGCTCGAGCAGCCGACGGGCCGCGACGCCGGGGTCGACGGTGTTGACGGCGAGGCCGGTGCCGAGCTCGAACCCGGCGACGACCGAGATCCGCGGCACGACCTCCACCCACCAGTGGTACGGCAGCGCGCCGTCGCTGGGTGCGGTGTGCACGACGACGTTGTAGGCCGGCGCGGCGAGGGCGTGCGCCATCGCCGCGAGGAGGTCGCGCAGGACGATCGCGACCCCGAGCACCTCCCCGTCGGTCGCTCGGTCGAACCGCGCGCCCGCGTCCAGCACAGCGATACGCGTCTCGAAGGGCGACGCGGCTGCCGTCGGGCACCACGCACGAACCTCGGTGCCGACGATGACCCCGGTTCCCGCATCGAGCGCCTCGGTCTGGTCCGCGAGCACGAGATCCGTCCCGCTCGTCCCGAAGCGCTCGGCTGCGACGGCGACCGCCGGTGGGACCAGGTCGAGCGCGAGGAGCTGGGCGTGGGGATGCGCGATCGACGCACCCGCGGCCTTCCCGTGGTTCACCAGCACCTGGACGTAGCCGCTGCGGGTCTCGGCGTGCGCGCGGGCGCGGTCGCGCAGCATCGTCATCACCTGCATCGCCTGCTCGTCATCGAGATCGTGGAAGGCGCGCCGGTGGTCCGGAGAGAGGATGACGACCTCGTGCGCACCGGTCGCGCCCGGTCCCGCTCCTTCGCCCCCGACGATCGGGAAGAGGTTCGGGACGACCCGCACCGACCAGCCCGGGGTGTCCGGCGCGCCGTCGCCGACCCGCGCGACCTCCGGCGGCGTCTCGTGCTCGTGCTCGGGGCAGAACGGGCATCCGAGTGCGTGCGCGGGGTCGTCGACGGGTCGGTTCGACGCCGCGTCCGCGCTTCCGGGCGGATCGTGGGTGTCCGGTCGGGCCGCGCGGCCGGGAGCGAGCAGCACCAGCTTGCCGCTCAACGCGTCGTGTCGGAGCTCGGCCACCGCCGCGAGGGTAGGCGTCCGACCCCGTCGCCGGATGCAGCCGGGCCGGACCTAGCCTGGCCGGATGCCGACGACGCGACTCGTGATCATCGGCGGCGGCCCGGCCGGCAACACGTGTGCCTCGGTCGCCGCCACGCTGGGAGCCCAGGTGACGCTCGTCGAGCGCGAGGTGATCGGAGGCGCGGCGCACCTCTGGGACTGCATCCCGTCGAAGGCCCTCATCGCCACAGGAGGCGAGCTGGGTGAGCTCTCGCGGGCTCACGCGATGGGGCTGCAAGCCGAGGGTGCGCTCGACGTCGACGCCCTGAAGCGCCGCATCGAGTCGATCGAAGGCCGTCTCAACGACTCCGTCGTCGAGACCCTCGCCTCGCAGCGGGTGCGGGTGGTCGAGGGCACCGGACGGTTCCTCGATCCGCACACCGTCGGGGTCGAGACCGCCGACAGCACGGAGCACCTCGAGGCCGACGTCGTCGTGGTCGCCACCGGTTCGCGCCCCCGGGTGCCCGACTTCGCCCCGGTCGACGGCGAACGGGTCCTCACCACCCGGCACTGCTACCCGCCCCCGGAGATCCCCGAGCACGTCGTGGTGATCGGCTCGGGCGTCACCGGCGTGGAGTTCACCCACATGTTCGACTCGCTGGGCTCCCAGGTGACGCTCCTGGTGTCGCGTCAGCAGGTGCTCCCGATCAAGGACGCCGAGGTGGCCGCGGTCCTCGAGGCGGCGTTCCTCGAGCGGGGGATCGCGTTGCTGAAGGGCGCGCGGGCTTCTGCCGTCGAGCGGGTCGACGGGACCGTCCTCGTGTCGTGCGAGGACGGGCGGATCGTCGAGGGCTCGCACGTCGTGCTCGCCGTCGGATCGATCCCGAACACCGAGGACCTCGGTCTGGAGCACGTCGGGATCGAGGTCGACGCGAGCGGCTACGTCGCGGTGAACCACAACTGCCTGTCGACGCTCCCGCACGTGTACGCGATCGGCGACATCTCGGGCAAGCTGCCGCTCTCGTCGGTGGCCGCGATGCAGGGACGCAAGATCGCCGAGCACCTGATGGGCATGCACAACCGCCCGCATCGGAACCTCGACTACGAGAAGGCCGCCTCCGCGGTGTTCACCGAGCCCGAGATCGCCGACGTGGGGCTCGCCGAGGCGGAGGCGTTCGCGTCGGGCAGCAAGATACGCGTCACCAAGGTGCCGTTCAGCTCCAACGCGAAGGCGCTCATCAAGGGCGACCCGCGCGGGTTCGTGAAGATCATCTCGGACCCGGCCACCGGCGTCGTCCTCGGTGGCTCGATCGTCGGCCAGAACGCGGCCGAGCTCATCGGGGTCGTCGCGCTCGCGGTGACGAACAACCTCACCGTGACCGACATCGTCGACAGCCTGCTGGTGCACCCGACGCTCTCGGAGTCCCTCGCCGACGCGGCCTCCTGATCAGGCGAGCAGCTCGCCCTGCCACACGGTCACGAGGTCGCCCTCGATCGTGACCCGGTCGGGGCCGGGATCGTCGACCCGCACGCGGACGATCCCGGATCGGCGGCTCACCTGGTGGCCCACGAGGTCCGAACGCCCGAGCCGCTCGGCCCACCACGGCCCGAGGCTCGTGTGTGCGCTCCCGGTCACGGGGTCCTCGACGATGCCGTGGCGGGGTGCGAAGTACCGGCTGACGAAGTCGAAGGACGGATCGTCGCTCCGTGCGGTCACGGTGATCGCCTCGACCGCCGGCACCGTCATGAGCAGGGCGGAGTCGGGGGCCAGCGCACGGACGGTGCCCTCGTCGGCGACCTCGACCACGTGGTGCAGGTCGTTGCTCCCGACGGCCGCGACCGACGCCCCGATGGCGGCCTCCAGGCCCGCAGGCGTGTCCACGATCTTCGAGCTCGCGGCCGGGAAGTCGACGGCGACGGTCGCCGTCGCCGGACCCGCGATCCGTCGCGCGGTCAGCTCGCCCTTCCACCTCGTCGCGAACCGCGCCGGGCGGTCGAGGTCCAAGCGGCCTGTGGTCCACAACGCGTGCGCGCTCGCGAGGGTCCCGTGCCCGCAGAGCAGCGCCTCCTGGGTGGGCGTGAACCACCGCAGGGAGTACGCGTCGCCGTCCGACGCGACGAACGCGGTCTCCGAGAGCCGCAGCTCGGCCGCGATCGCCTGCATGCGCTCCTCGGGGAAGGCCATCGGGTCGTCGACGAGGCACACGCCCGCGGGGTTCCCACGAAAGGCCTCAGCGGTGAACGTGTCGATGCACAGGAGGGTGGCCACGGTGCTCGTCTCCGGGTGGGCGCCTGCCGGACGTGCGCTCGGCGTCAGTCGATCACGACGAGCACGTCGCCGGTGCCGACGGTGTCGCCCGGTGCGACGCGGATCTCCCGGACGGTCCCGGCCCGGTCGCAGTTGAGGTGGTTCTCCATCTTCATGGCCTCGAGGACGAGGATCTCGTCACCGACCTCGACCGCTTCGCCCTCGACGACGACGATCTTGACGATCGTCCCCTGCATGGGTGCTGTGATCGTGCCGTCGCCCGCACCGCCGCCCGCACCGCCCGCTGCCGGCTTGGGTCGCCGCGCCGCGCCACCACCCGCGGCACCGCCGCCAGGTGCCGCCACGGTCGGGGTGTCGGGCAACCACACCTTGACGGAGAAGCGCCGACCGTCGACCTCGACGGGGACGCTCCGCTCGACCAGGTCGGCATCCGCCTCGGGGGCGGGGGCCGCCGGTGCCGACGTCGCGCCGCCGCTCCCTGCGAACGCGTCGGTGTCGAAGTCGGTCTCCACCCACTTCGTGGAGTGGTTGGAGTCGGCGAAATCGGGGTGGGCGACGAGCACCTCGTGCGCCGGGATCGTCGTGCGGATGCCCTCGACGGACATCTCCGAGAGCGCACGGCGGAGGCGGGCGATCGCGGCGGGCCGGTCCGGCGCCCATACGACGAGCTTGCCCAGCAGGTTGTCGTAGTACTGGGAGATGGTGTCGCCGGCCTCATAGCCGCCGTCCCACCGGACGCCGGGACCGGTCGCCACGCGCAGCGCGGTGATCGTCCCGGGGGAGGGAAGGAATCCCTTGGCCGGGTCTTCGGCGTTGATCCGACACTCGATCGCGTGTCCGCGACGCACGACGTCGTCCTGGGTGAACGAGAGCGGGTCTCCCGACGCGACGCGCAGCTGCTCCGCCACGAGGTCGAGGCCGGTCACCTCTTCGGTGACGCAGTGCTCGACCTGCAGACGCGTGTTCATCTCGAGGAACCAGAACTCGCCGTTCTCGTAGAGCATCTCGACCGTGCCGGCGTTGACGTACCCACAGGCGAGGGCCACCTTCACCGCGGCCTCGCCCATCGCGGTGCGGGTTGCATCGTCGAGGCCGGCGGCCGGTGCCTCCTCGATGAGCTTCTGGTGGCGTCGCTGGGTGGAGCAGTCGCGCTCTCCGAGCCAGACCGCGTTGCCGTGGGTGTCGCAGAAGACCTGGATCTCGATGTGACGGGGCTTCGTGAGGTATCGCTCGAGGTAGGCCTCCGATCGGCCGAAGTAGGCCTGAGCCTCCCGCGCCGCCGACTCCAGTGCGCTCGCGGCGCTCTCGGCATCGGGACAGACCCGCAGCCCCTTGCCCCCGCCCCCGTACGCGGCCTTGATCGCGACCGGCCAGCCGAACTCCTCGCCGAAGGCGACGATCTCGGCAACGTCCTGGACCGGGTCGAGGGTGCCGGGGACCGACGCCACGTCGGCGGCCGCTGCGGCCTTGCGCGACGAGATCTTGTCGCCCATGACCTCGATCGCCTCCGGCGGGGGGCCGATCCAGGCCACGCCGAGGTCGGAGATGGCGCGGGCGAAGTCGGCGTTCTCGGCGAAGAACCCGTAGCCGGGGTGGACGCCGTCCGCTCCGCTCGAGGTGACGATCTCGAGGATCCGCTCGGTGTTGAGGTAGCTCTCCGCGGCGGCCTCGCCCCCGAGCGCATGGGCCTCGTCGGCGAACCGGACGTGGAGCGCGTCGCGGTCGAGGTCCGAGTACACCGCGACGGTGGCCACCCCGAGCTCCCGGCAGGTCCGCATCACGCGCACCGCGATCTCGCCCCGGTTCGCGACCAACACCTTCGAGAGCACGGCGCCCTTCTCCTCGTTGTGGACGCCGTATCCTACGGGCGATGGGCGATGACCCCGCTACCTGGGGGTCCGGGGCGCCCGAGCGCTGGACGGTGCGCCGCTTCGCCACGATCGACTCGACCAACCGGTGGTTGCTCGACGAGGCCCGCGGCGGCGCGCCGGCAGGGCTCGTGGCCGTGGCCGACCACCAGGACGCCGGCCGGGGCCGTCGGGGGCGGGCGTGGGAGGACGAGCCCGGCGCGGCGCTCCTCGTCTCGGTGCTGCTCCGACCCGACCTCCGTCCCGACCGGGTCCACCTGGTGACCATGGCGGCCGGCGTCGCGATCGCCGAGGCGGTGGAGGCGACGACCGGGGTCGTCGCCTCCTTGAAGTGGCCCAACGACCTCGTCGTCGACGACCGCAAGCTCGCCGGGCTCCTCGCCGAGGTCGACGTGGCCCGCGCCGGTGAACCACCGGTGGTCGTCGTCGGGATCGGGTGCAACGTCAGCCAGACGTCGTTCCCAGGCGATCTCGCCGCCACCGCCACGTCGTGTGCCCTGGAAGCAGCTCGGTCCGCCCGGCCCCCGGTCGTCACCCGTGACGACCTGCTCGACGCGTTCCTCGACCGGTTCCGGGATCGCCTCGGTGCGCTCGCCGACGTCCCCGGCGCGTACCGCGATCGGCTCGGCACCCTGGGCCGGAGCGTGCGCGTGGACCTCGGCGAGTCGATCCTCGAGGGCACCGCGACCGACGTCGTCGACGACGGTCGCCTGGTGGTCGAGCCCGTCGGTGGCGGCCCGGCGGTCACGGTCGCCGTCGGCGACGTCGTGCACCTCCGCCACCACGGACCCGGGGAGTCGGGGACGGCGGCGGCGGGCTCGGGGGGGCCGGGGGATCCGGGGTCGAGCGACTAGGGATCGAGGTCGCGCGCGACGAGCGACGAGAAGGCCTCGGCGAGCCGTACCGTGATCGGGCCCGGAGCGGCCGGGACCGTGATCCCGTCGACGTGCGAGATCGCCTGCACCTCACGGGTGCTCGAGGTGAGGAACGCCTCATCGGCACCGGCCAGCGCGTCGGGCATCAGCGTCGCTTCGACGACCTCGACGCCGGCGGCGGGTCCGAGCTCGAGCAGCAGGGCCCGGGTGACGCCGAGGAGGCACCCGGCGGATCCAGGAGGGGTACGGACGCGCTCGCCCTCGACGACGAAGACGTTCGAGCCGGTTGCCTCGCACAGCTCGCCCCGGGTGTTCAGGAAGATCGCCTCCGACGCGTCGTGCGCGTGGGCATGCGCGAGCGCGCGGACGTTCTCGGCGTAGGAGATCGTCTTGAGCCCGGCGGTCGCGCCCCGCTCGTTGCGCGGCCACGGCACCGTCACGACCGCCTCGGACGCGGGCCACGGCCGCATCTCGCTCGCGGCGACGATCACGGTGGGTCCGTCGGTTCCCCGCTCCGAACCGAGTGGCGACAACCCACCCGTCACGGTGATCCGCAGACGCGCGTCGGCGAGGTCGTTCGCGTCGAGCACTGCCGTCGCGGCGTCCCGCAGCACCGTGCGGTCAGGGACGTCGAGGCCGAGCCCGGTCGCCGACGCGGCGAGGCGTTCGAGGTGTCGGCGCCAGGCGAAGGGTGTGCCGCCGTACACCCGGAGCGTCTCGAAGACGCCGTCCCCGACGAGCAGGCCGTGGTCGAACGGAGAGATCTTCGCGTCTTCGGCTGCGACGAGTCCTCCGTCGAGCCAGACGACCGGTCCTGCGTGCGCCATGGTGCCGAGGCTAGGCGTGCGGATAGGGCTCGGACCCACCCACATCCTGCGCGCCCGCGGCCTCGAGCAGCCGGGACGCCTTCAGCTCGGTCTCGCGCCACTCGTCGGCCGGGACCGAGTCCGCGACGATGCCGCCGCCGACACCGAGGCTGGTGCGCCCATCGGCGATGGTGAACGTGCGGATCGCGACCGCGAGATCGCCCGTCCCACGGTCGGCATCGATCCAGCCGATGGCCCCGCAGTACACGCCGCGCCGCACCGGTTCGAGGTCCTCGATCGCCTGGAGCACGCGGGGCTTCGGGGCGCCCGTCACCGACGCCGGTGGGAACGTGGCCCCGATGAGCCCGCCGAGCCCGACGTCGTGCCGCAGCCGGCCGCGCACGGTGCTCACCAGGTGGAACAGCCCGGGATGGGCCTCGACCGCACAGAGCTCGGGCACCTCGATGGTGCCGTACTCGCACACGCGGCCGAGGTCGTTGCGGGCAAGGTCCACGATCATCACGTTCTCGGCCCGGTTCTTCGCGCTCGCCCGCAGGGCGTCGGCGTCGCGTCCGGTCCCCTTGATCGGACGGGTCTCGACGACGCGGCCGTCGCCGTCGTCGTGCCACGCGAGGAAGCGCTCGGGCGACGCGCTCACGACTGCGACCGGATCCCCATCGGCCCGGGGCAGGACGAGGAGAGCGGCGTGGGGCGCCGGATTGGCCCGCCCCAACGCGTTGAAGAGCGCGATCGGATCCGCGCCGCGGCTCCACTCGAGCCGACGCGTGAGGTTGACCTGGTAGCAGTCGCCGGCCTCGAGCAGGTCGATGATCGACCGGACCCGACTGCCGTGGGCCTCCCGGCCGAGGCTGGTGGTCGCGGCGCCGAGCGGGACGGGCGCTCCGGGACCGACCGCCTGCTCCAGGACGTGCTCCAGCCGGGCCCGGGCAGGGCCATCGCCCTCGACGCTCGCCTCGCCTCCGTCGAGGACCAGGCGGGCGTCGTACCGCGCGAGGAGCAGGTCGGGGACCTCCCGGTGGTGGGTGCGTGCGGGGGTGATCCGCTCGATCGCGTGCCCCAGGTCGAACGAGACGAACCCGGCCCACCAGCCCCGGTCGAGACGATCGAGGGCGGCCAGCGCCTCGGCGCCGTCGGCAGCGAGGATCTCGGCCGGCTCGGCGGCGATGACGGTAGCGGCCCCCGCCCTGAGGACGACCGGCGCGGCGCCGGCCCCGGGGATGGCACCGGTCGCGTGAGGGGCGGGAACCGATCGGGCCGGGGTCACGTTCGGGGAGGGTACGCGCTCGCGGCGGCCGCACCGCTCGGCCCGAGCGGGACGGTCGGCGGGCCCTCGGTAGCATGGGGCTCTCCATGGCACAGCACCGCTCTGCTTTTCGCGCCTTCGTCAGCCGGCTGGTGGTCGCGCTCGTCGTCGCGACCCTCTTCATGGGCGGCGCGGTGTTCGCGGTCAACTACGTCATCGACCGCAAGCTCGAGGGGGTCGCTCGCGTCGACGTGTCCCTCGCGAGCCCGCCCCCGGAGGGTGCGAACTACCTGCTCATCGGGTCCGACACCCGCGCGTTCGTCAAGAGCGTCGGGGAGGAGGACGCCTTCGGCGACGAGGCCGACACGGGAGGTCAGCGGTCCGACACGATGATGGTGCTCCATGTCGAGCCCAGCGAACAGCGCACCTTCGTCGTGTCGTTCCCGCGAGACCTCTGGGTCGACATCCCCGGCGTGGGCAACTCGAAGATCAACGCGGCGTTCAACGACGGGCCCGACAAGACGATCGAGACGCTGCGCGCCAACTTCGGCATCGAGATCAACCACTACCTCGAGGTCGACTTCAAGAGTTTTCGCGGGATCGTGAACTCGATCGGGAGCGTCCCCGTGTACTTCCCGTACCCGGCGCGCGACCAGAAGACCGGGCTCTACTCGCCGTTCCCGGGATGTGTGCGCCTCGACGGGAACGCGGCACTCTCGTACGTCCGGTCGCGCTCGCTGCAGTACTTCAGCACCGAGCGCGACCGCTGGGTGAACGCCGATGCCGTCCCCGACATCGACCGGATCGCCCGGCAGCAGGACTTCATGCGCAAGCTCGCCGGTCTCGCAGTCCAGAAGGGGCTCAACAACCCGCTCACCGCGAACAAGATCACCGACCGCGTCCTCGAGAACCTCACGATCGACAGCGGCCTCACGAAGAACGACATCTTCGCCCTCATCGAGGCATTCCGGACGATCGACCCGGACGACCCCAGCTCGCTCGAGTTCGAGACGCTGCCCTGGACGAACGGCCCCAGCCAGGGGGGCCTGTCCGTCCTCTACGTCAAGCAGCCCGAGGCCGACGCGGTGTTCGCGCGGCTCGCCGACTTCAGCGGATCCGGTGGGCCGGCCGGCGACCGGGCCGAGGTCGTGCCGTCGGACGTGAAGCTCGAGGTCCGGAACGGGACCGGAGTGGTCGGCGAGGCCGCCGCGGCGCTGAAGGAGCTGAAGACCTTCGGGTTCCGGGGGGCAGGGACCACCAACGATCCCCGGGGCACGGTGAAGCTGACCGAGGTCCGCTACGCGCCCGGCGCCGAGGACAAGGGCAAGGCGGTCCTCGAGTACGTGAGCCCGAGCGCGCGGCTCGTCGAGGACCCCGACCTGAAGGGGGCCGACGTGGCGCTCGTGCTCGGGACGAACTTCGAGTCGATCGTGACCCCGGTCGACCCGACCTCGGTCACGGTGCCGACGACCGTTCCCGGCGCGCTCCCCGACGCCGAGACCCCGGTGCCCGAGGAGACGACCGCGGCGCCGATCAGCAACCAGGACCAGCTCGGCGAACCCGCACCTCGGGAGCCACCGTGCTGAGCGAGCGCACCGGGTGAGCACCGTCGGCGTCGTCGGCGCGGGTTACGTCGGCATCACCACGGCCGCGTGCCTCGCGCACCTCGGCCACTCGGTCGTCTGCGCCGACATCGACGCGAATCGCGTCGAGCGCCTGACCAAGGGTGAGGTCCCGATCCTCGAGGAGGGACTGCCCGAGCTCGTTCGCGCCGGGCTGACCAGCGGGCTCCTCCGGTTCGAGGTCGGCGCGGTCTCGGCCGCCCGGCACGCCGAGTTCGTGTTCCTCTGCGTCCCCACGCCCCACGGCGTCGACGGGGCGGCCGACCTCACGGCGGTGGACGACGTCGCTCGCGAGATCGCGCCGAATCTCCGCACGGGTGCCGTCGTCGTCAACAAGTCGACGATGCCGGTCGGTTCGACGCGTCGGGTCGAACGCCTGCTCCGCGACGCCGGTGCGCCGGCCGACGTCTGCGTGGTGTCGAACCCCGAGTTCCTCCGCGAGGGCACGGCCGTCGCCGACTTCCTCCACCCGCACCGGATCGTGGTCGGCGCCGACGAGCCAGCGGTCGCGGTCAAGGTGTTCGAGCTCTACAAGGGCGTGCAGGCGCCGGTCGTCGTGACCGACGCCGCCTCGGCGGAGATCATCAAGTACGCGTCGAACGCCTTCCTCGCGACGAAGGTCTCGTTCATCAATGCGATCGCGCACCTGTGCGAGTCGGTGAGCGCCGACGTGCGCAGCGTCGCGCTCGGGATGGGCTACGACCCGCGCATCGGCTTCGAGTTCCTCCAGCCCGGTCCCGGTTGGGGCGGGTCGTGCTTCCCGAAGGACACGGCCGCGCTCCTGCACGAGTCGCGCACGGCGGGCCACGACTTCAGCCTCTTGGAGGGGGCCGTGGCGGTCAACGACGCCCAGCGCGAGCGGATGGTCGCCAAGGTCCTCGATGCCTACGGAGCGCCGCTCGCCGACGCCAGCGTCGCGGTCTGGGGGCTCACGTTCAAGGCGAACACGGACGACCTCCGGGACTCGCCGGCGGTCGCGATCGCCAACCGGCTGGTGGAAGAGGGGGCCGAGGTCCGGGCCTACGACCCGGCCACCTCCGACGCGACGCAGGCCGGCCTTCCCGACCTGCACATCGTCGAGGACCCGTACGAGGCGTGCGCCGGCGCGGACGTCCTCGTCGTCCTCACCGAGTGGGACGAGTTCCGTTGGCTCGACTTCGAGCGCGTCGCGGCGGCGATGGCATCGCCTTCCATCGTCGACGCACGCAACCTCCTCGACCCCGCCGCCATGCGCCGCCGGGGGTTCGCGTACGTCGGCGTCGGACGCTGATGCCCCGCGCGGTCGTGACCGGCGGTGCCGGGTTCGTGGGCTCGCACCTCTGCCGGGCGCTCCGGTCCCGGGACTGGGAGGTCGTGGCGGTCGACGACCTCTCCACCGGGCGGGCCGAGCACGTCGGTGACCTCGACGGACCCGGGTTCACGTTGCTGGAGCACGACGTGATCCGGGGGATCCCGGTCGACGGTCCGGTTGACGCCGTGCTGCACTTCGCGAGCGCCGCGAGCCCGCTCGAGTACCTCGCCCGGCCGCTCGAGACGCTCGCTGTCGGCTCGGACGGGACCCGCCACGCCCTCGAGCTCGCCTGCCGGTCGGACGCCCGGTTCCTCCTCGCGTCGACGAGCGAGGTCTACGGCGACCCGCTCGAGCACCCCCAGGAGGAGTCGTACTGGGGCAACGTGAACCCGGTCGGCCCCCGCTCCGTCTACGACGAGGCGAAACGCTTCGCCGAGGCGCTGACGATGGCGTTCCACCGGGTCCACGGCGTCGACGCGAAGATTGCGCGCATCTTCAACACCTACGGACCCGGCCTCGAGCCGGGCGACGGTCGCGTCGTCTCCAACTTCTGCGCCCAGGCGCTCGCGGGTCGCGAGCTCACCGTCTACGGCGACGGGCTCCAGACGCGTTCGTTCTGCTTCGTCGACGACGAGGTCGCCGGCCTCCTCGCGCTGCTCGACAGCGACTGGGTCGGGCCGATGAACATCGGGAACCCGGAAGAGCACACCATCCTCGAGCTGGCCGAGGCCGTGCTCGACGCCGTCGGCTCGACCGCACCCCTGCGGTTCGAGGCGCTGCCCGTCGACGATCCGGTCCGCCGACAGCCCGACATCGCACTGGCGCGTCGCGAGCTCGGCTGGGAACCCCGGGTGGACCTGCGCGAAGGTCTCGCCCGAACCCTCGACTGGTACCGGAGCCGCGTGTGAAGTCCATCGAGCCGCTCGAGTCGTACTCGAAGCTGTCGGTCATCGTGCCCGTCTTCAACGAGCGCAACACGGTCGCCGAGATCGTGCGGCGGATGCAGGAGGTCGAGCTGCCGGTCGCCCTCGAGATCGTGATCGTCGACGACGGGAGTGACGACGGGACGGCCAGCCTCCTGCCCCAGCTGCGCGACAGCACGACCCGGGTGGTGGTGCACGACGTGAATCGCGGCAAGGGCGCGGCGATCCGCACCGGGCTCGGTCAGGTCACCGGGGATCTCGTGCTCGTGCAGGACGCCGACCTCGAGTACGACCCAGGCGACTGGCCCAAGCTGCTCGCGCCGGTGCTGCGAGGCCGCGCCGTCGTCGTCTACGGCTCGAGGTTCACCGGCGAACGGCGCAACATGATGTTCCTGCACTGGGTCGGCAACCGGTTCCTGTCGCTCGTGACCAACGTGCTCTACAACACCACCCTCTCCGACATGGAGACCTGCTACAAGCTGTTCGACCGCCGGGTCCTCGATGGGCTGACGCTGCGGGCCGAGCGCTTCGACTTCGAGCCCGAGGTCACGGCGAAGATCCTCCGCCAGCGCATCCGGATCTACGAGGTCCCGATCTCCTATGCCGGGCGCGAGATCGACGAAGGCAAGAAGATCACCTGGCGCGACGGGTTCACGGCGCTCTGGACCCTGATCAAGTACCGCTTCGTCGACTGACGCGTAGGCCAGATCGCGCATGATGGATCGCGCATGATGGATCGCGCATGAAGGATCGCGCATGACCTCCGAACACCGGTGGTCGGCCGTCGTGGTGAACTACGAGGCTGGCGACGCGCTGCGCGACTGCGTCTCCACCATCGTCGCCGACGGCAGCGCCGGCCCAGCCGAGGTCGTCGTGGTCGACAACGGCTCCGACGACGGGTCGGTCGCGCGGCTGCTCGAGGCCCATCCGGATGTGAGGGTGATCGAGACCGGTGCGAACCTCGGGTACGCGGGCGCCGCCAACCGGGGGATCGCGGCGACCACCGCTCCCGTGGTCGCGGTGTGCAACCCGGACCTCGTGATCGCGGAGGGGACGGCCGCCGCGATGGTGCGGCGACTCGATGAGGACCCGCGGCTGGGGGCGGTCGGTCCGGCGATCTTCGAGCCCGACGGATCGCACTACCCGTCGGCCCGGCGGGTGCCCTCGCTGCGCGACACGGTGGGGCACGCGCTCCTCGGGAAGCTGCTTCCCCGCAACGGGTTCACCCGGCGCTACCGCGAGCTCGACCGCGACCCGGCGCTGCCGCGCGCCGTCGATTGGGTGTCGGGTGCGGCGATCTGGCTCCGGCGCTCGGCGCTCGACGAGGTCGGTGGATGGGACGACCGGTACTTCATGTACGTCGAGGACGTCGACCTCTGCTGGCGGCTCCGGCGCGCCGGCTGGACCATCGCCTACGAGCCCGCCGGCTCCGTCACCCACGTCCAGGGGCTGAGCACGCGGCGGCACCCCTACCGGATGGTCGCGGCCCACCACCGGTCACTGCTGCGGTTCGCGGCGAAGCGCTGGCGCGGCCCGAAGCGGGTGCTGCTCGTCCCTGCGGCGCTGTTCCTGGCCGGCCGGGCGGTCGTGCAGATGGGTGCGTCGCTCCTCGGCCGGGTCGGCTCCCCGCGCCGAGGTCGGCCGGATCCCGCGCGGTAGCCTCGACGCGATGGCGAAGTCTCGGAGCAAGTACACCCGCGCCCGCATCCGGGCGGCTGGCCGTCGGCCGAAGAAGCGGGGCGGCGCGACCTGGTTCTACTCGCTGCTCGCGCTGATCGTGGTCGGGGGAGTCGTCGGGGTCGCGCTCGCCCGTCCCGACAGCGCCGACGCCGTCCCCCCGCAGCCGGGCAACCCTGCGACGGGCGCGCCGGGGGACCACTGGCACGCCGCGATCGCAGCCAACATCTGCGGGACCTGGCTCGGCGCAGCGGCCGAGTTCGAGACCGCGGCCGACAACCCGAACGTCCGCTCCGGCATCCACACCCATGGCGACGGCTTCATCCACATCCACCCGTTCACCGCGTCCGAAGGTGGCACCAACGCGACCCTCGACCGGTTCTTGACCTACGGCGGCTGGTTGGCGTCCGAGACGTCGCTCGAGCTCTGGTCGGGACCCGCATCGGCGCCCGACCGGACCACCTGGTCGAACGGAGACAAGTGTCCACCCGGGACGCCGTTCGCCGGCCAGAAGGGTGTCGTGCAGTGGTCGATCGACTGCGCGCCGGAGAAGGGTGACCCGTCGAGGGTCAAGCTCGAGGACCAGGCCGTGTACTCGTTGGCCTTCCTCCCCAAGGGCGAGGACATCGGTGTCCCGCCGAACGCGACCGCTACGCCGGCCGACGACGGGAGCGGCGCGACGCCGCTCGACAACGCCGGCTGCAGCACGGAGGGCCCCGGCGCCACGTCGTCGTCGACGACGACCTCGCTCGCAGGGGTCACCACCGACTCGACCGCGGTTCCCGAGACGCCGACGACGACACCGTAGGTTCGGCGCGTGCGAGCGATCGTCCTCGTCGGTGGTCAGGGAACCCGCCTGCGCCCACTGACCACGACGGTCCCGAAGCCGTTGCTCCCGATCGCGGGCCAGCCGTTCCTCGAGCGTCAGCTCGAGTGGCTCGCGTCCCACGGTGTCGACGAGGTCGTGCTCTCGATGGGGTACCTCCCCGATGCGTTCCGCGCCCGGTTCCCCGACGACACCCATGCCGGGGTGCGGCTCTCGTACGTGGTCGAGCCGTACCCCCTGGGGACCGCCGGTGCGATCCGGTTCGCGGCGGCCGCAGCGGGCGACGACGAACGGTTCGTCGTCTGCAACGGCGACGTGCTGACCACGCTCGACCTCGGCGGGCTGATCGCGTTCCACATCGCGCGGGAGGCCGAGGCGACGATCCACCTGACGCGTGTCGCGGACCCGTCGGCGTTCGGCGTCGTCCCGACGTCCGCCGACGGCGAGGTGCGCGCGTTCGTGGAGAAGCCGCCGCCCGGGACGGCCCCGAGCAGCTGGATCAACGCGGGCACCTACGTCCTGGAGGCGTCCGTACTCGACCGGATCCCAGCGGACCTCACGGTCTCGATCGAGCGGGAGACGTTCCCGCGGATGCTGGAGCAACACGGCCGTCTCTTCGCCACCGGGACCGACGACTACTGGCTCGACATCGGCACGCCAGACAAGTACCTCGAAGCCAACCGGGACGTCGTGGCCGGCAAGCTCGGGACGCCACCCGTCGCCGGCGCGGTCGCCCGGCACGACGCGGTGTGGGACCTCGGGGCCGAGATCGACGACGCGTGCTCGGTCGAAGGACCGACGCTCCTCGGGTCACGTGCGGTCCTGGAATCCGACAGCCGGGTGGAACGGGTGGTCGTCGGCGCGGATGTCGTCATCGGGCACGGCGCGCTCGTGGAGGACGCGGTCGTGCTCGACGGGGCATGGATCGGGCCCCACGCGCGGATCGTGGAGTCGATCGTCGGATCCGGTGCCACGATCGGCCACCGTGCCGCCCTGAGTGGCGGCTCGGTCGTGGGCGAGGGTGCGCGCGTGGATGCCGGCGCGGCGCTGGTCGGCGCTCGGGTCGAAGTGTCGGCGGCGGCGGCGGGCTGACGCGATGCGCGCGCTCGTCACCGGCGGGGCCGGCTTCATCGGGTCGACCCTCGTCGACCGGCTGCTCTCCGAGGGCCACGACGTCGACGTCGTCGACGACCTGTCCTCGGGAACGCTCGCGAACCTGAGCGACGCGCGGTCCCAACGGGAGGGGCGGTTCACGTTCCAGCGGCTCGACGTCCGGTCGGGTGCGGTGATCGAGTACCTGCAGCATCGCAAGCCCGAGGTCGTGTTCCACCTGGCCGCCCAGGCGAGCGTCGTCGTGTCGGTCGAGCGTCCGACCCTCGACGCCGAGGTGAACATCCTCGGCTCCCTCAACGTCATCCAGGGTGCGCTCGCGGCGGGGACGCGCAAGGTCGTCTTCGCCGGTTCCGGTGGCACGTTGTACGGGATCCCGGAGTCCATCCCGACCCGCGAGGGGCATCCGCAGCACCCGCTGTCGCCCTACGGCGTCTCGAAGAAGGTCGTGATCGACTATCTCCACTACTACCGGGACGTGCAGGGTCTCGATTCCACGACGCTCGCGCTCGCGAACGTCTACGGCCCGCGCCAGGACCCGCACGGCGAGGCGGGGGTGATCGCGATCTTCTCGGCGAAGCTCCTCGCCGGCGAGCGACCGACGATCTACGGGGACGGGGAGCAGACGCGGGACTTCGTGTTCGTCGACGACGTCTGCGACGCCTTCGTCCGCGCGGCCGAGAGGGGAGGCGGCCTGACGATCAACATCGGCACCGGGTCCGAGGCGAGCGTCCAGCGGCTGTTCGACACCATGGCGCGCGAAATCGGCTTCGCCGAGCCGGCGCGCTACGCACCTCCACGCGCGGGCGAGCTCCGTCGCTCGGCGTTGGACCCCTCGCGTGCTGAGATCCACCTCGGCTGGAAGCCGTGGACCGATCTCGACGGCGGGCTGCGGCGCACGATCGACTCGATCCGCGCCCGAGGCTGAACCGCCCCGGCCCTCGCCCGCGGCGCTGCGGACAGCGCGGGCAGTCGATCAGCGGAACGCGCGGAGCTCGTCGAGCGGGGGTTCGGGGCGGTCCCGCGGTCGGTACGCAGGGTCGGGCTCGCCGACGAGCACCAAGGCGTGTGGGAGCCACTCGGAGGGGAGCGCGAGCGCCGCGCCCGCTTCCTCGGGGCAGAAGATCGGCGCCGCGACCCAGCACGAGGCCAGACCGTCGTGGGTCGCCGCCAGCATGAGGTTCTCGACGGACGCTCCGAGCGAGAGCAGCGCCATCCCCCATTCGGCCCGGGCGCGGGCGGCATCCGGGTAGCGGTCGAGGCCGTCCCAGGTGAGGCAGCCGAGCAGGAGCGCCGGCGCACCCGTGAGACGCTCGCGGGACGCGTCGACCAGCTCGTCGATGCGCGCCTCGGTCAGCCCGTCCGCGGCCAGGTCGGTCCGCCAGCGTCGACCCATCCCCTCGGCGAGGTCGTGCTTCGCCGAGGCGGTGTCGACGACCACCCAGCGCCACGGTCGCGAATGATGCGGAGCGGGGGCGAGGCAGGCGGCCGCGACGAGCGCGTCGAGGCGGTCGCGCTCGATCGGCGCGGCCGCGAACGCGCGGATCGAGCGTCGCGCCGCGATGAACTCGGGGACGCTCATCGGAACAGGTCGTCGGCCGACGGGCGCACCAGGTGCCGGGCACGACCGTCGCCGGCCCACGTCGGGTCCAGGCCCCGGACGATCGCGGCCGCGGTGCTCGAGGACTTGCCCATCACGAGCTCGGCGGCACCCGCGATCTCGTCGGCGATCGCGACCTCGGTGACCTGGAGCTCCCGGCCCGCCGAATCCGTCGTTCCCCGGAGGTCCACGATGGCCGCGATCCCCGCGACGCCGATCGCGACGTCGGTGAGACCCAATCGCCACGCCCGCCCGAACGTGTCCGACACGATCACGGCGACCTCCACGCCGTGCCGGGCGCGGAGCGCGTCGCGGATGCGCTGGGCCGAGCGATCGGCGTCGAGCGGGAGCAGCGCGGCGAGGCCCTCGGGGACGTTCGAGAGGTCGACACCCGCGTTCGCGCACACGAACCCGTGCCGGGTCTCGGAGATCACGAGCTCGTCGCGTCGCCGCACGATCCGCACCGACTCGGACTCGATGAGGCGGGCCCGGGCGTCGGCATCGCTCGGGTCGATCGCGACGAGTCGGTCCTCGGCCTTGGACACGACCTTCTGGGTGACGACCACGCAGTCGCCGTCGACGAGTGGCGTGTCCTGGCCGCGTGCCGCGTCGGCGATCTGGTCGGCGAGCTCGTCGCCCGCGTGGACCTCCGGGATCCCGACGACCGGGATGATGGAGAGGGTCACGCGACCGCGGCGAGCGTCTCGCGCGCGAGTGCCGCGGCGACGGTCGCGTCCCGCATCACGGTGTCCGTGGTGATCGCTCGGACACCCATGGCCTCGATGGCGGGCGCGAGGTGACGGTCGGCCCGATCGATGACGAGGGTCGCGCAGAAGTCGCGGTAGGCATCGGCCACCCCGGCGCTCGACACCTCGAGCCCGAGCGGTCCCATGAGCCGATCGGCCGGCCCGCGCACGGGACGTCCCGCGACGATGGGGCTGATCCCGACGACGCGGTTGCGGCGTTCCACGAGCAGGTCGCGCACCCCGGGCACCGCGAGGATCGGGCCGATCGAGATGATCGGGTTGCTCGGGCACACGACGATGGTCTCGGCGGACGCGAGCGCCTCGAGGACCCCCGGCGCCGGGACCGCGTGCTCCGCGCCTTCGAAGCGCACGTCGACGACCCGAGGCTCGGCGCGGTGGCGGACGAACCACTCCTGCATCGCGAGGTCCTCGGTGCCGGTCGGACCGCTCACCTGGATGCGGGTCGCGACCCGGTCGTCGGTCATCGGGAGGAGCCGCGTCCGGATGCCCCAGGCTCGGGTGATCTCCCCGGTGACCTGCGAGAGCGACGCGCCGTCGCGGCACCGCTGCGTGCGGAACAGGTGGGTCGCGAGGTCGCGGTCGCCGAGGCGGAACCACGTCGGGACGCCGTAGCGGTCGAGGGCGTCCATGGTGCGGAAGGTCTCGTCGGCCAGGCCCCAGCCGGTCTCGGGGTTGTGGGCCCCGGCGAGTCGGTACGTGACGCTGTCGAGGTCGGGGCTCACCCACAGGCCGTGGAACTCGTCGTCGTCGGCCGTGTTCACCACGACGGTGACCTGGTCCGGAGGGACGACGTCGACGAGGCCGACGAGGAACCTCGCGGCTCCGACCCCTCCGGCGAGCGCGGTCAGCATGCTCAGACGTTAGAGCAGCGCGCGACGAGGCCCCCGGGTCGCCCCGGGGGCCTCGCGCTGGTGCTCGTGCTCGGTGGGGTGGGACCTAGGCGACCTTGGTCGCCTTGTCGCCGCTCGCCTTCTCCGTCTTCTTGTCGGCCTTCGGGTCGGTCCAGGTGGTGGACGGACGGCCGAGGAAGGTGCGAGCCTTCGCGGTGCCGACCTCGCTGATCTCTGTCGCCTTGGCCTGCAGCTGGTCGACGACGGGCTCGATCCGCTCGCGCACGTCGGAGATCAGCGGCTCCACGCGCTCGGAGATCTTCGCCACGACGGGCTCGACGCGCTCGCGCACGTCGAACACGATGGCGTCGACCCGGTGCTTCGTGTCCTTCGCGACCTTGGTCGCGGTGGCCTTGGCCTCGGTGCGGGCGGACGATGCGGTGGTCTCGGCGGTCGACCGGGCCTCGCCGGCACGGCTGCCGAAGGCGTCCTTGGCCTGCTGGCCTCGGGCGACGGCGGCCTGGGCGCCGAGCACGCCGACACCGACGGCGGTGTAGGCAGCGTCCTGGATGCTCTTGCGAACGTCAGTCATGGCTCCTCTTCCTGTCTCTGGGTACCTGCGCTGGGGTCGGTCTCCCGGGACGGGGATGGTGCGCTCCCGGGCTTCTGCTCACCAGGGTACGCACTTTGCATAACAGTTGCAAGCACTCGTGACGCACGTCACCCGGAGGTGCTCCGGGTATGCTCCGCCCTTCCGATGACCACGGCGGCCCCTTCCCCCGGCGCAGGCGCACCGCCGGTGGTCGCGGTCATGGTGACGCGCAACCCCGGGCCGTTCCTCGAGGAGTCCCTCGCCGCCCTGGTCGCCCAGGACTACCCGGCCCTCACGGTGCTCGTGGTCGACGCCGGCTCCCGGGGTGACGTGTCCCCGCGGATCGCCGCCGTCGCGCCGAGCGCCTTCGTGCGCCGCCTCCAGGGGGACTCCGGCTTCGCCGCGGCCGCGAACGAGGTGCTCGCGGCCGCCGACCGGACGGCCTTCCTCCTGATCTGCCACGACGACGTCGTCCTCGATCCCGACGCGGTCACGGTGATGGTCGGTGAGGCGTACCGCTCGAACGCGGCGATCGTCGGGCCCAAGCTCGTGGACGCCGACGACCCCCGGGTCCTGCTGGAGGTGGGTCGGGCGATCGACCGGCTCGGGGGGTCCCACACCGGCATCGAGCCGGGGGAGCTGGACCAGGAGCAGCACGACGGCGTGCGCGACGTCTTCTACGTGTCGAGCGCGGCCATGCTCGTGCGCGCCGACCTGTTCCGCGAGCTCGAGGGGTTCGACCCCGAGACGTTCCCCGGATCCGAGGATCTCGACCTCTGTTGGCGGTCTCGTCTCGCGGGCGCTCGCGTGATGGTCGCGCCCGACGCCCGGGGCCGGCACCACGAAGCCGTCATGCAGCGCACCGCCGACGACGTGCCGAGCGTCGGCGCGGTCGCCCAGGCGCGGGTGCGCGTGCTCCTGACCTCGTACTCGCGGGCCAGCCTCGCGTACGTCATCCCCGTCGGTCTCGCGGTGTCGCTGTTGGAGGCGATCGTGCTGCTGCCCACCTCCCGGCGACGGGAGGCGGGAGCGGCGTTCTCGGCCTGGTGGTGGAACGTGCTGCGCTTCGGTCGGGTCCGGCGGGCCCGTCGGGCCGCCCAGGCCCGTCGTACGATCCACGACGGCGACCTTCGCGAGCTCCAGGTCGGCGCAGGCGCGCGCGTCAGCGCGTTCCTCGCGCATCGCCACGCCGACGAACGGATCCAGTCCGTCGGTGAGCGGGGCCGGGACCTCCTCGAGGCGTTCGGTGAGGCGATGCGGACCCCGGCGTCGTACGCGTTGCTCGCGGCGATCGTGGTGCTCGCGTTCGGCTCGCGCGACCTCTTCTCCCACGGGGTCCCGGCAGTGGGCGACATCGTGCCGTGGCCGGGGGTGAAGGCGCTCGTCGCGGAGTTCTCGTCGGTCTGGCGACATACCGGCCTCGGGTCGACTGCCCAGGCTCCGCCGGCGCTCGCCCTGATGGCGGGACTCGGGACCGTGCTCCTCGGCGGTGTCGGGTTCGCGCAGTCGCTGCTCGTCGTCGGCGCCTTCGTCCTCGGGGGAGCCGGCGCCTACCGGCTGGCCCGCGCGATCTCGGCGGGACCTGCAGCGTCGGCGGCCGCCGCGCTCGTCTACGTGTTCGTGCCCGTGCCACGGAACGCGATCGCGACCGGACGCCTCGGTCCGCTGATGCTCTACGCCACGCTCCCGTTCCTCGTCCTGCTCGTCGTCCGCGCAGCGCGGTTCTCGGGAGTGCAAGGCACCTCCCGGCGTCCGCTCGTCGGCCTCGCCATCGCGACCGCGTTCGCCGCGTCGTTCGCCCCGCTCGCCGTCGCGGCGCCGATCGTCGTCGCGCTCGCGCTGGCCACGTCGTCGGTCTTCGTCGGCGAGGGCATCGCCGCGTTGCGAGCGCTGGGTGTCGCAGTCGTGGGTGCCGTGGGTGCCGGGGTGCTCCTGGCCCCGTGGACCGCGACGCTGTTCGGCGCATCCGACGACCTCGCCGCGCTCGGCATCCGCTTCCGGCCCCAGCTCGGGCTGGCCGAGGTGCTGCGCTTCGAGACCGGGCCCGCGGGCGCCGGGGTCGCACCGTGGGGGCTGTTGCTCTCGGCCGCACTGGCGCTGGTGCTCGCCCGCGGCACGATGCTCGCGTGGGCCGTGCGGGCCTGGGTGCTCATCGTGGTCGGGGTCGCAGCAGTCTGGCTGCCGTCCCGCCTGTCGCCCGACACCGCCGTCCTCGCCCCCGAGATGGGACTCAGCCTCGCCGCGCTCGGCGTCGCGCTCGCATCGGCGATCGCCGTGGGCGCGCTGCCGATCCGCCGGCCTGCGACCGACGACCGCGCAGGCGAGCAGTTCCCCGGCGACGGACTGTCGCCCGACGAGATGCTGGAGTGGTCCGGGGCGACGACCCGCCCGATCGGCGTCCGCGAACGTCTGGCCGGCACCGAGGTCGGGCGGCGCGCGCTCGTCGTGCTCGCCGTGGTCGGCGTGGTGTTCGGGGGCTTCGGCTTCATCGGGGACTCCTTCGGCGGGCGGTGGGGCGCGCCCGACGAGGACTGGATCGAGGCGCTGGCCTTCACGCGCGACCAGCGTGCCGAAGGCGACTTCCGGGTCCTGTGGGTCGGGGACCCCGACATCGTCCCCTTCGATCCGGTCGATCGCGGGAACGGCTTCGGGTGGGTGCTCACCCGCGACGGGCCCGGCGACGCCCGCGATGTGCTGCGCGCGCCGTTCACCGATGCGGACGCGTTCGTCGAGCGCAGCCTCGTCCGGGCGATCTCGGGCGACACGGCCCGGCTCGGTCGGCTGCTCGCGGTTGCCGGTGTGCGCTACGTCGCGCTGCCGTACCGCGACGGGGTGGACGGGACACCCGGTCGTCGACTCCCGGCGGTGACCGCGGCGCTCGCGGACCAGCTCGACCTGGCCCGGCTACGCAGCGATCCGGCACTCGTGCTCTACGAGAACGAGTCGTGGGTGCCCGCAACCGCGGTCGTGACCGGTTCCGCCGCCGACGAGATCCCGGTGGCTCCGCCCGCCGACGGGGCGGCGTCGCTCTCGGCCGCGGCCGCGACGGACCTCACTGGTGCCGCGCCGCTCGGAGCAGGTGCCGCGTCCCCGGGCCGCATCCTCGACGCCGAGGCGTATGACGCCGGATGGCAGGCCACGGGAGCCGCCGGGGCGCTCGACCACGCCGAGGCGTTCGGAGTCGTGAACACCTGGGCGAACCCGGACGAGCAGCGGGTCTCGATCACCCACGACGGCCAGACCGCGAGGAGTCTCGTCTGCGCGGCTCAGATCCTGGTCGGGGTCCTCGCGCTCGCGTGGTGGGGCCTGGGTCGTCGACGCGCCCGCTCCGCCCGGATGGAGCGGGTGCGGCGTGAGCGCCGGGAACGAGCCGAGCAACGCGCGTCCGACCCGATCGCGCTGCTCGCGGCCGACGACGACGCCTTCTGGGGCTCCTGATGGCGACCCGCGGGCAGGACCGAGGGGGCACGAGCGGCGGCGAGCAGGTGCGTCGTGTCTGGCGCACCCCTGCGCTCGTCGCGCTCGTCGCGCTGCTCGCGGCCGCCGTGGTGCTGGCACAGGGATCGTCGTCGCGGACCGCACCGCCTGCGGCGGCGCGTGAGCCGTCCGACGGGCCGACCGTGCCGTCACGGACGAACGTGTCCGCAGCGTGGTACTGCGCGGAGGGCACGTCGATCCCCGACGGGCGGGCGACCGAGGCCGTGATCATCGGCAACCTGGAGCGGCACCCGATCGACGTCACGGTCACCGTGATGCCGGGGGGCAGCGAAGAGCCGCGGAGCCGCCGGCTCTCGATCGACACGCTGGCGCAGCGACGGGTCGAGGTCGCGGACGTGCTCGCGACTGCCGAGCCCGGGGTGGTCGTGGAGGTCTTCGGAGGCCAGGCGGTCGTCGAGCACGAGGTGCGCCGCGCCGACGACTTCGCCGTCAACCCCTGCACCCGCAGGGCCGAGGCCACCTGGTTCTTCACCGGGATCTCCACCGATCGCGGGGCGCAGGAGTGGCTGGCCCTGTTCAACCCGTTCGGCGACGACGCGATCGTCGACGTGACGTTCCTCACCGCCAGCGGCGTCGACGCGCCGGGGGAGACCCAGGCCCTCGTCGTCCCTCGTCGGTCTCGCGTCTCCCTGGCGGTGCACGACCTCGTGAGCCGTGAGCCCGAGGTGGCGATCTCCGTCGTCGCCAGGACAGGTCGGGTCGTGGCGGAGTCGTCGACCCAATTCGACGGTACCGACGTGCGCCGCGGCCTCGCGCTCTCGCCCGGCGTCAACCGTGGTGCGGGCCACTGGCGGTTCCCCTCGGGAACTTCCATCGCCGGGACGACTCGCTCGGTGTCGATCGCGAACTTCGGCGACGTCGCTGCCGACGTCGAGGTCGACCTGTTTCTCGACAACGGCTCGAACGTCCCGCCGGACCGCGTGACGGTCTCACCCATGAGCATCGCGACCGTCGACGTCGGCCAGCGGGTCGCGGCGGGGGTCGGCTACGCGATCGACGTGCGGACCGTCCAGGGAACGCCCGTCGTCGTCGACGCGACCGGCGCGTGGGCGGCTCCGGCCCCCGTCACCGGCGTGGCGAGCACGCGGGGATCGGTCACGACCGCGACCCGATGGGCGCTCGCGCTCGGCCGGACGACGGAGAGCGACGAGGCCGTGATCGCGGTCCTCAACGTGGGGACGGCACCGGTGACCGTCCAGCTGTACGCCTACACCGCGGGCGACCCGGACAGTCCCCGGAGCGCACCGGCGGCCGCCGTGCCCGCGGGGGAGCTGGTCGAGTTCGCGCTGACCGAACGAGGGATCCGTCCGGACCAGGTGCTCGTCGTGAGCGCCGACGGGCCGATCGTCGTCGGGCGACAGGTGCTGGGGGCCGGCGTCTCGGTCTCGGTCGCGGTGCCGTTCGCCCGGGCGGTCACCACGCTCCGATGATCCTCCAGGTCGTCGTCGGCGTCGCGGTCGTCGCCGCGGGGATCGTGGTCGCCGCGGTGCTGCGCCGACGTGCCCCCCTCGGGCCTCCCCGTGACGCCTACCCCGTTCCCCGACAGCTGGTGCGCGCGGACTTCCCGCGCCCGGAGGCGCCGTGGCTCGTGGCCTACTTCTCGTCGGAGACGTGCGACTCGTGCCAGACGCTCGGCCCGAAGGTCGCGGTGCTCGAGGCGCCCGACGTCGTCGCGTGCGAGGTCGAGCTCTCGGCCGCACGGTCCCTCCACGAGCGCTACGAGATCGCCGCCATCCCGATGATCCTGGTGGCCGACGCCGAAGGTGTCGTGCTGCGCGCGTTCGTGGGTGCGACGTCCGCGACCGACCTGTGGGCTGCTGTGGCCGAGGTCCGTGAGCCTGGCTCGACTCCGGAGTCGGGGCTCGGTCTGCTCGCTTGACTCAGCGTCGATCGCGGGAGGTCCGCTTGGCCGCGGCCGCGCGCTTCCGGGGCTTGGCCTTGCCGTTGTCGGCCGGCGGCTTCATCTCCTGGACGGTCCCGTCGGCCCGCCGGACCTTCCGGTACCCGCCGGCCTTGCGGCCCATCGCGTCGTCGACGAGGCGGGACACCTCTGCGCCGGTGAGCGTCTCGTGCTCGAGCAACCCTCCGGCCACCGCGTCGAGGCCGCGGCGATGCAGCCGGAGGATGCGCCGGGCCCGGCCCTCCTCCTGGCGGAGGATCCGCTCGACCTCCTCGTCGATCACCCGGGCCGTCTCGTCGGAGTAGTCGCGGGTGTGGACGAGGTCCTCGCCGAGGAAGACCGGTCCCTGCGAGCCCCACGCCATCGGGCCGATCCGCTCGGACATGCCCCACTCGCGCACCATCTTGCGGGCCATCTCGGTGATCCGGACGAGGTCGTTCTGGGCGCCCGTCGAGGTGTGGCCGAAGACCAGCTCCTCGGAGATGCGCCCGCCCAGCGCGACGACGATCGAGTCGGCGATGTACTCGCGCTTGTAGATGTGCTGCTCTTCCTCGGGCAGCTGCTGGGTGACGCCGAGCGCCATCCCGCTCGGGAGGATCGTCACCTTGTGCACGGGGTCGGCGTGGTCGAGCACGTAGGCGAGCACCGCGTGACCGCCCTCGTGGTACGCGATGACCTCCTTCTCCTCCTCGTTGAGCGCCATCGAGTCGCGCTTGAGGCCCATGAGCACACGGTCGCGGGCCGCCTCGAAGTCCTCGCCCTCGACGATCGCCGAGCCGCGCCTCACCGCGTGCAGCGCTGCTTCGTTCACGAGGTTGGAGAGGTCGGCGCCCGCCATGCCCGGGGTGCCGCGGGCGATGATCTCGACGTCGAGGTCGGGAGAGACCTTCTTGTCGACCATGTGGACGCGCAGGATCTGGGCTCGCTCCTCCTGGGTGGGCAGGGGGACCACGACCTGGCGGTCGAAGCGGCCCGGGCGCAGCAAGGCGGTGTCGAGGACATCGGGTCGGTTCGTCGCGGCCATCATCACGATGCCCTCGGTTGCCTCGAAGCCGTCCATCTCGGCGAGCATCTGGTTCAGGGTCTGCTCACGTTCGTCGTGGCCGCCGCCGAGGCCGGCGCCGCGCTTGCGGCCGATGGAGTCGATCTCGTCGACGAAGATGATCGCGGGGGCCTGCTTGCGGGCCGTCTGGAAGAGGTCGCGGACCCGGGCCGCGCCGACGCCGACGAACATCTCCATGAAGTCGGAGCCGGTGACCGAGACGAACGGGACGCCCGCCTCGCCGGCGACCGCACGCGCGATGAGCGTCTTGCCGGTCCCCGGGGGGCCCACGAGGAGGACGCCCTTGGGGATCCGCGCGCCGATCTGCTTGAACTTCGCCGGGTGCTTGAGGAAGTCGACGACCTCGTTGATCTCCGCCTTGACCGTGGTGTACCCGGCGACGTCGGCGAAGGTCGTCTTCGGCTTCTCGGTGTTGTAGACCTTCGCCCGGCTCCGGCCGATGTTCATGACTGCGCCCATCTGCCCCTGCGCGCGTCGGCTCATCCACACGAAGATCCCGATGATGAGCATCACCGGGAGCAGGAGCGGGATGAGCTCGAGGAAGAAGTTCGTCCCCGCCCGCCGGTACTCGAGGTTGACGCCCTGCTCGTCGAGCAGCGTGAGGTCCTTCTCGGGCAGGTCGTTCGTGGGACCCTCCGAGGTGAAGTCCTTGCTGCCCTCGGATTTCGCCTTGAGCTCCCCGGTGACCTGGCCCGTGTCCGGGTCGTACTGGACCGAGGCGATCTCGCCGTCCTCGGCAGCCGAGAGGAACTGCGAGTAGCTGAGCTCCTTGGCGCCGGTGTCGTCGACGGAGAACACGCTCGTGAATGCGAACACCCCGAGCAGGGCGAGGATCAGCAACCACGGGAGCATGCGCGCCCAGCTCTGCTGGCCGTTGGGCTGCGGAGTGCCCCGGCCGTCGCGTGGCCGACGATCCTGACCGCCCGCGGGGCGCCCCGGGGGCATGTCGGACGGCGGGCGGCTCATGGATGCTCCAGGTCGACGCGACGGGCGGGAGAGGGGCGGCGCTGCGGTGCGCACCCCCATCGTAGGACGCCCGTCGCGCGGGCGTGCCCTCGGCCCCGGACCGTGCGCGAAGTCGCGGAAGGGCGCCACTACCGTGGCGAGGAGCGACCACGGTGTCGCGTGCGATTCCTGGAGGGACATGACCGTCGCGGGGAGTGGGGCCGGCACCGCCCCGGCCGCGACGCTCCGGTGGGGAATTCCTGACGCGCTGATTGCCTGGATCGTCGGGTTCGTGTGCGCGCTCGTCGCGTTGCTGCCGCTGCTCGCGATCGCCGCGGGACGCGCCGACGCCCCCGCGACCGGCCTACCGCAGGACCTCGAGGTCAGCGGGATCCTCACGTCGCTCGTCGCGCAGAGCCTCGGGATCATCGGCGCGCTCGCCTGGATCGGCCGATCGAAGGGCCGGGGCGGCCTCGCGGCGGACTTCGGCTTCGCCATCCGGGCCCGCGACGTCGGCTGGGTGGCGGCAGGCGTCGGGATCGCGGTGGTCGCCGGGTGGTTGCTGTGGCCGATCACCGAGCTCGCCGGCCTGCGGGGGTCGTCCCAGGAGGTGGTCCGCCAGTTCGAGGACGCCAACGGGGTCGAGATCCCGCTCTTCGCCCTCAGCGTGGTCCTGATCGCGCCGATCGCCGAGGAGGTGCTCTTCCGGGGCGCCCTGCTGCGAGGGTTGCTGCGCCGCACGTCCCCCGGCTGGGCGGTCTTCGGGTCGGCGCTGGTGTTCGCGCTCGTCCACGTGCTCGGGGACCCCGACACCTATTACTACGTGCCCGCGTTCCTCGCCCTGGGCCTCGTGAGCGGCTGGCGGGCCGTTCGCACCGGGAACCTCTCGCAGTCGATCTTCCTCCACGCCGGCTTCAACCTCCTCGCATCGATCCTGATCATCAGCTGACCGCGGCGCGGTGCGTCCGGCCCGACTCCCCGGCCGGCTCAAGTTCTCGGGTCGCGCCGCCGATACCGGTCAGGCACCACACGACTGGGAGGTCGAACCGAGATGCGTTGTCCCACGTGCGCCAAGGGCGCCCTGATCGAGATCCGAATGCGTGTCGCCGACGCGGAGCTCACGTTCCGTCGCTGCGGACGTTGCGACGCCAAGTCCTGGGAGGACGCCGAGGGCCCCATCGCTCTCGGTCGCGTCCTCGAGCTCGTCCGGGTTCCCTGACCCGTCCTCGATTCCCGGCGCTCTCGAAGGCCGGGTGACGCGGGACGGCCGTCGGTTGCTGGCAGGCTGTCCCCATGGCCGAGACGATGGGGCCGCCCGACGGCCCCGTCGCGGCCGACGAGCACATCCCCGAACCCGACGAACCCCGCAGCGGGGACCCGTGGTGGGCCCGTCTCGATGCGTGGGTCGGGCTGCTCGTCGTGGCGGCGTGCTGCGCCTTCGTCTTCGTCCAGCTCGAGCCCAGCCTGCTGTTCCGCAACACCACCGCGTCCGGCGGTGACACGGCCGCTCATGTGTGGTGGCCCGCCTACCTGCGCGACCACCTGTTGCCGTTCCGGCTCTCCGGCTGGTCGTCCGACTTCTACGCCGGGTTCCCGGCAGGGCAGTTCTACTTCCCGATCCCGGCCCTGCTGATCGTCGCGCTCGACCTCGTCGCGCCGTACAACGTCGCGTTCAAGCTCGGCACTGCCGCCGGGCCGATCCTCCTGCCGATCGGTGCGTACGTGTTCGCCCGCGGCCTGCGCCTCCCGCGCCCGGCGCCGGCCGCCTTCGCGGTCGCGGCGACCGGCTTCCTGTTCTTCAACGGCGATCCGGGGACCACGGAAGCTGCGAAGGCGATCGCCTTCAACCAGCACATCGCGGGCGGCTCGCTCGCGAGCACGCTCGCCGGTGAGTACTCGTTCACGATCGCGCTCGCGGCCGCGCTCGCGTTCTTCGGCACGCTGGCGAGCGGGCTCCGCACCGGTCGGAGGCTCTGGCTCCCGGCCGTGCTGCTGGCCGTCACGGTGATGAGCCATCTCGTCGTCGCCGTCTTCGCGATCGTCGGCGCGTTGATCATCTGGCTCGCATCACGCCCGTGGTCGTCACTGCGCCGCGCCGCTGCGATCGGCGTGGTGGGCGCGCTGCTCACCGCGATCTGGACGTTCCCGCTCCTGTCCGTGCTCCAGTACACGACGGACATGCGCTACACACCCATCACCGAGTACTCCGCGTATCTGTTCCCCGACTACCTCTTCGACTTCGACAGCATCGCCCCGTGGCGCTGGGGTGCGACGCTGCTGATCGCGGTCGCCGTCGTCGGCGGGATGATCAACCGTCGAGCGCCGACCTTCGTGGTCGTCGCGCTCACCGCGTCGGGCGGGCTCCTCTTCCGCTTCTGGGAGGACATCCAGACCACGCCGGCCTGGAACCTCCGCTTCCTGCCGTTCTGGTACCTCGGGGTCTTCCTGCTGATGGGCCTCGGCGTCGCCGAGCTCGTGCGGGGGTCGGCGTGGCTCGCGCGCCGCGCGATGGCCGCCCGCGAGGACACCGAGGCGCGCGCCGCGCCGTCGACGCGCCTCGTCGCGCTCGTGGTCGCAGGCGTGCTCACGGTGCTGCTGGGCGTGGGCGCGCTCGTGTCGATCGACCGGAACAAGTCGTTCCTCCCGTACTGGGTCCGCTGGAACTTCCGCGGATACGAGGACACCGCCGGCGACGGAGCGACTCCGGCCAAGCAGTTCGACGAGTACCGCGCGTTCGTCGACGCGGCCGACGAGCTCCCGCCCGGGCGTCTCCTCTGGGAGGGCAACAGCCAGCTCAACGTCTACGGCTCGCCGCTCGCGCTGATGCTCCTCCCGTACTGGACCGACGGCCGGATCGCGTCGATGGAGGGCGTCTACTACGAGGCGTCGGCCACCACGCCGTACCACTTCATGGCGACCGCAGCGCTCGCGGCCGCGGGCAACAGCTCGGGTGCCGTGCGGGGCATCCAGTACCGGACCCAGGAGGACTTCGGGCTCGGGGTGCGCTGGCTCCAGGTCCTCGGCGTCCGCTACCTGGCGGTGCATGCCGATGCGTCGAAGGAGCTCGCCGACGCGGACGACCGTCTCCGTCTCGTGACGACGTCGCCCGACCTCGACGCCGCCGCCCCGACCGGGTGGAGCATCTACCGCGTGGCCGACGCGCCCCTCGTCGAAGGCGTGCGTGCACAGCCCGTCGTCGTCGACCGGTTCAGCGCGGCCGACGAGGCTGCATGCCTGCGACGTCTCCGGAAGATCGGACTCGACCCGAAGCACCTGGTCGTGCACGAATGGCAGGACTGCATCGGGGTGCCGTGGTTCGACGACCCGGATGCGCTCGACCGCCCACTCGTCGACGACGGCCCGGCGTCGTGGCAGCGGGCCGGCACGCGCGCGGCGCGTGGTCGCCCGGTCCGTCCGCTCCCGGAAGTGCGCGTCTCCGACGTCGAACGGGACGACACCTCGATCTCGTTCGACGTGTCCCGGACCGGCGTCCCCGTGATCGTGAAGGAGTCGTGGTTCCCGAACTGGAAGGTCGACGGCGCCGACGGCCCGTACCGCGCGACCCCGAACTTCATGGTCGTGGTCCCGACGTCGAAGCACGTCACCCTCTCGTTCTCGTCGACCGGCGCGGAGTGGTTGGGTCGGCTCGGCACGACGGCGGGGGTGGTCGCCGTGGGGCTGATGATCGGGGTCCCCTGGCGGCGTCGGCGGGCCGCCGCGCGCGCCCCCGGTACCATGGCTCCGGAGGACGCGTCGTCCGGCACCATCGTCGACGACGCGGTCTGATCCCCCCGCCGTTCGCCCGGCCCCCCGACACAGGACTGAAGTGCACCGCGCATGAGCGCCCTCGACGCGATCTTCAAGGCCTACGACATCCGCGGCGTCTACCCGGACGAGATCGACGAGTCCGTTGCCCGGCGGGTCGGGAACGCCTTCGTCGGGTTCACGGGGGCCGCCCGGGTGCTCGTCGGCCGGGATGCCCGTCCGAGTGGCGAACCGCTCGTGACCGCGTTCATCGAGGGGGCGACGCTCGCCGGCGCCGACGTCGTCGACCTCGGGCTCGCGTCCACCGACCTCGTGTACTTCGCCGCGGGGACCCTCGACGCCCCGGCCGCGATGTTCACCGCGAGCCACAACCCCGCCGAGTACAACGGCATCAAGCTGTGCCGCGCGGGCGCGGCGCCGGTCGGGGAGGACACGGGCCTGCGCCAGGTGAAGGCCTCCGTCGAGGACGGTTTGCTCGAGCGGGCCGACCAGCCCGGCCACGTCGAGCAGCGCGACCTGCTCCCCGAGTTCGTGGAGCACGTGCGCTCGTTCGTCGACGTCGACGCGCTCGCGCCGCTCAGGGTCGTGGCCGACACTGCCAACGGCATCGGCGGCCTCGTGGTCCCTGCGGTGTTCGACGGCCTCCCGTTCGACTTCAGCATCCTCTTCGCCGAGCTCGACGGCACCTTCCCGAACCATCCGGCGGATCCGATCCAGCTCGAGAACCTCGTCGACCTCCAGCGCGAGGTCACGGCAACGGGTGCCGACGTCGGCCTCGCGTTCGACGGTGACGCCGATCGTGTCTTCCTCGTCGACGACCGCGCCCAGCCCGTGAGCGGGTCGTTGACGACGGCCATCGTCGCCCGGGCCATCCTCGAGCGTCTCAACGCCAGCGACGCGGCAGCCGACGCGACTGTTGCGGACCGCACCGTCGTGCACAACCTCATCTGCTCCAAGACGGTGCCCGAGATCGTCCGCGAGCTCGGCGGGATCCCGGTGAGAACCCGCGTCGGCCACTCCTTCATCAAGGAGGTCATGGCCGAGACCGGTGCCACCTTCGGCGGTGAGCACTCGGGCCACTACTACTTCCGCGACAACTTCCGCGCCGACTCGGGCCTCATCGCCGCGCTCGTCGTGCTGGAGACGCTGTCACGCGCGGGCGTCCCCCTTTCCGAGCTTCGGACCTCGTTGGAGCGGTACGCGGCGTCGGGTGAGATCAACCGACGGGTGTCGGACCCGGCCGCATCGATCGAGGCGGTCGCCGCGGCGTTCTCGACCGCCGACCAGGACCGCCTCGACGGTCTCACGGTGGACCTCGGCGACTGGTGGTTCAACCTCCGGGCCAGCAACACCGAACCGCTGCTGCGCCTCAACCTGGAGGCCGCCGACACCGCATCGTGCGCCGAGCACACCGCCGAAGTGCTCGCGATCGTCGCCGGCGAGGCAGACTGAGGCCAGTCGCCAGAGACACTGGTCGGCCGAGAAGCCGGTCGTCCGAGAAGCCGGTCGTCCGAGAAGCCGGTTGTCCGAGAAGCCGGTTGTCCGAGAACTGGAGAAGAACGTGGCGCTCGACCCGCAACTGCTCGAGATCCTGGCTTGTCCCGAGGACAAGGGGCCGCTCCTCTACTTCGAGGACGAGTCCTCGCTCTACAACCCCCGGCTCAAGCGTCGATACGCCGTCCGCGACGACATCCCGATCATGCTGATCGACGAGGCCGAGACGGTCGACGCCGCTGAGCACGATCGCCTCACCGCGAAGGCTGCCGCCGACGGGATCTCGCCGACCTTCGACGCGGCCGAGCCCGCAGCACCTCCGTCGGCCGCGGGGGAGTAGCACCATGGCGGTCGACTCGATCGGGTTCCTCGAGGCGGTCGCCGGGCTCCCCGAGCAGCTCGACGCGGCGCACGAGCTGGCCGGGTCGCTCGACCTGTCGGCGCTCCCGAAGCCCGATGCGATCGACTCGATCGCGGTGCTCGGGATGGGGGGCTCGGGGATCGCAGGCGACGTCCTCGCGGCCGTCGGCTCCGCGCTGCCGGTCCCGGTGGTGGTGCTCAAGCAGTACCGGACGCCCGCGTTCGTGGGTCCGCGGACGCTCGTGTTCGCGATGTCGTTCTCGGGCGACACCGAGGAGACCGTGTCGATGACGCGCGGCGCGTTCGACGCCGGCGCGCACGTGGTCACCGTCGCCAGCGGTGGGGCGCTCGACGCGCTCGCGGGCGAGCACGGTGGGCTGCGCATCCCGTGCCCGTCGGACATCCCGGTGCCGCGAGCCGCACTCGGGGCCCTCGTCGCCCCGCTCTTCGTCTCGCTGTTCCGGATGGGCATCTTCCCGGAGGCGCACGCGGCGCTCGTGAAGGCGCAGGAGCAGCTGAAGCGCCGCCGCGACCAGTGCCGACCCGAGGTCGAGGGCGCCAAGAACCCGGCCCGCGAGCTGGCGCGCCGGATCGGCCGCACGATCCCCCTGGTGTACGGCGGCGGAGCGCTCGGAGCCGTCGCGGCGCGCCGGTTCAAGAACGACCTGAACGAGAACGCGAAGGCGCCGGCGTTCTGGGCCGCCTATCCGGAGCTGAACCACAACGAGATCTGCGCGTGGGGCCAGCACGGCGACGTGACCCGCCAGGTGTTCACGCTCGTGCAGCTCCGCCACGGCTACGAGCACGAACGCCTGGCGAAGCAGATCGCCCTCGCGCGCGAGCAGCTCGACGAGATCTTCGTCCAGGTCCTCGAGGTCGAGGCCGAGGGGGAGGGCCGCCTCGCGCAGCTGCTCGACCTCATGTACCTCGGTACCTGGGCGTCCTGCTACCTCGCGCTCGCCAACGACGTCGACCCCGGCCCGATCGACGCCATTGCCCAGCTCAAGACCGGCATGGGTCCGCTCGACGGCTGAGGTCCGCGCGCGGGTTGGTGCGAGCTCACGGCGCCGGTCCCGCGCGCGCGTCCGCACCGGCCTCGACGAGGGTGAGTCCGTCGGGCTGGTCGGGGTCGCCGACGATCCTCTCGCTGCCCTGCGGCTCCATCATGCGGTGATGGACGGCGCACAGCCGCACCAGGTTCGTGCGGGTCGTCCGCCCGCCGTGGCACACCGGTTCGAGGTGGTGGTGCTGCAGATTGCGGGTGCGCTCGCACCCGGGGTAGCGGCAGTACGGGTCGCGTCGCTCGAGCTCGCGGGCGAGCATCGCAGGGATCGAGACGCGCCCGGGGCCATGGTCGGTCGCCGGCGCGTCGTGGTCCTGCTCGACCACGCGCGCTCGCGGGACCAGCGCATCGACCGTCGCGTCGGCGACCGGGATGCCGTCGACGTCGGGGAGTCGGAACCTGCCCGCCACCATGCCGGTGTCGGGCTCGTCCCACCAGCGGAGCTCGCGCGCCTCGCGTCGTGCAGCGGCATCGGCGGCGGTCACCGTGCGGCCCGCACGTGCGCGCCGCTGCAGGTCTGCCGGTGCCCACCCCGGGGCCTTGCGGGCCCACGCTGCGTCGGTCGACGCGGTTGCGATCTCGACGAGCGGCTTGAGCTGATCCCAGGAGATCTCCCCGGCGTGGGCACGATCGGCGATCGCGGGGAGGCCGCTGAGCGCGCGTGCGACCTCGACCGTCTCACGTGCGGTCTTGGCGCTCACGGACGCGTCCGCGACAGGTGCCGCACCTCGCTCGTCGAGCACCGCGACGATCGCGAGCTCGCGCGCCTTGAGCCGTTGCTGCTCCCGCACGACCGCCCGTCGCTCGTCCCGCAGCCATTCGCTGGTGTGCGTACGGAGCTCGTCGCGCAGGGCTCGACCGTCGGTCGGTCCCGGGTCTCCGTGCCGGATATCGAACATACGTTCGCTCATGCGGAAGAAGACCTCGTCCGGCCGTGGGTGTGACACGGATTCGACGAGAAATCGCTGGCCCCGCCCGCTACCATGGCAACCTGGTCGGGCCCACCTCCCGGTGCCGCACCGGCGCTGTGGGAGATGGCTGTGACCCGGTGATCCGGGCCGACTCCTCGTGAGCACACGGCGCGGCCCGACCGCGCCCCGAGCCCCAGGAGTCCACCCATGACCCAGACTGCAGCCCGCCCGACCGGCGGCACCGGCCCGGCCACGAAGGCCGACGGCAGCCCCGACTTCAAGGTCGCCGACCTCTCCCTCGCCGACTTCGGTCGCAAGGAGATCGAGCTCGCCGAGCACGAGATGCCCGGTCTCATCGCGATGCGCGAGCGCCATGGCGCCGCGCAGCCCCTGGCCGGCGCCCGCATCATGGGGTCGCTGCACATGACCGTGCAGACGGCCGTGCTCATCGAGACGCTCACTGCGCTCGGCGCCGAGGTGCGGTGGGCCTCCTGCAACATCTTCTCGACCCAGGACCACGCCGCGGCCGCGATCGCCGAGGCCGGCGTCCCGGTGTTCGCGTGGAAGGGCGAGACGCTCGAGGAGTACTGGTGGTGCACGGAGCAGGCCCTGCGCTGGCCCGGTCCCGACGGCACCACCATCGGCCCGAACATGATCCTCGACGACGGTGGCGACGCCACGCTCGTCGTGCACAAGGGTGTCGAGTACGAGCGCGCGGGTGCCGTCCCGGCGCCGACGGCTTCCGACTCGGAGGAGTGGCGCGTCGTGCTCGACCTGCTCACCCGGATCCAGGGCGAAGACGACCGCCTCTGGCACCGCATCGCCGAGGAGATCCAGGGCGTCACCGAGGAGACCACCACCGGGGTGCACCGCCTCTACCAGATGTACGAGGCCGGCTCGTTGCTGTTTCCGGCGATCAACGTCAACGACTCGGTGACGAAGTCGAAGTTCGACAACCTCTACGGCTGCCGCCACTCGCTCGTCGACGGCATCTGTCGCGCGACCGACGTGATGCTCGCCGGCAAGGTCACCGTGGTCTGCGGCTACGGCGACGTCGGCAAGGGCTGCGCACAGTCGCTGCGCGGCCAGGGTGCACGGGTCGTGGTCACCGAGATCGACCCGATCTGCGCGCTCCAGGCGGCGATGGAGGGCTACGAGGTCACGACGCTCGAGGACGTCGTCGAGACGGCCGACTTGTTCATCACCACCACCGGCAACCGCGACATCATCACGGCCGACCACATGGCCCGGATGAAGCACAACGCGATCGTCGGGAACATCGGCCACTTCGACAACGAGATCGACATGACGGGCCTCGCCGCGATCCCGGGCATCGAGCGGGTGAACATCAAGCCGCAGGTCGACGAATGGGTGTTCCCCGAGTCGTCGCCGTCCGGCGCGCACTCGGTGATCATCCTCGCCGAGGGTCGACTGCTGAACCTCGGCTGCGCGACCGGTCACCCGAGCTTCGTGATGTCGAACAGCTTCACGAACCAGGTGATCGCGCAGATCGAGCTGTTCACCCACACGGACTTCTACGAGCCCAAGGTGTACACGCTGCCCAAGCACCTCGACGAGGAGGTGGCCCGCCTGCACCTCGACAAGCTCGGGGTGAAGCTGACCACGCTCACCGAGGACCAGGCGTCGTACCTCGGGATCCCGGTCCACGGCCCGTACAAGCCCGAGCACTACCGGTACTGACCCTCCTCCTGCTCGTTGATGCGTCTCTCACCCGCCTATGGCGGGGTGAGAGACGCACGTCGAAGAACAGTGGACGCGACGCACGGCCCGCCCGCTCCCCGATCGGGGAGCGGGCGGAGCTGTCGTAGGCGGGACGTACGTTCGCCGGGTGCTGTCATCGCTGCTGCCCCTCGCCTGCCCCGGATGCGGGCGCCCCGGTCCCGTGTGTGCCGTCTGCGCGAGCACGCTCGCGCCGGCATCCCCGAGCCCACCGCCGCCCGGCATCGACCGCTGGTACGCGCCGTTCGCGTACGCGGGAGTCGTCCGTGAGGTCCTCGCCCGCCTGAAGTACCGCGGCGCGCACGCGGCGGTCGACTGGGTCGCCGACGCGATGGTGGCGACGCTCGCACCTCCACTCCCCACCGTCGTCACCTGGGCGCCGACGACGCCGAGCCGTCGCCGTGAACGTGGCTTCGACCACGCCGAGCTGCTGGCCCGGGCGGTGGCCCGACGCTTGGGTCGTCGGTGCCGTGGGCTGCTGACCCGCGGGTCCGGGCCGCCGCAGACGGGACTCGACCGGTCGGCCCGCCTCGCAGGGCCCGCGTTCCGCGCGCGCGGGCGAGTGCCGGGGTCGGTCCTCGTCGTCGACGACATCGCGACGACCGGAGCGACGCTCAGTGCCGCAGCCCTCGCCCTCCGATCCGAAGGCGAATTGACTGTGGTCGCGATCGTCGCGGCCCTGACCCCCGATCCCGGTCGCGCCGTCTCCTGACCTGGGCAATTCGGCCCGTGACGCGGCACATCCGCACTCCTATGCTCCGCGCGACACCCGCATCCGGCCAGTGGGGAGTTGCCCGTGGACGTCGTCGTTCGCAGCCACAACATCGAGGTCACGTCGGGCCTGCGTGCGCTCGCGCAGCGCAAGCTCAGCCGCATCGAGCGGATCGCGCCCGACGCGTCGCGTGCCGAGATCGACTTCTCCGATCAGCGCAACCCGCGGGTCGCCGAGCACGCCCGTTGCTCGGTGACCGTGCACCTGCGGCGCGGCTCGGTGACGGCCCGAGCGCAGGCCCGGGCTCCGGAGATCGCGCTCGACATGGTCGTCGAGAAGCTGCGTCACCAGGTCGAGCGCAAGAAGGTCCGACGCGTCACGCACGGACACGGCGCGCAACGAGCACGTCAGCGCGGTCCAGGACGACCCTGAAGGGCCCGCCGTCGTCGGCGCGTCCCGCGAGGACCGACGTCAGCAACGCGGTGGCCGGCGCGTCGAGCACCTGACGATCGATCACCAGCCACTCGACGCGGGCCGGGTCGCGTCTGGGTGAGCCCGGGACGCCGTAGTTGGTGGGCACCCACGGGTTCGGGAACGAATAGATCTCGGCCCGGCGGCTCAGGTGGGGGACCATCGTGTACACCGCGCTGACCGAGGCGTCGTCGGGCACTGCGTCGACCGCGGCGCGCTTCGCGCCGATCCGGGTGTCGACGACTGGCGGCCACCACCCGCTGCGGTACTCGGCGGAGACCGGCGAAGGACCCCAGGCGAGTGTCCCGTACAGCGCGCATCCGAGCACCACGCAGGGGAGCACGGCGCGCAGCGCCCGGCGCCCCGCACCGAGCCGGCGGGCGACGAGTGCCGTCCCTTCCACCATGGCCAGGGCGAGCGCTGCGATCGGCAGCGCGGCGTAATGGGTGGTGATGGTGCGCGTCCAGGGCACGTCGGAGACGACGTCGAGGAGGAACTGGGGGATCCCGACGAGGACGACGACCGGGGTGAGTAGCGGCGCGAGCCCGAAGGGGAGCAGCAGTCGCCAGGCGAAATCGCCGGAGGCATCGGCGAACACCCGGCTGGTGATCGCTCCCGGGTCGGAGAACGCGGTCGAGAGGATGCCGCCGGCGGACCCGCCGACACCCGAGTAGATGCCTTCCGACTGCAGCGCCCCACCGTTGATCGCCGGGAGCAGCACGATCGCCGTGACGACGAACCACAAGGCCGCAAGCCCTGCCGTCGCGAGCCCGATCCGCCGTTCGCCCCGCCAGGCGACCACGAGCCCGAGCACCACCAGCGCGAGGGCGACGTCCTCCTTCCAGCAGATCGCCAGGAGCGCCCACGCCGCGAACCACCGCCACGACCCGCGACGCGCGCAGAGGTAGGCGCAGAGCAACGGCGTGATCGCGATGACCTCGGGGTGGAACAGCTCCCAGGAGAAGAACTGCACGGCGGGGTGCAGCAGGAACGCGGCACCGAGCGCCGCGGAGGGCCAGGGGGTGAGTCCACGGTCGCGTCCGAGCAGGTACAGCGGCACGGTGGCGAGTGCCAGGACGTTCACCTGGAGCACATTGAGGAAGTTCGGGCCCGCTCCGAACCACGACGCCGGCGCAAGGAGGAAGTACCCGGGGGTGAAGTGGTGCCCGAAGACCTGCAGCCCGCGGACGGTGAGGAACCCGCGACCCTGGGCGAGGAGCCAGACCGACTGGTCCTGGATGCCCATGTCGAAGTCGACGTCCCAGAAGCCCTCGTGGCGACGCACGACCAGGACCGAGAACACCACGACCCAGATCAGCGCGACAGCGGCGAGCGCCACTGCCGCCGGCTCGATCTCCCGCAGCCGGGCACGAACCCGAGCCCGCTGCTGCAGGCCCGAGGGCGACGACGAGGTGCCGGACTCCGTCACCGGGTCATGGTGGCAGACCTCTGCGCCGGGCTCCGCGCGCCGGCTCGGCCGGGTCCGCCATGCGCGGGGATCGGGCGGGGTCACCGGTAGGCTGAATGATCGCCATGGGTCTCTTCCAGAAAGTCCTGCACGCCGGCGAGGGCCGCAAGCTCAAGCTCCTCGAGTCGCTCGTTCCGGAGATCAACGCGTTCGCGCCCGAGATGGAGCGCCGCAGCGACGACGAGCTCCGCGCGATGACCGCCGAGTTCCGCACCCGCCTCGACCGCGTCGGGGCGATCGAGACCGAGCGCGAGGCGAGGGTCGACGCCCTCGACGACCTCCTCGCGGAAGCGTTCGCCACGGTCCGGGAGGCAGGGAGCCGGGCGCTCGGCCAGCGGCACTTCGACGTCCAGCTCATGGGTGGCGCGGCGCTGCACTTCGGATGGGTCGCCGAGATGAAGACGGGCGAGGGGAAGACCCTGGCCGCGACGCTGCCCGCGTACCTCAACGGGCTCGCGGGCTACGGCGTGCACATCGTCACCACGAACGACTACCTGGCCAAGCGCGACGCGGAGTGGATGGGTCAGATCTACCGGTCGCTCGGTCTCGAGGTGGGCGTCGTGCTCCCCACGATCGATGACTGGGAGCTGAAGCGCCAGGCGTACGCCGCCGACGTCACCCACGGCACGAACAACGAGTTCGGGTTCGACTACCTCCGCGACAACATGGCGGGGTCGCGCGAGGAGCAAGCCCAGCGCGGCCACCAGTTCGCGATCATCGACGAGGTCGACTCGATCCTCGTCGACGAGGCCCGCACGCCGCTCATCATCTCGGGCCGCTCCGACGACGCCCAGGAGCTCTACTTCAAGTTCGCGCGCATCGTGAAGGGCCTCCAGCGCGACCGCGACTACGAGGTCGACGAGGCGAAGAAGACCGTCGTCCCCACCGAGGAGGGGATCTCACGCGTCGAGGAGGCGCTCGAGGTCTCGAACCTCTACGAGCACGTCAACCAGAACTTCGTGCACCAGCTCCAGGCCGCACTGCGCGGCAAGGAGCTGTTCAAGCGCGACGTCGACTACGTGGTGGCCGACGGCGAGGTCAAGATCGTCGACGAGTTCACCGGGCGCATCCTCGAGGGCCGACGCTGGAGCGAGGGCCTGCACCAGGCGGTCGAGGCCAAGGAAGGCGTGCGGATCAAGGAGGAGAACCAGACGCTCGCGACGGTGACCCTCCAGAACTACTTCCGGATGTACGAGAAGCTCGCCGGGATGACGGGCACCGCGGCCACCGAGGCGGGAGAGTTCGCCCACACCTACGGCCTCGAGGTCGTGTCCATCCCCACGAACAAGAACCTGATCCGCGCCGACAACGCCGACCTGATCTACAAGTCCGAGATGGCGAAGTTCGAGGCGGCCGCGGACGACATCCAGGAACGCTACGAGGCCGGGCAGCCCGTGCTCGTCGGGACGATCTCGGTCGAGAAGTCCGAGCTGCTCGGTCGTCTCCTCGAGAAGCGCGGGATCCCCCACGAGGTGCTCAACGCCAAGAACCACGAGCGCGAGGCGCACATCGTCACGCAGGCCGGGCAGCCGCACGCGGTGACGGTCGCCACCAACATGGCGGGCCGCGGTGTCGACATCCTGCTCGGCGGGAACCCCGAGGGCCTCGCTCGCAACGAGATGCTCGCCGCCGGGACGACTCCCGAGGCCGACCCCGACCGCTACGAGCAGCTGCTCGCCGAGGCCAAGGCCGTGTGCACGAAGCAGGGCGAGCAGGTGCGCGGCGCGGGCGGGCTCTACGTGCTCGGCACCGAGCGCCACGAGAGCCGGCGGATCGACAACCAGCTCCGCGGTCGCTCGGGACGCCAGGGGGACCCGGGCGAGAGCCGGTTCTACCTCTCGCTCGAGGACGACCTCATGCGGCTCTTCGCCACGGGCGCGATGTCGTGGGTGATGGACCGCGCGTTCCCCGACGACCTCCCGCTCGAGGCGAAGATGGTCACGAAGGCGATCGAGCGCGCGCAACGGACGGTCGAGGACCGCAACTTCGAGATCCGCAAGGACGTGCTCAAGTACGACGAGGTGATGAACGAGCAGCGCAAGATCATCTACCGGCGCCGCCAGCAGATCCTCGACGGCGAGGATCTCGGGGAGCAGACAGTCGCCGCGATCGAGGAGTCGCTCCGGCGGCTCGTGATGGTCCACTGCAACAGTGACTTCAGCGAGGACTGGGACCTCGACGAGTTCTACGTCGCGCTCCAGGCCGCCTACCCGACCGGGCTCAGCCGCGCCGACCTCGACCAGGTGGTCCTCCTCGACGAGCTCACCGAGCTCGTCGTGTCGGATGCGCTCGCCCGCTATGCCGCGAAGGAGGAGTCGATCGGGAGCGAGGCGCTCCGCGAGATCGAGCGCCGCGTGATGCTCTCGGTGATCGACCAGCACTGGCGTGAGCACCTCTACGAGATGGACTACCTGCGCGAGGGCATCAACCTCCGGGCGATGGGCCAGCGCGACCCGCTCGCGGAGTGGCAGCGCGAGGGCTTCGACATGTTCGAGGCGATGATCGGTCTCATCGACGACGACTTCGTGCGCTACGTGTCGCACCTCGAGGTCGTCGCCGACGAGGCGCCGCCCACTCCGGCTCGGGACCTCAGCTACACGGCCGCCGAGGACCCCGTGCAGGGTTCCGAGTCGCTGCGCGCCGCGGCGGCCGGGACGCCGCCCGAGCTCGAGGCCGCCGGCGCCGGTGTCGCGGCGGGCACCGCGACCGCGCTGGCCGACGGTCCGGCCGACACGATGAGCCCGGTCCGGGTCGAGCGGACGCCGGGGCGCAACGAGCCCTGCCACTGCGGAAGCGGCAAGAAGTACAAGCTCTGCCACGGCCGCTGACGTCGCCGTCCCCACAGTCGATGCAGGACTTCTCCGACCAGCTGAGCGCGTTGGCGCGGCGCGTGCGCGACGCGCACGCCTACCTGCGGGTCGACGAGGCGCGGGCGAAGCTCAGCGAGCTCGAGGCGGAGGCGGGAAAGCCCGACCTCTGGGACGACCCCGACGCGGCCCGGGCGCTCACGACCGCGATGGCGAGGGTGCGCGACGACGTCGAGCTCGTGGACCAGCTCGAGGAACGGCTCTCCGACGCGGAGACACTCCACCAGCTCGCCCGGGAGGAGCAGGACGACTCCTTCGAGGCCGAGATCGCCGCGAGCGTGCAGGCGCTCGAGTCCGATCTCGACGGGCTGGAGCTCCGAGCGCTGTTCACCGGAGAGCACGACGAGCGCGACGCGATCTGCGAGCTGCACTCCGGGGCCGGCGGTACGGATGCCCAGGACTGGACCGAGATGCTGCTACGGATGTTCACGCGGTGGGCCGACCGGCGCGGGTTCGAGGTCGAGGTCGAGGAGACGCTCGAGGGGACCGAGGCCGGGCTCTCGTCGGCGACGTTCACCGTGAAGGGCCGCTACGCGTTCGGGATGCTGTCGGGGGAGCGCGGGGTCCACCGGCTGATCAGGATCTCACCGTTCGACGCGAACGCCCGTCGCCAGACCGCCTTCGCGTCCCTCGACTGCGTGCCGGCGATCGAGGAGGCCGAGGCACCGGAGATCGACCCGAGCGACCTGCGCATCGACACGTATCGATCGTCGGGCGCGGGCGGTCAGCACGTCAACGTGACCGACTCGGCCGTGCGGATCACGCACCTCCCCACAGGAGTGGTCGTGTCGTGCCAGAACGAGCGCTCCCAGACCCAGAACAAGGCACGCGCGATGCAGATCCTCGCGGCGCGCCTCGCCGAGCGACAGCGCCAGGAACGTCAAGCGGAGCTCGACGTGATCGCGGGTGAGAAGCGCGACGTGGCGTTCGGGAGCCAGATCCGCACGTACACGCTCGCTCCGTACCGGCTGGTGAAGGACGAACGGACCCGCTTCGAGTCGGGGAACGTCGACGCAGTGCTCGACGGCGACCTCGACGACTTCATCGAGGCGTGGCTGCACTGGCGTCGGCGCGAGGGGTCCGCAACGTCCTGAGCGGCTACTGAGAGCGGTCGCCGGGTGCCACGAAGCGCGGAAGGGCCACTGGTACCCTGACGCCTGGGTCGAGCCGCCGCCCACGACCGCCCCCGATCGCGACTCGCCCGTGCCTTCCTCATGCTTCGATTCGAGAACGTCAACAAGGTCTACAAGGGCAACATCGTCGCGCTGCGCGACGTGTCGATCGACGTCCAGAAGGGCGAGTTCGTCTTCCTCGTCGGGCCGTCCGGATCGGGCAAGTCCACCTTCCTCAAGCTCCTGCTGCGCGAAGAGGTGCCAACCGACGGCCAGATCGTCGTGGCGGGGCGCGACATCTCCGGGCTCTCCCACTGGAAGGTCCCCCAGCTCCGACGCAACATCGGCACGATCTTCCAGGACTTCAAGCTCCTCCCCACGAAGACCGTCTACGAGAACGTCGCGTTCGCGATGGAGGTCATCGGGCGTCCCCGCCACGTCATCCGCACGCAGGTCCCGCAGGTGCTCGACCTCGTCGGTCTCGCGAAGAAGGCCGGCCGGTTCCCCACGGAGCTGTCCGGTGGCGAGCAGCAGCGAGTGTCGATCGCGCGCGCGTTCGTGAACCGGCCCCTGATCCTCCTCGCCGACGAGCCGACCGGGAACCTCGACCCTGCCACCACGGTCGGCATCATGCGCATCCTCGACCGCATCAACCGCACGGGGACGACGGTGTGCATGGCCACCCACGACGGGCGCATCGTCGACGCCATGCGCCGCCGGGTCATCGAGCTGAACCGTGGCTCCGTCGTCCGCGACGAGGCCCGCGGGCTCTACGGCGTGACGGGGAGCTGAGCCGTTGCTGACGCGGATCGGCTACTTCGCGCGCGAGACGCTCGTCTCCCTCCGTCGGAACCTGCTCATGACGATCGCGGGCGTGCTCACGGTCGCCGTCTCGCTGGCGCTCTTCGGCGGCATCCTGATGCTGTCCCGCTGGGTCGGTCACGGGACCGAGCGCATCAAGGGCGGCGTGCGCCTCGAGGTCTTCATGACCGTCGACGCCACCGACACCCAGATCCTCGACGTGCGGGCCGCTCTCGACGACGACCCCGACGTCAAGTCGTTCCGCTACTTCGACAAGGAAGCCGCGCTCGAGGAGTTCAAGCGGATCTTCCGCAAGGACCCCGACCTGGTGAAGAACATCACCGCCGACGCGCTCCCGACGTCGTTCCGGGTCGTCCCGACCCGGGCCGAGCAGACGACCGCGATCCAGGGCCGTTTCGAGGCCCAACCGGGGGTGGACGACGTCGCCACGCCCGAGGAGGCCCTCCGGGGCCTGCTCGACGCCACCAACACGGCCCGGATCATCTTCATCGGGCTGTCGCTGATCCTCCTCGTGTCGTCACTGTTCCTGATCGTGAACACCATCCGGCTCGCCACGTTCGCACGAAGACGCGAGATCGAGGTGATGAAGCTCGTCGGCGCGTCGAACTGGTTCGTCCGGCTCCCCTTCATGGCCGAGGGGCTGGTCCAGGGCCTCATCGGCGCCGGGCTGGCGGTCGGGGTCGTGGTCGCGCTGAAGTTCGGGTTCGACAACTGGTTCAACAGCCCGACGGGCTTCTTCCGCGAATTCTTCGTGACCACGAGCGACGCCACGTCCGTGTCGCTCCTCGTGCTGCTCCTGGGCGTCCTCATCGGGCTGTTCGGCTCGACGATCGGGCTCCGCCGCTTCCTCAAGGTCTGACGCTCCGGCGGTCCGCCCCACCCGGCGGCGTCCCGTCCGGCGGCATGGTGGCGGGCTCGCTCGCCGTGGAACCGCCGGAAACGGACAATTCGTTGTCGGAACCTCGACTGCAATCAGCGGGGTCGGCGCACGTTGCTCCCAGCACACGCCCTCCGGCCCGTGCGTGCGTCAGCGTTGCCGGTGTTGCTGGTGTGAACCCTGTTGTCTACCCTGGACGACCCCATGCGCTCCGGCTCGCGGCCCCTGGCTGCCCTCGTCGCTCCACTGGTCGTCGCGCTCGTCGTCGCGTCGGCGGGGGCGCTGTCGCTCGGGTCGACGGCCTCGGGTGCGCCCGGCGACGACCGCCGGTCCGAGCTGGCCGACCAGATCGGCGAGGCATCCCGCGCCGAGGCCGCGGCGCTCGCCGAGCTCCAGGGCATCCGGGACCGCAAGGCAGTCATCGACGCCCGGGTCGCGGAGATCGACGCGCAGCTCTCGACGGCCGAGGCCACCCTCGCGCCCTTGGCGGCCGAGGCGACCCGGCTCGGCGGCCTGTACGAGACCCTGCTCGCCGAGGTCAACCGAATCCAGACCGAGCTCGACGCCGCGACCCTCGAGTTCAACGACGAGGCCGCCGGTCTCTACCGCTCGGCTCGTCGCGGCTCGAACTACGACGTCGTCCTCGCGGCGCGGCCGGGCAACGTCGTCAAGCAGACCAAGTACCTCGACGAGGTCACGAACCAGCAGCGTCGGGTGGTCCGCCGCATCTCCCGGCTCCGCTCCGACCTGGAGGTCCAACGGCGCACCCTCGAGGCCCAGAAGACCAAGGCCGACGCCGCCGAGGCCGCTGCGCAGGCCGCCCGAGACGAGGTCGCCGGCCTCCGAGCCGAGGTCGAGCCGGCCCGCGCCGAGGCGGCGCAGCAGGAGAGCGAGGAGCAGGCGCTCGTCACGCAGATCCGGGCCCAGAAGGGCCAGTTCGAGGCCGAGCTCGCCGCCCTCCAGGTCACGTCCGACAGCATCAGTGCCCGCCTGCGCGCGCTCGGCAGCACGCCCGGAAGCGTCGGGCCGTGCGGAGCCCGCCCGGTCCCCGGCGGGATCTCCAGCCCGTTCGGAAACCGCTTCCACCCGATCCTCCGCTACAACCGCATGCACACCGGCGCCGACATGTCGGCGTCGTCGGGCACGCCGATCGCGTCGTGTCGCGCCGGGACCGTCGTGATCGCCGGCTCGCAGGGCGGGTACGGCAACACCGTGGTGATCGACCACGGCGGCGGGATGGCCACGCTGTACGCCCACCAGTCGCGGATCGGCGTCAGCGCCGGCCAGCAGGTGTCGGCCGGTGAGGTCGTCGGCTATATCGGCTCCACGGGCATGTCGACCGGGCCCCACCTGCACTTCGAGGTGCGGCTCAGCGGGAACCCGGTCGACCCCGCGTCGTACCTCTAGGGCTTCGCATCTCTCGCGCTACTTGTTCGGCTGCGGCGTCACCCCGAGGTATGGCGTGAGCTCCTTCCACCCCTCCGGGAACCGCTCCTTGGCCTCGTCGTCGGTGACCGCAGGGACGATGATGACGTCCTCGCCGTCGGTCCAGTCGACGGGCGTCGCGACCTTGTAGTCGGCGGTGAGCTGGAGCGAGTCGATGACGCGGAGGATCTCGTCGAAGTTCCGGCCTGTGCTCGCGGGGTAGGTGATGATCAGCTTCACCTTGCGGTCGGGGTCGATGATGAACACCGAGCGGACGGTGAGGGTGTCGTTCGCATTCGGGTGGATCATGTCGTAGAGGTCCGACACCGTGCGGTCGGAGTCGGCGATGAGTGGGAAGTCGAGCGTGTGGTCCTGGGTCTCCTCGATGTCGCCGGCCCAGCCCGCGTGGTCCTCGAGCGGGTCGACCGACAGGCCGACCACCTTCGTGTTGCGCTTGTCGAACTCGGGCTTCAGCGCCGCGACCCGGCCGAGCTCGGTCGTGCAGACCGGCGTGTAGTCCTTCGGGTGCGAGAACAGCACGCCGCATCCGTCGCCGAGGTAGTCGTAGAGGTCGAGCTGGCCTTCGGTGGTCTGGGCGGTGAAGTTCGGGGCGCAGGTGGTCCAGGCGAGCGCATCGGGCGTGTTGGTGCTCGGCGCGTTGCTCGACCGTCCGCCGCTCGTGCTCGTCTACGCGGGGGCGGCGCTCGTCGCCGGTGAGAGCGGTTTCTCGTTGTCGATCCGATCCGCGATGACCCCCAAGCTGGCGGGCCCGGGCCTGCTCCCGTCGGCGCTCGCGCTGAACCAGGTGCTCTTCCACACGACCCTGATCGTCGGTCCTGCGATCGGGGGTGTCGTCATCGACCAGGTCGGCCTCGAGTTGGCCTACGCGGATCGACCTCGTGTCGTTCGTGGCGACGATCGCCGCCTGTCTGATGATGCGTCCGCAGTTCCCGGAGCGGTCAGACGTCGGCGACGACGGGCCGAGCGGTGCGCTGATCGGTGCCCTCGGGTCCGGCTGGGTGCACGGCGTCCGCCATCAGGGTCAGGCGGTGCTGTGGGCGGTGGCAGCGTGGGGCGCGGTCATCGTCGGCTTCGGCCTGGCCGGAGGGACACTCTGGATCGCGGTGACGTGCCTGGCGGTCGCCGGTGCCGCGGACGTCGTGTCGGCGGTGTTCCGGGGGACGATCCTCCAGACCAACCCGCCCGACTCGCTCCGGGGGAGGATGTCGGCGATGACATCCTCGTCGTCACCGGCGGTCCGCGCCTCGGAGACGTCGAGGCCGGTGTCGTGGCCGCGATCACGACGCCTGCCACCTCGGTCGTGCTGGGCGGCGCGATGTGCCTCGCGGGGTCGTCGTTCTCGCGCTTGCCGTGCCGGACTTCGTGCGCTAGCGCGCGTCGGGCTGAGACGCGCGTCGCGGTTTGACTCGCACCCCGACCCGCGGCGAACGTGAGCGAGATGGCGGGGTACTCGGGCACACCGTTGGCGAAGAAGCTCGGAATCGCCGAAGGGTCGCGCGTCGCGATGGTGTCCCCGCCCAACGGGTTCATCGACGGTCTCGTCCTACCGCCGCGCGTCGAGCTGCGCCGTCAAGCGCGGGGCTATCTCGACGTCGTCGTCTTCTTCGTCACGCGTCGAGCGGAGCTGGCCCGGCGCTTCCCCGCGATGAAGCGCGGGCTGGAGGCCGATGGCGGGCTGTGGATCGCGTGGCCCAAGCGCACATCAGGAGTCGCGACCGACCTCACCGAGCAGCAGGTGCGCGACATCGGACTCGAGAACCGCTTGGTCGACAACAAGGTCGCGGCAATCGACTCGATCTGGTCCGGCCTTCGGTTCGTGTACCGGGTCGGAGATCGCGACGGCCTTCGCCGGCCCTCGCGCTGACGGCTGGCGCCGACGGACCCGCGCCGTGTGCGGCCGCTTCATCTCGCGTTCCACCCCGGACGAGCTCGCCGAGCGGTTCCACGTCGACGAGGTGGCGATCCCTGATGAAGCCGAGCCGGACTACAACGTGGCGCCGCGCGCCAAGATCATGGTCGTACGCGAACGCCGGCACGAGGACAGCCGGCAGCGGGTGCTCTCGCGCATCCGTTGGGGGCTCGTCCCTTCGTGGGCCAAGGAGATCGCCATCGGCGACCGGATGATCAATGCCCGGGCCGAGACGCTGGCGGAGAAGCCGGCGTACCGCCGGGCGTTCGCCAAGCGGCGGTGCCTGATCGCAGCCGACGGCTTCTACGAGTGGAAGGTGGTCGGCGAGCCCACCACGCCGAAGGGTCGACCCAAGAAGCAGCCCTACTTCATCCATCGCCCTGACGACGCGCCGATGGCCTTTGCCGGGCTCTGGGAGGTGTGGAAGGTCCCCGCCGATCAGGTGGGGACCGTGCCCGACGACGGCGACGGATGGCTGCGCACATGCGTCATCGTCACGACGCGCGCGAACGACCTCCTCGCGCCGGTCCACGACCGAATGCCCGTCGTGCTGCCCGAGTCGGCCTGGAGTCGGTGGCTCGACCGCGACCTCGCCGACCCGGCGGCGCTCGGCGGCCTGCTCGTGCCCGCGCCCGACGAGGACTTCGCGCTGCATCCGGTCTCCACCCGTGTGAACCGTGCCGTGAACAACGACGAGTCACTCATCTCGCCCGTCCCCGCGGCGACGTCGGAATAGGCTCGCCTTCGTGCCGGACGCCTCCGACTACCTGCGCGCGATCACCGACGAGTCCGCCGCGCTGCTCGCCGCCGCGCAGCGCGCCGGCCTCGATGCTCCGGTCCCGTCGTGTCCCGGGTGGGACGTCGCCGAGCTGCTCGGCCACATCGGCGGGGTCCAGCGCTGGGCCGCCGAGATGTCGCAGCTCCAGCCCGATGCCGAACGTCTTCCACGAGATCGGAATGCCATCCCCGCACGTGACGCGCGCCCGGGGTGGTTCCGTGCCGTGACAGACGAGCTCGTGCGGGCGCTCGATCGACCGGTGGACACCCCGGCGTGGACGTGGATCCCCCCAGCGACTGTGGGGTTCTGGCAGCGCCGTCAGGCGCACGAGGCGGCGATGCACCGCGTCGACGCCGAGCTGGCCGCCGGTCTCGACGCGCCCCGGATCGACGCCGAGCTCGCGGCCGACGGGATCGACGAGTTCCTGGCGGTGGTCAAGGCGTTCAGCAATCCCCGGCTCGCGGGCCAGGGCGAGACGCTGCACTTCCACTGCACCGACGTCGACGGCGAGTGGCTGGCGCGGATGGACGCGGACGGGGTCACGATCACGCGCGAGCACGCGAAGGGCGACGTGGCCGCGAAGGGCTCCGCGTCGGACCTCCTCTGCTGGATGCAGGGCCGGGGTCCGGTGGAGGTGCTCGAGGTGTTCGGCGACGCGCCCCTGCTCGACCGTTGGCGGTCCGAGACCGCCTGGGGGTGAGCCGTCCGTGGGCGATCGGCCTCAGCCGGCGTTCGGTGCGATGGCGCGCACGACGGCCCGGACGTCGTCTCCCACGCCGAGGATCGCGGGTGCGGGGGTGGTGACGCCGTTCTCGGCGTAGGCGGCGAGGCGCGCACGGATGTCGTCGATCGAGCCGTGGACGATGAGGTCGTCGACGAGCGTCTGCGGGATCGCAGCGGTTGCGGCCTTGCGATCGCCGGCCTTCCACGCATCCCACATCGGCTGCAGGATCTCGCCGCGTCCGAGCCACTCGTGGAACTTCGCGTAGACGGGCACGTTCAGGTACGCGGCGATGGCGCGTCGACCGACGAAGTCGACCGTGTCCCGGTCGGTGCTCGCGAGCACGAAGATTCGAGCGACGATCTCCTTGTCCTCCCCGACGTGGGGGACGACCGTTCGCACGTCGTCCGGTGAGAGCCAGTTGATGATGGCGCCGTCCCCCTCGGTGCCCGCGATGCCGAGCATCTTCGGTCGGAGCGCTGCGACGAGGATCGGTGGCATCTCGGGCACGGCCGCGCCGAGCCGGAACCCCTTGACCGAGAAGGTCTCGTAGTCCTCCGTGACCTTCTCGCCGGCGAGCGCGGCGCGGAGGAACCGGATGGTGTCGCGGACTCGCTGCACCGGCTTCTCGAAGGGGATGCCGTTCCAGTTCTCGACGATGACGTCGGACGACGTGCCGATGCCGAGGGCGAATCTCCCCGGTGCGGCCTGACACATCCCGGCGACGGTCTGGGCGAGCGTCGCCGCACCACGGGTGTACACGGGCACGATCGCGGTGCCGAGGCGCAGCGACGGTGCCCACGCGGCAGCCAGTGCGAGCGGCGTGAAGGCGTCGCTGGCGCCGGCTTCGGCACTCCACACGTCGGTGTAGCCGAGTGTCTCGAGCTCGCTGTACCAGTCCCGGTGCTCGTGCAGCGGGACGCCTTCGAACGGAACGGTGATGCCGTGTCGCTGCGGGAAGCTCATCGCCCTCACGCTACCGGCGCCGACTACCGGGCGGGCTCGCGGGACTCCTTCGTCACCGTGGACTGGCTCGCGGTCGCGAGCAGCGTGCCGTCGTCACCCCACAGGTGCACGACGCCGTGACCGAAGCCGTCGGCGACCGCCTGGACCCGGATGTCGGCGAGCACCCACTCGGTGGGATGGATGCGCACCATGCGCAAGGTGTTGTCGAGGCTGTTGCTCGCCACCCGCCGGCCGAGCGCCTGCCCGATCCCGAACGGCACGTAGTCGCCGAGGATCGCGAGCGCTGCCGCGGTCGCATCGAGCTCGGGCGGGAGTCGGACCCAGAGTGCGCTGCGCCCGTCGCCGGGCTTCCCGTCGAGGTCCTCGAGCGCGCGCGCGGCGGCGAGTCGGGTCTCGAGCCGCTCACCGATCGTCCCGACCATGTGGGGCGCGAGCGGTCGCGGTGGGCACTCGTCGGGAGGCGCGACGTCGGGGTGGACCGCCCACTCGCCCGACCAAGGGAGGCTGCGCTTCCCGAGTGCCGCGAGGACGGTGAAGATCTCCTGACCGTCCACTCGTGCCAGCACGCGTGCCTGGGAGGACACGTGGCCGCGCACGACCTCCTCGACGTCGAGCTCGACGATCGACGGTGGCCGTGCGACCTCGAGGTACTGCGCGGTGGCCCACACCAACGGTCGGCCCGTCACGCGCTCGAGCACCTCGATCGCCGCGCCGAGGCCCGCCCCGCCGAACAGCGCGCCGAAGCCGGAGCAGAGCGACCTGACCACGGGGAGCCGCCACCGCAACCGGTCGGCGGTGGGTTCGAGCCCGTAGAAGGTGAGCGCGTCCATCGGCTGAATCTAGGGGCACGCCGATCGACGCCGGACACCCGACCGGGCCGGCTCAGATGCTGTCGTTCGCCCGCACGGCCCACGCGCGTCCCCGTACGGGATCGCTGATCGCCACCTGCAGGTGCCATCCCGACGGCGACACGTCGGCGTGGGTCCAGGTCGCCCACTCGAGCGTCGCGACCCGCGTTCCGAGCACGTCGGGGTCGGGTGGCCAGTCGTCGAGGAGGTCCGTGGCCGCGCCGGCCACCCACCAGGCCGAGAACCGACCGGCTGCCGCGCCCGGTCGCGACGCGTGGGCGCCTCCGTTGGCCGCGGCCCACGCGAGGCGCGCGATCGCGTCGGCCGGGTCCAGGGGCGCGAGCCGGATGGGGCCGGTGTCGATCGCCGCGATGGCGTCGACGCATGTGCCGGCGACGCCGAGGGCGGCAACGGTCCCGTTCGACTCGTCCGACCAGTGACCGACCGCGTCGCGGAGCGCCTCGACAACCTCGTCGGGTGGCTCGGCCACGGGCGCGTCGGGTCGCTCCGGAAGGAGGATCTCGTCGACGGCCGGGGCGTGGGGCGGCTCCGGTGCCGGGAAGTCGGCGGCGTCGGGCCGGTACTCCGCGAGCGCGTAGCGCGGCTCCCAGCCAACGAGTCGCAGGGGCAGCTCGAGCACGGGTGGGCCGTCGATGGTCGCGCCCGTCAGGTCCTCCCCGCGCAGCACGCGCTCGTGGGCCGTCACGACCGCGTGCGGGCCGGGAGGGATCGTCGGGGCGAGGTCGGCCCACGGGTGATGCTGCGCGGCGACCTCCGGGAGCGGCCCGGGGGCGAACCGTCCCGCGCCGTCGACGAGCACGGCGCCGGCGAGGGGGGCGGGTGCGTCGAGGGCCAGGAGGTACGCGGCGCGCGACGCGACGGGCCAGAGCTGGTGCCCGGACTCGGTGGCGGCGGCGCAGCGGGCGCGGAGCGTCTCGAGCGCGTCCCACTCCCGGGCGGCATGGGCGCCGTCGACGATCCGGAGGAGCTCGTCGACATCGCCGCCGCGCACGGCATCGTCGAACCGGCTCCGCTCCATGGAGCATTCTGGCCTTCGCTGCGCCTCGGGGGGTCGGAGGTGGGGCAGAATGTGGCCGAACGCTCCCGACCCACGGCCCGAGGAGGCTCCCCGTGTCCCGTCGTCTGCTCGCAGCGCTGTTCGCAGTCCTTGCAATGGGCGCGATCGTCGGCCCCGCGGCCCCGGCGCAGTCCGGGGACCCGAAGCTCTTCGAGGAAGACTCCGACGCGCCGGCGAGGGCCACGAAGGCCTACGAGCGGACGATCGACCGCGCGGTGGAGGACATCCAGGACTACTGGGAGGTCGCGTTCCCCGACGTCTACGGCGATCCGTTCGACCGCGTCCCCGACAACCGGATCTTCGCGGCGAAGCCGGGCACCAGGCTGCCGAAGTGCCAGGGGCAGAAGCTCAGCTACAAGGACGCGGAAGGCAACGCGTTCTACTGCTACGTCTCGAACTTCGTCGCCTACGACGATGTGAGCCTCTTCCCGCAGCTGTACCGCGACTTCGGCGACCTCTCGGTCGCGCTGGTCCTCGCGCACGAGTGGGGCCACGCGATCCAGGACCGGGCCGACAACGCCGATGAGCCGACGATCTACAAGGAGCTCCAAGCCGACTGCTTCGCCGGCTCGTGGGTGCGTCGGGTCGCCGACGGCAAGGCCAAGGGCCTCGACCTCGAGGGCGGCAACCTCGACACCGCGCTCACCGCCATGCTGCAGTTCCGCGACGTGCCGGGGAGCAGTCCCGACGACCCGAGCGCCCACGGCTCGGGCTTCGACCGCGTCAACGCGTTCCAGGACGGGTTCGACGAGGGCGCCGAGCAGTGTGCGCCCTACTTCGAGGACCCGCCCGTCATCACCGAGATCCCCTTCACGACCGAGGACGACGCAGCGAGCGGCGGCAACGTCCCGGCCGAGGACGTGATCCCGCTGAGCGTCGAGCTGCTCAACGACTTCTATCTCCAGGTCGAGCCGGGCTTCGTCGCCCCCACCCTCGACAACATCTTCTCGTTCGACTCCTCGGGAACGAAGGACCAGCTGCCCGTCTGCGGTGGCTCCACGCCGTCGAGGAGCGTCATCAAGAACCGCGTCTTCTACTGCATCGACGACGGCTACTTCGCGTTCGACGAGCCGTACCTCCAGCACGTCTACGACGACATCGGCGACTTCGGCGTGGCCACCCTGCTGGCGAACCCGTGGGCGACCTACGTGCAGATCAACCAGGGCTTTCCGGGAGTGGAGACGAACGAGGACAACGCGGTGCTCGGCGCGCATTGCTACATGGGCGGCTTCGCCGCCGCGATGTACAACGAGGCCCTGTCGAGCCCGACACTCGGAGGAGTCGTGGCGCTCTCACCCGGCGACCTCGACGAGACGGTGCAGGCGCTGATCGACTACACGGGTGCGCGGGGCGTCGATACGAGCATCGATGTGACCTTCCAACTGCTCCGTGCGTTCCGCGACGGCTTCGTCAACGGGTACGGCGTGTGCCAGACGAACTACGCCAGCACCGGCGAGACACTCGGGTAGCGGCAACGTCGTGACGCGCTGAGGTGATCCGGGTCCCGGCAGTCGAGGTCGACGGCCTCGTCAAGCGCTTCGGCGACTTCGTCGCGGTCGACGATGTCTCGTTCGCGGTCGAGCCGGGGGAGCTGTTCGGCTTCCTCGGGCCCAACGGTGCCGGAAAGACGACGACCATCAGCATCCTGTGCACGCTGCTCACGCTCTCGGGCGGTCGGGCGCGTGTGGCAGGCCACGACGTGGCAACGGAGCCCGGCGCCGTCCGCTCGAACATCGGACTGGTGTTCCAGGAGATCACGCTCGACGACTATCTGACCGGCGCCGAGAACCTGAAGTTCCACGCCGTCCTCTACGGCTGCCCGCCGGGCAAGGTGCGCGAGCGGGCCGCGCCGCTCCTCGACATGGTCGGGCTGTCCGATCGGGCCGACCAGCAGGTGCGCAACTACTCGGGCGGGATGAAGCGACGCCTCGAGATCGCGCGGGGTCTCCTGCACGCGCCGAAGGTCCTGTTCCTCGACGAGCCCACGATCGGGCTGGATCCCCAGACCCGGGCGCACATCTGGGACTACGTCGACACGTTGCGAGCCCGCGAGGACACGACGATGTTCCTCACCACGCACTACATGGACGAAGCCGAGCGCTGCGACCGGATCGCGATCATCGACCGGGGCCGGATCGTCGCGATCGACACCCCGAGCGCGTTGAAGGCATCGATCGGCGCCGACGTCGTCACGGTCGAGACCGCCGACGATGGCGTCGCGCGCTCCCAGATCGCCGCGTCGCTCGGCATCGAGGGCGAGGTGACCGAGCACGGCCTGCGTCTGCACGTGCCCGATGGCGAGGCCTTCGTGCCCGAGCTGTTCACCCGGGTCGACGTCGGGATCCGCAACGTCAACGTCCGGCGGCCGAGCCTCGACGACGTCTTCATGGAGTACACCGGCCGCGCCATCCGCGACGCCGAGGTGGGGACGCTCGACCGGTTCAAGATGAACGCCATGACCCGTGGGTTCCGGAAGAGCTGATGGCGGACACGACGATCCCCGACGTCTCTGCGCCCGCAGCCCCCGCGACGGTCGACATGCCGCACGAGGGAGCGCTCGTGCGCAACGTGCGAGCGATGCTCATGGTGTGGCGACGCGACATCATTCGACTGTTCCGGATGCCGACGCGGATCGTGACCGGCATCGCGCAGCCGCTGCTGTTCCTCTTCGTGCTCGGCGCGGGCCTCGAGGGCGCGATCGGCGCGCGGGGCGCGGCGGGCGTCGACTACCAGGAGTACCTGTTCCCCGGCATCCTCGCGATGTCGGTTCTGACCTCCGCGCTGTTCTCGGCGATCGCGATCGTCTGGGACCGCGAGTTCGGGTTCATGCGCGAGATGCTGGTCGCTCCCGTCTCTCGCGCCTCGCTCGTGCTCGGGAAGGCGCTCGGCGGCGGATCGGTGTCCGTGGTCCAGGGTCTCGTCCTGGTGCTCGCCGCCCCGCTCGTCGGGGTGTCGTTCACCGTGGCGAGCTTCTTCAAGATGCTCGGCTTCCTGCTCCTGTTGGCGTTCTCGCTCACCGCGTTCGGCATCGTGGTGGCGAGTCGCATGCAGCGCATGGAGAGCTTCCAGATGGTGATGGCACTGGTGCTGCAGCCGATGCTCTTCCTCTCCGGCGCGATCTTCCCGCTCGTCGCGCTCCCGGATTGGCTCGGTGTCGTGACCCGCCTCAACCCCGCCACCTACGGCGTGGACGCGATCCGCCGGGTGGTCCTGCCCGACACGGTGCCGCTCGACATCCTCGGATGGACGGTGCCGCTGTGGGCCGACGCGGTGATCACCCTCGGCTTCGGTGCCGCGATGCTGGCCCTCGCCGTGAAGCTGTTCGGCAAGACCGAGTAGGGGCCGAGTCGATCGCCGGCCGATGGAGGCAGGGGTGGTCGCCGACGGATGGAGGCAAAGGTGATGGACGGGACCAACCGCAGGCTCGTGCTCGCCGAACGCCCCGAGGGCGCGATCGACGACCGCACGTTCGACCTCGTCGAGGAGCCGTTCCGCGAGCTCGCCGACGGCGAGTACCGGGTGCGCAACATCTACCTGTCGGTCGATCCGACGCAGCGCATCTGGATCCGGGAGCAGGCGAGCTATCTCCCGCCGGTCGGCATCGGCGAGGTGATGCGCTCCGGTGCGATGGGGGAGGTGGTGGAGTCGCGAAATGCCGAGGTCCCGGTCGGGGCATTCGTGACCGGTCTGCTGGGTTGGCAGGAGTACCCGCACTGCGGTGGTGCGGACGGTCTCGGTGGCAATGTCATCCCGCCGGGTCTGCCATTGCGCAAGATGATGGGCGTGCTCGGGGCGACGGGAATCACCGCGTACTTCGGGATGCTCGACATCGGGAAGCCCCAGCCGGGGGAGACCGTCGTCGTGTCCGGCGCCGCTGGGGCGACCGGGTCGGTCGCCGCGCAGATCGCGAAGATCCAGGGCGCCCGGGTGATCGGCATCGCCGGCTCCGAGGAGAAGTGCGCCTGGCTCGTCGAGGAATGTGGGCTCGACGCAGTCATCAACTACAAGACCGAGGACATCCCCGAACGCCTCGACGCGCTGTGCCCCGACGGGATCGACGTGTTCTTCGACAATGTCGGTGGTACCACGCTCGACCAGGTGCTGGCACGCATCGCGATCGGCGCGCGCATCGTGCTGTGCGGCGCGATCTCCACCTACAACGCGACCGAGCTCCCTCCCCCCCTCTACTTCACGATGAACCTCGTCATCCAGCGCGGCCTCATGCAGGGGTTCATCGTCCTCGACTACCTGGAGCGGTTCCCCGAGGCGGTCATGGCGCTCGCCGGCTGGGAGGCCGAAGGCAAGATCGCCTGGCGTGACCAGGTCGTCGAGGGTCTCGAGCGGGCGCCCGAGGCCCTGAACATGCTCTTCGCCGGCGAGAACTCCGGCAAGCTCCTCGTGCAGCTCGCCCCCGACCCCACCGCCCCCTGACCCGCGCGGGTGTTGATGCGTCCCTCACCCGCCCATGGCGGGGTGAGGGACGCAGGACCGAGTTTGCAGGGGCTACGGTCACGCGGTGCCCACGATCCCGGAGACCCAGTACGCGCAGAGCGGCGACCTGAGCATCGCCTACCAGGTCGTCGGGGAAGGGCCGCCGGACATCCTGTTCGTCCCCGGGTTCGTGTCGAATGTCGAGCTGATGTGGGATCGGCCGTCGTTCGCGCATTTGTTCGGACGACTGGCCTCGATCGGGCGCTTCGTCGTCTTCGACAAGCGTGGCACCGGGTGCTCTGACCGGACGCTCGGGACGGGGAGCTCCGAGGACCGGATGGACGATCTCCGGGCCGTCGCGGACGCGGCCGGGATCGACTCGGCCGTCGTCATCGGGATCTCCGAGGGAGGACCCCTCGCGGTGCTGTTCGCGGCGTCGTTCCCCGAGCGCGTCACGTCGCTGGTGCTCTGGGGGACGTTCGCGCGTGCGCTCCGGGCGCCCGACTACGAGGAGGGCATGGATGAGGAGACGGTGAACGCGTTCATCGACGGCATCCAGAGCCGATGGGGGACCGGGACGGCCCTCGCCGGGTTCCTGAGCGAATCGCCCGACGAGGACCAAGCCGCACTGGCTCGCTACGAGCGTCAGACCGCCACTCCGGGTGCGGTCGCGACGATCCTCCGGCACAACGTCCGGATGGACGTGCGCCACGCGCTCGGTTCGCTGCGCATGCCCACCCTGGTCATCCACCGGGAGGGCGATCCGATCGTCCCGGTCGCGGCGGCGCGATACCTCGCCCGCCACATCGAGAACGCACGCATCCAGGAGTTCCCGGGCGACTTCCACGTCGGTGGCAACGTTGGGGATGACGACGACATCCTCGATGCGATCGAGGAGTTCGTCACCGGCGCACCGGTTGAGCGCGAGTCCGACGACGTCGACCGCGTGCTCATGACCGTGCTGTTCACCGACATCGTCGACTCGACGCGCCAGGCCGCCGAGCTCGGCGACAAGGCCTGGCGTGCACTGCTCGAGCAGCACGACTCGACCGCGGCGAAGGCCGTCGAGTCCCAACGCGGAGTTGTCGTGAAGCGCACCGGCGACGGGCTGCTCGCCACCTTCGACGGACCGGGCCGTGGGGTGCGGGCAGCCCGGGCGCTCCGCGAAGCGGTCGCGTCGCTCGGTGTCGAGGTGCGGGCCGGGCTGCACACCGGTGAGGTCGAGCGGCGCGGCGATGACGTCGCCGGCATCGGTGTCCACATCGGCTCCCGGGTGAGTGCGCTCGCCGAGGCGGGCGAGGTGCTCGTCACCAGCACGGTGAAGGACCTGGTGATGGGCTCGGACCTCGAGTTCGACGACCGCGGCGCACGTGAGCTGAAGGGCGTGCCGGGCGACTGGCACCTCTGGGCCTCGGTCTGACTCCACCTCGCCGTCGAGCAAGTGACGCTCAAAGTCCGTGGGGTACGTCCAGCGTCACTTGCTCCCGAGGGAGGGTACGTCCAGCGTCACTTGCTCCCGAGGGGAGGAGTCAGGCGCCGCGCAGGAGTCGCCCGGCGAGGGCGCCGGTGTGCTCGCCGTGCTCCATGAACACCTGGCCGTTCACGATCGTCGTGTCGTAACCCCGCGCCCGTTGCACGAATCGGCCCGCGCCGTGTGGGAAGTCGTGGTGGAACTCGGGGACGGGGAGCGCCAGCGCGCCCCAGTCGATCACGTTGAGGTCGGCGAACGCGCCCTCCCGCACGACGCCTCGCTCGACGATCCCGAACGTGGCGGCGGTGTCGGACGTGAGCCGACGGATCGCGTCCTCGACGGTCAACAGTCCCCGCTCGCGCACCCAGTAGGTGAGCAGCGTGGTGGGGACGCTCGCGTCCATGGTCTGGCCGACGTGCGCGCCGGCGTCGGCGAGCCCCATCATCACCTCGGGCGCCTGCAGGACCTCTCCGATCGCGTCGACGTCCTCATTGAGCAATGGCCACGAGAGGAGCACTGCGCCGTCGGTCTCGAGCGCGAGGTCGATGAACGCCTCGACCGGCGACACGCCCCGGCGGTCCGCGATCGCGACCAACGACCGAGACGGGTCGCACTCGTAGTGCGCGAGCTCGTCGTCGCCGTTGAGCACGAAGAACTTGTCGAGGCCGCGCCGGTCGTCCTTGGCCTCCTCGATCAGCTCGGCCCGACGACCCGGGTCCCGGAGCACCGCGAGCCGGTCCTCGAGCGGCAGCGGGGCGAGCGCGAGCCATGCGGGACGGTGGTCGAACGGTGTGCGATGCACGAGCCCCGTGAGCACACCGATGAACCGCGGTGTGGTCTGCGGGCGGATCTGCGCGCCGCGCGCGTTCGCGGCCCGGACGAGCGCGAGGGCATGGCGCCAGTGCTGGCCCTGGTCGGCCGAGTTCGTGAGGTTGAAGGTCAGCGGGCGACCGGACCGGACGCTCACGGCCTCCATCCATGCGAGCTCGGAGTCGACCCTCGGCTCGGCGGGACCGTCGCCGTCGAAGCGGGGTGCGACCTCGAAGATGCCGCGTCCGTGACGCGCCAACACGTCGGCGAACGCGAGGAGCTCGTGCTCCTCGGCCCAGGTGCCGGGTACGTAGCGGCCGTCGGGGACGCGGTGGCGCAGCGTGCGCGAGCTCGAGACGCCGAGCGCGCCGGCGGTCATGGCCTCGTCGATGAGGCCGGTCATCGTCGCGAGCTCGTCGTCGGTGGGGAGCACGCCCTCGTCGAGGGAACGCTCGCCCATCGCGTAGTACCGGAGCGCGCTGTGACCCACCATGCCGCCGACGTTCAGGCCGGTCGCGGTGCGGTCGAGCCACCCGAGGTAGTCGCCGTAGGTCTCCCAGTCCCACGGAAGCCCGTCGAGGATGCTCGCCGCCGGGATGTCCTCGACCGACTCCATCATCTCGGCCACATACGTGTGGTCTTCGGCGTGCACGGGCGCGAACGTCACGCCGCAGTTCCCGATCGCGACGGAGGTGACGCCGTGCCAGCACGACGACGACCCGAGCGGGTCCCAGCCGAACTGGGCGTCGAGGTGGGTGTGGACGTCGACGAAGCCGGGGGTCACCAGCCGCCCGCCGGCATCGATCTCGCGCGTCCCGGTTCCCTCGACCTCGCCCACGGCGACGATGCGGTCGCCCGTCACACCGACGTCGGCCAGCCGGGAGGGCGCTCCCGTGCCGTCGACGAGCGTGCCGTTGCGGATCACCAGGTCGTGGGGCATCCCGGAACGGTACCGGTGCGCCGATCGGGCGCGCCGAGCCCACGGTCCGAGTAATGTGACGACCCGTCAGATTCGCGGACGACGCAGTGCGCGACGGACCTGGTGAGGAGCCGGCGTGGGCGCCACGGAGACCCCGAACATCCCGATGATCGTGAGCGTCGACGACCACGTCGTCGAGCCGGCCGACCTGTGGGCCCGCTGGCTCCCGGAGCGCTTCCGCGACCGCGCCCCCCGGATCGAGCGGAAGGGCGTCGCCGGGATGCAGCACATCGGCGGCGGCACCTACGAGCTGCAGTTCGACGACGACGCCCCCAAGGCCGACTGCTGGGTCTACGAAGACCTGATCCTTCCGCACAAGCGCCACGTCGCGGCGGTCGGCTTCGAACGCGACGACATGACCGCGGCGCCGATCACCTACGACGAGATGCGCCCCGGCTGCTACGACCCGAAGGCTCGCGTCGAGGACATGCTCATGAACCACGTCGAGGTGAGCGTCTCGTTCCCGACGTTCCCGCGGTTCTGTGGGCAGACGTTCGCGGAGGCCCAGGACAAGGATCTCGCGATGGCGTGCGTGCTCGCCTACAACGACTGGATGGTCGAGGAGTGGTGCGGCGACTCCGACGGCCACCTCGCACCGCTCATCATCATCCCGCTCTGGGACGTGGAAGCGTCGGTCGCCGAGATCCGTCGCAACGCGGCGCGTGGGGTGCACGCGGTCTGCTTCTCCGAGATCCCGCCCCACCTCGGGCTGCCGAGCATCCACACCGGCTACTGGGACCCGATGTTCGCGGAGTGCGCGGACTCCGACGTCACCGTGTGCATGCACATCGGTTCGTCGTCGAAGATGCCGGCGACCTCGGTCGACGCGCCGATCGCGGTCGCCGCGACGCTCTCGTTCGGCAACGCGATGGCGTCGATGAGCGACTTCCTCTTCTCCGGCGTGCTCGTGCGCTACCCGGAGCTGCGGCTGGCGTACTCCGAGGGCCAGATCGGGTGGATCCCCTACATCCTCGAGCGGGCCGACGATGTGTGGATGGAGCACCGGGCGTGGGCAGGCGTGCGCGACATCGTCCCCGAGCCTCCATCGACCTACTACTACCGGCAGATCTTCGGGTGCTTCTTCCGTGACCAGCACGGGCTCGAGTCCCTCGACCGGGTGGGCGTCGACAACATCACCTTCGAGACCGACTATCCCCACACCGACTCGACCTGGCCGCACACCCTGGAGGTGGCCGAGAAGATGTTCGCCGGCATCGACGACGCGACGATCCACAAGATCGTGCGCGGCAACGCGATCCGCATGCTGCACCTCGATCTCGACTGACGGTGCGCGACGGCCGCGACCGTGACAGTATGGCCGTCGACAGCCGAGAGCGAAGTCGACCGTGTAGGCCGCGACGAGGGGGAGCAATGTTGAAGCGTCTGATGGGTGATCTGATCGGTTTGGCGGTGATGCTGGTCGTGTTCCTGATCGTCACGTTCCCGGCCACGTGGTTGCTGATGCTGTTCCTCGGGAACGTGCACGTGAACACGAGCTACTGGGGCACCCTGCCACTCGGTGTCATCGTGAGCCTGCTGATCAGCTCGGGCACCACGGGCGCGAGCCGTCGCCACTCCGAGCTCTGACGTTCAGCCCGGGACCGAGCCGGGCGTCGTCGCCTTCGTCGGCGGCCAGTATGTGACCATGGCGGAGTCGATGCGCGGCAGCCTCGTCGTCGCGACGCCGGATCTCCTCGACCCGAACTTCGCGCGCACCGTCGTGCTGATCCTGGAGCACTCGCCCGAGGGTGCCGTGGGGGTCGTGCTCAACCGCCCGAGTGCGACGGTCCTGGAGGAAGGCATGCCGGGGTGGGCGATGCTCGCGGCACCGCCGTCCCGGGTGTTCGTCGGCGGACCGGTCGAGCCCGTCGCCGCCATCGGCCTCGGCAGGGTCCCGTCGGGCCGGAGCAGCTCGCCCGAGGGACGGCACGCCGCGCTGTTCGGCGAGGTGTGCTCCATCGACCTCGGCTCGGACCCGGTGCTCAGCGTGCCCGACGTCGAGGTGGTGCGGGTGTTCGCGGGCTACGCAGGCTGGGGACCGGGTCAGCTCGACGACGAGGTCGCGGCCGATGGCTGGTTCGTCGTCGACCGCGACGACGGCGACGTGTTCAGCGGCGCACCCGAGGTGCTCTGGCGGGAGGTCCTGCGTCGACAGCCGGGCCCGCTGCGGCTCTTCTCCACCTATCCCGAGGACCCGTCCCAGAACTGAACGGCTGGGGGCTCGTCGCCCGAGTGCGGGCGAGCGATAGCGTCACCTCCATGCGCCTGAACCACATGGAGCTCACGTTTCCCCGGGGCACGCTCGACGATGCGTTCCGCAAGGAGGTCGACGCCTTCTGGTGCGAGACCTTCGGGTGGACGTCGGTCGACACCGAGGTCGTCGGCCAGCTCGCGCACATCCTGCTCACCGGCACCGAAGGCGACTTCATCCTGCTGGCCGAGAGCGACACGCCGATCAGCTCGCCCGGCTACGACCATCTCGGGCTGCTCCAGGGCACTCGTGCCGAGGTCGACGAGCTGCTCGACCGGTGCAAGCGGTTCCGGGAGTCCGACGACCGCCTGGTGATCAAGGAGTACGAGGACCTCGAGACCGGGGGACTCGTCGTGCACGCGTTCTACGTGAAGTACCTGCTGCCGATCTACTTCGACGTCCAGTGCATGGAGCGCGACGGCGTTCCGATCCCCGTCGCCTGACCGACCGACTACTCGTTCCCCACGCGCGGTGCGCGGGGTGCGGGACGCACGTCCGTCAACAGGTAGCGAGGCCCAGGTCCGGACGACGCGGCGCTGTCGTCGGTGTTGTAGAGCGCGCACGCCTTGAGTGAGAGGCAGCCGCACCCGATGCAGTCGTCGAGCTGGTCCCGGAGCCGGATGAGCATGGCGACGTGCTCGTCGAGCCGGGGCCGCCAGGCCCGCGAGAGGCGGGCCCAGTCGGCCCTCGTCGGGGTGCGCGAGCGGGGGAGCGAGGCGAGGGACTCCCGGATCTCGTCGAGCGTGAGTCCCACCTTCTGGGCGATGCGGACGAACGAGACCCGGCGGAGTGTCTCCCGCCGGAAGCGGCGCTGACCGCCTGAGGTCCGGACCGACTCGATCAGCCCCTCGGACTCGTAGAAGCGCAGCGCGGACGGGGCGACGTCGCTCCGCTCGCTCAGCTCGCCGATGGAGAGCAGGTCGTCGGGGTGTGCCATGCGTCACCATCGTACTGCCTTCCTGTACTTGACCTCAAGTGAACTTGAAGTCCTACGGTACGCGCATGGACCGAACCGATACCCAGCTGGTCTGCGAAGTGGGGGCCCGCTTGGCGCTGCCACGCGAGGCGCCGGCCGACTCCTTCATCCTCCACGCGGGCCTCGAGCTCGCCGCTCGTGTCGGCCTCCTGGCCCACCTCCCGCCGGGCCGGCGCGAAGGAGCCCGGGCCCAGCTCGTCCGCCTCGCCGACCAGTACGACGCCTGGGGTCCCTCCGTGGAAGCGCCGTCGGCCGTGTCGTTCTCCGACCTCGACAGCGCTGCAGCGGCGCTCGTCGGGGCGCTGGGTGCGGGCGACCTCGACGCGGTCGACGGCGCATCCCGGTGGCTCGGACGGCACGCCTCGCCGTGCGAGCTGCGCAGGCTCCTGGCGGGACCCCTCGTCAATCGGCTCGGCGCCGCCGCGCACGCGCCGATCTTCCTGTACCTGCTGCCGCGGGTCGCTCCGGACGGCGAGATCCCCGGCGAGCTGTTGCGAGGCCTCGCCCGCCACCTCGGTGGGGAGTGGTCGTCGCGCCTGCACTGGGTCGACGGCCGACCACTCGATGGTCCCGGGGAGCCCGGGTCGATGTTCGACGCGATCGCCGCCACGCCCCTGGCTCCTTCCGACGGCGCGACGCCGTTCATCCACACGACGATGGCGCGTGTCGACGACGATGGGACCGCCGCCAAGCTGCTCGAGGGAGTGGTCTCCGGTCGGGCGGTCCGGGAGCAGGGCCGCGAGATCCTGCGGGCTGCCGCGTGGTCGATGCTGCTCGAGCCCGACGACCACTCGCCGTACGGGTGGACCCACGCCCTCACGTTGCCCCAGGCCGTGCTCGGTGTCGCCGATACGACGTCCGATCCGGGCGTCGCCCTCGCGGTGGCGGCGACGTACGTCGTCGGGTTCCGCCGGTCGTTGGCGCGTCGTCCGCTCGTTCCGACCGAGCCGGACGACGCGGGTCTCGACCTCCGCGCGGCACTCGGCACCGATCGAGCCACCGCCGCAGCCGCCGTGTGGCACGTCGCTGACGACGATCGCCCCGATCTCGTCGTCGACCTCGCGGCGCGCGCCTCGGCACATCACGACGCGCACTACGTGAAGTACACGCTCGCCTGTCTCGATGCCGCAGCCGACGACCCCGAGCACGCCCGCCTGTTCCTCGCGGCCGCCGGCGGGCTCGCCGGGTGGTGGGCGAGCGCGACTGGCGCCTGAGACCGATCAGGGCAGGGACGAAGGTCCGACCAGCCCCCGGCAGTCGACGCAACGCTCGGTCACGGCGACACGGAGCATGGCGTTGTCGTCGTCGATGAGGGCGACGACGCGCTCGAGCATCGAGCGCGGGCCGATGGGTGCGTCACACCGCGCGCACCGCGCGATCGTGTCCTCCACGAGCGCGGTCGGGCCCACGAGCAGCGCGGCAAGGTCGATGCCCGGCCGGAGGGTGAGCGCGCTCTCGGGGCAGATAGAGATGCAGCTCGAGCAGGCCCAGCAGCGCGCTGGGTCGAACTCGAGTCTCGAGGTGCCCTGGTCCTCGTCCAGCCGGAGCGCCCCGGTCGGGCAGGCGGTCGGGCAGGCGCCGCACAACGTGCACGCCGTCGCACTCGCGTCGACGATGCCGATCGAAGGCGTACGACGTGTCTCGAGCTGCGTGTCCGATCCGGTCCCGAGCGCAGATGCGATGGCGGTGACCGCCGAGGTGGTCGCGAGTGGCTCTCGGAGCACGACGGGGCCGGGGACGATCCCGGCGATCGCCTCCGCGACTGGTTCGGCGAACACCCCGAGTGCGTCTCGACGGTCGGTCCTCGATGTGTGCACCCGGTCGCGGTCGATCCCCGTCAGCGCCAACGCGTCGCGCGCGATCTCGACGGCCGCGTCGACCTGCACTGCCGCGCTGCACCGGCAGTCCTCTCCGCATGCGACGACGGCGACATCGCCGGCACCCGCAGCGAACCCCTGAAGGATCCAACCGGGGGTGACCATCCCGGCGCAGGGCACCTCGATCGGCAGCCATGGTGGCGGGATCTCGTCGTATGCCAGACGGGCTGCCGCACGCTCGCAGACGAATGCAAGGGCGTTGCCCTCGATGTCAGCCGCGAGCAGCCCGGCCTCGTGTTCAGCCAGCGATGCGCCCGGGAGGGTGATGGCGCTGGCCGGGCACGCACTGAGGCAGAGCCCGCACGAGGCGCAGCTCGTGCGCTCGACCCGTGCACGCCCCTCGGTCGTCGTGATCGCCGAGAACGGGCAGATGGTGACGCAGTGGCCGCACCGCTCGGTACCGACACACGTGGTCTCGTCGACTGCGGCAACCGGCGTGTACCGGACCGGCGGCAGTGTGAGCAGCGCCCGGCGATCGACGGGACCGTCCGCGAAGCGGAGACGAGTGGTCGCGGGATCGTCTCGCGGTCCGGCGTCGAGGCGGGCGAGCCCGGCGCGAACGAGTCTGCCGGCTCGCGAGACGCCGTCGTCGCCGGCGAGCACCGGCCCGAGGACGATCGGCTCCATGCCGAGCGGGTCGAGGCCGGATCGCCCCAGACGAGCTGCGAGCGTCTCGAGCTGCGCACCGTGATCGCATACGGCGACGACTGCGCGCCGAGCTCCCAGACGGGCGACTGCCCGCCCCGCTGAGGCGGGCGCGGCGCACAGTCGATCGATGACCGCGACACGATCCTGTGCTGCACCGAGGGTCTCGGCGAGCGACAAGGGGTCGAGCATGCTCGGTCCGAGGAGGTCGCGACAGATGAGCACCGCGGTCGTGATCACTCGGCGCCCTCGACCGACTCGCACAAGGCCGCGAGGAAGTCCGCGTCGTGGCGGCACACGCGTGCCGCGGTGTCGACGACGACCGTGTAGAGGGACGCGGGCGCGGCGCGGGCGACGCGATCCGCCACACCGGGGAGCCATGGGACCAGGTGCTCCGTCAGTGCACTGGACTCCTGGCGCATCCAGCTCCCCGCCCGAGCCACGTCTCCGTCTTCCCATGCCGACCCTTCCTGCTGGCAGCAGTGGGCGAGGAGATCGAGCAGCGTCGCGGCATGGTCGGAAGGCGTGGTCGAGGACGACTGGGGTGCGAGTCCGGCACGACGGAGCGAGGCGCTCGCTGCGCGGACCACTGCGGCGCCCGCGTCTGGCGCGAGGCGTGCCGAGAGCGTCAGATCGCATCCAGGGTGCTGGCCCGAGACGAAGAGCACGGTGTAGTCGTCGATGGATCTGGCGAACGCCCGGGGATCCTCGAGGCGAGCGACGAGCGGCTGTGAGGCGCCGAACGCCGCGAGCTCTGGGGCGACCGCGAGCGCGACCAGGAGCGAGGGCAGGGCGTCGCGGACGGTGCTGAGGCGTTCCTCGGTCGGCGTGACGAGCAGCCGTCCCATCACGGAGTAGACGAGGGCACGCGCCGCGGCGACGTCGGCGAGGTGAGGTGGGCCGTCCTCGGTCGATTCGCTCTCGTCGGTCACCGGCACGGTGACGAGGCTATGCCTGCACGGCGCGTCGTCGGGCGAGCCGTTGCGGGAGCAGCTCGTAGACGACGGCCGCGAGGAACACGAGGACCACGCCGAGGATGAAGATCACAGGCGCGAACGGGAGTCGTGGATCGGAGTCGGCTGCTGTCGTCGAGGTCCCCAACGGCGCCGCGAGTGCGAGATAGCTCACGATCTGGAGGGTGAACCCGACCACCACCATCGCGATGCTGATGATCGTCACCGTTCGGTCCCGGCCGGGAGCATCCGGCGTCGCGCGCTTCGGCGCCCTGACGGCGGCCTTCGCGCGCTTCGGCGCCCTGACGACGGCGTCGTCATCGTGCGGGATCTCGATGATCGGGAAGATGTGCACGAACCCCGTGTAGAGCAGGGTGCCGAGCGCGACGAGCCCGAGGATGATCGCGATCTCGACCCACGTCGGCGAGTAGGAGCCCTGACCGTACGGGAGGAGGGTTCCGTCGGTCTGGCTCGGCACCACGACCAGGAACCGCTTGCCGATCGCCGCGACCTGGACGAGGAGACCGGCGGTGATGAGCCAGCCGAGCGAGATGCCCGGGCGGCCTCGCTGCACCGCCAGCACGACCAGCGTTCCGAGGAGCGCCGCCATCGACAGCCAGAAGATCCATGCGAACTGGCCGGTGATGATCGCTTCCGTGAACGCCCGCTCACGCTCCGCACCCGCATAGATCGTGGTCAGGAGCTCGACGGCGACGAAGTAGATGTAGACGAGGACGAGGATCGCGAGTGCGCGCGAGAGCCACGTGAAGATCTCCTCGCGCAGCTGATCGCCCGAGGGAAGGCCGCGGCGCATCACGGCCGCGATGACCAGGAGCATCCCGATGCCCGAGGTGCCGGCGAGCACGACGAACGCCGGCGCCTGGAGGGCACTGTGCCAACCAGGTCGGCTCACCTGGAGTCCGAAGACGAATCCGAGCGTGGAGTGTGCGGTGATGAGCAGCGGAATGATGGCGATCGCCAGCCACCCCGTCACCCGGTGGTGTCGGCTGCGTTCCTCGGGCGTGTCCTGGTAGCCCGCGGCCCAGATCCGATGGAATCGCTGGAGGCGGCCCGGAACCTTGGCGCAGACGGCCGCGTCGCGCCGGCCGTCGAGGTAGAGGTAGACGGCGCTGGCGAAGAGGTACCCGGAGATCACGAGCGTGAACGTGCCGAAGAACGGGGACTGGGGACGCGCGTACTTGAAGAGGTTCACGATCGCCTGGATCGGCCGCCCGATGTCCGCCATGACGACCATTGCCGCGACGATCAGCGACACCACAGTGAGGAGCTCGGCCATGCGGGCGACGGGACGCATCGTGTCGATCCGAGCGAGACGGATGAGGGCCGCCACGGTGATTCCCGCGAAGCTCAGACCGACGAAGAAGATGATGAAGGTGACGTACAGCGCCCAGGTCGCGCCGCCCATCGGCCCGATGTTGCGCATCCCGGTGACCGCGAGCCCGCCGCGCAGCTGTGTGATGTACGCGATGAAGCCGAATACGACCACGGCAAAGAGTCCGCCGATGAGCGCCATCCATCGGCGTGAGAACCGGCCGACTCCGTAGGGAAGCTGATTGGTGGGTGGTGCGAGCAACGCCATGGCTCAGACCTCCGCTTCCGGTGCCTCGATCTGGCGACTCTGCTCCCCGGGTTCCTGTCCGCCCAGGTAGTAGACACGGGGATCCGTTCCGCTGTCCTCGAGCAGACGGAAGTTCGCCCGAGTCCTGACGAGCGTCGACACCGCGCTGTCGGGGTTGTCGAGATCGCCGAACTGGATGACGCTGAGCGGACACGTCTGCACGCACGCCGGATCCCGATCGTCCTCGACGCGTTGGACGCAGAAGGTGCACTTGTCCATGACGTCCTTGTGGTGCCCACCTCCGGCGATGCGACGGTGCTCGGGTCCGTAGCGCCGATCGAGATCGGGGTCTCGGTACGGCGGCACGGCACCCCCGGAGACCTTGCTGACGTCGGGGTCGTTCCAATTGAGGTAGTAGGACTCCGACGGTTCCTTCCAGTTGAAGGTGTTCACGCCGTAGGGGCACGCCACCTCGCAGTACCGGCACCCGATGCAGCGGTCGGCATCGGTCGCGACGAGGCCGTCCTCGCGCTTGTACCGAGCTCCGACCGGGCAGACCTTCACGCACGGAGCGTTGTCGCAGTGCTGGCACGGCCTCGGGAGGAACGAGACCTTGGTGTTCGGGTACTTGCCCTGCTCGAAGCGGAACACGTACATCCAGTAGCTGCCGCGCGGTGTCGCGTTCTCGACCTTGCAGGCTTCCATGCACGCACGGCAGCCGTTGCACCGTTCGAGATCGATGACCATCCCGTATCGAGCCACGTCGGACTCCCTAGGCCTTGAATACTCGGACCTTGACATGGAAGGACTGGTCGGCGGTCGCGCCGACGTAACCCTCCCCGGTGAAGTACAGCGAATTCGGCGATGGGCCTTGGCCCTTCGTCCACGGCGACTTGGCGACCTCCCCGAAGTGGTGGGGCATCCCGACGGTGTCGGGCCGGATCCCTTCCCGCAGCCGGGCCCGCGTCTTCACTCGCCTGGTCTCCTCGGTGATCGCGTTGTGCGACTCGACCCACACCTCGTCGCCGTCCTCGATTCCCCGTTCGGCTGCAGTCTTGGGGTTGATCTCGAGGCGCTGTCCGCCGGAGAGCTCGGCGAGCAGGGGGATCTGGGAGCTACGCGACTGCTTGTGCTCGATGAGCTTGAACGAGATCAGATAGAGGTCGTAGCGCGCCGGCGACTCCTCCATCGTGGGGCGCCGCCACGTCGGGAGCGGCGTGTAGTCGTGCCAGTAGACCTCGTCCGCGCCGAGTTCCTGCTGGGTCTCGCGGTACCCGAGGAGCGACTCTCCGTAGAGGCGGTGCTTCACCCCACCGAAAGGCGGGCTCATCGCGTACCCGTAGGCCTTCTCCGGTGGGATCTTCCCCTTGACGTACACGCCCTTGGCCTCGAAGTACGAGACGCCCTCGTCGATCCCTTCGGCCTTCGCCCACACGTCGAAGATCTTGCGTGGTGTCGGCTTCCGGTCGGTGGCGAGCACGTTCGGCGCCTTCAGCTTGAGGGAGGTGTTGAGCTGTTCGAGGTAGCCGCCGGGGCCGAACAGGATGCCCATGCGCTCGCAGAGGTCCAGGTAGATGTCGATCTCGCCCCTCGACTCGAAGAGCGGCTCCATCGGAGGGGTCCTGATCGTGATCGCGTCCACGTACTGGTCGCTGGCCGATGACGGACCCTCGTACTTCTCCAACGTGGCAGCCGGGAGGACGACATCGGCGTAGAGGTCGGCGGTACGGGACATCCAGGGGTCGATGACCGCGACGAACTTCAGCTTCCGGTAAGCCTTCTCGAGGACGGGGATGTCCGCGAAGGATGCCATCGGGTTCGCCATGTGGATGATCATCACCTCGGGCAGGTAGTCGACTCCGTAGCGTTTCGGGTCGAGCATGACGTGCGCCGCGAGCGACGAGTTGGTGCTGTTGATCGGGTAGTACTTCGACGCGGCGAGCTCGATGCTCTTCGGCGGGTCCTGGATCTTGATCGTGTCGAGCTTCTCGAAGTTCTCCGACACCGACCACGGCTTGACGTCGATCTGCTGGCCACCGGCAGCACCCATGGCGCCGACGAGCATCGGCAGGAGCATCATTGCGCGGGTGGTCTGGAAGCCGAGCTCCTGCTGCACCACGTGGTACGCCATGACCGCGACCGGCCGGTACGGGACCTCGACGCCGTCGACGACGATCGTGCTCCCGATGCGCGCCTCCTCGCCGAAGGTGGCGGCGATCTCGACGATCCGCTCGGCGGCGATGCCGCAGATTCCGGAGGCGAACTCGGGGGTGTACTGCTCGAGGTGCTGGACGAGCAGCTGGAAGGCGGGTCGCGCGGCTGTTCCGGCGACGTCGAACGTCCCTTCCAACTCCGGCGTGACCCCCGGTGATCCATCGGGCTTCGGTGATCCGGTCGCGCTGTCCCACACGAGCGGTGTTGTGCCTTCGCGGAGGAAATGGCCCTCGTCGTCGACGAGGTACGGCGCGTTGGTGTACTTGGTGAGGTACTCGCGGTCGATCGTGTCGTTGGCGATCAGCTCGTGGGCGAGGGCGAGGGCGAACGCGAGATCCGTCCCGGGGCGGATCGGTAGCCATTGGTCGGCGAAGGGACCGGCACTGCGGAGGCGTGGATCGATCACCACCATCTCGAGGCCCTGTTCGCGTGCGTCAACCATCTGGCGTGGCCAGGTGATCCAGCAGAGCTGGTTGCCTCCACCGTTGGTGACGTTCCATCCCCAGGAGAGGAGATACTTCGTGAAGCGGAAGTCCGGGTGCAGGACACCTTTGGGTCCGAACGTGTACTCCGCTGCCCGATAGCCCGCGTCGGAGCAGAAGGCCCCGTGGCTGAACTTCGCCGCGCCGCTCGCCTTCACGAACGCGTCGTCGTAGAAGGCAGCACCCTTCGAACGGCCCTTCTGCCAGACGAACGCGCGCTTGTCGCGTGCGCGCACCTCGTTCGCCTTGTCGGCAACGAGGCCGAGCGCCTCGTCCCAGGACACCTTTCGCCACTTCCCGGGCTCGCCCTTGGCGTTGGTTCGGACGAGCGGGGACTTGACCCGGTTCGGGTCGTAGAGCGCCATGATCTGCGCTTGACCCTTGGGGCACAACGTTCCGAGGTTGCGGGGGTTCTCGGGCAGCCCCTCGAACTTGACCACTCGACCGTCGACTCGGTGCGCGAGCATCCCGCAGTCCTGCTTCCCGATCCAGCAGGTCGTCGGCACGACGTCCCGGCTCACGCGCCCAGCCGCCTCGAGCGTCTCTGCTGCCGCGACGGTCTCGGATCGCAGTGGGATGCTGATTCGAGTCGCCGCCACTGCCCCGACCGCGGCTCCGGACCCTTGCAGGAACCTCCGACGCGACAACGGGCTCATGGCGACTCCTTGGGTACGCTCGCCTGTCCCGGAGTCTCACAGTCGGATCTCCGATATCGAAGGGACTTTGGTCCCGGCAACGACTGGCAGAAGTCCGGAGTATCGGGCGCGATCCGCGACCGACGAGCCCGAGGTCCGCGAACGACAGGAGCCAGCGGTGGCCGAGTACCTTCCCGATCCCTATGTGCGGTTCCGAACCGGATTTCCTCCGGTGGCGGCTGCGCTCGACGACCTCGGTGCGGCGGCCGACGCGGCCGGACCCCTCGACGAGCAGACGCGACGGCTCGTGCGGCTCGGCGTTGCGATCGGCGCGATGGCCGAGGGCGCGGTCCGTTCCAATGCCCGCAAGGCACTCGACGCGGGCGTGGACCCCGAAGCTCTCCGGCACGCGGTGGTGCTCGCGATCGCGACACGCGGCCTCCCCTCGGTCGTTGCCGCGCTCGGGTGGGTCGACGCGGTCATCGAGGCTCGGGGCTGACCGATCAGCGGCGGCCCGGAGCAGCGGGGACGTCAGCGCAATAGCGTCCTGTTGATGCGGGTCGGTGTCGTCATCCTCCCCGAGCTCCGGTGGCCCGACGCGGGTCGACGGTGGCGGCGGGCCGAGGAGCTCGGCTTCGACCACGCCTGGACCTACGACCACCTCGCGTGGAGGTCGTTGCGCGACGGGCCGTGGTTCGGCGCGATCCCGACGCTCACTGCCTCGGCGATGGTGACGGATCGGATCCGCCTCGGGACGCTCGTCGCGTCCCCGAACTTCCGCCACCCGGTGCCGTTCGCCAAGGAGCTGATGACCCTCGATGACATCGCGGGCGGCCGGCTCACCGTCGGGATCGGCGCCGGCGGGACGGGATGGGACGCGGAGATGCTCGGTGTGGATCCTTGGTCGCCCCGGGAGCGGTCGGAACGGTTCGCCGAGTTCGTCGCGCTCACGGACGAGCTGCTCAGGAACCCAGCTTCGGCGTCATCGACCGGCCGGTACTACTCGGCCCACGAGGCGCGGATGCTCCCGGGATGCGTGCAGCAGCCGCGGGTGCCGCTCGCGGTTGCCGCGTTCGGCGACCGGGCGATGCGGGTCGCGGCGAAGTACGGCGACGCGTGGGTCACGGTCGGCGACCCCACCCGGGCCGACGCGGCCTCGGGCCCGTTGCCCGGCCCCGAGGGCGCGGCCGTCGTCGCCGCGCAGATGCAACGGCTGGAGGCCGCGTGCGCCGACGCCGGCCGCGATCCGGTGACCCTCGACCGGATCGTGCTCACCGGCACGCTCCTCGACGGCGGTCTCGCGTCGGCGGCAGCCTTCGAGGACACCGTGTCGGCATACGAGGCGGTCGGGGTGACGGATCTCGTCGTCCACTGGCCGCGCGCGGACGGCATCTATGCGGGCGACGAAGCCCGGTTCGAGACCGTGTGCGCCGAGGTGATCGCTCGCTGACCGTGTCGGAGCGCACTCCGATCTCGGAGGCGGCGATGGCGAGGTCGCGCTCGGCCTCGTCCCGGTGGACATCACGGACGCGGTGACGCTGCACCTGCTCCCCGGGATCGTCGGGGTCGCATGCGCGGCGTCGGACCTTCGGGCGGGCCGGGGCCTGTCGGGCGCATCGTCGTCACCTTGACGCGGGACGAGCGCGTCGACGGCCCCCGGACGGGAAGATGCAGTGGAGGTGCCGGGAGTCGAACCCGGGTCTTTCGCGTTGTTGGCGGGGCTTCTCCGAGCGCAGCCAGTGGGAAGATCTCGGGTCGCCGCCGTCCACCGGCACCTGACGGCAACCCCAACCTCAGCAAGATGTCCCGATGCGCCGCTGAGGTACGACGCTCCGGTGAGCCGCTCAAAATGACGCCCTGTCCCGACCGAGCAGCTGGGCCGGATCGGACGCGCTGTTAGTCCCTAGGGATTAAGCAGCGAGCTCGAGGTTGTCCTCGGCAAGTGTTTGTGGTGCAGGCTCTTTTGCGACGATCCTGCGACGTCGGCTCGCTTCACCCGCCTCGATCCACGAAATCGAAGCCACGCACCCCCTTGTCAAGTGCCGGGTCGTGCGCGTGACCCAGCCCCTCCAGGGTACATCGCCTCTGGGGCTCGGCGCCCTCGGGGCGGACCCTGGGAACGCCGGGGCGACGCGTTGCGTTGTCCCGAGCAGGAGCGAGCGAGGAGGGGACGCGATGGTGACGCCGACGGTCAAGTTGGGTTCCATCTTCGGCATCCCCGTCGGCCTGCACTGGAGCCTCGTCGTGATCCTCGGGCTCCTCACGTGGAACCTCTCCGTCGCCCTCCCGGGCGCGGTCGGCCCGGTGGCGGTTGCCGTCGCCGTCACGAGTGCCTCCATGCTCTTCCTCTCCGTGCTCGCGCACGAGATCGCCCACTCGATCGTCGCCCGGCACGCCGGCGTCCGCGTCGACGGCATCACGCTCTGGATGCTCGGCGGGGTCGCCCGACTCGACGGTGAGGTTCCCTCGGCGCGCGACGAGTTCCGGATCGCGATCGCAGGGCCGGCGACGAGCGTCGTGCTCGCGATCGGTTTCGGGGCGCTCGCCGTTGTCGGTGATGCGCTTGCGGTCCCGACTGTCGTGGTCGGCGGGCTCAGCTGGCTCGCCGTCATCAACGGCGTCGTCGCCGTGTTCAACATGATCCCGGCCGCACCGCTCGACGGCGGGCGCGTGCTTGCCGCCGGCCTCTGGGCGCACTGGCACGACAAGGAGCGCGCCGAACTGGGTGCCGCTCGTGCGGGGCGCGTGTTCGGATGGGCGCTCGTGGGGTTCGGGCTCTGGGGCTTCCTCGTCGATCCGGCCGCCGTGGGCATCTGGCCGGCGCTGCTGGGTTGGTTCGTGCTCACCGCTGCTGGGATGGAACGGCGCGTCGCCGAGTTGCGCCGAGACCTGCGCGGGGTGACCGTCGCCGACGCGATGACGCCGGTCGACGAGCACGAGCCCGGTTGGCTCACCGTCGACGCGTTCGCTGAGTACGTCGCGCCGTCGACCGCGTCGGCCTGGGTCGTCGACCGCTGGGACGGCACGCAGGCGGGCATCGTCACCGTCGCGACGCTGCGCGCGGTGCCCGTGCGCGCACGTTCCACGACTCGCGTCGCCGACGTCGCTGTGCCACTCGAACGTCTCCGGACCGCGTCGCCCGACGACGCCCTCGCCCGAGCGTGGACGCGCTCGGGACCGAGGGGGATCGTCGCTCCCCACCTGGTGGTGCGAGGCGGCCCGGACGACGCTGCCCGGATCGTCGGCCTGGTCGACCCGGACGTGGTCGAGGCCATCCGACAGGGGCAGACGTCATCCGGGCCTCACGGCGTCACGCTCTGACGCACCCGCGCCGAGCTGTCGGGCTCAGTCCCGGATGCCCTTCATCGCCCGCTGGGCCTCGCGCGTCGCCTCCCGTTCCTTCAGGGCGTGGCGCTTGTCGTAGGCGCGCTTGCCGCGGGCGACGCCGAGCTCGAGCTTGGCGCGACCGTCCTTGAAGTAGAGCTTGAGCGGGACGAGCGTGATGCCCTTCTCGGCCGTGGCCCGGGTGAGCTCATCGATCTCCCGGTGGTGCAGCAGCAGCTTGCGGGGACGGACCGGGTCCAGGTCGCCCCGGGAGTACGAGTACGGCGACACGTGCATCCCGAGGAGCCAGACCTCGCCGCCCTGGACCCGGGCGTAGGCCTCCCCGAGGGTTGCGCGACCCTCACGGATCGACTTCACCTCGGCGCCGGCGAGCATGATCCCCGCTTCGAACGAGTCGAGGATCAGGTAGTCGTGGCGCGCCTTGCGATTGTTGATCGTGGCGGCCGGACGCGGCGCCTTCTTCCCCGACGGGGCGGCGGGGGACTTCCTCTTCGAGGCCTTGGACACCCGGTCACGGTACCGTCCGGGCTCCGACGTGAACGGAGCAGATCCCATGGCACCGGAGCCGATGCACACCAGGATCACCGAGCTGCTCGGGGTCGACTACCCGATCGTGCAGGCGCCGATGGGCTACATCGCCCGGGCCCAGCTCGCGTCGGCGGTGTCGAACGCGGGTGGGCTCGGGATCATCGAGACCTCGTCCGGTCAGCTCGACCAGGTGCGCGACGAGATCGCGAAGATGCGCGACCTCACCGACGAGCCATTCGGCGTGAACATCGCCCAGCTCTTCGTGCGCGACGTCGGCATCGTCGACTTCGTGCACGACCACGGGGTCCGCTTCGTCACCACCTCCGCCGGTGACCCGACGCTGCTCACCGGCGCGCTGCACGACGCCGGGATCACCGTGTTCCACGTCGTCCCGTCACTGCGGGCCGCGCAGAAGTCGATCGACGCGGGCGTCGACGGCCTCGTCGTCGAGGGAGGAGAAGGGGGTGGCTTCAAGGCCAGCCGTGACGTCGCGACGATGGTCCTGCTCCCGCTCGTGTGCCGGGCCTTCGATGTCCCGATCATCGCGGCGGGCGGGATCTGCGACGGCGCCTCGATGGCGGCCGCGTTCGCGCTCGGTGCCGAGGGCGTGCAGATGGGCACCCGGATGGTGTCGGCCGCCGAGTCGCCCGTGCACGACAACTACAAGCAGCTCATCGTGGACTCCGCCGAGACGGGCACCGTCTTCCTCAACCGCTGGCACAAGCCCGGCTTCCGGGTGCTCGCCACGCCCAGGTCGGAGGCCCAGGAGCGGGTCGACGAGCAGGTGGTGCTCGGCTCGCTCGACGGGATCCTCCGCCTCTACTTCGAGGGCGACCTCGACGCCGCGTTCGCCTTCGGCGGCCAGGTCGCCGGGCGGATCGACGGGGTGCGGCCCGTGGCCGAGATCCTCCACGAGACGGTGGACGAGTTCCGGTCGGTCCTTGCCCGGCTCCAGTCCCACGTCGGCCGCTAGCCTCCCCGCTCATGACCGCGACCAGCACCGCGCCCGCCGGCGGCTCGATCCTCGGCAACGCGGTCCGCCGCGTCGAGGACCCCCGCATCCTCAAGGGTGAGGCCAAGTACTTCGACGACCTGAACCCCGACGGGACCGTCCACGTCGTGTTCGTGCGCTCGACGATGGCGCACGCCCGGATCACCGGCATCGACACCAGCGACGCCGAGACGATGCCCGGTGTGGTCGCGGTGCACACCCACGCCACCATGGAGCTCCCGCCGGTGCAGGGTTTCGTGATGATGCCACCGGCGTTCAACCGCCCGCCCCTCGCCGACGGCGTCGTGCGCTTCGTGGGCGACATCATCGCCGCCGTGTTCGCGGAGACGCGCGCCCAGGCCGTCGACGCGTCGGAGATGGTCATCGTCGACTACGACCCGCTTCCGGTCGTCGTCGACCCCGAAGCCGCGCTCGAGGAGGGTGCGCCGGTCCTCTTCCCGGAGCACGGCTCCAACCTCGCGATCGAGTTCAACTTCGGTGAGGACCCCGAGATCCTCGACGGCAGCGACGTCGTCGTGCAGGGTCGCTTCGTCAACCAGAAGGTCGCGGTCGTGCCGATGGAGGCGAACGGGATCGTGGTCGAGCCCGGCCCCGACGACACGCTCACGCTCACGGTCCCGACCCAGGCGCCGTTCGGCGTGCGCGACCCGCTCGCCAGCGCACTCGGCCTCGACCCGGAGAAGGTCCGGGTGCTCGCCCCCCAGGTCGGCGGCGGCTTCGGTGCGAAGACGGGCGCCTACGTGGAGTTCGTGATCGCGGTCGTCGCGGCCCAGCGGCTCGGGCGCCCCGTGAAGTGGACGGAGACCCGTTCCGAGAACATGGTTGCGATGACCCATGGTCGCGGCCAGATCCAGCACATCGAACTGGGCCTGAAGTCCGACGGCACGATCGTCGCCCTCCGGGGCAACGTCGTCTGCGACGCGGGCGCGTATCCGGCGATCGGGGGGTTCCTGCCCTTCCTCACCCGGATGATGGCCCAAGGCGTGTACGAGATCCCGAAGGTCCAGCTCAGCGCCGTGAGCGCGGCCACGAACACCTCGGTCACCGCCGCCTACCGCGGCGCCGGCCGTCCCGAGGCCACGGCGTTCCTCGAGCGCATCATGGACATCGCCGCCCTCGAGCTCGACATGGACCCGGTCGAGCTGCGCAAGAAGAACTTCATCGCACCCGAACGCTTCCCGATGACGACGGTGACCGGCGCGAACTATGACGTCGGCGAGTACGCGAAGGCGATCGACGAGGCCTGTCGCATCGCGGGGTACGACGACCTGCGGGCCGAGCAGAAGGCCCGCCGCGAGCGGGGCGACACCGTGCTGCTCGGCATCGGCGTCTCGGCGTACGTCGAGGTCACCGCGGCCGGGATGCTCACCGAGTACGGCGCCGTGGAGGTGCTGGAGGACGGCACCGTCGAAGCGACCGTGGGGACGTCGTCGCACGGCCAGGGCCACGAGACCGCGTTCGCGATGGTGGTCGCCGAGCTGCTCGGTGTGGACATGGCCGATGTCCGCATCGTCCAGTCCGACACCGCGCTGGTCCCGCGCGGCAGCGGCACCGGGGGCTCGCGATCCCTCCAGATCGGCGGCTCGGCCGTCTACAACGCCAGCGCCGAGGTCCTGCAGAAGGCGAAGCGGCTGGCGGCGCACCTCCTGGAGGCGAGCACCGACGACATCGTGCTCCACGAGGGCGGCAAGGTCGGCGTGGCCGGCGTCCCGGCGTCGGCGCTCAGCTGGGGTGAGCTCGCGCTCGCGGCCAATGACCCTGGGAAGCGACCCGACGACTGGGCCGAAGCCGGGCTCGTCGCCGCCCTCGACTTCAAGCAGGGCGCGGCGACCTTCCCGTTCGGTTCCCACGTCGCGGTGGTCGAGGTCGACACCGAGACGGGGATGGTCACGCCGATCCGGCACGTGGCGGTCGATGACTGCGGCCGCATCCTCAACCCGCTGCTCGTCTCCGGGCAGCAGCATGGCGGGATCGCCCAGGGGATCGCGCAGGCGCTCTACGAGAGCGTGGAGTACGACGTCGACGGCAACCCGCTCACGGGGAACCTCATGGACTACTCGATGCCGAGCGCCGCGGAGCTCTGCTCGTTCGAGGCGTCGAACACCGAGACCCCCACGCCGCTCAACCCGCTCGGCGCGAAGGGGATCGGCGAGTCCGGCACGATCGGATCGACGCCCGCGGTGCAGAGCGCCGTGGTCGACGCGCTCAGCCACCTCGGCATCCGGCACATCGACATGCCGCTCACCCCGGAGCGGGTCTGGACGGCGATCCAGGACGCCACCTCCTGACGGGAGCACCGTGAGTGGGTTCGCCTCGCCGACGCTGCGCCTCAGCGCCGACCAGCACGCCCGGATCGTGGCGCACTGCCTGGTCGGGCTCCCCGACGAGGCGTGCGGGATGCTCGCGGGCCCGGTCGTCGACCCGGGCGCGCCGCGCATCGAGCCGACCGGCGACGTCACCGAGGTGTACCCGTGCGCGAACGCCGACGCCTCGGCCCGGACGTACACCGTCGAGCCGCGCGACCTCCTTCGGGCGATGCGCGACGCCGAAGCCAATGGCGTGGAGCTGATCGGGGTGTGGCACTCCCACACCCACACCGACGCCTACCCGTCCGACACCGACGTCCGCCAGGCTGTCGAGCCGGGCTGGGTGTACGTCCTCGTGAGCCTCAAGCACGCCGAACCGGTCGTGCGCGCGTACCGGATCCGGGACGGCGCGACCGAGGAAGTGGACGTCGTCGTCACCTGATCGGCGCCACCGGTACCCGATGTCCCCGATCGATCCCGGATCCCCGACGGCGGGAATGCCGACCCCGACGGTCGGACTTGTACGATGACGTGATGGCCGTCGACGTGAAGCTCCCCACCTTGCTGCGGGTCCATGCCGATGGCGCCGCCAGCGTCACGGCCGACGGGGACACGGTCGGTGCAGTGTTCGCCGACCTCACGGCCCGCTTCCCGGGGCTCGCCGGGAACCTGATCGACGACGACGGCAACCTGCACAAGTTCGTGAACGTCTACCGCGACGACGACGACATCCGGTACCTCGAGGGCCTCGACACCGCGGTCGACGACGGGAACGTCATCTCGATCCTCCCCGCCGTCGCCGGCGGGTAGCGCGTCGTCGCCGGAAGCGAGCATCTCGTGCGGCGCGAGACGGTCCTCGGGCTGATCGGCGACACCCCGCTGGTCGGCATCCATGCGCTGTCCCCGAACCCGGACGTGCGCATCTACGCCAAGCTCGAGGGCCAGAACCCGGGCGGGTCGTCCAAGGACCGCATCGCCCTGAAGATGGTCGAGCTCGCCGAGGCCGACGGCACGCTCCGTGCGGGTGACACGATCATCGAGCCGTCGTCGGGCAACACCGGGATCGGGCTCGCCCTGGTCGCGAAGCTCCGCGGCTACCACCTGCGGGTCGTGCTCCCCGACAACGTGTCGGTCGAGCGCCGTCAGCTCCTCGAGATCTTCGGTGCCGAGGTGATCGAGTCCCCGGGGGCCGAGGGGAGCAACGGAGCGATCCGCCGCGCCGAGGAGCTCGCCGCGGCCGATCCCTCGCTCACGATGCTGTTCCAGTACGGCAACCCGGCCAACCCGTTGGCCCATTACGAGGGCACCGGGCCGGAGATCTGGCGGGACTGCCCCGAGGTCGACGTATTCGTCGCGGGACTCGGCACGAGCGGCACGCTCATGGGTGTCGGCACCTACCTGAAGGAACAGAGCGCCGCGGTGCGCGTCGTTGCGGTCGAACCGCCGGCCGGCGAGCTGGTGCAGGGGCTGCGATCGCTCGACGACGGGTTCGTGCCGCCGATCTTCGACGCCGCCGTCCTCGACCGGAAGTTCATCGTCCGCCCCCGGGAGTCGATCGTCTGGCTCCGGCGGCTCCTCGAGGACTGCGGCGTCTTCGCGGGCGTCTCGTCGGGCGCCGCCGTCGCGGGCGCGGTGAAGATGGCGGAGCAGATGGACGCGGGCACGATCGTCACCCTGCTCCCTGACGGCGGGTGGAAGTACCTGTCGTCGGGGGCGTGGACGGACGACCTGGAGGTCGTCGAGGAGCGGGCCACCCGGGTCAACTACTGGTGAGCGTGGCCGAGGCGGTCGACGTCCTCCGGCGCGGTGGGCTCGTCGCGTTCCCGACCGAGACGGTCTACGGACTCGGGTGCGACGCGGAGTCGCCGGCGGCGATCACCCGCCTCTATGCCGTGAAGCGCCGTCCGCTCGACCATCCGGTGATCGTGCACCTCCCGGACACCGTGCTCGCCGACCCGACGATGGCGGGCTGGGCGGAGTCGCTCCCACCGACGGCCCGAGTGCTGGCCGAGTCGCTCTGGCCCGGTCCGCTGACGCTGCTCGTGCGTCGGGGCAGCCGGGTGCTCGACGAGGTGACGGGCGGACGCGACGCGGTCGGTCTGCGCGTCCCCGACCACCCGGTCGCACGCGAGCTCCTGCGGGCGTTCGGGGGAGGCATCGCGGCTCCGTCGGCGAACCGGTTCGGACGGGTCAGCCCGACGTCCGCCGAGGACGTCCGCGCCGACCTCGACGGTGACGTCGATGTCGTCCTCGATGGTGGCGCGAGCCGGATCGGGGTCGAGTCGACGATCGTCGACTGCACCCGAGCGACACCCGCGATCGTGCGCCTCGGCGGCATCACGCGCGAGCAGGTCGAGGACCTCGCCGGTCCGACGGCGCTCGTCACTGCGGGTGAAGTCGCCGCCCCCGGGACGCTGCCCGCGCACTACGCCCCGACGGCCCGCGTCGTGCTCACCGACGCGGCCGGGCTCGTCGCGCGCGCGACGAGCCTCCTCGCGTCGGGTGCGACGGTCGGCGTCCTGGCGCTCGGGGGCGGGTCCGGCGGCCTCCCCGACGCGGTCGTCGTGTTGGCATCGCCTTCCGACGACGACGAGTTCGCCCGTGTCCTCTACCCATCGTTGCGCGCGGCCGACGCGGCCCACCTCGACGTCGTGCTCGCCGTCCTCCCCGAGGCGGTCCGGATCGGGGCCGCGGTCGCGGATCGGCTGCAGCGGGCCGCGTCGTGACCGCGCCCGAGGCGTCCGCGACGGGAACGCCCGGCGCATTGCCGATCGGCGTCTTCGACTCCGGACTCGGCGGGCTCACGGTCCTGCGGTCCCTCATCGACCTCCTGCCCGACGAGCCCGTCCTCTACTTCGGCGACACCGGTCGGTTCCCGTACGGGCCCAAGCCCGCCGAGGAGGTGCGCGCCTACGCGCTCGAGATCGGGGACCTGCTCGTCGAGCGGGGCTCGCGGCTCGTCGTCGTCGCCTGCAACAGTGCCGCGGCAGCGGCGCTGGACTGCCTGCGGGAGCGACTGCCCGTCCCGGTGATCGGCGTCGTGGAGCCGGGCGTCGTCTCGGCAGTGCAGGCCACCCGGAACGGACGGATCGGCGTGATCGGCACCGTCGGGACGATCGCATCCGGGGCCTACCAGCGGGCGGCACACGCGATCGATCCGGGCCTCGACCTGACCTGCGTGGCCTGTCCCGGGTTCGTCGAGTTCGTGGAGGCGGGGGACGTCGATTCCCAGGAGATCCGGTCCCTCGCGGCCTCCCTCCTGGCGCCGTTGCAGGAGTCCGACGTCGACACCCTCGTGCTCGGTTGCACGCATTACCCCCTCTTGGCCCGTACCATCGGAGCCGTGATGGGGCGGGAAGTCGTGCTGGTGTCGAGTGCCGACGAGACGGCCTTCGCGGTCCGAGCGCTCATCGGCGGGTCCCACCCGCGACCGCCGCACCCGGCGCCGCACTCGTTCATCACGAGCGGCGACGTCGCCACCTTCCGACGGCTGGGCGCCCGCTTCCTGGGTCCAGAGGTCGCCGACGTGGAGGCCTGGTCATGGAGCTGATGTCATGGAGCTGATGTCGTGGAGCTGACCGTCCTGGGGTGCTCGGGGTCCTACGGCGGCCCGACAGGGGGCGCGTGCAGCGGCTACCTCGTCCGATCCGGCGACACGACGATCTGGATGGACTGTGGCAACGGGACCTTCTCGAACCTGCAGCAGCACGTCCAGGCCGAGGACCTCACCGCGGTGGTGATCACGCACGAGCATCCCGACCACGCCGTCGACGTCTACGGGCTGCACATCCTCCTTCGGTACGGGCTCGAACGCCAGGAGCTCCCCGTCTACGCGCCCGAGCACCTCGCCGAGCACCTCGGTGCCCTCGTCGAGGGCGACTGGGGCAACACCTTCGACTGGCGCGCCTTCGACGAGACCGAGCGGGCCGAGATCGGCGACGTCGCTCTGCGCTTCTCGCGCACCGACCATCCGCCGCCGACGTACGCGGTCGAGCTCTCGAGTGCCGGCAAGCGGCTGATCTACACCGCCGACACCGGACCGGGTTGGGACGTCAGCGCGTTCGATCCCGGCGCCGACCTCGTCCTCTCAGAGGCGACGTACCTCCACGGCGAGAAGCCGGCCGAGATCCACCTGTCGGCGCGTGAGGCGGGCGAGATGGCTCGCGCCGCCAAGGCGCACCGGCTCATGCTCACGCACCTCTGGCCCCGCCTCGACCGCCACCGCGCCGTCGCGGAGGGTTCGGATGCCTACGGCGAGTCGGTCGTCCTGGCGGCACCGCACCTCGTGACCCAGATCTGAACCCCCGCCCGTTCCACGAGCCAGGAGCCACCACCCCGATGAGGGACGCCACGACGAGGACTGCCGGACGAGGGCTGCCGGACGAGGGCTGCCAGACGAGGGCTGCCGGATGAGGAACCGCTGATGGGCACGCGCCGCGACGGCCGGGCTCCCGACGAGCTGCGAACGGTCGCGTTCACGCGGGACTTCACGGAGTTCGCCGCGGGATCCGTCCTCGTCGAGTGCGGGCGCACGAGGGTGCTGTGCACCGCGTCGGTCGAGGAACGGGTTCCACCGTGGATGCGCGGCACCGGACGCGGTTGGGTCACCGCCGAGTACTCGATGCTGCCCGGCTCGTCGCCGGAACGAGTCGGCCGCGAGGCGGCGAAGGGCAAGCAGTCCGGACGCACGCAGGAGATCCAGCGCCTCATCGGCCGGTCCCTGCGGGCGGTCACCGATCTCGAGACGATGGGGGAGGTGCAGATCACCGTCGACTGCGACGTCCTCCAGGCAGACGGCGGCACCCGCACCGCGTCGATCACCGGCGGTTACCTCGCCCTGCACGACGCCTGCTCCCGCCTGCTCGCCGAGGGGACCCTCCTGTCGCACCCGATCACCGATGCGTGCGGCGCGATCTCGGTCGGTGTCGTCGGCGGGACCCCGAGTCTCGATCTCGACTACTCCGAGGATGTCGGTGCGGAGGTCGACATGAACGTGGTGATGACCGGCTCGGGGCGCTTCATCGAGGTCCAGGGCACGGCCGAGGGGCTGCCCTTCAGCCGCGACGAGCTCGACGGGATGCTCGGGCTCGCCGAGTCGGGGATCGCGGAGCTGTTCGACCTCCAGCGCCAGATGCTCGAGGTGCCACCGAGTCCCCGAGCCAAGTGATCAGGTGCCGGACCGGCTCGTGAGCGAGGCGCGCTTCGTGCTCGCCAGCGCGAACCCCGACAAGGCGCGTGAGATCGCCGAGGTGCTCTCCGGGGCCGGGATCGTGCTCGAGCCACGGGACCCGTCGATCCCTGATGTCGAGGAGACCGGCGTGACCCTCGAGGAGAACGCCCGGCTCAAGGCGATCGCGATCGCGGCCGGGACCGGCCGTCCGGCGATCGCCGACGACACCGGTCTCGAGGTGGACGCGCTCGGCGGAGCGCCGGGCGTTCACTCCGCTCGATTCGCCGGTCCTGATGCATCGTACGACGACAACGTGCACCGGTTGCTCGAACGGTTGGCCGGAGTGGAGGGATCCGACCGCTCGGCGCGGTTCGCGACGGTGGCGATCGCCCGCTGGCCCGACGGGCACGAGATCACGGCCGTCGGGACCGTCGAGGGCCTGATCGCACCCGCCCCTCGGGGGCGCGGCGGCTTCGGCTACGACTCAGTGTTCGTCCCGGTGGAGGGTGACGGGCGCACGTTCGCCGAGATGACGCCGGACGAGAAGCACGCCTTGTCGCATCGAGGCCGCGCGTTCCGTAGCCTCGCGGAGGGTGTCCTGGCGTTGAGCGCGACCGACGGGCCGACCGCGTAGGCGCGGTCGCGCGAACGAGGAGGAAGCGAGTGGCCGTCATCGATGTCGCCGGGTTCGTCGCCGATCTGAAGGACCACGCCGTCGAGCACGGGTTCCACGTCCACGACGAGCGTCACTTCGTGGAGAGCTACTCGCTGCGCCAGACGTGGGAGGTCGACGTGCATCCCGAGGAGGGATGCGAGGGCCCCGTCGACCTCTATCTCTCGCTCGAGATCGATCCGCGCGTGCTCCTGGGCTTCGAGGACATGGTGATGATCCTCCCCGAGGGCGAGGATCCGCCCGACGAGTACTCCTTCCCCCTCAACTTCACGTGGGGCCTCCCGCCGCTGACCCACGCGCCCGACCTCCTCCTCGTCGCGACGGAGCTGGCCGGCATCGGCGGCCCGGACCTCCCGCTCGACGTGTCGGCGATCGACTCGATCCCCGACGCGACCGATGCGCCCGAGCGCTCATTGCGCGTGGTCGCCCACCAGAAGGTCTCGCTGGTGCGGATCCGTGAGGGTGATGCCGTGGCGTGTGAGCTGCTCGACCGCTGCCTGGCGGTCAGCCGGCATCTGCTGGCGCAGACCGAGGGCTGGGTGGGGTGACGGCGCCACCGGGATCGGCGAGCTCGACCCGGTAGCCACCGGCACGCTTCGCGCGGTAGAGGGCGACGTCGGCCTGGCGGAGCAGGTTCCCGATCTTGTCGACGCCACCGACGTCGAAGGCCACGCCGATGCTCGCGCCGAGCCCCAGGAACTCCTGTGCTCGTGGGTTCGAATAGACGAGCCGACCGGAGGGGTCCGAGAGGACGACCACCTCGTTGCTCTCCTCGAGCACCTCGATCAGCCGCTGGGCCTGGCGTTCCGCGGCGCGCCGATCAGTCACGTCTCGAGCGTTCGTCACGAACCCGCGACCGAGGGCTCCCCGGTCAGGTCGGTCGTGATGGCCTCGAAGACCTGGTCGCGGTCGTCGGGGTGGATGAGGTCGAGCGCGTTGGTGCCGATCATCTCGAGCAGGAGGGTCGCGGCCAGCTCGGCGTCTTCGGGGTGCACGAGCGTGAGCCCTTCGACACCGCGCATCTCCTCGGGGTCGAGCTCCAGCAACCGTTCGGCGCCGGAGCGGAGGTACTCGATCCGGCCCTGATCGTCGAGCACCACGATGAGATCCCGCGAGTGCTGGACGAGGGCGCGGAACCGGTCCTGAGACTCGCGCAGCCCGGCCTCGGCGACGACCCGCTCGGTCACGTCGCGGGAGTTGAGGACGATCCCTCGGACGCTGGGTGATCGACCAGATCCTGGGCATTGGTCTCGAGGTAGAGCCAGCGGCTCCCGTCGCAGTTCCGGACCCGGAGGACGAGCGCATCATCGGGTCCGCGCGTGCCCGCGAGGAGGTCCGCGAACGCCGTCTGGGCCGTCTCGATGTCGTCGGGGTGCACGAGATCCAGGACGCAACGACCGAGCAACGAGTCGGTCGCGTAGCCGAGCAGCGCTTCGGCGGCGTGGTTCGCCGAGGAGAGATGAGCTCCGGCGTCGATGACCACCATGGCTTCGCTGCCGCGGTCGAGGACCGCCTACGCGAATCCCTCGCTCGCGCTCGACCCCGGGCGGGGCTCCGGTGCGGGTCGTCGGGTCATGGCGGGGTTCCCACTGGCGCCGGTCGGCGCCTCTCCCAGTGTTTCGATAGGAAAGGGACGGGACCTGTAGCGCGAACACACCAGGCACCGGGAGGGGGACCGCCGCGGATCCGCCCCTCTGGTGGGCCAGAATGCGATGTGGCCATGCGCACCAACTGTCGGTTCTACGAGAGCCGGACGTACGCGGCCGGCGAGGTCGTGCGGAAGTGCCGACTCGACCTGGCTCCGGAGGCACCCTGGCGGTGCCCCGACGACTGCCCGAGCTTCGACGTTCGTCGCATCGACGTCGGCTGGCAAGTGGGAAAGACCGACGCGCCGATCGACGATGCCACCCGGGAGCCCGAGGGCGAGGACATCGCGGCGCTGCTCGACGCCGCGGAGGACATCGTCAACGCGGCCGCGCCGGCCATCCTCGCCGACCTCGACGGGCGGGGGAAGAAGCGGTTCGGGCGGAAGAAGTCGGGCGGGAAGCGACGGAAGAAGAAGCGGTAGTCCGTTCGTGCGAGCGGAGGGAGTCGAACCCTCATACCCCGAAGGGCACCGGGACCTAAACCCGGCGCGTCTGCCGTTGCGCCACGCTCGCGTCCCCCAAGTGTCGCACGCGCGAAACGATGGGGTGACTACGATTTGGGAGTGCTGACCGAAGGAAGCGTCGCTCCGGACTTCACGGTGCCCGACCACGACGGGGTTCCCACGTCCTTGGCCGACGAGCGCGGTCACTGGGTGCTGCTCTGGTGGTACCCGATGGCCGACACCCCCGGCTGAACGATCCAGGGCAAGGGCCTGCGTGATCAGGCCCAGGAGTACGACGAGGCGGACTGCGTCGTGCTCGGGATCAGCTTCGATGCCGTCGACGCCAACAAGGCGTTCCACGACAAGTTCGACTTCCCGTACCGGTTGCTGTCCGACTTCGACGAGCAGGTCGGGGTCGCCTACGAGACCCGCGATCCGGGCACCGAGAAGGTGAGCTTCGCGAAGCGGCTCGCGTACCTGATCGATCCGGAGGGCGTGATCCGCAAGTCGTACGAGGTGAGCGACGCTGCCGGCTTCGCTGGTGAGGTGCTCACCGACCTGCGTGCGCTCCAGGGCTGACGCTGGTCTCGCGGACTTCGCGTCAGTTCACATTGACGGCGCGGATGGTGCCGGTCGCCGTCATCTCGACGTAGCCGCTACGGCGCGGACCCGAGATGTAGACCCGTACGACCACCGTTCCGTCGTCGTCCGAGCTCATCGATCGGTCGACGGTGACGTAGCTCGCGCGGGGGCTCTCGATCCGGAGTGGCTCGTTCCGGAGTGCCGCGCGTTCGGCCTCCTCCACCATGGTGGCGAGCCGTTGCCAGCGCACCGACGACGTGGGGAACAACGACGCCTCGACGTCCTCTTGTGGGCCGCTGAGCTGCACTGGTTCCGGCGTCGGGACGTCGTCGTCACGCCACTGGTACCGGTCGATGTGGTCAAGGACGCCGGGGTCCTGGGCCTCGGCGAAGACGTACTCGGGATAGATGTCGACGTCTGTGACACGCGCCGGCGAGGCGCCCACCGCGCGCTCGATCGCCGAGATCGCATCGGCGGCCGCGCCGCGCTGGTGGAGCAGGTCGACGGGAGCGTCTCGACCCGACCCGCCGCCGCTGGTTCCCGATCCGCTGGTCGTCGTCGAGGTGCACGCGGCTCCCACCAGCGCGAGTGCCACTGTCAAGGACGCGAACCGCCGGACACCCATCAGATCGCCGTCCAACCGCCGTCGACCGGCAGGACCGCACCAGTGATGAACGTGCTGGCGTCCGATGCGAGCAGGAGCAGTGCTCCATCGAGCTCGTGCTCGTCGCCGGGGCGCCCCATGGGTGTTCGCTGGCGGACCCATCGCATCGAGCGGTCGTCGCCGAACATCCGCTCCTCGGTCATCTCGCTGCGGAACCACCCGGGGGCGATCGTGTTGACCCGCACGCCCTTGCGTGCCCACTGCGCTGCGAGCTCGCGGGTCATGTTGACGAGCCCGCCCTTCGACGCCGCGTAGCCGGCGTCGGGAATCTGCCCGACCCCGACCATGCCGAGTACCGACGCGATGTTGACGATCGAGCCACCGCGCTCGGAGTTGATCATCGCTCGGGCTGCGAGACGGGAGAGCTCGAAGGGCGCGACCAGGTTCACCTCGAGCTCGCGAGTGAAGTCCACCATGTCGACGTCGATTGCCGGCTCGGTGTTGTCGATGCCGGCGTTGTTGACGAGGACGTCGATGTGCCCGAAGCGCTCGATCGCCTGCGCGATGAGGCCCTTCCGCGCGTCGGTGTCGGTGACGTCGCACGCGACCGGCAGCGCATCGGCGAGATCAGCGGCCAGCGTCTCGAGCCGGTCGAGGCGTCGGGCGGCGAGCACGACCCTTGCGCCGGCGGCGTCGAGGACGCGGGCAAACCGTTCGCCGAGCCCGCTGCTCGCCCCGGTGACGATCGCCACCCGTCCGTCGAGGCGGAACGCGTCGAGCGGGGAGGCGTCGGACACGGCGGCAGTGTAGGGACCGGCGGTGCGTGGTGCGTAGTGCGCTCCGAGGGGCTCGACCCCGAAGCCGGTGCGTGTTCCCGCGGCATCTGCTCCGGTACCCGCAGGTGTGACCTCCTGCCCTATCGTGTCACGAGAACCTCAGGAGAAACCGCGAGATGAAGAAGAGCCTGGTTGCGTTGGCGGTCGTCGTGATCGCCTCCTTGACGCCCGCCGTCGCCTACGCGAGTGCCTTCGAACGGGTCCTGACCGACGACCACGGTATGACGGACGGGCACGGCATGGAGACCGACGAGCACGGCACCGAGGCCGGTGAGGACCCTGGCCACGAGAACGCCCCGACCAAGAAGGGGGCACGCCGGATCAAGGTCACGGGACGCAACTTCAGCTACGAGCCCAAGAAGATCGTCGTCGACGCGGGCGAGGACGTCACCATCGTCATGAAGTCGACCGACATCTTCCATGACCTCAAGGTCAAGGGCGCGGGCCACGTCGTCGGCGCCGATGCCGGCGCGACGGAGAAGGGCGGGCTGCGCATCGACAAGCCAGGCACGTACAAGTTCTGGTGCACGGTCCCAGGCCATCGTGCCGCCGGCATGAAGGGCAAGATCGTCGTCGAGTAGCGCAGGGTGCGAGCGGTCGCGTCGCGAGGGCGGTCGTCCCTGCCTTCTCGGTACGCCCCCAGGGACTCGAACCCTGAACCTAGTGATTAAGAGTCACTTGCTCTAGCCAGTTGAGCTAGGGGCGCGTGGTGCCCGGGCATCGTACCAACCGGACCCGTGTTCCCCGGTGCTATACCCACAATTGCTTCGGGTTAGGTTGCGAGCATGGACGTGCTGGTCACGGGTTCGAACGGGTTCATCGGATCGGCGCTGGTGCGCGCGCTCGCGAACCACGGGCACCGCCCGGTCCGAGCCGTACGCGGGCGTGACGTCCCGAAGGGCGTCGATGCGATCGCGTGGGATCCCGAGGCAGGCGAGATCGATGCCGGTGCCCTGGAGGGCATCGGCGCGGTGGTCCACCTCGCGGGAGCGGGGATCGGCGACGCCCGCTGGACCGAGGCTCGCAAGCGGCTGATCCTCGAGAGCCGCACGGTGCCCACGGGCCTTCTCGCGTCGACGCTCGCCGGACTTGCGAAGCCGCCCGGTGTCCTCGTCTCGGCGTCCGCCGTCGGCTACTACGGCGACCGCGGCGACGAGGTCGTGACCGAGGAGGACGGCCCCGGCTCCGACTTCGCGGCCGACGTCGCGGTGCAGTGGGAGGCGGCCACCCAGCCCGCGATCGACGCAGGGATCCGGGTCGTGAAGATCCGTACCGGGATCGTCCTCGGGGCGAGTGGTGGCGTATTGGGCAAGCTGCTGCTGCCGTTCAAGCTCGGCCTCGGCGGGCGGGTCGGCGACGGTCGCCAGTACATGTCGTGGATCTCCCTGCCCGACGAGCTCGCGGCCATCGAGCACGCGCTCCTGACCGACGGGCTGGTCGGGCCGGTGAACCTCACGGCCCCGAACCCGGCGACGAACTCCGAGCTCACCGAGACCCTCGGGGAGGTCCTGCACCGCCCGACGGTGCTCCCGACCCCCGTGCTCCCCCTCAAGCTGCGCTTCGGAGCCGAGCTGGTCGAGCACCTCCTGCTCACGGGCCAGCGCGTGCTCCCGCAGCGGCTCGAGGCGAGCGGCTTCGAGTTCGCGCACCCGACGCTCGAGGTCGCACTGCGCACCGTGCTCGATCGGCCCGCCGCCTGAGCCGGCGCAGACGCGCCACGCGCCCCGACCTCGGGGAGGCGGGGCGCGTGCGAGTGGGGTGACCGAGGGGTTTCGAACCCCCGACCTCCGGGATCACAACCCGGCGCTCTCGCCAACTGAGCTACGGCCACCATGCGACCCGACGGTTCGATACGAGCCGTCGTTGCCGGGTGCCAGGATACCCGCCTCCCTTCGCGGCACCGGCATGCGAACTCCCCATAGGGTCTCGGGCTATGGCCGAGTCAGGAACCGCGACGATCCTGTTCACCGATCTGGTCGGGAGCACCGAGCTGTTCTCGGGCCTGGGACAGCTCGCCGCCGACGAGCTGCGTCGGCGCCACGACACGATCCTGCGTGAGGCGGTCGAGGCACAGGGCGGGAGAGTGGTGAAGCACCTCGGCGACGGCATCCTCGCGACCTTCGGTGGCGCGGCCGAGGCAGTCAGCGCCGCGAGCGCGATCCAGGCGGGGATCGAGCGGTCGAACCGGCGCGTCGCCCAGGCGAGCCGCCTCGCCGTCCGCATCGGCGTGAGCTCCGGTGACGTCATGTGGGACGACGGCGACTGCCACGGCACCCCCGTCGTGACCGCGAGCCGGATCTGCGACTCCGCCGAGGGCGGCGAGATCCTCTGCGACGACCTCGTGCGCGGTCTCGCGCGGGGTCGTACCGACGTGACGTTCCGGCTCGTCGGTGAGACCGAGCTCAAGGGGCTGCCCGAGCCGGTGACGGTGTACGAGATCCCGTGGGGGAGCGCGACCGCGGAGGAGGCTGCACCACTACCAGGCGCGCTGCGCTCCGGTGCGTCGGAGTTCCCGTTCTCCGGGCGCGACGAGGAACGCGCCGTGCTCGCCGACGCGTGGAAGCGCGCCCAGGCCGAGGGCGCCGCCGTGGTGCTCGTCGTCGGCGAGCCGGGGATCGGCAAGACGCGTCTGTCGGCCGAGGTCGCGCGGGCCGCGCACGCCGAAGGTGCGCTCGTGCTCCTGGGGCGCTGCGACGAGCACGTCCTCGCGACCTATGCGCCGTGGATCGAGGCGCTCCGGCACCTGGTCGCCCATGTCGACGTGTCGGTCCTCGCCGGCAACGTCGAGCGCCACGGTGGTGAGATCGCCCGTCTCGTGCCCGAGGGCCTCCGCCGAGTCGGCGGCGACGTCCCGGCGCCCGTCGACGCGGATCCCGAGACCGAGCGTCTCCTTCTCTCCGATGCCGTCGTCGACCTGTTCGCGACCGCGGCCGAGGAGACCCCGGTGGTCTTCGTGTTCGACGATGCGCACTGGGCCGACTCCGCGAGCGTCAGCTTGCTCCGGTACCTCGTACGGCACCTGTCCCCCGATGCGCGCGTCCTCGTCGTCGTCACCTACCGCGACACGGACGTCGACCGATCGCATGCGCTCGCACCGGCGCTCGCCGACCTGCGACGCGCGCCCAACGTGACGCGTGCGGTTCTCCGCGGGCTCGACGAGTCGGAGCTGCGCGCGATGCTCGAACGCGTGCGTGGTGACGCACTGCCGCCCGAGGGCGCGGCGATGATCCGGCGACTGCTCGAGGAGACGGAGGGGAACCCGTTCTTCCTCCAGGAGGTGCTGCGTCACCTCGCCGAGTCGGGCGCGCTCGTCCAGCAGGACGGCGTGTGGGTCGGCACGGTGTCGTGGGACGAGATCGGGCTGCCCGAAGGGGTGCGCGACGTCGTCGGGCGGCGCCTCTCGGCCCTGCCCGATCGGGCGAACGAGCTGTTACGCGTGGCGGCGCTCCTCGGCCGCGAGTTCGACACCGACGTGGTCGCCGAGGTGGCCGATCACGCGGTCGACGAGGTCGTCGACGATCTCGACGCGGTGCTGGCCGCCGCGCTCGTCGAGGAGGTCGAGGACCAGCCGGGTCGGCTCTCGTTCATCCACGCCCTCGTCCGCCAGACCTTGCTCGAGGAGCTGAGCACGAACCGCAAGGTGCGGCTGCACCGACGCGCGGCAGAAGCACTGGAGCAGCGTCGGGGAACGCCGGTCGAGCTGCTCGCCCATCACTTCCTCGAAGCGGCCTCGCTCGGGGTCGCCGAGCAGGCCATCCGCTACGCGACCGAAGCCGCCGAAGCAGCGCACCGACGCGCCGCCTTCGCCGACGAGGTGGCGCTGCTCGACCGGGCAGTGGAGGTGAGTGACCTGGCCGAGGAGCCCGACCTGGCACTCAGGTCCGAGCTGCTCGCGACCCTCGCCCTGGCCGAGCACTTCAACGCGAGCCCGGATCGCGGTCGCGAGCTGGCGCTGGCCGCAGCCGACGCGGGCCGACGCGCCTCGCGCCCGGCGCTCGTCGCCCGCGCCGGGATCTCCTACCAGGGTCTCGCGACCCAGTTCGCGCGCCCGTCCGACGAGCTCGGGGTCGAGATCATGCGGGAAGGCCTCGCGGGCCTCGGTGACGACGACCGCGCCCTGCAGGCGCTCGTCACCGCGTTCGTCTCCTATGCGCTGATCTTCGCGCCCGGCGACGAGGCGTACCGTCTCGCCCGCGACGCGGTCGAGCTCGCGCGCGCGGCAGGCGACGACGAGGCGCTCGTCCATGCCCTGCGCGCCCTCGCGTGGACCGAGAACGTCTCGACCCCGGTCGATGGGCGCGCGGAGACGGTGGCCGAGCTGGTCGCGATGGTCGAGCGACTGGGGGACCGGTCGTTGGTCAGCATCAGCGAGCTCCTCCTCGGACGGGTCATGACCTGCCGGGGCGACCTCGACGCCGCCGACGTTGCGTTCGCGGCGTCGTCGGACATCGAGGGGGCCAGCCTCGAGGGCTGGGTGATCCGGAACTTCCGCGCTGCGCGCCTCGCCGCCGAGGGCCGGTTCGACGACGCCGACGCGATCTCCGACGAGTCGCACGGGATCGCCGGCGACATCGGCAAGAGCGGCGACGCGGTCTGGCACGCACAGCGGTTCCGAACCGCCTATGACCGCGGCAATGTCGAAGCGTGCGAGGCGGAGGCCGTCGCGCTCGCCGACACGCCGTTCGCGAAGCTCGCTCCCTATGGGGCGCTGGCGGCGGAGCTCTCGGGGGACCGGGACCGGGCGCGCGTCGAGTTCGGTGCCTGGCTCGAGGACGCGGTTCCCGACCTGCCCGCGCACTTGGCCTACATCGGTGTGACCTACTCGTCGCGGTTGATCCAGGTGCTCGGCGACACCGGGTGTGCCGAGCAGTTCCTGCCCGGTATGCGGGCGCTGTCGGGTGAGCTCCCGGCCAGCGAGGTCACGATCATGGAGTCCTTCGACACGTGTGCGGCCCGGCTCCTGGTGACCCTCGGTCGTCTCGACGAGGCGATCATGGCGGCGGAGGCCGGCGATGCCTTGCATCGCCGTACCGGCCTCGACGCCCGCACCGCGGTGAGCTCGACCGAGCTCGGCGAGATGCTGCTCCAGCGTGACGGTCCCGGTGACCGGGAGCGAAGCGAGGTGCTGCTGCGCGAGGGCGCCGAGCTCGCCGAGCGGCTGGGCATGGCGCCGACGCTCGCGCGTGCGCGAGCCGCGCTCGAAGGCTGAGCGCCGGGCGCGAACCCTCGCTGCGCCCCGTGCTCAGTCCCCCCTCAGGATCCCGGGGCAGACCGGCTGCATGACCGACGAATCGCGTGACCGCGGGCCGAGGGTCTCCAGCGGCGCATGGGGTGGCTTGTCGCCTACCGCCGAAGAAGGAGGCTGCGCGAGACTCCCGCCGTGATGGATCCTCAGGAGACGGTGGTGTTCCGTTGGCTCGCTGCTGGTGATTCGGGCGAGCTCGACCGCTTCGACGACCTGCTGCACCCGGACGCCGTCATTCATGCGCCCCGCGGTCTCTCCACGTCAGGCCGGGACGAGGAGAAGGAGGTGTGGCGGGCAGCTTTGGCCGCGATTCCCGATCTTCGTCACGACGTGCAGGAGGTCGTCGTCGACGGCGACACCGAGATGGCTCGCGTGATTGTTTCCGGAACGCTGATGACCGACTTCGCCGAAATCGAGGGCACGGGGCGTCAGTTCCGGATCGACCAAGCCGTCGTTGCCCACCTCCGCGACGGCAAGGTGACCGAAGCCTGGGAGATTGCAGACATCGCAGCCATTCAGGCCCAAGTCCCTCAGGAGTGACCCGCGAGCGGCCGGCCCTCGCGGTCGCCGCCTGCGCGCAGGCTGGTGGACTGCCAGTTCGCACGACGGCGGCGGATCGGGTGGCACCGACCATGGTGACAATCCGGTGACACGCGCCGGTCGAGTGGCAACCGTGTGGTGGGGGAGCGGCGAGAAGCGTTGTCGCAGTTGGTCCGTGCGGCGCGCCCGGGAGGATTCGAACCCCCGACCAACGGAATAGAAGTCCGGCGCTCTGTCCAGGCTGAGCTACGGGCGCTCGGTGGTGCGTCGCAATCGTACCCGTCGTCGCGCGCAATGAAGTGCGACACCGTCGAGTGCGACGCGTGACGCGTGTCGGTGCAAGAAGAATCTCGAGAGTCTTCTGCGCGACGTCGCCGAACGCATCCTCCCGCTGGAGGACCCTTCGATGTCACACCCCCCTGGTTGGATGGCCCCATGTTCACCGACACCCTCGACGAGCTGCGGACCTGGTCGACCGACCGGCTCTGCGCGGCACGCGACGAAGCCGTCGTCGAGGAGCGCCGCTGGCGACTCCGGCGCCTCGCCATCGATCGGGTGCTCGACGAGCGTCGCGGACCGGGAGGCAACGATGCCGCCGAGTGGGTCGCCACCCAGGACCGGGTCCGCACGCAGACGGCGCGCACCGAGGTCGACGTCGCTCGTGGGCTCGAGGCCTTGCCGGCGATCGCGGCCGCTGCCGAGGCCGGCGAGCTCTCCCTCGACCAGCTCGAGCACCTCGTGGTGCTGGCGACGCCCGAGACCGATGCCGAGTGGGCGCAGCGGGGCCGGACCGCGGCGCCGACGGAGCTGGGTCGCCTGGTCCGTCGCCAGCGGGTGGTCAGCGAGACCGAGATGGCCGCCCGACGCGAGGCGCGGGAGTTCCGTTGGTGGCGCCGGGGCGACATGCTCCACCTGCGCGGTCAGTTGCCCGACGTGCAGGGCGTGCTCGTCGAGTCGGTGTTCGAGCACCTGATCGAGAAGATGAGGCCCGCCAAGGGGGCGTCGTGGGACACCCGCGCGCACCGTGGCGCCGACGCCCTCGTCCAGCTCTGTCAGGACGCGCAGGACCGCACCACGGGGGCAACACCGGCGGCGGGGCGTACGGCGAAGGCGTGGAGCCCGAGGATCGTCGTCCATCTCGGGTCGGACGCGCAGCCGACGTGCAACGGCATCCCCATCTCGCTCGGGACCGTGCAGCAGCTGATCGACGACGGTGCTCCCGTCCGCAAGGTCCACGATGACGACGCGCTCGCACCGTCGCGGGGCGACGCCATCCCCGCCGCACTGCGCGACTACCTCGTCGGACGCGACACCACCTGTCGCGTCCCGGGGTGCGAGCGGGCAATCGGCCTCGACGCCCACCACCTCGTCCCGCGGAGCCACGGCGGTCGCACCGACAAGCACAACGTCTGCTTGGTCTGCAAGCGCCACCACCGGCGGGCCGTCCCCCACGGCCCGTGGGTCCTCGACGGCGACCCCGAGCAACTCGACGGCCTCGAGTGGCGTCGCATCGACCAGAGCGATGGAGGCGCTCGCGCCCGAGACGGGCCCGCGGCGTGACGCGGGTGCGCGCTCCACGATCACTTCCCGCTTCCCCGACAGCTCCTTGACAACTGCATCGGCCTCGCGGCCCGTCGCGCCCGCGGCTCGACAGGTGAGAACCCGGCCGAACGCCAGGAGGGGGACTACAGGTCGGGCAGGCCGAGATCGAGGTTCGCGCCTTCGAGCCCGCCGTCGATCTCCAGCACCTTCCCGGTCACGTAGCTCGACGCGTCGGAGGCGAGGTAGAGGGCCCCGATGGCGATGTCGTCGACCTCGCCGAGGCGGCGCAGGGGAGTGGTGTCGATCATCTCGGTGCGCGCGGCGTCGTCGGCGAGCACGGTGTCGAGCGCGGAGGTGGCGACCGAGCCCACGCCGATCGCGTTCACCCGGATGCGCGGCGCGCAGTCGGCCGCCATGAGGCGGGTCATGTGGGCGAGCGCCGCCTTCGCGGTGCCGTAAGCGACGAACCCGCGCTCGCGGACACGGCCCATCACCGACGAGATGTTCACGATCGCTCCGCCGCCGGTCTCCGGTGTCGGGGTCTCGAGCATGCGCGGGATCGCCGCCTTGCTGAGCGCGAACGCTGTCGTGACGTTGAAGTGGAATGCCGCCTCGAACGCCCGCACCGAGGTGCTGAGGAGCGGTCGCGGCATCGACCCGCCGGCGTTGTTCACGACGACGTCGAGGCGGCCGAACTCCGACATCGCCGCGTCGACGAGTGCGTCGAGCGAGGCGAGGTCGTTCACGTCAGCGGGGAAGACGAGCGCCCGACGCCCGAGCCCACGCACCTGCTCGGCCACCGACTCGAGCTGTGCTCCGGTGCGCGCGGCGATGGCGACGTCGGCCCCGGACTCGGCGAGCGCCAGCGCACAGCCGGCCCCGATCCCGCGTCCACCGCCGGTGACGATCGCGACGCGGTCGGTCATGGCGAACCGGTCGAGCAGCATGGCGGCGACGCTACCGGCCGGGACGAGCGCGGGCGGCCGAGTACCGAGAGCGGGTGACGGGGATCGAACCCGCGTCATCAGCTTGGAAGAACTCCCGCGGGGGTCCGTCGGACACGGCGGCTTCGCGAACATGAACGTTTGCAACGTCCATTGCGTCCATCCTGTCCATCCAGCGCGCTCCTGTCCATCCCATACGGCCACGGTTAGGCCACGAGGGTCCGATGCGCGCTCCCGTGCCGAACGCTCGTCCCGGCTCCTCGCGTACCCGTCGCCCGCGAGGAGGAGCACTCCCGAACTCCTCGCGGCGCTACTCGCCCGCAGGTCGCGCCCGGTAGGGCGCAACCTGCAATTGGTGTATGGGCCGGGTAGTGGGGGTGCGAAGCGACGAGGCCTGGACGGCCGGACGCTCCTCGGGACTCGTACACTTTGCGCATGAGCCGGAGAGAGACGACGCTCGAGGTCGACGAGGACCTGCTCTCCGTCCTGCAGCGGGCGGCGGCCGACGACGGCGTTGCTCCCGACGAGCTGCTGGACGAGGCGCTCCGGCGCTACTTCGGCCTGCGGGGCATCGCAGTGCTGGACGACCTCGTCGAGCGCGGATCCGTTCCCGACGGCGCGCTCACCGACGACGAAGCGATGGCGATCGCGATCGACGAGGTCCGCGCGGCTCGCGCCGAGCGGCGCGCTGCATCGTCGTAGTGCTCCAGGTCGTCCTCGATCCGAACGTCTTCGTCTCCGCGGTCGTCAAGCCCGACGGCGTCAGTGCTGCAGTCGTGCGGGCCGGCCTCGCCGGACGCTTCCGACTCGTGGTCTCGCCGGCGCTCATCGCCGAGCTCTCGTCCGTCCTGCGACGACCGAAGTTCGCCGACTACGCGACGCTCGACGAGGTGTCGGCGCTCCTGGACGCCGTCTTCGGCGCCTCCGAGCGGCATGAGGACCTGCCGACGGGTGAGCCGGTCATTGGCGATCCGGGTGATGCGTACCTCGTGGGCCTGGCAGTCTCGGCCCAGGTCGATCTCGTCGTCTCCGGTGATCACGATCTCCACGACGCGCTCGAAGGGCAGCTCGACGTCCTCACGCCGGGCGAGTTCCTCCTCGTGTTGAAGGGCGAGTAGCCCGCCGCGAGAACTGGCGCGCGCTCGAGTCGAGCTCGGGGAGCACGAGCTGGCGCGTCTCGACGACCGCACCGTCTTCGCCTTCCCGCCTCGTGAGCACGCGCTCGATCGCATCGCTGAGCGCGCCGGCGATCACGATGTCGCGCTCGCGGACCGCGTGCTGGTAGATCAGCGCGGCCCGAGCGGAGGAGTGGCCCATGCGCGCCATGAGCTCCTTCGTGCTCGCACCGGCCGCCGCGGCGAGCGTGTTGCCGGTGTGGCGGAGATCGTGGAAGTGGAAGGCTCTGAGTCCGACCGCACGCCGAGCGCGGTCCCAGGCACCCTGCAGGGTCGCGCGTCGCAGCGGCTGGTCGAGCGTGCCCGGGAACACCAGCCCGTCCGTTCCCGGCGCCGAAAAGCGGCCGAGGTGCGTCTCCAGCTCGGCGACGAGGACCTTGGGGATCGCGACGGTGCGGATCCCGGCGTCGGACTTCGGCGGGCCGACGTGGCGGGTGCCGTCGGCGAGCTCCTGGATCTGCTCGACGACCCGGACGCTCGCGTGCAGCAGGTCGAGGTGCTTCCGGCGGAGCCCGATCAGCTCGCCGAGTCGGAGGCCGGTGAAGGTCGCCATGAGGACCAGGGCACGGAACGGGGGATCGATCGCGTCGGCGAGCGCGTAGACCTGCTCGATGGTGGCGACCGGACGCTCCGGAGCGCGCTCGGTTCCTGCGCCCTTCACGACGCACGGGTTCCGCTCGATGAGCCCGTCCTCGAGCGCAGTGCCGCACATGGTGCGCAGCAAGCGGTACGCCTTCGCGGGCGTCGTCGCGCCGACTGACTCGCGCAGGAGCTGCGCGTTCCAGGCGCGGACGCGTGCCGGGTTCAGATCGACGAGGCGGAGGTCGCCGAGGGCTGGGAGGACGTGGAGACGCAGCAGGCTCTCGTAGAGGTCCCGCGTGCGCGGCCGCAGCTGCACCCGGTCGACGAGCCACTGTCGGGCGTAGTCACGGAGCGCCACCCGGCCCGCGTCGGGGTCGACCCACGTGCCGCGGTCGAGCGCGACGCGGACCTGGGCGAGGTACGCGTTCGCCTCCCGCTTCGTGGCGAACGTGCGGTCGCCCGTGTGGCGCACGCCGTCGACGGTGTAGCGGACGCCGTAGCGGCCCGAGGCCAGCGGGCGCACGCTGCCCCAGGACTGCCGGCGGCTCATCGGACGGGCTCCATGGCCCCGGCGCGGACGCGCTGCAGCCGAGACGTGACGCCAGATAGGCCACAGTTAGGCCACACGCCGCGCCCGAACGCCGAAAACCGAGAGCGGGTGACGGGGATCGAACCCGCGTCATCAGCTTGGAAGGCTGAGGCTCTGCCATTGAGCTACACCCGCGTGACACGACCAGCGTGCCCGTCGGGGAGGGGGGATTCGAACCCCCGACCCCCTGCCCCCAAAGCAGGTGCGCTACCGAGCTGCGCCACTCCCCGGACTGCTCCAGCCTATGGGGCGGGTCGTCGTCGCGGTCGCACGCGCCGCGCGGGCGTCGTACGGTTGCGGCCGACATGACCACGATCAGCAGACGTCGGGGCCCCCGGGCGGGGCGCGGCCAGGGTACGTCGAGTCCGGTCGTGCTCTCCGCCGCGGAGCAGGCGCGCTTCTGGCGTGACGGTTTCCTGATCCTCGATCGAACCGTGGTCGAGGAAGCCGACCTCGCGCCAGTCCGAGCGATCATCGACCGGCTCTACGCCCGGTTCGACCAGCTCCCTCCGGAGCTGGCGTACGACCTGGGCGAGGTGAAGCACCACGCCAAACCCCGCGAGATCCCCGAGATCAACGCACTGACCCGGATCGAGCCCGGTCTGCTCGACACCGTCGCGTACGCCCGCTGCCACGAGCTCGCCCGACAGCTGCTCGGCCGCCGGGCGCGTTGGGTGCACGACCACGTGATCCGCAAGCCACCCCGGAGTCCCGCCACCATCGAATGGCACCAGGACCTCGCCTTCGCGCCCGGGAACCCGACGACTCGGCAGGTGCACATCTGGCTCGCGTTGCAGGACGTCACCGAGGAGAACGGTTGCGTGCGATACCTGCCGCAAGCCGGTGCACCGCGACTCCTGCCGCACCACCGCCGCGGCCCCGAGTCGCACGCGCTCGTCGCGACCGGCGTCGATGGGTCCGCGGCCGTCGCGTGTCCCATCGCCGCCGGCATGGCGACGATCCACCGGGTGACGACCCTCCACTCGAGCGGGCCGAACACCACCGACGAGCCCCGCATGGCGTGGACCCTGATTTTCCGCGACCCCGGTCCGCCGTGGTCGCCGACCCGGATCTGGCGTGTCCTGACCCGGATCTGGCGTCCGTTGCTCGGTCGACGCCGGCGGCACCGGGTCAGCTGACCGCGAGCGCCACCCCGCCCACGACCGCCAGGCCGATCGCTGCGCCCGCGACCTCGAAACCGAGGAAGCGCAGCGGGATTCGGGCTCCGCAGCACCGAGCTCGGCCCCGGCGGGCGACGTAGCCGACGATCGGCACGTTGTCGCGGGCCAGGATCGGCTGGCCGCACGCGCAGTGGCTCCGTCCCCCCAGCGACTCGCCCCGGGGGACCCGGTCCGCGACCACGCCGAGGAAGGACCCGAGCGACGCCCCCAACCCGGCTCCGAACACGGCGGCCAGGATCCACATCGCGGGGTGCACCCCGGAATCCTTGCCCACACAAGGGCTCGCACCGCGGCACGAACCCTCAAGGGACCGCCTCCCGGCGCCGATCCACCTGCTGGGACGGATCCATGAGGGAGGAAGAAGCCAGTGAGGCTCCGCCGGAAGTCGGTCGACATCGTGGTCACGGAAGAGGCTGACCGCGCGCGCTCGGGCGCTGACCCCGCCACCGCGGCGGCGGATCCCACGGTGGATCCCGCCGACGCCTTCGCGAGTCCCGCTGCCGAGACCTCCACCGGCGCGACTCCCCAGGAGGACGCCGCGACGGTCCAGGCCACTGACCAGTCGTCCTCCGCCGGCCTCCTCGGCGCATCGATTCCTGGCGCGTCGACCTTCGGCGACCAGATCCCGGGCGCGCTCGACCCGATCGTCCCGGCCCCCAACGGCAACGGCAACGTCGGCGGAAGCGGCATCCAGGCGAACGGTGCGCAGGCCAACGGGAACGGAACGAACGGTGGCCACACGAGCTTGGACGACGACGCTCCCGTCGGTGTCCCATTTGGCGCCGCGGTCGTACGCGTGGAGCCGCGGTCGTCCGGCGCCTCGGCGGCGCTCGAAGCGCAGCGCGCCGTGGACGCGCCCCAGGGTGGCGGTGTCGCGACCATGGCGCCCGCGCTGACGTCGCCACCGGCCACGACGCCCGCGTCTGCTCCCGCGGCTGCTGCCGCGGCACCCGCCATCGCACCCGCACCGGCCCCTGCTCCGAACGCGCCCATCTCCTACGCGCCTCCGGTCGAGGCGCCCGCGGTCGAGGCGCCTGCGGTCGTGGCGCCTGCGGTCGTGGCGCCTGCGGTCGAGGCGCCTGCGGTCGAGGCGCCGGTCGTTGCCGCCACGCCGGTCGCCACCACCCCGATCGAGTGGTCGGCCCCGGGTTGGCGCGAGTACCACCAGCGGCAGACCGCAGGAGTTGCACCGCCCGCCGCCCTCGCTCCGGCTCCCCCGACGGCGCCGCATGTCCGCCTCGCCGGTCCGATCGCCACGCCGGCTGCTTCTCCTGCCGTCGCGCCCGAGGCCCCGGCGATGGTTGACGATCCACCGTACGCGTCGGACACCGAATCCCACGTCGAGGCCGCACCCGCTTCCGAAGCGGCCCCTGCGACCGAGGCCGTGGCACCCGAGCACAGCAAGCACCTCGGCGAGATGCTCATCGCGCGCCAGCTGATCACGCGCGAGCAGCTCGACCACGCGCTCGCGGAGCAGTCGGCAACTGGCCTGCGCCTCGGCGCGCAGCTCGTCGCGCTCGGCTCGCTCACCGAGCGCGAGCTCATCGGCGTGCTCGCCGACCAGTTCGGCGTCCGCACCACCGACCTCCGGGTGATGGACCCGAGCCCCGACGCTGTCAGCCAGGTGCCCGAGGACCTCGCCCGGCGCCTCGAGGTCCTGCCGATCCGGGTGACGCCGGAGGGACTCGAGATCGCCGGCGCGGAGCTCCCGAGCGACGAGGCGACGGCCGAGCTCGAGGCCGCGGTGGGCGGCCCGATCGTCTTCGTGCTGGCGACGCCGACCGAGATCCAGCGTTCGACCAACCAGGTGTACCAGGCCCTCGCGGGCATGGAGCAGCAGGTCCGGGCCTTCGTCGACCTCGCGTCGGAGCGCACACGCGGCCTCGACAACGGGACCAAGATCCTCGTCGACGAGCGGGCGCCGGTCGTGCAGGTCGTCACGCTCCTGCTCACGCAGGCGGTGCGCGACCGCAGCTCCGACATCCACATCGAGCCGCAGGACGGCGATGTCCGCGTGCGCTTCCGCGTCGACGGGGTGCTGCGCGAGGTCACGACCGTGCCGCGGAGCATGGCGGCCGCGCTCATCAGCCGCATCAAGGTCATGGCCGACATGAACATCGTCGAGCGCCGTCGCTCGCAGGACGGTCAGATCCAGACCACCGTCGACGGTCGCCCGCTCGACGTGCGCGTCGCGACCACCGCCACCATCTGGGGCGAGAAGGCCGTGCTCCGCCTCCTCGACAAGACGCGTAGCCTGCGTGCGCTCGGCGAGCTGGGCATGACCGTCGAGACGAGCCGGAAGTTCTCCGAGCTGGTGACCTCGCCGTTCGGCATGGTGGTCTGCGCAGGGCCGACCGGGAGCGGGAAGACGACCACGCTCTACGCCGCGCTCACCGAGATCAACTCGCCGGAGCGCAACATCACCACGATCGAGGACCCGGTCGAGTACGTGCTGCCCCGGATCAACCAGATCCAGGTCAACAACCAGGCCGGGATCAGCTTCGCCGACGGCCTCAAGTCGATCATGCGCCAGGACCCCGACGTCATCCTCGTCGGCGAGATCCGCGACGTGGAGACGGCCCGCATCGCGGTGCAGTCGGCCCTGACGGGCCACTTCGTGCTCTCCTCGATCCACGCCACTGACGGCGCGACCGCACTGCAGCGGTTCCGCGACATGGGTATCGAGCCGTTCCTGATCACCTCGTCGTTGCTCGCGGTCGAGGCTCAGCGCCTCGTGCGCCGGATCTGCTCGCACTGCCGCGAGCCCTACACCCCGAGTGTGGCCGAGCGGACCTTCTTCGAGAAGGCCACCGGGCGCGACAAGGAGCAGTGGTTCCATGGTGCCGGCTGCAACCTGTGCATGCAGAGCGGCTACTCGGAGCGCGTCGGTGTGTACGAGCTGCTCGTGGTCAGCGAGGCCATCCAGGAGCTCGTGCTCAACGACGGCGGCCACGACGAGATCCAGGCGCTGGCGCGTGCGGAGGGCATGCACTCGCTGAAGGACGAGGCGCTCCGCCTCATCGAGGAAGACATCACCACGGTTGAGGAAGCAATCCGCAGCGTCTACGTGAGGTGAAGGACACGACCATGAGCAAGTTCCGGTACGTCGCCGTCGGGCCCGAAGGGGCACGCCAGGCGGGCACGATCACCGCGCCGAGCATGATCAGCGCGCGCTACGAGCTCGTCGCCCGCCAGTTCAAGGTGAAGACCCTGCGGGAGCGCAAGAGCTTCACCAAGATCGAGGTCACCAAGAAGAAGGTGAAGGCGCAGGACATCGCGAACCTGTCGCGTCAGCTCGCGGCGTTCCTGCGGGCCGGCATCTCGATCCTCGACGCGATGGACGCGATCGCCGAGGAGACCACCAACGAGGTCATGCGCCAGATGCTGATCGAGATGGCCGACCAGCTCCGCGGAGGCGACACCTTCGCCGACGCGATCGCGCTGCACGACGAACACTTCCCCACGTACTACCCGGGCATCGTGAAGTCGGCCGAGCTGAGCGGTCAGCTCGACGACGTGCTCGACCAGCTCGCGTCGTACATCGACCGTGACCAGTCCACCCGCCGCAAGGTGAAGTCGGCGATGACCTACCCGATGGTGCTCGGGGTCATGGCCGTGGTGACCTGCTCGATCCTCATCGGGTTCGTCCTGCCGAAGTTCAAGGACTTCTTCGCCGGCTTCGACGCGCAGCTCCCGATGACCACGAAGCTCATGCTCGGGCTCGGCGCCTTCATGGGGGACTACGGCCACTTCGTGTTCGGGAGCGGTTTCGTCCTCCTCGTGATCCTCGTGATGATGCTGCGGACCGAGCGGGGTCGCCTGTTCCGCAACAAGGCGTCGTTGCGGATCCCCGTCGTGCGCGACGTCGTGAGCGCATCGGTGATCGAGCGCTTCTGCCGGATCCTCTCGGCGATGGTGTCGGCCGGCATCCCGATCGCCGACTCCATGCGCGCCGCGATCGACTCGACCGACAACCGCGTGTTCTCGAAGAAGCTCGTCACCGCGAGCGAGCGGATGCTCCGGGGTGAGGGTCTCGGGGAGCCGCTGGCCCAGACCGAGATGTTCCCGGGGATGGTCACCCAGATGATGCGCGTCGGTGAGGAAACCGGGACGCTCGACGACCAGCTCGAGATCGTCGCCGACTACTACGAGCAGGAGCTGTCGTTCAAGCTCGAGCGGCTCACGCAGATGTTCGAGCCGATGATGACGATCTTCATGGGCCTCATCGTCGGGTTCGTCGCCGTGGCACTCGTCCAGGCGATGTACGGCATCTACAACTCCTCGAACCTGGGTGGTTGACGATGCGCGCCCGCCACGGTCACCAGAAGCGAGGTCGGTCGCGGGCGCGTGGCGAGCGCGGCGACTCGCTGGTCGAGGTGCTCATGACCGTCGTGATCGCTGGCATTGCTGTCGTCTCGCTCCTCTACGGGCTCGCGACCACGATCAACCTCTCCGGCGTCGACCGGAGCAACGCGAACGTGCGAACGCTGCTCACGAGCAGCTCCGAGTCGGTGAAGAGCCAGACCTACGTGAACTGCGCGACGACGAGTTCCTACAGCCCGTCCAGTGGAGTGACCGTGCCCAGCGGCTGGTCGACGTCGAACATCACCGTGGCTCTGGTCCGGTACTGGGACGGCACCGCGTTCGTGTCCACGTGCCCCGGCACCGATCAGAAGCTCCAGCTGGTCCGGGTCAGGGTGGTGTCGCCCGATGGGCGGGCCGATGGAACCATCGACGTCGTGAAGCGGAGCTCGTCATGAGCCGCGCGGGCGTCGACCTGCGAGCACGCGGTGAGGCCGGCTTCACCCTCATCGAGCTGCTGATGTCGGTGGTGATGATGGGGTTCATCATTGCCCCGCTCGCCGCCGGCGTGATGGTCGGTCTGCGGACCTCCGGGGAGACCTCGAACCGGCTGTCCGGCTCGAACGACGCGCAGCTCCTCGCCGCGTGGCTCACCCCCGACATCCAGAGCACCGGGAACCAGGCCGGCGACGTCGTGGCGGCACCCACCGCGAACACGGAGTGCTCGGGCGTCTCGAACCGGCTGCGCCTGCGCTGGCGCGAGACCCAGGGCGGCACGACGACCACCTACGTCGTCGCGTACGCCATCGTGGCGGGGACCGACGGTCGCTGGTTCCTCAACCGCTACGAGTGCGTCAACGGAGGCGCGGCAACCCCGCACGTGATCCTCCGGAACCTCGCGAGCTCGACTGCCGTGACCGTTGCCACCTCGGGGACCAAGGTGACGATGACGGTCACCGAGAAGACCGACCCGACGAACCCGACGCCCTATGTCATCACCGCGTCGGCCTACCGGAGGACGCCATGATCTGGGTGCGCCGCGCTGCCGATCACGTCCACGCGGCATGGGGACGGCGGTGCAAGGGAGAACGCGGTGCGTCGCTGATCATCGCGATGGGGTTCCTCGGGCTCCTCAGCGTCTCGGTGGTCTCGATGCTCGTGCTCACGATGGCGAACTACACGACGACGACGACCGTTCGCAGCGTGAGTGGCAAGACCTACGGCGCCGACGGCGGCGCCGACGTCGCGCTCCAACTGCTCCGGTCCGACAGCTCGTACTGCCCGGACGCGGCCGCGGGGCCGCAAAGCCTTCCGGCGCAGTCGATCAACGACAAGACGGTGACCCTGTCGTGCGAGACGCTGAGTGGCTCGACCGGGGGTGGCGGAGGTGGCGGTGGCGTCACCTGGCCCACGACCTATCCGCTCGTGCTCACCGGCTACAACGGCCACACCAATGTCGACACGTTCAAGACGAGCGGATCGACCGGTCAGACCCGGACATTGACGATCGACGGCCCGGCGTTCAACGCGGGCGGGTTCACCTTCTCGGGCGGAACCGACCGGTTCGTGTTCAGCGGCGACCTGCACCAGCACAACCCCTACTGCGCGACGAACAACCCGCCGTCGGACCAGTGGAAGCCGAAGGTGCTCGGCACCTGGTCGTGCGAGAACGCAGGAAGCTTCCCGGTTCCCGATCCCAACCCGACGCTCAAGGTGCCGACCACGGCAGCCCCGGCCAAGGTGGTGCAGGGGAACTGCACCATCTTCTTCCCCGGTCGCTACACCGCCGAGCCGAAGTTCGACACCGCGAAGGCCTATCTGGCCAGCGGCGTCTACTACTTCCACGACATCGGGTCGATCGTACCGAAGGGGCAGGTCTTCGGCGGTGAGCCGGGCCCGACCGACACCAAGAAGTTCACGGCCAACACCCCGTGCTCGACTGACGCGGCCGCGAAGGTGCTGCGGCCGACGGCCGCAATCAACGGCTACGGCGTCCAGTTGGTCTTCGGCGGGGGTTCGCAGTTCAAGCCCGATCCGGTGTCGAGCACCCAGATCGAGCTCTACGCGCGGGTGCCCGGGGTCCCGGCAAACGAGGGGACGCCCTACGTCTCGTTCTTCGCCCCGAAGACCTCCGGTCCCAACTACAACGCCTCGACCGCCGACGCCTTCGACGCCGGGGGCCCGGCGTTCAAGATGGTGATCCACGGGCTCACCTACATGCCGAACGCCTACCCGAGGATTTGGGGGATCAACAACTCCCTGGCGGGTGGTGCGGCACCGTTCTCCGGCGGCGTCGTGGTCGCGGGGATCGACTTCGCGATCGACTCCACGATGACCAGCGGGACCTTCGCGGGCTTGCCCGGGGCCACTCCCGCGCCGGCGACCGACCGGACCGTCGTGGTCACCGCGACGGCGACCGCGAGCGGCGAGGTCTCCACGACCGTCAAGGCTGTCGTGCTGATCCCCGCCGACGGCTCCGCACCGACAGTCCAGTCCTGGCGGAAGGTGTGACGATGGGCGCGCGCCACCCACGAGTTCGTGCCGACCGCGAGTCCGGCTTCACGCTCGTCGAGCTGCTGGTCGTGATCGTGATCCTCGGGATCCTGGCCGCGGTCTCCGTGTTGTCGGTCGGCGGGGTCACCGACCGCGGGCGGGCCTCCGCGTGCGAAACCGACCGGGAGACCGTGCGGGGCGCGGCGGAGGCCTACTACGCGAAGAACGACGGGTACGCGCCCTCGATCGCTTCGCTCGTGTCTGCGGGCTTCCTCCGACACGCCCCCGAGACGGGCAACGGCTACACGATCACCTACTCCAACGTGGACGGGTCGGTGTCGTCCACGCCGGCCTGCAGCACGTTGTAAGGGGGGGCGCATGCCGCGCCCCGACTGCTCCGATCGAACCCGTCCGACTGCTCTGATCGAACCCGACTTCCTGCCCCGACGAGACGCCCCGCCGAGAAGCCCTCAAGTCGGCGATCGGAGTGGCCGATATCTCGTGTGGGCCACACCGGCCCGCAACCCAAGGGCTGACTCTGAAAGGTGAGGCCAACATGATGCGCAAGATCTGGGAGCGACGGAACTCGGATGAGTCCGGGTTCACCCTGGTCGAGCTGCTGGTCGTGATCGTGATCCT
>DASUAO010000044.1:0-2259 GCA_035763745.1 Acidimicrobiia bacterium
GTACTCGTACATGAACGAGGCGATGAAGTCGAACATCAGAGACGACGCCATCGGGCTGGGCCCGTGGGTCTCGACGACGGCCGTGCGGATCGCGCGCGACCGCACGTCGCCGAGGACCTCCCGCAGAGCGGGAAGGTCGAAGTGCTCCTGGAGCACCTCCCGGTACGCCTCGAGCACGATCGGGAAGGTCGGGTAGCGCCGCGCGGCCTCGAGCAGCCCGGTGGCGCGGCGGCGTTGGAGCCAGAGCGGCGTCCGCTGCCCGGGCCGGCGCCGGGGGAGCAGGAGGGCGCGTCCAGCGGCCTCGCGGAATCGCGCCGCGAAGAGCGCGCTCGAGCCCACCTCGTCGACGACGAGGGCGTCGACGTCCTCGGGATCGATCACGAGCTCGGCCGGGTCGGGGGCGTCGTCCGCATCGGGGAACCGGAGGATGATGCCGTCATCCGACCAGACGGCGTCGACGTCGGCGCCGTGGTTCTCCCTCATCCGGCGGGCGGCCGCCAGTGCCCAGGGAGCGTGGATCCGGGCGCCGAAGGGCGACAGGAGGACGATTCGCCAGTCGCCGATCTCGTCGCGGAACTTCTCGAGGACGATCGTCCGGTCGGTCGGAAGGGTGCCGGTGGCCTCCTTCTCCTCGGCGAGGAACGACGCCAGGTTGGTGGCGGCGCGCGAGTCGAGCCGGTACCGGCGCACGAGGGTCTCGGTCGCGGCGTCGGTGTCGAGCCGGCCGATCTCGCGGACGAACGCGCCGAGGGCCCGGCCGGTCTCGAGGGGGCGGCCGAGGGTGTCCCCCTTCCAGAAGGGCATCCGCGCCGCGGGCTCGCCGGGGGCCGGGACCACGACGACGCGATCGTTCGTGATCTCGGTGATCTGCCAGGTGGAGGAGCCGAGGACGAACACGTCGCCGACCCGGCTCTCGTAGACCATCTCCTCGTCGAGCTCGCCGACGCGGCCACCCTCGGGGAGGGTCACCCGGTACAGGCCCCGGTCGGGGATGGTGCCCGGGTTGGTCACGGCGAGCATCCGTGCGTTGCCGCGTGCGGTCAGCGTTCCTTCGACGCGATCCCACACGAGTCTGGGTCGGAGCTCGGCGAAGTCGTCCGAGGGGAAGCGGCCGGCCAGCATGTCGAGCACCGACTCGAAGGGCCCGCGCCCGAGGTCGGCGTAGTTGGCGGCCCGGCGAGCGAGCGCGTAGACGTCGTCGACGGACCGATCCTCCATCGCCACCATGGCCACGACCTGCTGGGCGAGAACGTCGAGGGGGTTCTGGGGGATCGACGTCTCCTCGATGAGCCCGTCGTGCATGCGGTCGACGACCACGGCCGCCTCGAGGAGGTCTCCGCGATGCTTCGGGAACACCTTCGCCCGGCTCGCCGCTCCCACCTGGTGCCCGGCTCTGCCGACCCGCTGGAGCCCCCGGGCGACGCTCGTGGGGGACTCGACGAGGATCACGAGGTCGACGGCCTCCATGTCGACGCCCAGCTCGAGGGACGACGTCGCGCAGACGCAGGGCAGCGTGCCGCGCTTGAGGGCGTCCTCGATCTCGAGGCGCTGCTCTCGCGACACCGACCCGTGGTGCGCCTTGGCGACCTCCTCTCCGGCCAGGGCGTTGAGCTCCCCGGCGAGGCGTTCGACGAGCCCCCGGCTGTTCGCGAACAGGATCGTCGAACGATGCGAGCGGATGAGCTCGAGCAGCTCGGGGTACATGGCCGGCCAGATGGAGCGGCGCGGCGGAGCCGCCGTCGGGCCCGTCAGGGGATCGGCGTCCGTCTCGGGCCGGGTCATGTCGTCGACGGGCACCACCACCTCGAGCTCCAGCTCCTTGTCCCGCGGGGCGTCGACGATCTCGACCGGGCGGGGCGTCCAGGTGCCGTCCTCGACATCGCCGCCGCCCAGGAAGGCGGCGATCCTCTCGAGCGGGCGCTGCGTCGCCGAGAGGCCGACGCGCTGGGCCGGTGCCTTCGTGAGCTCGTCGAGGCGCTCCAGCGAGAGGGCCAGGTGGGCTCCCCGCTTGGTGGCGGCGACCGAGTGGATCTCGTCGACGATCACCCAGCGCACCGATGCCAGCACCTCGCGCACCTGCGACGTGAGCATGAGGTACAGGCTCTCCGGCGTGGTGATGAGGATGTCCGGCGGGTGGCGCAGCATGCGGCGGCGCTCGTCGGCCGGGGTGTCGCCGGTCCGCATCGCCGTGGTGATGTCGGGAGCGCCGACGCCGAGACGCTCGGCGGCGTTGGCGATGCCGCGCAGCGGGGCGCGCAG
>DASUAO010000045.1:0-54088 GCA_035763745.1 Acidimicrobiia bacterium
TGACCGGTAACAGATCTGGGAGGGTGACCTGGACCGTCGTCGACTCACCGTTCTTGAGTTGCACGGTCTCGGTGATCAGACCGTTGTTGGGAATCGTGATGTCCGTCGTGTCGACCTCCTCGGCGCCCACAGGTTCGGAGCTGCAGGTGAGCACGATGGGGAACGCCACCCCGGGGTCGGTGCCCGTCACCGTCTTGGTGATGGTCACCGGGATTACGGAGGCCTGGCCCGCTCCGCTGTTGCCGGTCAGGGCGACGAGCGACCCGCCCGCCACCAGACCCGCCACCGCCACCACACCCAAGATCCGTCGCAACGTGCACCCTCCCCAGGGACTCTGACCCTGGGCACGCTACCCGCGGTCCAGACGCTCGTCGTCCTCGACCGGCAGCTCGATCACGTCGGCATCCTCACCGGACAGGCCATCGGCGACGGCCTCGATCACCATTGCGAGCAGCTCGTCGGGTCGTAGTCGGGCATGGATGGGTGACCCCCTGCCGCCTTGTACCCCGTTTGTACCCCGCCAGACGGGGAAACGCGGTCGTTCACGGGTACTCACGGTCACTCGGAGAGTGCGTCTGAACTGCGCTTTCGCGTGTTCGGGCAGGTCACGCCGTTGGCGGGAATCACCTTGCCAAGGTGAGGGTCGCGGGTTCGAATCCCGTCGTCCGCTCCACGTAAGTGCAGGTCGGCGGCCTCTTGAGGGGCCGCTTCCTCGGTTCCGCTCCCGGTTGCCGATCCTGCGGTCCGGACATCGTCGGGCTGGACGCTGCAGCGCCGGTTGTCGGCGGGTGTCCGGGCCTGCGGAGCGTCGGCGCTCGCGGAACGTCTGACCCCGTTTCAGTACCCTGGGCGGCGCCAAGCCGCTCGCCCAACCGACGCCGGGGGTCACCGTGGAGTTGCCGAAGATCATCAGCGTGGACGACCACGTCGTCGAGCCCGCACACGTCTGGCAGACGTGGTTGCCCACCAAGTTCCGGGAGAAGGGACCCCGGGTCGAGCGCAAGCGCTGGGGCGCGTTCCGGCTGCGCAAGGGCGCCAAGTACGAGATGACCGAGGACCCCGAGGGTGAGTGGGGCGACGCCTGGATCTACGAGGACAAGGTCATCTACGTCCAGAAGAAGTTCGTCGCGATCCCGAAGGCGGCCACCGACGGCGACGACCTGTCGACGTTCGACAAGACCGTCATGACGATGACGGCGACCACCTACGACGACATGCGCCCGGGCTGCTTCGACGCCAAGGAGCGCAAGAAGGACTTCGAGGTCAACTGGGTCGACGGCTCGCTGCCGTTCCCGACGTTCCCGCGCTTCTGCGGCCAGACGTTCCACGAGGCCGACGACCGCGAGCTCGCGCTCGCGTGCGTGCAGGCTTACAACGACTGGATGGTCGAGGAGTGGTGCGACCCGTCGATCGGGATCAACATCCCGCTCTGCATCATGCCGCTCTGGGACGCGGAGCAGGCGGCGCAGGAGATCCGACGCAATGCCGAGCGCGGCGTGCGGGCGGTGTGCTTCTCCGAGCTGCCCACCAAGCTCGACCTGCCGAGCGTCCACACCGGCTACTGGGACCCGATGCTCGCCGAGTGCGACGAGACCGGCACCACCTTGTGCATGCACGTGGGCTCGTCGTCGACCGACCCGTTCTCGTCGAAGGATGCGCCTCCGGGCGTCGGGAGCATGGTCGGGTTCAACAACTCGATGGCGTCGCTCGGTGACTTCCTCTTCGGCGGGATCATGCACCGCTTCCCGAAGCTGAAGATCGCGTACTCGGAGGGCCAGATCGGCTGGCTCCCGTATGCGCTCGAGCGGGCCGACACGGTGTGGGAGGAGCACAACGCCTGGCAGAACTCCAAGCGCCTGTGCCCGGAGCCGCCGTCCACCTACTACTACGACCGCGTGTTCGGGTGCTTCACGTGGGACCGGCACGGGGTGCGGTCGCTCGACGAGGTGGGCGAGAACAACATCTGCTTCGAGACCGACTACCCCCACACCGACACGACGTGGCCGAACTCGAAGGACTACTGCGAGAAGATGCTCGAGGGAGTTCCCGACGAGCAGCGGTACAAGATCCTCCGCGGCAACGCCATCCGCATGCTCGAGCTCGACCGCGTCTGAACCCCGGCGCTCCGGGCGTCCTCGGGCGTGCCCGATCCGGGGTCGGGCGCGGTGATGTGCTTCCCCACGCGGACGGGGCTCCGCTGGTAGCGCTTCATCTCGCCAAGGTGCGGGTCTCGGAGTTCACCTGCAATGCGGCCCCGGCGCGGCGGGTGGTTCAGTCCTGCACCCGGAGTGCGACCGCGGGCCGGATCCGTGACGCCCGGCGGGCCGGGAAGACCGCGGCCAGGACTGCCGGGACGAGGGCGACCGAGACGATGATCAGCAGGTCGGTGACGGGCACGCCGAATCGGAACCCCTCGGCGAAGTCTGCTTCCGAGATCGCGAGCACGTACGTGGCGACAAGAGCGATGAGCACGCCGATCGCGACCCCGAGCGTGGCGACGAAGCCGGCCTCGAACAGGAATGTGCGCGTCACCGACGTGGCCTGGAAGCCGAGGGACCGGAGCACCCCGATGGCGCGCCGGCGCTCCCGCACGGCGCGGAACATGACGACGCCGATGCCGGCCACGCCGACGAGGAGACCGACGCCGACGAACTGCTGCATCAGGGTGAAGAAGCCGCTCTGCTGGGACAGGGCGAGGTCGACGATGCTTCGCACGGTGCTCGCGTCGGCGCCGTTCGAGACGAACGTGGTGCGGATCCGGCGCACGGTGGCGTCGGGGTCGCGGGCGGCCACGAAGTAGCGGGATTCGACGGCCCGGGCGCCGAAGGTCTCCGAGAGGGCGCCTTGGCTCACGAACGCACCACTGTTGAGGAAGTCGTTCTCGGCGATCGCCACCACCCGCAGCCGCCGCTCCCGTCCCGACAGCGGGTCGGACATGACGATGTGGTCCCCGACTCGTGCTGCCTTCTCGGACGGACCACCAGGCGTCTGCAGGAAGAAGTCGTCGACGATCGCCAGTCCGGGATCCTCGAGCACCGCCTGCCAGGCGGCGCGGTCGCTCGGGTAGCCGTCGCGCAGCTGCAGGGCCGGCGGGGCCGACGCGAGCTCAGGCCCGATCCCGGTGGCGGGCCATATGGTGCGATCCCGCCTCGGCGTCCTGAACTCGGCGTACACGTAGCCCAGCGGCGCGACCTCGCGAACACCTCGCAGCGCGGCCAGCTCGCGGGCGGGTACGGGGTTGGTCGGGTTCGAGAGCAACTCGATGCCGAACCCCCCCGAGAGGTTCCGGGAGATCTCCTGGGCCCGGCCGGCGAACATGTAGGAGATCTCGCTCATGTAGACGAGCGTCAGCACGATGATGGCGAACATCGAGAGGGTCATCGCGGTGCGGAAGCGTGCGGCGAGCGGGTAGGCGACACCGAGGCGGGCGGTCAGGGTGCGTCCACCTCGGTCGAGCACCCGACCCATCCGGCCGAGGTACGTGGTCACGAGCACGACCGCTGCGCCGGCCATGGTGAGGCCCTGGAGCAGGAAGAGCGGGATCTCGATCGTGGCGTCGAGCGCGGCCAGGACACCGAAGCACCCGACCGCCCAGACGAGCACCGCCAGGCACACGCCGGTGGTGACTGCGCGGGGCGCGACCAAGCGCGACGCGATCGGGGTGAGACCCGCGGCGACCAGCATGGGGCCGGCCATGACGAGGTAGGGATCGGGACCCGAGACGCCGGCGACGGTCGCGGCGACCCCGACGAGCGTGGTGGGGATGCCGAGCAGGGTCCACCGCCGGCGCGGCCGGGTGCGCTGCGGCGTGGGGATGTCGCGGATCGCCCGGATCACGTTGAAGCGCGCGTTCCGGACGCTCGACGCGACGATCGTGACGACCGAGATCGCGGTCCCTACGGCGAACCCGCTGATCACGGTCGAAGTGTCGAACGCGAAGGTCAGCCGCAGCGCGTTGACCTCTTGCCCGCTCCCGAGGATGTCACTGGCCCGACGCGCGATGACCCAACCGACGCCGATCCCGAGGATCGCGCCGAGCGCGCCGGCCGCGATCGAGTACAGCCACCCCTCGGTCGCCATCGCCCCCACCAGCGTCGATCGTCGAAGGCCCATCGCGCGCATGAGACCCAACTCGGAGCGGCGTTCGTCGGCGAGCATCACGAAGACGTTGACGAGGAGCACGATTCCGGCCGCGACGGCGAACATGCCGATGGTGAAGTAGAAGTCGGAGAGGCCCTGGGCAGACTCGTCGGCCCGCTCCAGAAGGTCGTGCTTGACGCGCTGGACCCGCGCGTCGGCACCCGAGAGCTCCTGGGCGATCGCCTCGGTCGCAGCTCGCGTCCTCGTGGCGCCCTCTTCGACGCCTCCCGTGTTGGAGAACGCCAGGACCGCCTGCGGGGGTGCGCCGAGCGTCGCGGTGCTCGCATCGGCTGCGAGTGTGGCCGTCGTGCCGGGTGTGACGAAGACGTTGTACGACTGCTGGCGCGGGTCTACCGTCCAGAGCCCCGCCACGCCGTGCCGGTCGAGGACACGGTCGACTACGAACGTCTGGTTCGCCCCGGCGGCGAACACCGTGATGCGGCTCCCGCGCTCGACGCCGAGCCGGTCAGCGACGTCCACCGTCACCGCAGCCCGTCCAGGGTCGGGCGTGGGTCCGCGGATCCCGGTTGCCCGGGCGTCCCCGCCGAAGCGGCGCGCCGCGTCGAAGTCGACCTCGATGAGCTGGGCCCGGGGCTGGGTCCCGCCACCCTGACCCAGGTTCACGACCGCAGCCTCGGTGATCGTGAGCGCCAGGACACCGTCAACCGATGGCGACGAGAATCCATCGAAGCGTTCGAGTAGCTCCGGCCCCTCCTCGGCGGGAACGGCGACGATCTCGTCGACCGGACCGAGCTGGTCGTAGGCTCCGGCGCGGATCGACCGGTCGATCGTGTCGCCCACGATGAGCGAGCCGGTGATGATGGCGGTCCCGAGCAGCGATCCGCCGATGACGAGCGCGGCTTCGACGGGCCGCCGCCACGCGTTGCGCACCGCGAGGCGGCGCAGCATGGGCGACCCGACGATGATGACGACGAACGGGAGCGAGAACGCGATCAGTAGCACAGGGCCCATGGTCAACGCTCTCCGGCTCTGTCGTCTCCCTCGATCCGTCCGTCGCGCATCCGGATCGTGCGTTGGGCCTGGGCGCCGACCGTCGGGTCGTGCGTCACCAGTATGAGCGTCAGGCCCTCCCGGTGGAGCTCGGTCATGAGGTCCATCACGTCGGCCGCACTCTCGGAGTCGAGCGCGCCGGTCGGCTCGTCGGCCCAGACGACACGCGGCCGGCTGGCGACCGCGCGCGCGATGGTGACGCGCTGTTGCTCCCCGCCCGAGAGCTCGCTCGGGCGGTGCTCCACCCGGTGCCCCAGGCCGACACGCTCGAGGGTCGCCGCCGCGCGCTCCCGCGCCTCACCGGGGCGGACCCCCGCGAGGAGGAGCGGCATCTCCACGTTCTCCAGCGCACTCAGCACTGGGATGAGGTTGTACTGCTGGAAGACGAATCCCATGGACGACGCGCGGTTGCGCGTGCGCGCGGCGTCACTCATCTCGTGGAGCGTGTCGCCGTCGAGCAGCACGCGACCGCCGTCGATGTCGTCGAGCCCGCTGAGGCAGTTCAGGAGGGTTGTCTTTCCCGAGCCCGAGGGGCCCATCACCGAGACGAACTCCCCTTCGTCGACGGCGAGGGTGACGCCCCGCAGTGCCTCGACTTCGCCCGCGCCCGTTCGGTAGTTCTTGTGCACACCGATCGCTCGTAAGAGACCCTGGTCGACCGCTGCCATCGGGCACCACCACCAGTTCGGACCCGTTCATCCTCCGCAGTGCCGCCACCGGGTGTTAGGGGCGAACGTCCCGATCCGTCGCGCGGCCAGCCCGCGTCACTTCCTGCGCCGCGCCGGGCCCGGCGTTGCGGCGTTGCGGCGTCGGGACCTTCGCCTCTTGGCTCGGTCCTCGGGTCGAACGCGAGACTGGGAGCTCGGAAGGGTCACCGGACCCGGTCGGCGTGCGGGTGACGTCGGGGCGGAGTTCTGGCCGGGAGGGGAGTGATGATCGCCGTCGGCGGGAACCGAGGCGGGAACCGATGAGGTTGGCTCTGGGAGTCGTGGCGCTCCTCGTCGGGTCGCTGGGCTTCGTCGGCCAGCTCGTCTCGGCGATCGACTTCCGGCTCGCGCAGCGGCTCGGACTGCAGGAGAGCGACGAAGGGACTGATCGTCTCTACCGACACCTGGAGTTGAACACCGCTCGGCTGGACCTCCTCGTGATCTGGACCCTGCCCCTGGCCGGGGCGCTGATGATCGCCGACCATTCCTGGTGGCCCTGGGCGGCGCTGATCGCCGGGGGCATCCATGTCGACGTTGGGATCAGGGAGATCGGGAAGGGTCGCAGTCTCGCGGCCGAGGGGATCCGGGTGGGGAGCCCGACCGAGGCGCGCGCGGGGATCGTCTTCCTCGCGCTGGTGGCGGCTCTGGGATTGGCGCTCGTCGTCTACGCGCTCACGGTCGTGACCTGATCGCCGACCAGGGAGCTACGGAATGGTCGCCACCGCTCTCACGTGCGTCGTCGCGATCACGGGCCTCCATGACGTGCCCGTCCGCATCGATGACCTGCATGCATCCTCCCGGGCGCGTGCGTGCTCGGCGGGACGCTACGCGACGGGCACCGGCTGTGTCGTTCGTTCGGTCGCGGTGGGCAGCGCCATCTGCCGGCGAGCAGGCCGGCCGCTCAGCACGCGGGTGACCGTCAGGAAGACGACGGCTGTCGTCCCGGCGACGGCGCTCCACTGCAGCGCCGCGTTCCCCGCATCGGTGCCTGCGGTGAACATGTGGATCGTCGAGACGGCGAAGATCCCGTAGCTGGAGAGGTGGATCGCCCGCCAGAGCCGGCGGGGCAGGCGGCGCATCAGCAGCGACGTGGCCTCGACGGCGACGAGGAGGTAGACGCCCACGATCCCCCACGCGACGGCCGTCGGCTTCCACGAGGACGCGAACGGCACGAGGAGCTCGCCGAGGCCGAAGTGCGCGTAGGAGTCGGCGGCGAGGCCGGCGAGGTGCACGCCGACGAACACCACCGACAGCCCACCGAGGAAGCGATGGAGGTCGAGCACCCACGCAGGGCGAGGGCGCCTCCGCGTGAGGCGCAACGACACCCACAGCCCGTAGACCACGGAAGCCGTCACGAGCGCCCAGCCCACGATCCCGCTGGCTCGGGCGACGTACCACCACAGGTGCGGGTCCATCTGCTCAACAACGCGATCGAGGTCGCGCCCCGGGGCTCGACGATCTCGATGACGGCGGAGCGTGTCGGGGACGAGGTCCAGGTGGTGGTCGCCGACGAGGGGCCGGGGATGAATGAGGAACAGCGGGCACGGGCGTTCGACCGCTTCTGGCACGAAGGCCCGGGTGGCGGGTTCGGACTCGGGCTCGCGATCGTTCGCCAGCTGGTCGAGAGCGACGACGGGCGCGTGTCGCTCGAGGCCGCCGCGTCCGGCGGGCTCGCGGTGACGATCTCACTCCCCGCGGCGTTCAAGGGGAGTGCCGTCGTCTGAGCTCGGCGTGAGGCGTGCGATCAGCGTGTGGAGCTCGTGCACCTCGGCGCGGAGGGCGCGCACCTCGGTCCGGAGCAGGGCGGGGTCGTCGTCACCATGCTCGCTGTCGTCGGGATCCTCGGAACGGCCGCGCGCTCGCTGGTTCCGGCTCTGGGGCACCGACGTCGCCGTCGCGAGCACGGCCCCGAGGAACATGAGGCCGACGAGGATTGTGACGACCGACGCGACACGCGACGCGGTCGTCGTGGCCGAAAGCTCGCCGTAGCCCACCGTCGTCACGCTCACGATCCCGAACCAGAGCACGTCGCCGTAGTCGTGGAAGCCGGCGGACTCCGGCTCGTTGCGATAGATCACGAACGACCCGATGAGCAGCGTCGCGATCAGGACGACAGCCGGGCGACCGAGGCGAGCGAACGTCATGCGGACGATCGCCGAGCGGCGGACCACGACGACGATCCGGGCGACCCGGGCCAGGCGGAACAGGGCGAGCAGCCAGGCACGCTTGTCGCCGACGAAGACGCTCCAGGGGAAGGTCGCGACGACGATGAAGAGGTCGATCATGCCGTCGCGCGTGCGGAGGTAGCCGGGTCGGAGGCGGATGTGCACGGCGAGGTCGACTGCAAACACCGACCAGCACACGAGCTCGACGGTCCAGGAGCCCCGGGTGGGATCCAGGTCCGCGAGGTTGCCGATCAGCGGCAGGATCGCCGCGATCACGATGAACGGGTCGATCCGGTGCTCCCACCGCTCGAGCCGGGCCGCGCGCATGTCGATCGTCGAGGCCGCTCCCTGTTCTGGCGTCGATAGCCCCCGCCCCACGACCCTTCCTCGACGCCAAAACGGCACGAGGTCGTGGTCAGACGAAGGTGGACTCGAGGCGCAGGCCGTACTCGGGGAAGGCGCCGATGATGATCGTCTGCACGCTGCCCCAGCCGACGCCGCCGCCCACCGGGTCGTCGACTCGCACGACGCAGTCGCGATGCTGGTGGATGTGACGGGCGACCTCACGGGTGTCGCAGTCGATGTAGTGGTCGCCTTCCACGTGGAGGTCGCCGCGCCATTGGCCGTGGCGGGCGCCGTCGAGCCCGAAGTACAGGCCAGTGCCCAGGTGGAACCCGGTGCCGGACTCGATTGGCGTGACCGAGACCGGGCGCTCGGAGCCGTCCTCGAGGACGAACGTGACCGTGCCGCCGAGGAACCGGCGGTTCGTGTCGTCGAACGCGACGTCGAAGTGGGCGTCGGCGAACGGTTCCTCGCTGCCGTCGGGATGCTCGATCCCACCTCGGAGTCGGCGCGCCGGAGCGCCGGGCAGGTTGGAGCGCATGAAGTAGTGGAAGAGCGCGTAGTGCGAACCGTCGGGCCGTTCCATGAGCCAGGGCGCCCAACTCGTGAACGACTGCGGGTCGCGGGGGCGTTGCGCGGGTTCCAGGTCGGGCACCGGGTCCCCGACCTGCATGCGCACACCCCACGAGTGGTCGCGGGTGCCGACCCACTCGTCCTCGCCCACGTCGGTGCGCTGCCCCTCGACCTCGATCCATCCCACCGCGACGCCGGCCTGGTGGTAGCGGACGACGTCGTTCACGACGCGCTGTGCGTGAGGGGATCGATGCAGCTCGCGGTCTTCCATCCTCGGCGGCACGACGCCTCGGACGGTCACGTCGAAGGCGATGGGCTGTTCGTCGGTCGCGTCGAGTCGGACCCGTACGGCCGAGAGCGGGTCGACGACGTCGTAGTGGAGCGGACCGACACCGACACGCGCCGGGTCGAGGTGGAGTCCGCGACTCGCGCGCACCGTCCACTGCTCGGTGCCGCGGGACACGCCACCGAACGCGTCCATGACGTTGCGGTTCACGTACTTCCCGAGCCCGAAGAGCGCCTGGAGCGACCCGTCGCGGGCACACACCTGGAGCCAGAGCTTCTCGGTCCAGTTGATGTCCGTCGTACCGACCGACGCGAACGTGTCGACGGTCTGGTGCAGCAGCGTCTCGTCGGCTCCGACGAGCGGCCCGATGGACGGGTCCATCAGGCCGGGGTCACGTGCGATCGAGTCCGAGGAGGAACTCGGCGTTGGCGGCGAAGAGGCCGGTGGCGCCACCGGGCTCGCTGCCGACCCGCGCGTAGTCCTCGAGCGGCGTGGCCGTGCCCTCGGAGTGTGGATAGTCGGAGCAAGCCATCAGGAGATCGCCGGCCTGGCGCTCGATCCGCGCCGGCTGTTCGTACGCGAACGCGGAGACGCGAACGTGACGCCGGAAGTACTCGCTTGGACGCATCGACAACGGTGTGGGCACGCATCCGTTGAGCTTGGAGGTGAAGTCGTAGCCGCCGTCGAGCATCATCAGGTACTGGGGCACCCAGATCGCCGACAGCTCGACGATCCCGAGCCGCAGGTCGGCGTGGTGCTCGAAGACGCCGTTGACGATGAGGTCGGTCAAGGCCACGGCTGCGGGCGTCCACAGGAAGACCGACTCCATGATGTTGACGAACGCCGTCCCGTCGTCGGTGAACCATGCGTCGTCGAACACCCGAGGTTGGTCGGCGACATGGAAGACGGGTGCGATCCCGTGGGCGACGAACGACGACCACGCGCGATCGAGGTCGGGGTGGGAGAGCGGTCTCCCGTCGACGAGCGCGGGCGCCATCATCGCGGTGCGGACTCCGGCAGCCGACAGCGCGTCGAGCTGGGTGTCGAGCCAGTCGAGATCGCGCAGCGTCACGTGCGCGACGGGGTGCACGGCGCCGCCGCCCTCGTGGGCGACGATGGCGCACCAGCGGTTCCAGGCCGTCATGTTGGCGAGCAGCGCCGGCAGTGCGCCGCTGAGCTTGCGCTCCCAGCCGAGGCCGAAGTTCGGGAAGCAGATCGCGGCGTCGAGGCCCATGGTGGCGAGCTGGGCGGCCCGAGCCGCGGGGTCCCAGAAGGCCACCGGGAGCGCCTCGTCGTAGGAGTACTCGGCGGGCTCGCCGGCCTCGCGGCGGCGGCGCCGGGCGCCGATCGCCTCGGTCTCGTGGGGTGCCTGCACGTCGGCGATGCCGAGCCGCTCGTCGCGCCACGTGACCCACGCGTAGCCGAGGTCGTCGTCCTCGATGTGGATCGCGTCGTCGCGGTCCGACGGGTCGCAGTGATCCCGCCACAGGGTCCGCGGTTCGTAGAGGTGCTGGTCCGAGTCGATGATGGCCGTCATGGTGTGCTCCCGATCGGCGTGAAATCGGTCCTGCGTCTCTCACCCCGCCATGGGCGGGTGAGAGACGCATCAATGGGGTTCGAAGGGGAAGCGTAGAGGGTTCGTACCACTAGGGTTGGTGGCTCGATGGTGACCCAGCTGTCCCACCTCGACGCACTCGAGTCCGAGTCGATCCACATCTTCCGTGAGGTCGCGGCCGAGTTCGAGCGCCCCGTGCTGCTCTTCTCCGGCGGCAAGGACTCTGCCGTCATGCTCCGACTGGCCGAGAAGGCCTTCTGGCCGGCCCGGATCCCGTTCCCGGTGATGCACGTCGACACCGGCCACAACTTCGACGAGGTGCTCGACTACCGCGATCGCCGGGTCGCCGAGCTCGGCGTCCAGCTCGTCGTCGCGTCGGTCCAGCAGTCCATCGACTCGGGCCGGGTCGTCGAGGAGACCGGTCCACGGGCGAGCCGCAACCGACTCCAGACGACCACCCTGCTCGACGCGATCGTCGAGCACGGGTTCGACTCCGTCTTCGGCGGAGGACGGCGCGACGAGGAGAAGGCCCGGGCGAAGGAACGGGTCTACTCCTTCCGCGACGAGTTCGGGCAGTGGGACCCGAAGAACCAGCGGCCCGAGGTGTGGAACCTCTACAACGGTCGCCATCGCAAGGGCGAGCACATCCGCGTGTTCCCGCTCAGCAACTGGACCGAGCTCGACATCTGGCAGTACGTGAAGGACGACGGGGTCGAGCTGCCGTCGCTCTACTACGCGCACCGCCGCGAGGTGTTCCGCCGCGACGGCATGTTGCTGGCAGTCGGGCCCCACGTCACGGTCGCCGAGAACGAAGAGGTCGAAGAGCTCACCGTCCGCTTCCGGACGGTTGGAGACGCGTCGTGCACTGGGGCGGTCGAGTCGCCGGCCGCGACGGTCGACGACGTGATCGCCGAGGTCGCCGCCGCCCGGATCACCGAGCGAGGCGCGACCAGGGCCGACGACCGGATCTCCGAGGCCGGCATGGAGGACCGCAAACGCGAGGGCTACTTCTGATGGGCGTGCCGTAGATGGAGCTGCTGCGATTCGCCACGGCCGGGTCCGTGGACGACGGCAAGAGCACGCTCATCGGCCGCCTGCTCCTCGAGACCAAGCAGATCTTCGAGGACCAGCTCGAGGCCGTCGAGCGCACCAGCCGCGACAAGGGCTTCGACTACACGAACCTCGCGCTCCTCACCGACGGGTTGCGGTCCGAACGGGAGCAGGGGATCACGATCGACGTCGCGTACCGGTACTTCGCGACCCCGCGACGCAAGTTCATCATCGCCGACACCCCCGGGCACATCCAGTACACGCGCAACATGGTCACCGGGGCTTCGACCGCCGACCTCGCGCTCGTGCTCATCGACGCGCGCAAAGGCGTCCTCGAGCAGTCCCGTCGTCACGCGGTGATCGCGTCGCTGCTCCAGGTGAAGCACCTGGTCCTGTGCGTCAACAAGATGGACCTGGTCGACTTCGACGAGGGCCGGTTCGACGAGATCTGCACCGAGTTCGCCGACTTCGCCGCGAAGCTCGACATCGACGACCTGACCTTCATCCCGATCTCGGCGCTCGAGGGTGACAACGTCGTGACCCACTCGCCGAACACCCCGTGGTACGAGGGTCCCACGCTCCTGCACCACCTCGAGCACGTGTACATCGGATCGGACCGAAACCTGATCGATGTCCGGTTCCCGGTCCAGTACGTGATCCGGCCCATGAGCCACGACCACCACGACTACCGCGGCTACGCCGGACAGGTGGCGAGCGGGATCTTCCGTCCGGGTGACGAGGTGCGCGTCCTCCCGAGCGGGCTCACGACCGTCGTCGCCGGGATCGACCGCTACGGGGGCCCCATCGACGAGGCGTACCCGCCGATGTCGGTGAACATCCGACTCGCCGACGATCTCGACATCAGCCGCGGCGACATGCTCTGTCGTCCCAACAACGCACCGACGGCCACCCAGGACGTCGAGGCGATGCTCTGCTGGTTCAACGAGCGCCCCCTCCGGGAGGGCGCGATCTACGGAATCAAGCACACCACCAACGTCGCCCGGGCCAAGATCCAGCGGATGCACTACGGCCTGGACGTCAACAGTCTCCATCGCGAGGAGGGCCACGAGGCGCTCGCGATGAACGACATCGGTCGGGTGACGCTTCGGAGCACAGCACCGCTGTTCGTCGACGAGTACCGACGCAATCGGATGACCGGGAGCTTCGTGCTGATCGACGAGTCGACGTTCGAGACCGTCGGCGCCGGGATGGTCCTGGCCCCGACCTCATGAGCGCGGCGGGCGCGAGCCCGAACGTCGTGTGGCACGAGCAGGGGATCGCCCGGGCGGAGCGCTGGGCCGCCGCCGGGCTGTGTGGCGCGACCGTGTGGTTCACCGGACTCTCGGGCTCGGGGAAGTCGACCATCGCAGGGGCGGTCGCCGAGCGGTTGGTGGCCGGACGCGTGGCGTCGTACACGCTCGACGGCGACAACCTCCGTCATGGCCTCAACGGCGACCTGGGCTTCAGCGCGGACGACCGCGAGGAGAACGTCCGCCGGGTCGCCGAGGTGGCTCGCCTCTTCGCCGACGCCGGTGTCGTCGCGCTGGTCCCCGTGATCAGCCCGTACCGCGCCGGCCGCGCCCACGCACGGGAGCTGCACGAGGCCGCCGGCCTCGTGTTCGTCGAGGTCTTCGTCGACGCGCCCTTGGACGTCTGCGAGGAGCGTGATCCGAAGGGTCTCTACGCGAAGGCCCGGGCCGGCGGGCTCCCGGGTTTCACCGGGATCGACGATCCCTACGAAGCGCCTCTCGACGCGGAGCTCACGATCTCGACCGCGACCACGTCGGTCGAGGAGGGCGCGGCGCAGGTGCTCGCCCTCCTGGAGTCCGTCGCGCCGCTCGGGCAGGGATGATCAGCCGCCGAAGTTGGCGGTGACGAAGATCTGGCCGTCGCCCGTGATGAAGTACGCGACGGCGAACGACGTGAACTGACCGCCCACGATGTTCGCTCGGTGGCCGCTCGAGTTCATCCAGGCGTTCTCCATCGCGCCCGCGGTGAGGGACCGGGAGCCGCGGAGCAGGTTCTCACCGAGTGCGTAGTAGCCGCGGTACTCGGGTGAGCGGATGACGGCGTTGAGGTCGCGGTGGGTGAGCGTGCCCATGCCGGCGATGTGGGCGCTCCACCCGTGGGCGAGGCACCACAGCTGCGGGTTCCAGCGCAGCGGGCCGAGCCCGTTTGCGGCCCGGTCGTTGTTGGTGAGCGTGAACAGCTCGCTCGAGATCGTGTCCGGCGGGCCGGCGGGCCCCACGCACGTGGGCGGAGCGGGCGCGGGCGGAGGAGCGGCAGCGATGCGGGGGCCGCAGGCGGCACCGACGACGGCGACGACGAGCGCGATGCCCACGATCCGCCATCTGTGCGCAGGGGACCGCCGGGGGGTCGCGTGCGGTGTGGCGGGGCGACGGTCTCGCAGCGCCTGCATCTCCGGGGTTGTCGGCAGCGGGCCCCGGGAACTTGAGCCCGTGGCGCGTCGGATCTCCCGTCGTCAGGACACGCCGGTCGAAGGTCAGGGAGCGTCGCGACCCCGTTCGAGCAGTGCGGTGAAGCGGTCGAGGAGCCCGTCGACGCCGGCGCCGTGCAGGGTCATGCCGCCGTCGATCACGAGGTTCTGCCCCGTGACGAAGCGAGCGAGGTCGGAGCAGAGGAACACGACGACGTCGGCGATGTCCTCGGGGGTGCCGATCCGACCGAGCGGTGTCTTCTCGACCATGTGCGGGACCGTCCAGTCGAACCCGGTGAGGAGCACGTCGGTGAGCCCGGTGTGGATCATCCCGGGGGACACGGCGTTCACGCGGATCGTGGGCCCGTACTCGAGCGCGGCCGTCGCGGTGAGGGCGGCGACGGCGGCTTTCGCGGCGGCGTAGGGCGCTTCGCCGGCCGCCGGACGGGTCCCGCTGATCGATGCGGTCGACACGACGGCACCACTGCCCGACTCCAACAGGTGGGGGAGGCCGGCGCGGAACCCGTGGAAGACGCCCGTGAGGTTGAGGCCCACGATCTGGTTCCACTCGTCGAGATCCCACTCGTGCAGGCGCGCCATGTTCGATCCGCCGGCGTTGTTGAAGAGCGTCGTCAGCCCACCGAGGCGACCGGACACATCAGCGACCGCGGCCTCGAGCGCGGCGTAGTCGGTGACGTCCACGCCGTACGCGATCCCGTCGATGTCGTCCGCGACGGCTGCTGCTGCGTCCTCGTCGATGTCGAGCACCGCGACCGAGGCGCCCTCTGCGGCCATGCGTCGACAGGTCGCGGCTCCGATGCCCGACCCGCCGCCGGTCACCAGCGCTCGTCGTCCGTCGAGCAGTCCCATCGATCCCCCCGCGATGCCCCCGGTCGGAGGCGTAGGCCGACCATGATGGTCCGACCATGTGGAAGGCGACGATCCGAGGTCTGTTCGTCCGCAAGATCCGGCTCGCCCTCACCGCGATGGCCGTCCTGCTCGGGGTCAGCTTCGTCGCCGGCACCTACGTCCTCACCGACACGCTCGACCGGTCGTTCCAGGGGGTCTTCGACCAGTCGGTCGAGGGCATCGATGCGGTCGTGCGGCTCCGCCCGCCGTTCGGTGGGGACGGCGACCGGGAGCGGTTCCCGGAGGCTCTCGTCACGCAGGTGCAGGACGTCGCCGGCGTTCGCTCGGCGACGGGGTTCGTGCAGGGCTACGCGCAGTTCGTGGGGCGTGACGGTGAGGCGATCCAGGTCGGTGGCGCCCCGACGTTCGGGATCTCCTGGGCGCAGCGCGGTCGCGACGGCCCGCTGCGGCTGATCGACGCCGATGGGCAAGGTGCGAAGAGTCGGCCGCCTCGCGCGCCGGGCGAAGTCGCGATGGACGCCGGAACCGCGCGCCGGAACGACTTCTCCGTCGGCGACCGCGTCGACATCCTGACGCTCGGGCCGAAGGAGCAGTTCCGCATCGTCGGCCTGTTCGGCTTCGGGAGCGCGGAGGAGCTCGGAGCGGTGACGTTCGCGGCGTTCGACCTGCCCACCGCTCAGGCCGCCGTGGGTGCGCCCGGGCTCGTCGACGCGATCAACGTGACGGCCGAGGCCGGCACGGACGTACGTGATCTCCGCGAGCGGCTCGCGGCCGAGCTCGGCGGTGTCTACGAGATCTCCTCCGGCCGACAGGTGGCCGACGACCGGGGCGAGCAGGTGCTCGACTTCCTCGCCCTCCTGACCCAGCTGCTCCTCGGCTTCGCGGCGATCGGCCTCGTGGTCGGCGCGTTCATCATCTTCAACACCTTCACGATCCTGGTCACGCAGCGGACCCGCGAGCTCGGGTTGCTACGCGCGATGGGCGCGAGCCGACGCCAGGTGATCGGCTCGGTGATCGGCGAGGCCGCAGTCGTGGGCGTGGTCGCGTCCGTCGCCGGCCTCGCGGCCGGGGTCGGCTTCGCGAGTCTCCTGCTCGAGCTCACCGGGAGGCTGGGCTTCGACGTTCCCGAGGGGGACGTCGTCCTCGGGGAACGCACGATCGTGGTTGCGATCCTGGTCGGGCTCGTGGTGACGGTCGTATCGGCGGTCTGGCCCGCGCTGCGAGCGTCGCGGGTGCCGCCGATCGCGGCGATCAACGACGTCGGGACGACGAGTGAGCGCTCGCTGCGGGCACGCGGCGTGCTGGGGGTGCTCATCGGTGCCGCTGGGATCCCGTTCGTCGCCCTCGGGCTCGACCGGACCGCTGACGCGACGAACGCGGTCGACGAGATCTGGATCGTCGCGGTCGGGGCGCTGCTCGTCTTCTTCGGGGTGGTGGTGCTGCTCGCGACGTTCGCCCGTCCGCTCGCTGCGGCCCTCGGAGCGCCGTTCCGAGTGTTCGGGGTGACGGGCATCTTGGCACGCGAGAACGCCACGCGGAACCCGCGACGCACCGCGGCGACCGCGTCCGCTCTGGTCATCGGACTCGCGCTCGTCGGGCTCGTCTCGATCTTCGGTGCGTCGGCCAAGTCGTCGGTGAAGGCGGCAGTGGACCGCGGGATCCGCGCCGACGTCGTGCTGAAAGCCCAGCAGTTCACCGCGTTCTCGCCCCAGGTCGCGGAGCGACTGCGCGGCCGGCCTGAGCTGCGCGCCGTCGCTGCGTTCCGGTTCGGCAACGTCCGGGTGCAGACGCAGGAGGAGACGGTTGCCGGGGTGGACGCCACCCAGCTCGGTCCGGTGACGGCCCTGCGGGTCGGCGACGGGAGCATCGGTGCGATGGGCGACGACGGCGTGCTCGTGCAGGTCGACGCGGCGCGGAAGTACGGGCTGGGCGTGGGCGACGAGATCCAGATGCAGTTCCCGCAGGGGTTCCAGCTGATCCGGGTGGCCGGGATCTACGAGCAGGCCGACTTCACGGGCGGGTTCCCCGTCGACTGGATCGTGTCGTGGCCCGCATACGTGCAGGGGTTCGGCGCCGACGACCAGGACTCACTCGTGTACGTGAAGGCCGCCGGGAGCGTCGGCGCTGCTCGCGCGGCCGTGCAACAAGTCGTGGCCGAGGACTTCCCCAACGTCGAGGTGTTCTCCCGGGATGCGTATCGCAGCGATCAGGAAGCCGCGATCGACCGGTTCCTGGCCGTGACCGTCGCGCTGCTGTTGCTCTCCGAGCTCATCGCGGTGCTCGGCATCGTGAACACGCTGGCCCTCTCGGTGTTCGAGCGGACGCGGGAGATCGGGCTGCTCCGTGCCGTGGGCATGTCACGCCGCCAGATGCGCCGGATGATCCGCAGCGAGTCGGTCGTCGTGGCGCTCGTCGGCGGCGTCGTGGGCACCGCGCTCGGGGTCTTCTGGGGCTGGGTCTTCACCACCGCGCTCGAGAGCCAGGGCGTCACCGAGCTCTCGGTCCCCGTCGTCCAGCTCGTCGTCTTCCTGGTGCTCTCGATGCTCGCGGGGGTCGTGGCGGCGATCGTCCCCGCCTGGCGAGCGAGCCGCCTCGACGTCCTCGATGCCATCGCCACCGAGTGACTCCGCCTCCGCTGCCATTGATGCGTCTTTCACCCGCCTATGGGGGGGTGTTAGACGCACGTCCACCAACCATGGGTCTCGTGCTCGGGCCGGGGGAGCGCGCCGCCGGTTCCGGCAGGTTCCGGCGCGAACCCGCCTGGTACCGTGGCTGCTCGCACGACATGGGCGGTTAGCTCAGGGGTAGAGCACTTCCTCGACACGGAAGGGGTCAGAGGTTCAAATCCTCTACCGCCCACCAGCAAATGTGCAGGTCAGAGCGTGATACCCCGGGGCACGGCTGCCTCATGGCGCGCTCTGTACCCCATCTGTACCCCACGAGGCGCGTTCAGCGCCCCACCGAGGACGAACCAGAGGGCGACGTCGCCGAGCCACCCGAGGAGTTTCGGAGTTCCTCTTACGATTGCCCAAGCCACCCCGAGCGAGCCGAAGATCCCAAACGACCACTCGAAGATCCGCGAGAGGGACCACCCCTGCTGGGTTCGCTGAACTACTACCCCTACCCCTTGCAGCAGTTCTCTCTCGTTGGGCGGTCGTTCGGAGCGACTCACGGCTCGCATGGTAAGCGGTTGCCGCGATCCCGGCTGGTCGAGCAAGCACCGCGACCACCAGGGCGAGCAGTTCGTCGGGCGTGAGGGTCAGTCCTCGTCCTCGACCGGCAGTTCGATTACCTCGGCGTCGTCACCCCGGCCGGTTCTCCTGTTGCCCCGCCCTGGTTCCACGCCCCAGAAGTGCTCCTCGCGGCGTCCCCTACTAGTGTCTGCCCCCGTGCGGAGGTTGGTTGGGGTTTTGGCGGGTGTGGTGCTGGCGGCGGGGACCTTCCAGTACGCGCCCGGCACCCTCACCATCACGATTCCCGCCGCACCCAAGTTCACCGGCTAACCGACCTCATCTTCCGCGCCGACCGGCAGCTCGATCACCTCGGCGTCGTCACCCGGCCGGTTCTCCTGCGCCGCGTCCCGGTTCACGCCCCGTCGGCAGTGCTCTCCTCGCGGCGTCCCCTACTAGGGTCTCGTCCCATGCGGAGACTGGTTGGGGTTCTGGCGGGTGTGGCGCTGGCGGCGGGGACGGCATTGGTGCCGATGTTCCCTGCGGCCGCAGGTCCGGGCCTCCCAGCGACAGCTATCGAGGTGGACCTGTTGTGCGACCCGACCGTGGGTCAATTTTACTGGGCCACGACCATCTCAACGACGACGCCTGAAGTTGCCATCACCGTCGCGAAGTTTCTCCAGACGCCGCCCGGCACCGATCTCAAGAGCGCGTTCAGTCCCAACCCGTTCAGCTCGGTTCAGCCGACCACGATGATCACGACCCTGCCCGGGAACACGCCGTCCTTCACCGTCTCAATGGTCCTCACCAGCACAGGCGGGTCACAGTCCGCCGAGTCGGACTTCCCCATCGCGACCCCGTGCGCGAAGACCGCTGACCTTCAGGTCGAGCCTACGACGGTCTCGGCGGGTAGCTCGGCGACAATCTCTGGCACCGGCTGCCTCGCACCGCACGGGAGCGGACCGGGGGGCTCCGGGCCGCTACTCCCCGGGACAGTGAACGGCACTGTCGCGTTCAACCCATCGGTCGCGTTCGGGCCAATCACCGCCGCCGCGGACGGCTCCTGGAGCACGCAGGTCGTCGTTCCCCCGGGGACAGTCGCTGGGAGTTACGCGGTGAACGCGACCTGCAGCTACCCAGGGTTGGGCGGCGGCTCGTTGTCTGGCCAGGCGGTTACGAGCACGAGCTTCGACTATCAGGAGCGCAACGTCGTCGTGCCTGTTGTTGTCACCCCCAAGTTCACCGGCTAACCGACCTCATCCTCCGCGCCCTCCGCAGGCTGCGCGGGCAGCGGTAGCTCGATCCACGTCGGCGTCGTCACCCGGCAGGTTGTTGGCGACGGCTTCGATCGTCATCGCGAGCAGTTCGTCGGAGGTCTCGGAGCTTCCTCATGAATGATTGGCGCCTCATTCACAACCTATTCCGTTCCGGTCTGCATCGAGGTCGTAGACATCCGGACCGATGACTCGAACGGGGCCGCGCACGTAGGCAGGGCCATTTCCTGATCCACCAGCGCAGAACCGCACACGTAGTCCTGGTACCAAGGGATTTCAACCGGTCGAATCCATCACGGCCGATGATGTCTCGCCGTAGGGCAGCAGAATCCGGACCGTGGGCAACCTCGTGAGCAGGGCAACGATTCACCGCGAGAATCCGCAATGAATCGGTAAAGAATCCGAAACACGAACGCGGGGCCTCCTACCTAACTATCGCCCGGTGGCCTCGGCACTCGGCCCGGTCAAGTCCTCGAAGCTGAGCTCGGGGGTGCCGGGGTCGCCGGCGGCTCGAGGGGGAGGGGAGGGGAGGCCCCCAGGTCCCCAGGTCGGCGGGGGGCCGGCCGTCGCGAGGATCCCTTACAAGGACGAGGTCGGTGTGCGTCGAAGTAACACGGGACAAGGATCTTGTACCCCGCTTGTACCCCACCAGGACGCAAAACCCGGTCACTCGCGGTCACTCACGGTCGCTCGGAAACAGGTCCTGACCTGCACATTCGCGCATCGCGCCAGGTCACGTAATTGGGCCGATATTCCTCGACACGGAAGGGGTCAGAGGTTCAAATCCTCTACCGCCCACCAGCATCCATGCAGGTCAGCCGGGGTTTCGGCCCCGGCTGCTTCGCGTCACCGGGCGTTTGGTCCGCGTTTGGTCCGCGAGACTTCCGGTGCTCAGCCGGTGAAGGTGATGGGCTTGACGAGCGCGCAGGTGTTCGTGACCGTGAACCCCGCTTCGGTGGCTATTTGGTTCGATTTGTAGTCGTAGAGCACGACGGGGAGGGGGGACGGCTCCAAAGGACCACTGGTGGCGGTAGCGGACTGGTCGAAGTAAACCTCGACCGCTACCTCGGCCGTGATCGAGGGGGTGCAGGTGTAGCCGTCGGGGAGCTCGGCGCCGGCCGGGTCCTCGGTCACCGTGCAGGACGCGGTGACCGGTAACAGATCTGGGAGGGTGACCTGGACCGTCGTCGACTCACCGTTCTTGAGCTGCACGGTCTCGGTGATCAGACCGTTGTTGGGAATCGTGATGTCCGTCGTGTCGACCTCATCTGTGGCCACACCTTCGGAGCTGCAGGTGAGCACGATGGGGAACGCCACCCCGGGGTCGGTGCCCGTCACCGTCTTGGTGATCGTCACCGGGATTACGGAGGCCAGGCCCGCTCCGCTGGTGCCGGTCAGGGCGACGAGCGACCCGCCCGCCACCAGACCCGCCCCCGCCCCCACACCCAAGATCCGTCGCAACGTGCACCCTCCCCAGGGACTCTGACCCTGGGCACCCTACTCGCGGTCCAGACGCTCGTCGTCCTCGACCGGCAGCTCGAGCACGTCGGCATCCTCACCGGGCAGGTTGTCGGGTTGACGTCCCCTGGCGTGGTGCAACTCGGTTGGGGGTCCACCGATGAGGTGGGCCACCGCGTGATCCTCAGCGTGGACCTTCCAAAGTTCACGCGAGACGAGCGACACGGTGGCCCTTGTTCAGTCTGACCTCAGCGATCTGCTTGACGCGATCCGCGCTGGTGGTGATCTCGATGTCGTTCGACGCAGCGTGGAGATGTTGCGAATGGTGACCCCGGTCATGCACCACCAGCGATCCGTCAGGTCACCGGTAGGCGGCGAGGAACCGATCGACGTTCTCGGCGGTCACGAAGTCGATGCCGGTATCGATCTTCTGCGGGATCCGCATTCCCTGGGCGGCCTGCCACAGCATCAGCAACGCCATCGACCCCTGCAGGGACGGAATGGTGGACGACGACGACTCGATCACTCCGGCCTTGATCTCGTCGAGGATCGGCTCGATGTCGTCCATACCGACCACGGTGACCTCGCCGACCCGGCCGGCCTCTCGGACGGCTGCGGCGATCCCCAGCGGGCCGGAAGCGTCGCAGCACAGGTATCCCGCGAGCTGCGGGTGGGCCGCGAGGACGGCGGCGGCTTGCTCGGTCGCGATGGCGATGTCGTCATGGTCGGTGCCACCGTCGACGATGGTGATGGCCGGATACTGGTCCAAGACGCCCAGCTGTGCCTCGTAGCGCTGCCGGTGGTTGGGTGCCGCCGGAACCCCCTGCATGACGGCGACCTCGCCGGATGCTCCGATCTGATCGACGAGCCGCCGCGCGGCAAGGACCCCCTGCTCGGCGAAGTCGTTGCCGACGCTGGGCAACGTGTGGTTCGACGATGGCGCGTCGAAGACGAGCACGGGAATCCCTCGGTCCGTGATTGCCGTCAGGGCCGGCAGGTTCGCGACGTCGTCCACCGGATCGACGGCGATCCCGGAGGGCGGCGTGGCCATCGCCCGGGTCAGCACGGCGAGCTGGTCGGTCACGCTCGCGGTCTTCGGGGCCAGGTAGTCGATCTCGATCCGGGTGCCGGTCTGCTCCTGTAGGAACCCCGCCTGGGCCAGCGCACCGCGATGCACTTCCTCGAACCAGGGATGGGCCACTTTCGGAATGATCACGAACCGCAGCGTCTTCCCGGTTGCCACCATCGGCACACCCTCTCAGATCCCCGGTCGTCCGCCAGGCCTCGAGGAGTCCGGTGGCCGCGCCCTCCGTTCGATGACCTCCTCGAGGTTCCGGAGGGCTTCCCGGCCGTTCTCGTCGCTGAGCTGCTGCAGGTCGATCCGGATGGACAGCCCGTCGCGGTCCCACCGGTAGTAGCGGTCGTCCTCGGCCACATCGAGGATGTTCACGAGCGCGAACGGGCGGACGGCGCGCCGGATCCCCTTGGCCTCCAGGGGTGGCCGCTCCTCGGCGTCGACGAGGTCGCGAACGAGGGAGTAGGTCTCGTAGGAGAGGAGGATGCCATCGGGATCGGCCTGGCTCTCCAGTCGGGCGGCGAGGTTCACCTCGCCTCCGATGATCGTGTAGTCCATGCGATCGTTGCTTCCGAAGTTGCCGACGTTGCAGAAGCCCGTGTTGATGCCGACCCGCATGTGGAACGGCTGCGTGTAGCCGCGGTCGCGCCATGTTTCCTGCAGGTATCTCATCCGGCGCTGCATGGCAATCGCCATCCGCACGCACGCTTCTGCATCTTCCTGGGTGCCGTTCGACTCGGGATCACCGAAGAAGATGAGGATTGCGTCGCCGATGAACTTGTCGATGGTCGCCCCGTGCTTGATCGCGATCTGGGACATCTCCGTGAAGTACTCGTTCAAGAGACTCGCAAGATCTTCTGGCTGAAGATCTTCCGTCGTCTGGGTGAAGTCCTTGATGTCGCTGAAGAAGACGGTGAGCTTCTTGCGCGTGGTCTCGAGCCTCACCTCCTGCTGACCGGAGAAGATCGATTCATAGACCTGAGGCGCCAGGTACTTGGAGAGCTTCGAGGAGAGCGATTCGAGCATCGCGTTCTTCTCGTCCACGAGCTTCTTCTGCGCGTCGAGCTCGCCGAAAAGGTTCGCGTGCAGCTTGTCGAAACGGTCCTTTGCGTCCTCGAGGCGGACGCGACTCTCCTCGGATCGTTTGAGCTTCCGCTCGAGCCCCCGCACCTGCCGGCTCAACGCGACCAGCTCGGCCGCCGAGTCGTCCCGGGCCGATCCATCTCCGGTCACCGCCGACGAGCCACCCGGGGAAAGCTCCGATTCCTTCGACATCACTCGACGACCATCATCACCGGACGACCATCCCCGTCAGGTTCCCAGGATCACGGACACGAACGTCTCGTTGTGGAACCTCGACGTCTCCCCCTCGGAGCTGCGCGGCCCGATCTCGCCGTAGCCGTAGAACCCGCAGATGGGAACGTCGGGCCCGACGATCGACTCGATGATGCCGTACTCCTCCATGGTCCGCGTGCCGAGCAGGAGCTTGCGGGACGCGCACGAGAAGAACAGCGCCACGTCGGGCATCTTCTCCTCGGGATACCCCGCGAACGCCCGCTCGATCGATGCCGTGCAGCCAACGAGGATCTCTTCCCGGTTCGCGACGGCCATCTGCACGGTCGCGCCCTCGGGGATCTCACCCACGAACGTCATGGTGCCGGTCTCGGAGTCGAAGACGCCAAGGCACGCCCGGAGGTATTTCACCCCGCCGTTCTCGTCGAGGATCGCGAGCGGGAACTCCGGTGTCGGTTCGGCCGTCTCGCCCAGGAAGCGGTGGTAGAACTCCAGCGCAGGGCGACCGTCGATCTCCTCGACGAGTGTGCCCGCCGATCGGGTCACGAGACCGGGCTTCCCGACCGGTTCCCATCCGCTCCCCAAGGCGATCGAGCACACCAGCGGGCCCGAGAGGAGCAGCACCGGGACCGAGTCCGAGCCCACCTCGCGTCCACAGAACTGGCGCGTGGCGACGAGGCGATGCCCGTCACCGGCACCGGCGCCGACCACCGGCACGCTCGAGCCCAGCTGCTGCACCAGGGACTCGACGATCTGCAACCCGCTGGCGGTCAGGCTCTCGGGCAGCGTGATGCAGAGCGCCGGCGCCAGATCGGACTTCGCCGCCGCTGATTCGACGGCAACACGACACGCGGACGAGATGTCCTTGCTCACATCGTTGCCCATACCGACCGCGAACTCGATCGTGTCCGAGCCGAACAACACGAGAGCGACGGAATCCTCGCGGTAGCCGAGAACCGACGAGATCTCCCCGTCCGTCGTGCAGCCGATCAGCTCGAGGTCGGGCCAGGCATTCAAGATCCCTTCCAGGATCTCGTCGTGTTCCAGATCAGAGGCACAGAACACGATGCCGGCCTTCGGCGTTCTTTCGCCCAGTTCCCCCCGACACTGCTCGATGATCTCGTCGAGCGCAGCCTGCGCATCGATGTCGTCACTGTGTGCGACCACCGCAAAGAACATCGGTCCGCTCTCCCGGTCTCTCGGCCGAACGGAAATCGTCGCCGACTCGTGACCATGCGTGTTCCCATCACCGTAACCGCGACCTGACGCCACGGCGAGGTGGGTCGTGCCCGAGATCGAGGGATCTGCTGACCTACCTGTCTGCGTTCGATGCCACTCAGGCGATCTGGATTGTTGGCGATCCGCGACCTGAACATGTGCGCGCGGTCGTGTGGCTCAACGACTCCTGGCCCGCGTCGCTCTGGCTCTTCAAGCTGGAAGCGATCCGAATCGGCGGATCAGACCCGGCTTCGCTGCTCACCCGGATCGTCGGGCCGACGCCTGAGACGCGGCACATCGCGGCCAGGTAGCTGCTGTAGATCGGCTCCCGGACCTCGCCTCGGCCCGGTCGGAGATGCCTGGCTGAGGAAGGTCGATCGGCCCTATTTCGGGGCCGTCGACGGCGACATCCTCGTGGTGACCCTTCGGCGCGACCCGATGCCCCACCGGCTCGGGCGGGCGAAGGGGGCGCCATACAGAGGGAGACGACCGTGTCGGTCAGCGAGGCCCCGCCCAGGACCGTCGACCTGGATGACATGTTCGGCATCCGACGGGCGTTGGGCGCGTTGCCCCCGCGCGTTGGGACGACTTCTTCGCGACGAGGGCCGAGATCGCCGAGGCGTGCGACCTCGACATCGGGCAGATGCAGGTCCTCGCTGCACTCGGCGCGTCCTGCCCGGATGGTGCAGCCGCCGACCGCCATCTGGTCGGCGCGTGGCGTCAGCGATGCGATGGCCTCGTATCTGCTGTGGCGGTCGCAGCGCAACGGCGGACACGGGTGCTGATCCGAATGCGAGAGGAGCTGGTGGAGTGAATGCACAGGTAGGTGATCGACTCGTGATCAAGGGCCATCATGTCGGTGAGCCCGACCGGGATGCGGAGATCCTCGAGGTCCGCGGCGAGAACGGAGGCCCGCCGTACGTGGTGCGTTGGGACGACGACGGTCATGAGGGGTTGTTCTTCCCGGGCTCGGATGCCGTGGTCGAGCACATCCCCCACAAGGGCCGGTCGTGACGACCCGTCGGGTGGTTCTCGGCTACGACGGATCGACCGGCGCTCGTGCGGCGGTCGAGTGGTGCATCGAGCACGCGCGTCTGCTCGATGCCGAGGTCGTGGTCGTAGGTGTCGTCGACGTCGTGTCCATGGCCGGGCTCGCGCCGGCCGCGTCGCCGAGCGTCAGTCTGTCGTTCGACTCGGTCGTGAGCGCGATGGTGCAGGCGGTCACCGACGAGCTCACCGAGGCGGTCGCGGCCCTGGAGGCCGCAGACGTCAGCTGCCGGACGGTCGTCGCGCGGGGGAACCCCGCCGATTCGCTCGATCGCGTCGCGCACGAGGAGTCGGCCGAACTCGTCGTCGTCGGCCGCAGGGGCAAAGGAGGGTTCGTGGAGATGCTGCTGGGGAGCGTTCCGCACACCCTCGCGCACCATGCGACCGTGCCGCTCGTGATCGTCCCTGCCGACGACTGACGGCCCGCGACGTCGCGGCGAGCCCCCGTCGCCCCTGATCAAACCTCCTATGCGCCGGTGAAGTTCCGCAGGACCTGTCGGTAGTTCGCGCGCTCGTAGGAAGCCGGGTCTGCAACCGACTCGGCGCTGACGCTGCCGCGGGCCTGCGCGACCGATTCGTACTCGTGCTCGTCCAGCCACTGCTCGAGCCCGCGAAGGAGCACACCGAGGTACTCGGGTCCGTGGACGAGGAGCGCGGAGGTCGTCATGACGGCATCGGCGCCGGCGAGCACAGCCTTGGCCGCGTCTTCACAAGTGTGCACACCGGTCGACAGCGCGAGCGAGCAGGACACGCGACGGTGGAGCAGCCCGATCCATCTGAGGGGGAGGCGCAGCTCGGCCGAGGTCGACAGGTCGAGGGTCGGCGTGACGACGAGGGTCTCGAGATCGAAGTCGGGCTGGTAGAAGCGGTTGAAGCAGACGACACCGTCGGCTCCGGCTTCGGCGACCTGCGCGACGAAGTGGGAGAGCGCCGTGAAGTACGGGGAGATCTTCACCGCGAGCGGCACGGTGACCTCTTCGCGCAGGGTTCGGACGAGACGAAGGAGCTCGACCTCCAGCGATGCCGCGGTGTCTCCGGGGTTCGCTCCGATGCCGTACACGTTGAGCTCGAGGGCATCGGCACCGGCATCGACCAGCGCGGTCGCGTAGTGGGTCCAGCCGCCGCGGGTGGTGCCGTTCAGGCTCGCGATCACCGGCAGGTCGAGCGCGGCCTTGGTGTCGGCGACGAGTCGGAGGTGGCGGTCGAGCTCGTCCTCGCCCCCGGGCTCGGGGAGGTAGGTGAGCGCCTCGGCGAAGGACTCGGTTCCCTGCGTGAAGAGTCGTTGCCGGTCGAGGGCCGCGTCGGTGACGTCCTCCTCGAAGAGCGAAGGCAGGACGACCGCCGCGGCGCCCGCGTCCTCGAGTCGCTCGAGCGTGTCGACACGGCCGGTCAGCGGGCTCGCCGAGGCGATGAGGGGGCTCGCGAGCTCCAGCCCGAGGTAGGTGGTGCTCAGATCGGTCATCGAAGGCGTCCCATCGGTCAGGGTGCTCCGTCGGTCGGAAGCGGTTCGGGCAAGGTGCGTTCGATCCCCGCGAGCTGGGTGTAGTAGCGCCAGCGTTCGTCGACATCGGCTTGCGCCGCGGCGCGCAGGGTTTCGGCGTCGTCGGGGTTGGTGCGGCCGAGCATCGCGTAGCGCCCCTCGGCATCCAGGAAGGTGGAGAGGGGGATCGACGGCGCCTTGCTGTCGAGGTGGAACGGGTGGGTGTGCTCGTCCGCACCCGGGTGGAACCGGTAGAGCGGCCAGTACCCCGATCGGACGGCGTCGCGCTGGTGGGTCATCGAGGTCCGCATGTCGATCCCGTGCGCGATGCACGTCGAGTAGGCGATGATCAAGGACGGTCCGGGCCAGGCTTCGGCCTCGGAGAAGGCCTTCACCGTCTGGATGTCGTTCGCACCGATCGCGACCTGGGCGATGTAGACGTCGCCGTAGCGGCGGGCCTCGACGCCGAGGTCCTTCTTCGCGTTGCGCTTGCCCGCACTGGCGAACTTCGCCACCGCCGCACGAGGTGTCGACTTCGATGCCTGTCCTCCCGTGTTCGAGTACACCTCGGTGTCGAGCACGAGGACGTTCACGTCGCGCCCCGATCCGAGCACGTGGTCGAGGCCGCCGGCGCCGATGTCGTACGCCCACCCATCTCCGCCGACGATCCACACGTTCTTGCGCACGAGTGTTCCTGTCAGTGGCATGAGGGTGCGTGCCCGACGGGCGACCGCCTCGTCGCCGTCGCCCTCGAGGCGCGCGAGGCGAACGTCGAGCTCCTCGACCAGCGCGCGTTGTGCGGCGACCGCCGCGTCGTCGATGGGAACCGTCGGGTCGATGGCGAGGAGTGCGGCCGTGAGATCTTCTCCCAGGTGGGAAGCGAGCTCGCTCACCAACCGCCGGGCGGTGGCGCTCTGCCGGTCGAGCGCGATGCGCATCCCCAGCCCGAACTCGGCGTTGTCCTCGAACAGCGAGTTCGACCACGCGGGGCCTCGCCCCGCAGCGTCGGTGCCCCATGGCGTCGTGGGGAGGTTACCGCCGTAGATCGACGAACAACCGGTCGCGTTCGCGATGAGTGCCCGGTCGCCGAACAGCTGGCTCAGGAGCTTGAGGTACGGGGTCTCGCCGCAGCCGGCGCACGCACCGGAGAACTCGAACAGCGGCTCGCGTGCCTGCGCGCCCTTCACCGACGCGGGGTCGAGCAGCCCGTCGGGCACGCCGTCGAGTCGGAGGAAGGCGTCGAACCGGGCTCGTTCGCGCTCGAGGTGCGGAGCGATGGGCTCCATGTCGATGGCCTTGTGCTTGACCTCGGACTTCGACTTCGCAGGGCACACGTCGACGCACACCCCGCAGCCGGTGCAGTCGTCAGGGGCGACCTGGATCGTCAACGACAGGCCGGGGTGATCGTGCGAGCGGAAGGGCTTGCTCGGGAGGTCGGCGTCCGCCGCGACCGTCGACTCAGGATCATGGATCTTCATCCGGATCGCGGCATGGGGGCAGACGAGCGCGCACCGGGCACAGTCGATGCAGATCTCCGGATCCCAGATCGGGATCTCGGTCGCGAGCGTTCGCTTCTCCACCCGCGCAGTGCCCGTCGGGAACGTGCCGTCGACGGGGAGCGCGCTGACCGGGAGCAGGTCACCCTCGCCGGCCAGGATTCGGGCCGTCACGCGCTGCACGAACTCGGACGCGTCGGTGCCCACCGGCAGACGTCGGCGTCGGTCGGTCGTGACCGACGGGGGGACGGGGAGACGGGCCAAGGCGCCCTGGGCTGCGTCGATGGCGGCGAGGTTGGCGTCGACGACGGGTCCTCCGCGCTTCCCGTACGCGCTGCGGACAGATGCCCGAACCGCCTCGAGCGCGACGTCGAGGGGCAGCAGGTCCGTGAGCGCGAAGCAGCACACCTGCATCACGATGTTGATCTGACCGGCCAGTCCGGAATCCCTCGCGACCCGATGGGCGTCGATCACGTGGACGTCGAGGTCCTTCTCCAGGATCGCCTCCTGGACCTCGCGGGGAAGGTGGTCCCAGGTGGAGTCCGGCGGGTAGGGGCTGTTGATGAGGAAGGTGGCTCCCGGTGCGGCGCGTTCGAGGACATCGACGCGGTCCAGGAGACCGAACTGGTGGCAGGCCACGAAGTCGGCGTCGTGCACGAGGTACGTGGATCGGATCGGGGCGGGGTCGAACCGGAGGTGCGAGACGGTCATCGACCCGGACTTCTTGGAGTCGTAGACGAAGTAGCCCTGTGCGTGCCCATCGGTGTGCTGACCGACGATCTTCACGGTCTGCTTGTTCGCCCCGACGGTGCCGTCGCTGCCGAGACCGAAGAACACCGCACGGGTTGCGGCTCGATCGGTCGTGAACGAGGGGTCGACGGGAAGGCTCGTGTGGGTCACGTCGTCGACGATGCCGACCGTGAAGCCGTCACGCGGCTCCTCCGAGCCGAGCGACGCGAGCACGGCCCGCACCATCGCGGGCGTGAACTCCTTCGACGACAGTCCGTAGCGCCCTCCCACGACGCGAGGCATCGGACGGATCGCCCGGCTTGCCGCCTCGGCGAGTGAAGCGACGACGTCGAGCCGCAGCGGTTCGCCCGGGGCGCCGGGCTCCTTCGTGCGGTCGAGCACTGCGACGGCGCGCACGGTCTCCGGGAGGGCGGCGACGATCGCCGCGCCCGGGAACGGTCGATAGAGACGGACCTGGAGCACCCCGACCTTCTCGCCGTCTGCGAGGAGTGCCTCGACGGCCTCCCGTGCCGCGCCGATGGCCGAGCCCATGAGGATCACGACCCGCTCGGCGTCCGGGGCGCCGACGTACTCGACAAGGCCGTAGCGGCGCCCGGTGCGCTCGCCGAGTCGGGCCAGCGCGCCTTCGACGATCGTCGGCACCGCATCCACGAAGGGGTTCAGGGCCTCTCGCGCCTGGAAGAACACGTCCGGGTTCTGCGCCGTGCCCCGCAGGACCGGACGGTCCGGGTCCAGTGCTCGCAGTCGGTGCGCGGCGATCCAGTCGTCGTCGACGAGCGCGGCGATGTCGGCATCCGTCGGAGGCTGGATGGTCGCGATCTCGTGCGAGGTCCGGAACCCGTCGAAGAAGTGGAGGAACGGCACTCTGGACTCGAGGGTCGCGGCATGGGCGACCAGCGCGAAGTCCGCCGCCTCCTGAACGGAGCCTGAGGCGAGCATCGCCCATCCCGTCGTACGGGCAGCCATCACGTCGCTGTGGTCACCGAAGATCGAGAGCGCGTGCGTTGCGACCGACCGAGCCGCGACGTGGATGACGGCCGGCGTGAGCTCACCCGCGATCTTGAACATGTTGGGGAGCATGAGCAGCAGCCCCTGCGATGCCGTGAACGTCGTCGCGAGCGCACCACGGGTGGCAGCGCCGTGGAGCGTTCCCGCGGCGCCAGCCTCTGACTGCATCTCGATCACCTCGGGGACGGTTTCCCAGAGGTTCGTTCGACCGGCCGCGGCCCAGGCATCGCAATGCTCGGCCATCGGCGACGCCGGTGTGATCGGGTAGATCGCGATCACCTCGGAGCATCGAAACGCGACCCGCGCCGCAGCTTCGTTCCCGTCGATGGCCTCGCGATCCGTCACCGCTGGCCAGGTTCGCCGTTCGGGGGCATTCCGGCAAGGGTCTGAAGTCACCTACGCGCCGGGTCTACGGTGACCGGATGCCTGCCGCCGCACCGTTCGGCGGTGCCGTCGACCCGGCGTTCGCCCCGGTGGCCGACGCCTTCCGCGCCAACTTCACCGTCGACGAGCCCGAGCTCGGCGCATCGCTGTGCGTGGTCGCCGGTCGGCACGTCGTCGTGGACGTCTGGGGCGGCTGGACCGATCCGACGGGGACCACGGCGTGGGCGCGGGAGACGCTCGTCGACACCTACTCGGTGCTGAAGCCGGTCGCGGCGGTGCTCGCACTCCGGCTCGTCGAGCAGGGGAGCCTCGACCTCGACGCGTCGATCGCGCACGTCTGGCCCGAGTACGGCGACGAGCGGAAGGCGCAGACCTCGTTGCGTGACGTGCTGTCGCATCGAGCCGGACTCCCCGCTGTCCGCGCCACGCTGGAACCCGACGCGATGTACGACTGGGACGGGATGTGCGCGGCGCTCGCCGCCTCCGAACCGTGGTGGACGCCCGGCACCGGCCACGGGTATCACGTCAACACGTACGGGTTCCTCGCCGGAGAGCCCGTGTGCCGAGCGACGGGGATGCGGTTCGGCGTCGCACTGCGCGAGCACATCACTGGCCCGCTCGACCTCGACCTCCACGTCGGGCTCGACGACGGAGACCTCGATCGCGTGGCCGACATCGACACGCCGCCGCTCCCCGCCGCGGGCGGCGAGCATGCCGACGACGCGCCGCCTGCCGACGCTCGGACGCCCGATCCCGACGACGAGCACGGCCTCATGCTCCTCCACGCGTACTTCAACCCGCCCGGTCTCTCGGGGATCGGCGTGATGAACACACCTGCGTGGCGCCGGGCCGCGATCCCGTCGACGAACGGGCACGCGACGGCCCGGGCGGTCGCGGCGTTCTACGACGCGCTGCTCCCTGGGGCGCACGGACCGATCCTGAGCCGCGCGCTGCTCGACGAGGCGACGACGACGCATTCCGAGGGAGACGACATCGTCCTCGGCCGTCCGACGCGCTTCGGGCTGGGGTTCGCACTCCACCAGGCCGCCCGGCCGGTCGGTGTGTCGCCGGCGTCGTTCGGGCACTACGGGTACGGGGGCTCGCTGGGGTTCGCTGATCGCGACGCAGATGTCGCGTTCGCCTACCTGATCAACCGACCGGGTGACCGGTGGCAGAACCCCCGGACGATCCAGATCGTCGAGGCCGTACGCCAAAGCCTCTGACCTAGGCTGTCCGGGAACTCGGGCAACGCGGTCCGGGCCGGAAGAAGCGGCGGAAGACATGCGTTCACGGTCACTGGCCCTCGCGTTGGTGCTGTTCGGGTTCGTGCTCGGGGGCGCAGTGTTCCTCTTCGCCGACGCGGGTTCGCACTCGTCGGTGGAAGCGGCCGGCGCGCCGGCCGCTTCGAGTGACGCGACCGACACGACGAGTGCGGATGGCCACGACCACGGGACCACCGACGCCTCGGGGCTCACGGGCGACACCCCGTGCGAGCTGTCGGGACCGCCTGCCTCGGAGGGCACCCTCGACAAGGGTGAGGGCCACAACGAGCGCGGACCCTCGCCGCAGAAGCCGCTGACCGAGGAAGAGCGCATCCTCCTCGCGGAGCAGCAGGCCCAGGCCCGAGCGGTGGCGCTCGAGTTCCCGACGGTCGCGACCGCCGAGGCGGCGGGGTACAAGCAGTCCACGGTGTACGTGCCCTGCATCGGCGCGCACTACACGAACTCCCGCTACGCCGGGGGGTTCGACCCCGCGCACCCGTCGGAGCTGCTGTTCGACGGCACCGCACCCGACTCCAAGATCGTCGGGCTCAGCTATCTCGTGTTCAGCCCGAGCGGTGCCCCTGAGGGCTTCGCCGGCCCGAACGATTACTGGCACACCCACAGCGCCAACGGTGGGCTCTGCATCAAGGACGGCATCGTCGTGGGCTCCGAGGCCGTCGACGAGGCGGAGTGCGCAGCACGCGGCGGCCGGAAGGTCGGGCTGAAGGGCGTGTACATGGTGCACGACTGGGTCGTCCCCGGGTGGGAGTGCTCGTGGGGCGTGTTCGCCGGAGAGTGCCCGGAGCTGGGCGGCACCGCGGGCAAGGACGCGTTCTCGTGATCGCGGCGCGTCGAGACCTCTGAGGGTTCAGCCGCCCTGCGACGCGCTCGACGGCGCGGGCGGGCGATGCGGGAGCGCATGGAGGATCTGGGGCACGAGCCATCGGGCAGCGATGCGCGCGGCCTCCGGTGTGAGGTGGACGCCGTCGCTGCGTGCCGGGACCCCGTCGATCGTCTCCGCCCACCGGCCCTCGGGATCGAGGTACGCGTTGAGGTCGAGCAGCGTCCGGCTCGCCGGATCCACCGCCGCGACCTCGGCGACCACGCGGTTCCAGTCGTCGATCCAGGCGTCGTTGAACCCTGATCGGGCGAGGTCGATCTGGAGCGGCCAGCCGAGCTTGCCGTAGAGCGCGGTGAGCAGGATCACGTGTGTCCCGCGTGACTCGATCTCCGCCACGGCTTGCTCGAGGGTCGCTCGGCGGAGCGCAGCACCGTCGGGAGTGTCGTAGTAGATCAGCTGATCGCCGATGCGACGGTCGTAGGTCTCCTGCGCTCCGAGCATCATGATGACGACGTCCGGTTCCCACAGCTCGACCTGGTCGGGCCAACGGGTGCGCCAGCTCGGCTCGCACTTCTCGTAGGGGCCGACCCACTGGCTTGCGACCAGCCGCTCACCCTCCTCCGTCGCGAGCCCACACCCGGGGATGGCGGCGTTCCAGAACTGGAACCCGCGGTCGGCGGCTTCCGCCTCCAGGCCGGGCGCGAGGCTGTTCGCGACGGAGTCGCCGACCAGGAGGATGCGCGGCGCCTCGACACTCGGACGCGCCGTCGACGGGGGGGCGAGGTCGGAGGCGGCGACCTCGGTCGGCGGCGCGACGGCGCCGGCGGTGCTGAGCATCAACGCGGCGATCAGCACCGCGACGGACGTCGGGACCGCGAACTCCACGCGGACTCGACGCAGCGAGCCGGTGCGGATGGGCTGCTCGACGAGGTAGTAGGACGCGGTGGCCACGACGAACGTCGTCGCGACCCTGATCGCGAACAGCGGGAAGCCATCGGTCCCGACCCGCGCCGCATTGAGGTACACGTAGATCGGCCAGTGCCAGAGGTAGAGGCCGTAGGAAATCGCGCCGATCCATCGAATCGGTCGGAGCGACAGCATGCGTCCGAGGAGTCCGGCCTGCTCCTGGGTGGAGTCGGCGATCACGACGGCAACCAGCACCGCGGCCGCCAGGAACCCTCCCTCGTAGAGCCAGTCGGATCGGTCCGGCGTGGTCGCCCACCAGTAGCCGAGGACGCCGGCCGATGCGAGCGCTGCGATGTGGAGCGCCGTGCGTTCGCGCGCGGTCTTCCCGAACGGGCGCCACGCCGCGAGCATCGCGAGGAGCGCACCCACGAGCAGCGACGTCGCGCGGGTGTCGGTGCCGAAGTAGACGCGCGACGGGTCCTGGCCGGGGGAGTGCAGGATCGCCATGAGGCCCAGTGAGAGGAGCGCGAGCGAGCCCGCCGCCAGCGCGAGCTTGCGCATCTTGCCGTTCCCCCAGCGGAGGAGGCCGAAGACGAGGAGCGGCCAGACCAGGTAGAACTGCTCCTCGATCGCGAGCGACCACATGTGTCGCAGCGGCGACGGAGCCGCGAACTGCTCGAAGTACGACTGGTGCGAGAACACGAACCGCCAGTTCGCCACGTAGAACAGCGAGCCGAGCCCGTCGAGACGGATCCGCTCGAGCTCCGTCGGGGCGGCGGCGAGGGCCGCGTACACCGCGACCGCTCCGAGCACGAGGAACAGCGCGGGGAGGAGGCGTCGGGCCCGGCGCATCCAGAACGCCTGGAGGTCGATGGCCCCGGTCTGGCGGCGCTCGGCGAGCAGCAGGCTCGTGATGAGGAAGCCGGAGAGGACGAAGAACGCGTCGACCCCGAGGTAGCCGCCCGCGGCCCAGGTCTGGCCGCCGTGGTACGCGAGGACGGCGAGGACGGCGAGCGCCCGGATGCCGTCGAGTGCGGGCAGGTAGCGCATCCGGCCGCCGCTCATGAGCGCCACAGGGTATCGGCCGCTCTGTCGACCGTCGGGTCGGGTGTCCCGGTCGCGGGCCCACACGGAGGCGTCGAGGCCGGCGTGGGATCATCGGCCCATGCGGGTGCTCGTGGTGGAGGACGACCAGTCGCTGGGTGACGTGCTCGAGCGCGGTCTGCGCGAAGAGGGCCATGCGGTGGATCTCGAGCGCACCGTGGCGGGTGCCGATCTGGCCCTGCAGGTCTCGGAGTACGACCTGGTGGTCCTCGACCTCGGGCTGCCCGACGGTGACGGCCTGACGCTCTGCTCGCAGCTGCGGTCCTCGGGGTCGCTGGTCCGCGTGCTGGTGCTCACCGCGCGTGACACCCTCGCCGACGCGGTCGGCGGACTCGACGCGGGCGCCGACGACTACCTCCGCAAGCCGTTCGACTTCGCCGAGCTCGCGGCCCGCGTGCGGGCACTCCTGCGCCGCCCGGCGACCGAAGATGCACCCGTCGTCACTGCGGGTGAGATCCGCCTCGATCCCGCGGCCCACCGGGTATGGCGCGACGACGTGCTGATCCCGCTCACGCCGCGGGAGTTCTCCCTGCTCCACTACCTGCTCACGCGCCGCGGCGACGCAGTCAGCCGTTCCGACCTCCTCGAGCACGTATGGGACTCGCATTACGACGGGCTCTCCAACGTCGTGGATGTCCACATCGCGAGCCTTCGCCGCAAGCTCCCGGACCTCATCGAGACGATCCGCGGCGTCGGCTATCGCATCGACCGATGACCGACCTGCGTCCCGTCCGGCTGCGCCTCACCGCGGTGTTCGCGCTCGTCTCGGCTGTCTCCGTGGGGGTGCTCGCGTTCCTCGCGGTGACGTTCGGGGTCCGCCAGATCGACGGCCAGGCCGAACGCGACCTCCAGGGCGACGTGGCGTTCATCGTGGGCAGCTTCGACGCCGCGGACCCGCCCACCGACGAGTTCGACACGTGGCTCGTCGACGCGCGCGCCGACGTCGTCACCGAGCTCGGGCCCACGGACCTCGAGCCGCCGACGCTCTCGATCGGCAAGGACGTGGTGCGCTTCGGCCCGCTCACCGAGCGCTACACCGAGCGCGGGGACGACTACCTGCTCTTCGCGCAGCAGATCCCGGGCGACGGGCGCCGAGCGATCGTCGCGGCATCGTGGCTCGGCCCTTACCAGACGGACGCGAACGACCTCCGACGCGAGGTGACGATCGCCTCGATCGCGGTCGTCCTCGTCACGTCGCTGGCCGGGTGGCTGCTCGCAGGCCGCGCGCTCCGCCCCGCGCGTCGGGCGCTCGAGCAGCAGCGGGACTTCATGGCGAATGCGGCGCACGAGCTGCGGACGCCGATCGCAGTGATCCAGGCATCGGCGAGCCAGGCGCTGCGTCGCCCTCGGGTCGAGGCCGACTATGTGCGCTCGATGTCGGAGATCCAGGCGGCCGCCGTGCGCGCCGGGTCGAGCATCTCGGACATGCTCGACCTCGCTCGGCTCGAGGCCGGACAGTCGACGCCTCGCCGGGTTCCGATGCGTCTGGACCTCCTCGTCGAGGAGATCGCCGCGGCAACCACCACCAACACGACGACGGTGACCGTTGATGCGCCCGAGCCCGTGATCGTCGACGCCGACGACTCGCTGCTGCGTCAGGCGATCGAGAACGTCGTCCAGAATTCGACGCGACGGGCCGCGCACGTCGTGCTCCGGGTCCGTCGGACCAAGCGTGACGTTCTCGTCGAGATCGTCGACGACGGACCGGGATTCGCGCCGGAGCTGATCCCGAACGTCTTCCAACGCTGGGCCCGGGGGAGCGGGCGGGCGGATCGGCAGAGCACGGGCATCGGCCTCGCGATCGTGGCGACGATCATGGCTGCCCACGGTGGACGAGCCAGCGCGACGAACGGCTCCGACGGCGGCGCAGTGGTGACCTTGCGGCTGCCGAGCACGGCGGGGAAGTGACCGGCGAGTAGCGGCGTACGCTGGTCGGCAGTGTTCTTCGACGGATTCGTCCATCAGCTCCCCGACATCGACCCGGCCGAGACCCAGGAGTGGCTCGACTCCCTCGACGCCGTCACCGACGTCCGCGGTCGGAGCCGTGCTCGGTACCTGCTCGCGCGGCTGTTGGAGCGGGCCCGCGAACAGGGCGTCGGCGTCCCCGCGATGGTCACGACGGACTACATCAACACGATCCCCGCCGAGCACGAGCCGTGGTTCCCCGGCGACGAGGCCCTCGAGAAGCGGATCCGCGCCGGCATCCGGTGGAACGCGATGGCGATGGTCGACCGGGCCAACCATCGCTTCGACGGACTCGGTGGGCACCTGTCGACCTTCGCGTCGGCTGCAGCGCTCTACGACGTCGGGTTCAACCACTTCTGGCACGGCAAGGCCGACGGCCGCGCCGGCGACCAGATCTTCGTGCAGGGGCACGCCGCGCCCGGCATCTACGCCCGGGCGTTCCTCGAAGGACGTCTGACCGAGGATCACCTCGACCGTTTCCGCCGCGAGGTCTTCGGTGGGGGGCTCCCCAGCTACCCGCACCCGCGGCGGATGCCGGACTTCTGGGAGTTCCCGACCGTCTCCATGGGGCTCGGGCCGATGAACGCGATCTACCAGGCCCGCTTCAACCGGTACCTGCTCAACCGCCAGATCGCCGACACGAGCCAGAGTCGGGTGTGGTGCTTCGTGGGCGACGGCGAGATGGACGAGCCCGAAGCGATGGCCGGTCTCTCGATCGCGGCGCGCGAGCAGCTCGACAACCTCGTCTTCGTCGTGAACTGCAACCTCCAACGCCTCGACGGCCCTGTGCGCGGCAACGGCAAGATCATCCAGGAGCTCGAGGCGACGTTCCGCGGGGCCGGGTGGAACGTCGTCAAGGTGGTCTGGGGGCGCGGCTGGGACGAGCTGCTTGCCCGCGACGTCGACGGCGTGCTCGTCAACCAGATGAACACGACGGTCGACGGCCAGTTCCAGAAGTACACGGTCGAGTCGGGCGCGTACATCCGCGATCACTTCTTCGGGCCGGATCCGCGCCTGCGGGCGATGGTCGAGCACCTCTCCGACGAGGATCTGCAGCGGCTGCCCCGCGGCGGCCACGACTACCGCAAGCTCTACGCGGCGTACAAGCTCGCGGTCGAGCACAAGGGAAGCCCGACCGTGATCCTCGCCAAGACGGTGAAGGGTTGGGCGCTCGGCACCGGCCTCGAGGCGCGCAACGCGACGCACCAGATCAAGGGCATGGACGCCGACACGCTCAAGATGTTCCGCGACCGGCTGAACCTGCCGATCCCCGATGCCGAGCTCGACGACGGCGACCCGCCGTACTACCGCCCTGGCCCCGATTCGCCCGAGTTCGAGTACCTCGCGGCGCGGCGCAAGGCGCTCGACGGCCCCCTGCCGCAACGGGTCGTGCGATCGAAGTCCCTCGCTCTTCCTGCCGCCGACGCGTACGCCGACTTCCTGAAGGGCACCGGCGACAAGCTCCAGGCGAGCACGACCACGGCGTTCGCACGCCTGCTCCGCAACCTGCTGCGCGACCCGGGGATCGGTCGGCGGATCGTGCCGATCATCCCCGACGAGGCGCGCACGTTCGGGATGGATGCGCTCTTCAGAGAAGTGAAGATCTACGCGCCCGGCGGTCAGCGCTACGAGCCGGTCGACGCGGACCTCCTGCTCTCGTACCAGGAGGCCAGCGACGGGCAGATCCTCGAGGAGGGGATCACCGAAGCGGGCGCGATGGCATCGTTCACTGCGGCCGGCACGTCGTACGCGACGTGGGGTGAGCCCATGGTCCCGTTCTTCATCTTCTATTCGATGTTCGGGTTCCAGCGCGTCGGCGACTTCATCTGGTCGTTCGGCGACCAACGCGGCCGCGGGTTCCTCCTCGGAGCCACCGCGGGGCGCACGACGCTCGCAGGGGAAGGGCTCCAGCACTGCGACGGCCAGAGCCAGGTCCTGGCATCGACCGTGCCGAACTGCCGCGCGTACGACCCGGCGTTCGCGTACGAGGTCGCGGTGCTGGTGCGCGACGGGATCGCGCGCATGTACGGCGACGATCCCGAGGACGTCTTCTACTACCTGACCCTCTACAACGAGAACTACCCGATGCCGGCGATGCCCGACGCGGCGCTCGAGGGTGTCGACGTGGAGGACGGGATCATCCGGGGGCTGTACCGGTACCAGGTCGGACCGCCGGCGACGCACCGAGCGCAGATCCTCGCGAGCGGCACCGCGATGCGCGCCGCGCTCGATGCTCAGACGGTGTTGGCCGAGGAGTTCGACGTGTCGGCCGACGTGTGGAGCGCGACGAGCTACAAGCTGCTCCGCGAGGACGCGCTCAGCGTCGAGCGGTGGAACCGCCTGCACCCGACCGAGGCGCCGCGTGTCTCGTACGTCGCGGAACGGCTCGCCGTGACCGAAGGCCCGGTCGTCGCGGTGACGGACTTCATGAAATCGGTTCCCGACCAGATCGCCCGCTTCGTCCCGGCGCCCTTCGTCCCGCTCGGCACCGACGGCTACGGCTTCTCCGACACGCGCCTGGCGTTGCGCCGCCACTTCGAGGTCGACGCCGCGCACGTCGTCGTGGCGACGCTCGACTCGCTCGCGCGCACCGGTGACCTCAAGGCAGAGGTCGTCGACGGCGCGATCCGTCGCTTCGACATCGACTCCGAGCGCCCGGACCCGAGGACTGTCTGATCCCGCGTCCCGATCGTTCGGACCTGATCGTCAGGACCTGATCGTCAGGATGCGGCGCGTCCGCGCTCCTCGTCGATCCGGAGGGGGTCGTCGGCGTCCCAGTCGTCGTCGTGGGTGACGTTCTCGTCGCGCCAGGTGGGCTCGTCGTCGTCCTCGCCGTCGGCGAGCGTGCGATCCCGTTCTGTGAACAGACCGTCGTCGAATCCCTGCTTCAGCTCTCGCGCCTCGCGAAAGCGGCGGGCTCGTCCCTTCCTCGCCACGGTCACCTACCTCGATCGGCTCGGCTCTGCTGGTGCACTCAGGCATCCAAGACCCCCATTCTCCCACACCGGAGGGGGTGGTCGCGCCGAGTCCTCCTTCGGGGGTTCCGGCGGGGCCGGGAGGTATCGTGGCCCCCGATCGGGCGATTAGCTCAGCGGGAGAGCGCTGCCTTCACACGGCAGAGGTCACTGGTTCGAAACCAGTATCGCCCACCTGTACGAAGAGGCTCACGCCCCGGGGTCTCGGTTCGTCGTTCACCGAGGAACACGCCTGAGGAGGATCGCCGGTGCTGGTGGTCGTGGCCCTGGGCGGCAATGCCCTGCTCCGGCGCCACGAACCGCTCGACGCCGCGCACCAGCGAGCCAACGTCGAGCGGGCCGCGACGAGCGTCGCGGCAGTTGCCCGGGCGCACGACGTCGTCGTGACCCACGGCAACGGCCCCCAGGTCGGCCTCCTCGCGCTGCAGAGCGAGGCTGCGGGCGGGTCCGCACCGATGCCGCTCGACGTGATCAGCGCGGAGACCGAGGGGATGATCGGCTACGTGCTCGAGCAGGAGCTCCGGCGGGCGCTGCCGGATACCGAGGTGGCCACCGTGCTCACCCAGGTCGTCGTCGACCCCGACGACGCAGCGTTCGCCTCGCCGACGAAGCCGATCGGTCCCGTCTACTCCGCGGCCGACGCCACGCGTCTCGCGCGAGCGCGCGGGTGGGCCTTCTCGAACGACGGCGACGACTGGCGGCGCGTCGTCCCGTCGCCTCGCCCCTCGGCCGTCGTCGAGCTCGCCGCGATCGAGGCCCTGCGCGCGGCGGGCATCGTCGTCATCTGCGCCGGCGGGGGCGGGATCCCGGTCGTCCCGGCACCCGGTGGGGGACTGCAGGGCGTGGAGGCCGTCGTAGACAAGGACCATGCTTCGGCGCTGCTCGCGCGGTGCCTCGGCGCCGACGTGCTGCTCCTGCTCACCGACGTCGAGGGCGCGTTCGTCGACCGCGGTTCATCGAGTGAGCAGGTCGTCCGTCGGGCCGATCCGGCGTCGATCCGAGCGCTGCCCTTCCCGCCGGGCTCGATGGGCCCCAAGGTCGAGGCCGCGGCCGCCTTCGCGACGCGCGGCGGGATCGCCGCGATCGGCGCGCTCGAGGACGCGGCCCGGATCCTGCGCGGCGAGGCCGGCACGACGGTCACCGCGACCGCCGACGGCGTGACGCTCGTCCCGCCGCGTCGCAACTAGCGGGGGGACCGGCCGCCCCGCACCCGGTCGACGAGCGGACCGAGGACTGATGCCAGGTCCGGCGTCCCGATCTCGCGCAGCTCGTAGGTCGCGTGACGTAGCGGGTGGCCGACATCGATGAGACGCCCGAGATCGATCGGGGTGCCGGTGACGACGACGTCGCACGCGACGGCACGGATCGTCGCCGCGAGGTCGTCGAGCTGCTCGGGCGAGTACCCCATCGCGGGCAGGGCCGCGCCGAGATGCGGGAAGCGACCGAAGGTCTCGGCGATCGTCCCCACGGCCCACGGCCGGGGGTCGACGAGCTCGGTGGCGCCCGCCTCGCGGGCCGCGACGGTGCCGGCCCCGAACGCCATCCCGCCGTGGGTCACCGTCGGCCCGTCCTCGACGACGAGCACCCTGCGGCCGGCGAGATCGGGCCCAGCCGCAAGGGATACAGGTGATGCCGCGCGGACGAGGACGGCGTCGGGGTTCGCGCGCGCGACGTCGGCGAGCACGATCTCGACCGCCTCAGGCTGCGCGGCGTCGATCTTGTTGACGACGACGACGTCGGCCATCCGGAGGTTCGCCTCCCCCGGGTGGTAGCGGTCCTCGTCGCCGGGCCGCAGCGCGTCGGTGACCACGATCGAGAGCGTGGGCGCGAAGAACGGCAGGTCGTTGTTGCCACCGTCCCAGACGATGACGTCGGCCTCGGCGGATGCCGCGTCGAGGATCGCGGCGTAGTCGACCCCTGCGTACATGACCATCCCGAGCTCGACCGGGGCCTCGTACTCCTCGCGCTCCTCGATCGTCACCTCCGCCGCGTCGATGTCGGCGAGCGTGGCGAAGCGCTGGACCCGCATCCGCTCGAGATCCCCGTAGGGCATCGGGTGACGGACCAGGGCGACCGCGAGGCCCGCGTCGCGCAGCACGCCGGCGATCTTGCGGGTGGTCTGGCTCTTGCCCGTTCCGGTACGCGTCCCGCATACCGAGACCACCGGGACCGGGCTCGACAACATCGTCGACCGAGGCCCGAGGAGCAAGAAGTCGGCGCCGGCCGCGAGCACGATCGAGGCCCGGTGCATGACCTCCTGGTGGGACAGGTCGGAGTACGCGAAGACGACCTCGTCGACGCGCTCATCCTCGATCAGCGCCGTGAGCTCGCGTTCGGGCCGGATCGGGATCCCGTCGGGGTAGTCGGGCCCGGACAGCGACGGTGGATAGGTGCGGTCGTCGATGCCCGGGATCTGTGCGGCCGTGAAGGCGACGACGTCGACCTCCGGATCGTTGCGGTAGACGACGTTGAAGTTGTGGAAGTCGCGGCCGCCTGCCCCCATGATCACGACCCGGCGCATGCCGGCAAGGATGGTGGGTCCACCCGCTCGGGCGCCAACGGCGGTCCTTGCGTCGGACCTCGGGACCGTGGGCGACGTTCACGCGCATGCCTTCGTGGCGGAGCACTGCGACGGCGATCGTGGCCGCGTAGGGTCACTGGTTCGAAACCAGTATCGCCCACTAGGTTGCCGCCGGCGGCGCCTCGCGCCGGAAGGCGCAGCGTCGCCGACTCCATGTCGGTCCTCGCGCGGGTACGGCAACGGCACACGATCTGCGAGGTGCGGTCCATGACCCAGCCCACCAACCGATCCCCGGGCTTCGAACCCGAGGCGGTCCGCGCCAAGTACCAGCAGGAGCGCGCCAGGCGCGTGAACGAGGCCCGCACGGCCGTCCAGGACCTGCAGGGCGATCCCCGGTTCGCCGAGTACCTCCGTGACCCGTGGACGCCGTTCGTCGAGCGTCCGCCCGTCACCAACGACACCGACGTCGCGATCATCGGCGCCGGGCTTGCCGGCCTGGTCCTCGGTGCGAAGCTCCGCGAGGCCGGAGTCCGACGGATCTGCCTCATCGACAAGGCCGGTGGGGTCGGTGGGACCTGGTACTGGAACCGCTACCCGGGCTTGTTCTGCGACGTCGAGTCGTACATCTACATGCCGATGCTCGAGGAGATGAACGTCGTCCCGACGTCGCGCTACGCGACGGGTGTCGAGATCCACCAGCACCTCGAAGCGATCGCGCAGAAATACGACCTCGTGGACGACGCGCTGTTCCACACCGGTGTCGAGACCAGCGAATGGGACGAAGCGAGCTCGTGTTGGGTGCTTCGCACCGACCGGGGCGACGAGATCCGAGCGCACCACCTGGTCGTCGCGCCCGGGATCCTCAACCTGGTGAAGCTCCCCCGGATCCCGGGGATGGAGGACTTCCAGGGCGATGCGTTCCACACATCCCGCTGGGACTACGAGGCCACCGGCGGCGCGCCCGACGACCCCCGTCTCACGAAGCTGGCCGACAAGGTCGTGGGCGTCATCGGGACCGGAGGCACTGCCATCCAGTGCGTCCCGGCACTTGCCGAGTGCTCGAAGCACCTGTATGTGTTCCAGCGCACCCCATCGGCGATCGGGGTGCGCGACAACCGTCCGACCGACGAGCACTTCGCGGAGCAACTGCGAACCGGGTGGCAGCGCGAGCGGATGGAGAACTTCAGCTCCGTCATGATCGGCCGCTCCGTCGAGTGCGACCTGGTCGACGACAGCTGGACCCACAACATGGCGAAGGTCGTCAACCCTCCCATCGAGCCCGGCATGTCACCCGAAGAGATGCTGCGTACGGCCGAGGAGATCGACTACCAGGTCATGGAAGCGCACCGGGCGCGGGTCGAACAGATCGTCTCCGACCCGGCCGTCGCCGAGGCGATGAAGCCCTACTACCGCTACATGTGCAAGCGGCCGCTCTTCCACGACGAGTACCTCCCCACGTTCAACCGCAGCGATGTGACGCTCGTCGACTGCCCGCGCGGCGTCGAGCAGGTGCTCGAGCACGGTGTCGTGGCCAATGGGACGACGTACGACCTCGATCTCATCGTCTATGCCACCGGGTTCGAGGCCGAGGTCACCCCGTTCGCCCGGCGTGCCGGCCACACCATCATCGGTCGAGACGGCATCACGATGGCCGAGAAGTGGAAGGACGGCGTGACGAGCCTGCACGGGATGTCGACGCATGGCTTCCCGAACATGTTCATCATGCCGGCGCCCGCACAGCAGGCCGTCACCACCGTCAACTACACCCACCTGGCCGTCCTGGGCGCCGAGCACATCGCGGCCACCATCGCCAAGCTCGCCGAGCAGGGCGTCGAGGTGTTCGACGTGCGCCAGGAGGCCGAGGACGCCTGGACCGAGACGATCGTCAGCACCTCCAGGGACCCCCGCGACTTCATGGCCTCGTGCACCCCCTCGCGTCTCAACTTCGAGGGAGACCCGAGCAAGTTCAATCCCCGCAACGGCAACTACGGCCAAGGCCACGGCGACTTCCTCGGCTTCCAGGACCTGCTCTCCGAATGGCGGGAACGCGGCGACTTCGCCGGATGGGAGCTCGACCAGCCCCACGCCCGAGGATGAGCACGTCGTCCGCCCCGCCGCGCGTCGCGGTGGTGACCGGGGCCGCAGTCGGCATCGGGGCGGCGATCGCCGAGGCGCTGGCGCGTGCGGGTGCGTTCGTCGTCACCGTGGACCCGGGTGTCGCGGTCGACGGATCCCCCCAACAGGCCGGGGCCGAACGCACCACGGTGCAGCGGATCGTCGACACCGGCGGCCAGGCGCGGGCGTCGGGCATCTCGGTCACGGACGAGGCCGCGGTGCGTGATCTGTTCGCCGGGTTGGTCGACGAGATGGGCGCGCTCGACGCGGTGGTCAACGTTGCCGGCATCACCCGTCCGACGGGCTTCGCCACCGGACTCGAGGACGACTGGCAGGCCGTGCTCGACGTCCACCTCAATGGGTATCTCAACGTGCTCCGGGCTGCGCTGCCGATCATGGCTGCCGCCGGCCACGGTCGGATCCTCGGCGTGACGTCTGGCTCGGGATGGCGCGCCGCCGACGCCGGCGCGTACGCCTGCGCGAAGCGGGCGGTGGCCGCGCTCACCTGGCAGATGGGGAAGTGCGCGCCATCCGGCGTGACCGTCAACGCCCTGTCGCCCATCGCCGCCACCCGGATGGTCGCGACGGCCCTGGCGCGCCATGGGGGCGATGCGAACCGCCCATCCACGGGCGGCGTTGCCCTCGGCATGGGCTTCCCACCGCCCGAGCACCTCGGGCCGATCGGCGCCTATCTCGTGAGTGAGGCCTTCTCCTGGTGCAACGGTCAGGTGATCTTCTCGAACGGCTCGGAGGTCACGTGGGTTGCCCCGCCACGGGTGCTCGAGGCGGTGCGTGGCGCGGACGTCGAGTCCCTCCCGCACGTGCTCGACACGATCGGCCCCGCGGTCCTGGCCCCCGCAGAGTCCGCGCAGGCCACGCACGGCGGCGGGAACCCGCGTCTCGGGACCGTCTTCGACGAGCCCGCACCCGGGCGGGGACCCGACGACGCCCGTGGCTGCGTCGTGGTGTCCGACTCCCCGGAGTGGCGCATCGCCATCACCGACGCGCTCACTGCGCGCGGCGTCGAGTGCGTCGGTGACGCTGCGCTCCGTGATGCGGCCGGGGCGCGCGGGTTCGCGGGTGCCGCCGAGCAGCTCGCCGCGATCGCCCGCGACGCGGGCGCGATCGACGGGGTCGTCCTGGCCAGCATGGGGGGTGGTGCCGGCGCGGTCGCGGCCGTGCGGGAGGAGCCGGCCTGGCGGGCCATCCTCGACGAGCACACCGGGGTCACCGAGCACATCCGCGCGGACGCCGCGTGGGTCCGCGCGGTCTCGGACTACTCCGAGGCAGCCGGCCGCCCGATCCGACTCGTCACCGTCGGCGATGCAACCACGGCGGGAGGCTGGAGCCGGGCTCAGGCGTCGGGCCAGCTTGCCCGGTCCGCCCACGCGGCGACCGCGGATCGCGTCGATGCATTCTCGATCAGCGTCGAGGCCGCGCACGCGTCGGCGCGGCGACCGGCCGCCGAGCTCGCTGCCTACCTGGTGGGTGGCACCGACACGAGCGTGCTGTCGGGCGCGGAGCTCGTGGTCGACTCGGAGTGGCTCGGTCTGCGAAGCCACCCGAACCCCGGTGGAACCATCTCCTTCGGCGGCCCGGAGGTCCCTGGCTGGCTGGATGGAGCCCTCCGCGCCATGGTCACTGGCATGCCGCGCCCGCAACCGTAGGAGCAGCGATGTCTGCACCGATCGAACGCATCGTCGACGCCCACATTCACCTGTGGGACCCGGCCCGCGCCGACTGGTATCCGTACCTCGCGGGCCAACGCGAGCTCGACATGGGCGACATCTCGGGCATGAGTCGCCGCTTCGACCAGCCCACCTACTTCGCGGAGTCGGAGGGCTGGAACGTCGTCAAGTTCGTCCACGTCGCCGCGGCGACGGCGCCGTACTCGGGGGACGAGACCCGCGAGCTCGAGGATCTGGCGCGCGCGACGGGGCACCCCGACGCCATCATCGGAGGCTTCGTGCCGGGTGATCCGGTGGCCGACACCTTGCGCCTGCTCGATGCGCAGATGGAATCGTCCCGTTTCCGTGGCGTCCGACCGATGGGTGCCGCGACGGGCGTCGTCCCGAGGGTCGAGGTGCTGCGGGCCCTCGAGGAGCGCGGGCTGATCTTCGAGGTGATGCACCACCCCGACGAGCTGGAGGCCGTGGCGGCCGCGCTGGCGGACTGGGGCGACCTCACGGTCGTCGTCGAGCACGCCGGCTGGCCCAGGAGCGACTCGCGTGACGAGCTCGACCTCTGGAGGACCGGGATCTCGGCACTCGCGTCGCTGGGCGACAACGTCCACTGCAAGCTCTCCGGCCTCGCAATGCCGCTGCGGTCGATGGACACCGAGGTGTTCCGTCCGTGGATCGAGCACTGCCTCGACGTCTTCGGTGTCGACCGGTGCATGTTCGCCAGCAACTTCCCGGTCGATGCGATGCATGGGACCTTCGACGAGCTGTACTCCACGTACGATCGCCTGACCGCGGATCTCACGACCGAAGCACGCGACAAGCTCTTCGCCGGCAACGCCGAGCGTTTGTATCGCTGCTAGACACGCGACATGGACGTGCTCCTCGTCGCCGGTTTCGCACCGATCGTCGAGAGCTCGAGTTCCGCGAAGTGATGCGTCACCGGAAGCTGATGAAAGCCCCATTGGATAGGAAGGGGACCGGCAGCGGCGGTGCCGGCACGTAGCCACGGGCGGCACGGGCGGGGGCACGGGCCGAGCCTCACATTCCTCCATCAGGTTGCGCCCCGCCTGAGCGATCGGGCGCGGCGCAGTCGCGTCGACAGAGCGACTCCGAGCGAAGATCGAACACGACCCTCACCTCCACTGGCTCCCGATCTCGAGGAGGCGTCCTGACCGACGCCCAGCGCGCGTATCCGATCGTTCCAACACCCGGGTGCCTTCCTCGGACCTGCGCCCTGCTCCCAGGCGACGCGCCGACGCTTCTCACCGGGCGCTACGCGTCGTCGAGCTCGTAGAGCTCCCAGAGGCCGTCGATGCCCTTCAGGGTCCGTGCGCCTGCGGTGTCGAAGCGGAAGCCCTGGCCTGCTGCGGCACGCGTTGCCATCTCGGACGCGAGTATCTGACCGGGTTCGGCGGCGGCCATGACCCGCGCGGCGACGTTGACGGCGAGGCCAGAGATGTCATTTCCTCGTCGATCGACCTCACCGACATGGACGCCGAAGCGGCAGGCCAGGTCGCGATCTGCGAGAACGGCTCGGAGGTCGCGTGCCGCAGTGAGCGCCGCACTCGCCGTGGGAAGGGTGGCGACGATGCCGTCGCCGGTGGTCTTCACCACGGTGCCGCCCTGACGACCGACCGTGGCTTGCACCGTGGTGTCGTGCGAGTCGAGTACGCGCTTCCACGCCAGGTCCCCGAGTGTCTGGGCCTTTGCGGTCGACTCGACGATATCGGTGAAGAGCACCGCGGCCAGCATCCGTTCCGGCGGGAGTGGGACGTGCTCACCCGTGACGAACGCGGCGACCTCTGCGAGGATCGGATCGACGTCGAAGTGCGGGAAGCCATCGCCGGGCGAGAGATCGACGAGCGTCGCGTGAGGAAGCGCCTCTGCGGGCCGCCGCCAGTATTCGGACGGAACGAGCTCCAGGACTCCCTCGGACACGCGAACGAGCACGAGGACCGGACAAGCGATGTACGAGAGTCGCTGTGTCAACGCGACGGCCGGTGCCTGGGCGAAGTTCGTTTCGAGCATTCGTCGCGCCGCTGCGGGACTGGCTCCGGCGCGGCCGGCACGATCTGACCACACCCGAAATTCTGGTTCGGCGAACCGTTCTGGGGACATGAAACTGCTGAAGTCGGACTCGCCAGCGACGTTCGCGTAGATCATGGAGATCACCTCTTCGGCCCAGGTGTCGCTCGAGCGAGTCTCCGAGGCGTGATTCCACAGGATCAGTCGGTCGAGTTCCTCGGGACGTCGCGCGGCCCAGACGAGCGCGGCCCCACTGAGATCGGCGAAGATCGTCACGGCCTCGAGACGCGCATCCTCGACCACAGCCGAGATGTCGTCCGCCCACTGTTCGACGAGTGGGGTCTCCCAATCCTCGATGCCGTCCGAGCAGCCGATGCCGCGGCGATCGAACAGCACCACCCGACCGAGTGCGGCCAGTCCGTCGATGAATCGTCTGATGATCGGATCGTCGAGCATCAATTCGAAGGGATAGTTGTTCCCGACGGCGAACATCATCGTGTGATCCAAGTCGCTGTCGCCTTCGACGATCGTGTACCCGATGTGACTGTCGCCGGCGCGGGCGTAGCGCATCTCGGTCATCGGTCGCCTTCCCGTCTACGGCTGCGAGAGCGCAGCCAGCGGGCAGGTGTCAACCGTGGCCGAACGGTGTCCCATGACCGACCGAACCTAACCGGCGGGCCCTGCGTGCGCGGCTGAGTCAGCGGGTCGCCCGGCACGGGCCCACAGGCCGAGGCGCAAGCTCTTCCACGCACCCCCCGGGCGGGGACACAGTCCAACACCAGCAGACGGTCCAGTTCTGCGATCCCGGCGGGGAAAGGTGACCCCTTCCCCTTCGGGTCTTCGCGTCCAAGACCAGGCTTCAACCCCCGGTTTCGTGCCCTCCGCGTGCCCTAACGAACGGTCATTCACGGTGACTCAGGGTCACTCATGAGGCGCGTTTCGGGCGGCTGACCTGCGGGTTCGCGCGAAGGTGCTGGTCAGCGGGTTGGGTGGTTCGCCTTCACACGGCAGAGGTCACTGGTTCGAAACCAGTATCGCCCACCGACGGACCCCGCGGGCCGGGTCGAGCGTTCTCGGAGCTCCCGAGAGTACCGAGGATCAGATCAGCACCGGGCCGGCTGGTCCGGCCGCGTGGGCGGCCCGTTGGAGCAGCGCTTCGTAGGCATCGACATGGCGATCCCAGGGGAAGTGCGCTCTCGCGTGCTCGCCTGCCGCCCGGCCGATGTTGATCGCGCGCTCATGATCGCCGACGAGCCGGTCGATCGCCTCGGCGAGCGCGTCCGGATCCCCGGGGGGCACGAGGATACCGGTCTCTCCGTCGACGACCACCTCCACCAGGCCGTCGACTCGCGACGCGATGACGGGTCGCCCGGCCTGCGCCGCCTGGAGCGCGACGAGGCCAAAGGGCTCCCAACGCGATGGCATCAACACTGCTGTCGCGCGCTGCATGGCGTGCGGGACCTCGTCAGGCAGCATCCAACCCGGAAACGACACCAGGTCGTCGAGCCCAAGGCGAGCTACCTTCTCCAGGAGCGCGCCTTGCTCGGTGCCAGCACCAGCGATCACGAGCCTCGGGGGCGACGAGAGGCGCGCCAGTGCCTCGATCGCCACGTCGAAGCCTTTCTGTTCGGTCATTCGCCCCGCGGCGAACAGCGTGGGTGGGTCGAAGCGCATGGGTGCCGGGTCGAGCGCGGGCCAGGGCAGGCTGTTGGCGATCGCGACGGTCGTGGCCGCGAGATCTGGGAGCTGTCGAATCAGGTCCGACCGCACTGCCTCTGAGCACGTCGTGACCGCCGCGGCCCCGGCGAAGACACGATGCAGTGTCCCGTTCGGGAAGACACGGTTGTCGTCGTAGGACAGGTGCAGGCTGGCGAGATACCCGCCGGTCCGCCGCCCCGCCGTCATCGCGAAGAAGCTGATCTCGCCGCCCGAGCCGTGGTAGAGGTGGTCGACGTCGGGACGGAACTCTGCACGCGCGCGGCTCACCTCACCGCGGGCGGCGAGGAACGCCCCAGGATCCCGCGCGATGATCGTGTCCTCGAATGGGATCCGTACAACGTCGACTGCTCCGTGCCGCGCGCGTGGCGAGTGCGTCGGGTCGGTCCTCGAGGCAATCACGAGGACCTCGTGTCCCCTCTCGACGAGTGCATTGACGAAATGGTGCATGAGCACTTCGACCCCGCCGATGGTCGGCAAGTAGCTGTTGGTCCAGAGCGCGATCCGCATTACGACACCGCGCGAGCGAGCGCCTCGCGTACGAGGGCCGCCACCGCGCTGGGTTCGAGCGGTGCGCAGAAGAAGAATGCAGGGGCTGCTGCCGCGAGCCGAGCGAGTCGCTCGAGAGTCCAGCGCCCGCCACCGACGGGCCCGATCAGCGTGCTGGGGGCGAGCGCGCGGAGTACGGCTGCGCCCGACGCAGGGCGGAGGCCGGGGCCCCCATCGCGTGCCGGGACGAGGATTGCCGCCACCGGCATCGATCGGGCCCAACGCACTGCCGGCGCGCGGCCGGCGAACACGAGCGATTTGTCACCCACCTGGTGGACCGGCGACTCGCCACATGCGAGCCACGGGTGTGCACGGAGGTGCTCGCGCTCGACGCGCGCCACGGAGTACAGGCTATGGACACGGAACGCTCCGGCGGTTGTCTCCTCGAGGCCGACCTCGTCGTCACCGGCAAGGTCGAGTCCCGCTGCTGCACAGGCCAACGCAGTCGTGGACTTCCCGATCCCGGAAGGACCGGCCACGAGCGCCCCTCGCCCGTCAGCGGCGACGGCGGCGGCGTGAATCACCGGCACGTGCCGATCCAGGTACCACGTGTCGAGGAGATGCCGGAGGGGCTTGGTGCGCTCCTCCGACGGCAGGATCGCGGCATCCCTGCACCACCCGATGATCCGGCCCGACTCGCGGTCCAGCGCGCGCGCCAACCCGTCACCGACTCGCCAGACCACCCCAGCGTGTCGGCGGTCCTCGACCAGGCCGGCGGCGCCGGGACTCACTGATGCGGATGTGGGGAGAGCAATGCCCGTCGCCCGCTCGTCCCACACGTCGATCGTGAGGCGCGGCTCAGTGGTCGGCTCACAATGCAGATGCGAGAACGGCTCGGTCATCTTCGCTGAGAGCTCGTCGCCCACGGTGCGCAGCCGTACTGGGCGACCAGCGAACTCGAACCACGCCTCGCCGAACCCTCGGTGCGCGGCCGCGTCGGTGAACGCGCCGACGAGTGGCGCGATGGGATCGTCGGAGCTCACTTCGGCGTTTGCCTTCGACGCAGAAAGGGAACATGGCGACGTGCGAACCGGAGCGGGCGACGGGCGTAGGCGAGCACCAGATCGAGCGAGGTATCGACGTCTTGCGTCGCGCGGAGGAAACCAGGCACTGGAGCGAGTCGCGACCGCGCGAACGCCATCGCCACGCGTGGAGCCAGCCGCTTTCGCGAACCCGGACCGATCGAACGCCGCGCTGCGGGCCAGACAAACGACAAGGCGAGATCCCGTTCGGTGCGTGAGGCGCGGCCCGCTACGCGGTCCAGGTCGGCAATCGTGTGCTCTGGGACCGGCAGGCCGATGTCGCGAGCCAGGTAGGACAGAATGGTGGCCACCGGAATGTGCAGCCGCCGGTCGTCGACGATCGTCGTGAACATGTCCCAATCCAGTTCGGGCGCAGCGGCGTGCGCGAACCATGCGTCGGTGATCCACGTCACGTCGCCGGACGCGACACCGCTGCAGAAGGCCTCCGTACAGATTTGGACGAGCATCTGCTCGGGCGGGAGCACCAGGCACGGGATTCCGTACACGTAGTCGGGTGCCGACACGAATTCGGCATCCGGTCGGGAAGTCGAGAAGCAGGCCGGAGCAATCCGAGTTCGCAGGCGGATGGGCACTGTGGTGACGTGCACGAGCAGAGAGGCATCGTCTGGGCTCGGTGTCGCAACCCTTTGCAACGTACGAGCGACGTCCTCGATTTCGTGTCCGTGCACGACGAGCTCCACGCCATAGCAGTGGCGAAGTTCCGGCGCTGGGTATGCCGTCTCGGCGAGGACACCGGACGCGAGGAGGCGGAGGGTGTGGCCGTCGGCGGCCATCGTGTCCAGTACGGACCTCACGACCTCGCGATGGGGAGCCGTTCGGAGACGTTCCCGTTCATTGGCGGCCCGGAGGTGGGAACGAAATGCCGGGTCGTCGGGTCTGCACTGCACCCGGCGGAGATTCGCATGCAGCAATGGGAGCACCGTCTTGGCTCGCCACGGGCCGCTGCGCAGTGCGGCGAATGGGTCGTCTACTCGGTCGAGCCACTCCCAGAACGCGTTCTGGGCCTTGTCCCCGTCGAGGAGGCAGGCTCGCAGCAGGAGGGTCGTGGCGTCGTCGGGGCGGACGACGGCGAACGCGCGGCTCATCGGGCCGTGGCCCGCAGCCGATCCAGTCGTCGTTTGAGGACGCGAGCGAACTCGGCCGCGTCCTCCGTCGCGCGCCGCCGGGTGAGGTTCGTGCCGTGGAAGCGATGGAAGGTGAGCGACTCGTTGAGCATGTCCACCACCAGGCCCGCGGCCTCGGCTCGAATGAACCAGTCGGCGCTGTCAGCGAATTGCAGGGATTCGTCGAGCGGCCCGACGCGATCCAACGCACTGCGTCGCACACAGGCGGCGCCCATCACGTACCCAGGCACCGGCTGCATGCGCTGATGGTCGCGGTAGTACTCGGCTTCGAGTTCGTGGCCGTCGTCCCAGAAGCTTTGGACGAGGGTGATGCTGCAATCCAAGTCCGGTCGGTCGCGGAAGTGGGCCATGTGTCGCTCGAGCTTCTCGGGGTGCCAGAGGTCATCCCCATCGAGGAAGGCGAGGAAGTCCCCTCGGGCGGCGAGCATTCCGGCGTTGCGGTTCGCCGCAGGCCCGTTGTCCGGGATCGACACGACGCGTACCGGGGGAGAAAATGACTCGGCGATTCGCACACTCCTGTCGGTCGATTGGGCGTCAACGACAAGAACCTCGAAGGGACGATACGTCTGCGCGAGCACGCTCTCGATCGCCGCTCCGAGAGTGGACTCGACGTTCCACGATACGACCACGCAGCTGACGCGACCGGGTTCGGTCTCGGTCACGCGCTCGGGCCGGGTTCGTCCGCCGACTCCCAGGGACGGCTCGTGATGCTCGGCATCGGTGGGTCGAGGGCCAGGAGATCCGCCATATCGGCGTAGCGCTCGAGGATGGGGGGTTCGTAGGCGCCGGGTGCCGGGAACCCGTCGTCGAGCGGTGGGGGCTCGCCGGCGAGCTCGTCGTCAGCGACGACGAGTCCCTCTTCGATCAGTTGGTCGACCAGTGCATCGAGGTCGGCGAGCGCCCGCGCCAGTTCGATCCCATACCGGTCGGCAACCGCCGCGGCGGTGGCCGTCGTGTCGTGTCCCCACTCGAGGTGAGCCCACATCAGCCCGCCCGAGCCGGGCAGGCTGTAGTACACGCCGTTCGACAGGTTGATGATCAGCGCCTCGCCGTCAACGATGCTCGCGGCGATCTCCTCGTCACGAAGACGTACTCGACGCTCGGCCATCAGCGAAGCGTATAGGTGCGCGTCGAGCGGGGGCGAGAATCACCGGTCGGGCTCCGACGTGCCGCCGCCGCTCTTGTTGCAACTGGCAGCTTTCACGGAGTCGATCGCGGTCGGCTCCGCTGCGTGCCGCTGAGGGCTGTGCGAGGTGTGTGCTTCGGCGATCAGCCGGCAGGGGCCACGCCGGGCGCGCCCGACGAGCACCGAGACGCAGGTCCGCGCCCACGTGTAGATCCCGATCCGCGGTTGGTCGAGCAGGACCGCGGGCACCGGGGCGAGCCGCGCGTCGAAGTGTCTTCCACGCTCCCCGGCCAACGGTCATTCACGGTCACTCGGGGTCACTCATGAGGTTGCTGGCCTTCGATG
>DASUAO010000046.1:0-60170 GCA_035763745.1 Acidimicrobiia bacterium
GCGGCGCGCTCGTCCCACTCGCGCCAGGACCTCGACCGCCCGCCGGAGACCAGCGCGGGCCGGTCGGGGACGGCATCCGCGATCGACTCGTAGACGTCGGCGAGGTTCCAGTCCGGCACGTGTGTCCCCCTGGCGCGGTTCTCGGATCGTTCGGCGCTCGGCCCGGGCGGAGCCTAGTGATCCCTGGACGACCTTCCAGTGACGGAATGCGCCTCCCTGGGGGCCGACTTGGTCACGAGAACGGTCCGCGCGGTCGCCGGCCGGTCACCGGCCCGCAGGCTGCCCGTACCCTGGAGCACGATGTTCGATGAGCCGTCGATCACGCGCGGGGGCGCCCAGCGGATCCCGCGTCCGGTGACGGCACGCGCGGGTGGTCCACCGGCGTGGACCGCGCTCCCGGCCGATCGACGGCGGTTCTCCCTCGAGGACGTCCGCGCCGCGGCCACCACCGTGCCGGAGGTCGTGCGGCCGCCGGTCCCGCCGACGGCTCGTCCGGCCGCGGTGCTCATGCCGTTCTTCGAGGAGGACGGCGAGGCCCGGGTGATCCTCACGAAGCGTCCCGAGACCATGCCGTCGCACCAGGGCGAGATCGCCTTCCCCGGCGGCAAGCTGGAGGAAGGCGTCGACCGCACCCTGCGCGATGCGGCCCTGCGGGAGGCAGAGGAGGAGATCGGCCTGGACCGGGCGGTGGTCGACGTCGTCGCCGAGCTCGAGAGCATGACGACCGTCGCCGGGCGCTTCCTCCTCACGCCGTTCGTCGGCCTGCTCGCGGCCCGGCCCCGGCTCGCCCCCGACTACACGGAGGTCGTCTCCGTCTTCGACGTGGCGCTCTCGGACCTGCTCGACGAGTCGACCTATCGCGAGGAGCGCTGGGACATCCCGGAGGAGATGGGATCCGGGACCGGGCCGGATCGTCCCATCCACTTCTTCGAGCTGCCGGGGGAGACGGTGTGGGGTGCGACCGCCCGCATCCTGGTCGACTTCCTCGAGCACCTCACCGCTGCCCGGTCCTGATGCCCCGGCCCCGACGCCCGGTCCCGGACCCCGTCGACCAGGGCGGTAATGTCGAGGGTTCAGCCGGGGCGCCGGCGGCGGACGAGCAAAGGGGTCGACCTCGTGGAAGTCGAGATCGGGATCGGCAAGTCCGGACGGCGGGCATACGGGTTCGACGACATCGCGATCGTCCCCAGCCGGCGCACACGCGACCCTGAGGACGTCGACATCACCTGGGAGATCGACGCCTACAAGTTCGAGCTGCCGCTCGTCGCCGCGGCGATGGACGGCGTCACCTCGCCGAAGACGGCGACGCAGATCGGCGAGCTCGGCGGGCTGGGGTGCCTGAACCTCGAGGGGCTCTGGACCCGTTACGACGACCCCGAGGTGCTGTTCGAGGAGACTGCTGCGCTCACGCCGGAGAAGGCGACGGCGCGCATGCAGGAGATCTACGCCGAGCCGATCAAGGAAGAGCTCATCGGCCGGCGGATCCGTGAGATCAAGGAGAGCGGCGTCACCGCCTGTGCATCGCTCACGCCGCAACGGGTGGAGCAGTACGCGGGCGCCGTGCTCGAGGCCGAGCTCGACCTCCTCGTCATCCAGGGCACGGTCGTGTCGGCCGAGCACGTCTCGAAGGACGAGTCGCGCCAGCCGCTCAACCTCAAGAAGTTCATCCGCGAGTTCGACCTCCCGGTGATCGTCGGCGGGTGCGCCTCGTACTCGACGGCGTTGCACCTCATGCGCACCGGCGCGGTCGGCATCCTCGTGGGTGTCGGTCCTGGCCACGCGTGCACGACGCGCGGCGTGCTCGGGATCGGGGTGCCACAGGCCACCGCGATCGCCGACGCCGCGGGCGCCCGCATCCGCCACCTCGACGAGACCGGTGTGTACGTGCAGGTCATCGCCGACGGCGGGATGGGAACCGGGGGTGACATCGCCAAGGCGATCGCCTGCGGTGCCGACGCCGTCATGGTCGGCTCGCCGTTGGCGAGCGCGTACGAAGCGCCGGGCCGCGGGTACCACTGGGGCATGGCGACGTTCCACCCCACCCTCCCCCGTGGGGCCCGCGTGTACGCGGGTCGCAAGGCCTCGCTCGAGGAGATCCTCGTCGGTCCCGCACACGAGAACGACGGCACGCTCAACCTGCTCGGCGGGTTGCGCACCTCGATGGCCACCACCGGCTACGAGACGCTCAAGGAGTTCCAGAAGGCCGAGGTCATGGTGGCGCCGTCGCTGCAGACCGAGGGCAAGTCGCTCCAGCGCGCACAGGGCGTGGGGATGGGCCACTGAGGCTCGTATGACCGCGTCGCACGACACGATCCTCGTCGTCGACTTCGGGGCCCAGTACGCGCAGCTCATCGCACGGCGGGTCCGCGAAGCTCGCGTCTACTCCGAGATCGTGTCGCGCTCGATGCCGATCGAGGAGATGCTCGCGAAGCGCCCGGTGGGGATCATCTTCTCCGGTGGTCCCGCGTCGGTCCACGTGCCCGACGCCCCGGTGCTCGACCCCGCGGTGTACGACGCCGGCATCCCCGTCCTCGGCATCTGCTACGGCGCGCAGCTCGTCGCGATGCAGCTCGGAGGTGTGGTCGAGCGCACCGGCGGCGGCGAGTACGGCCGCACCCCGATGACCCGCACCGGCGCGTCGGTCGTGCTCGGCGAGCTGCCCCAGGAGCAGTCGGTCTGGATGAGTCACGGCGACGCCATCACCACCGCACCCGAGGGGTTCGTCGTCACCGCGAGCTCGCCGGGTGCGCCGGTTGCCGCACTCGAGGACCGCGAGCGCGCCATCTACGGCGTGCAGTTCCACCCCGAGGTCGCACACACGGAACGGGGTCAGCAGGTGCTGAGCTCGTTCCTGTTCGACGTGTGCAAGGCGCGACCCACGTGGACCAACGCGAACATCATCGACGAAGCCGTCGCCGAGATCCGGGCCCAGGTCGGTGGGGAGCGGGTGATCTGCGGGCTGTCGGGCGGGGTCGACTCCGCGGTGGCCGCAGCGATCGTGCACCGGGCCGTGGGCGGCCAGCTCACGTGCGTCTTCGTCGACACCGGCCTGCTGCGCCTCGGGGAACCCGAGCAGGTCGAGGAGACGTTCCGGGCCCAGTTCCACGTCGACCTCATCCACGTGAAGTCCGCGGACCGCTTCCTCGATGCGCTCGCCGGCGTGTCGGAGCCCGAGGCCAAGCGCAAGATCATCGGAGAGACGTTCATCCGCGTCTTCGAGGAGGTTGCGCGCGATCTGGTCGACGTCCGGTTCCTCGTGCAGGGCACGTTGTACCCGGACATCGTGGAGTCGGGTGGTGGCGACAACGCCACGATCAAGTCGCACCACAACGTGGGTGGCCTGCCCGACGACATGTCGTTCGATCTCGTCGAGCCGCTCCGGAACCTCTTCAAGGACGAGGTCCGCGCCGTCGGCGAGGAGCTCGGTCTGCCCGAGCACATCGTCTGGCGCCAGCCCTTCCCCGGGCCCGGGCTCGGTGTCCGGATCATCGGCGACGTCACGCCCGAGCGGCTCGAGATCCTGCGCCAGGCCGACTTCGTCGTCCTCGAGGAGCTGCGGCGGGCCGGGCTCGAGCGGGAGATCTGGCAGAGCTTCGCCGTGCTCCCCGCGGTTCGGACCGTCGGGGTGATGGGCGACGGCCGCACGTACGAGCACCCGATCATCATCCGGGCCGTCACGTCCGACGACGCCATGACGGCCGACTGGGCCCGCCTTCCGCACGACTTGCTCGAGCGCATGGCGTCGCGGATCATCAACGAGGTGCCCGGGGTCAATCGGGTGGCCTACGACATCACGAGCAAGCCCCCTGGCACGATCGAATGGGAATGACAGGAGTGCACACCATGGACCTCGACACTCTCCGCGCCAACGCCCAGGCGCTCGTGGCGCCCGGGAAGGGCATCCTCGCTGCCGACGAGTCGAGCGGGACGATCAAGAAGCGGTTCGACTCGATCAAGGTCGAGTCCACCGAGGAGCACCGGCGCGCCTATCGCGACCTCTTGTTCACCGCACCCGGGATCGAGGACCACATCAGCGGCGTGATCCTCTTCGACGAGACCATCCGCCAGTCGAGCGCCGACGGGACGCCGTTCCCGAAGCTGCTCGCGTCCAAGGGCATCATCCCGGGGATCAAGGTCGACACCGGCGCGAAGCCGCTGGCGCTTGCGCACGGTGACGAGACCGTGACCGAGGGCCTCGACGGGCTCCGTGAGCGTCTCGCCGAGTACCACGACTTCGGTGCCCGGTTCGCGAAGTGGCGGGCCACTTACACGATCACCGACGAGCTCCCCTCGCGCTACTGCTACGAGGCCAACGCCCATGCGCTCGCCCGGTACGCCGCACTCTGCCAGGAAGCGGGCATCGTGCCGATCGTCGAGCCCGAGGTCCTCATGGAGGGGACCCACACGATCGACCGGGCGAGCGACGTCACCGCGGAGGCCCAGGCCGCGCTCTTCGAGGAGCTGCATCGCAACAAGGTCCTGTACGAGGGTGTGCTGCTGAAGCCGAACATGGTCCTCGCGGGGTACGGCGCGAAGTCGCAACCGTCCGACCGCGAGGTTGCCGAGCACACGATTCGCTGCTTCCGCTGGACGGTCCCCGCCGCGATACCTGGGGTCGTGTTCCTGTCGGGCGGGCAGTCCGACGAGCAGGCGACGAGCCGACTCAACGAGATGAACGCCATGGGTCCGCACCCGTGGCAGCTGTCCTTCTCCTACGGGCGGGCGCTGCAGGCACCGGCGCTGAAGGCGTGGAAGGGCGACCCGAAGAACGTGGAGGCGGCCCAGGCCGCGTTCATGCACCGCGCCAAGCTCAACGGCGCCGCCGCGTCGGGGTCGTACACCGCCGCGATGGAGCAGGCCGCCTGACTCAGCTCTTTGCGTCAGCAACCCGCTCTGACAGTGGGTTGCTGACGTCAATACATGGGGCGCGGGCCTCGACGAGCGCGATGATCGCGAGCCCGACCGCGACGACCCCCAGCTGCCACACGGCGTCGGCTGTCGAGACGATCGCCAGTCCCGCCACGGTGAGTCCGAGGATCCCGAGGCGGGGCCACAGGATCACGCGGCTCGTACGCCAGAGCGAGAACGCGGCGGCCACGACGTAGAGGGTGACACCTGCCCCGAGTGCCGCGGTCACCTCGCCGGAGGGGACGTCGCTCGGGTGGTGCACGATCTCCTCGATCGCGATGGCGAACCCGATGATCCCGCAGACGAGCGGGAAGTGCCCGAGGCTGAACGCGTCGCGCGCAGTCGCGCCGAGCACCTCCGGAGGGGTCGAGGCGAACCCCTCCTCGATCGCGTCCTTGACCCAGGCGAAGTAGGTCCACCAGAGCAGGCACGCGACCGCGAGCGCGGCCGCCGTGACGGCGACGAGTGACCCGGTGCGCTCGTCGACGCTCACGGCAGTTGCGGCGACGATCAGCGACTCACCGAGCGCGATGATCACGAAGAGGCCGTGCCGTTCTGAGAAATGCTCCGTATCGAGGTCCCATTCCTGGCGGCCACCCGCCATCCCGGCGGCGACGAGGTCGGCGACGATCGCGCCGAGCCAGATCCAGTATCGGCCGGGTGTGTCGACGAGCGCGCCGACCAGGACGAGCGCGAGGCCGATCCCGGAGAGTCCCGCCCACACGGAGATCGCCCGGTTGCGCAGGTCGGCTCGCTCGAGGTCGATCCGCACCTGGAGTCCGAGACCGACGACACGCACGAGGACGTAGGGAACCGCGAACCACGCGGCCTCGTCCCCGAACGCGCGGGTCACCGACGCCGCCATCACGAACGCGATGGCGGTTCCGAGGAGCGTGAGTGCTCGCACTGCCGTGTGGCTCGTGTCGGCCGGGTTGAGGGTCCAGGTGAACTGCGTCCACGCCCACCAGATCAGCCAGAACAGGAGCAGCGAACGAGCGACCCCTTCGACCGTGAGGTCGCCGGCCGTGAGCACGGTCACCTGCGTGACCGCGAACACGAACACGAGGTCGAAGAACAGCTCCACGAAGGTGACGGACTGGGCCTCCGGAGCGTGCAGGCTGCGCTTCGCCATCAGTCGTCCTCGTCGTCGGTGTCGTTCGGGTCGACCTCGACCCCGGCCTCCGCGAGTCGCGCGAGCAGCCGGTCGCGCACCGAGTCGCCGGGCTTTCGGGCGCGCTCGCCGAGGATGCGCCAACCGTGGCGCGACGAGTAGAGCAGCGGCGGCTCCTTCAGTCTCCCGTACCCGTACCCCGTGACCTCGGCGAAGAACAGCTCGTGATCGCGCATGGGCTTGCGCTCGAACGTCTCGCAGCGAAGCCACGCGACGCAGTCGGCGACTACCGGCAGCCCGTCCACCTCCTCGAGGTACTCCTCCGCGATGTATCGGAACCGGCGCCCGGGATACGAGAAGTACTGACCCTGGTCGATCTGGTCCCCTGCGAGGATCGACACGCTGAACACCCCGCTCGCTGCGATCAGCGGATGCGTGTCGTGCCTCGGCGAGACCGACGCCATCAGGACCGGCTCCTCGAACGCGACCTGGCTGACCCAGTGCGACGTGTACGCGCGCGTCACCCCGTCGTGGGTCGCCGCGACGACCTGTACCCCCTTGACCATCTGGCCGAGGGCGCGCTTGAGCTTGGGGTCGATCAGGAGCCGAAGGTCTGCGTCGGGGACGTGCCACCGGCGGCCTTGGCCGCGTTGTACTTCTTGAGCACGCGACGGTGCTGGCGGGCGCCCGGACGGAACCAACCGCCGGTGCGGACCTTCTTCACCCGCTTCTCGAGCTCCTTGAGTCGGGCGAAGAGGTCGTCGTCGGGCTGCGCGCTCGCGACCTGGTCGAAGCGATCGTGGATCTCGTCGAAGCGTCGCCGCACCTGGCCGTACTCGTCGTCGAGTCGCTTCTTCCAGTGCTCCAGGTCCTTGGCCATGGGTGTCCTCTCGAAGGGGCGGCAATGGGTCACCGGATGCGGTGAGTCCCGCGAATCTAGGGCTTGGGCGTCGCTCGGGAGTCTCCGCGACCCTTTCCCCACGCCAGAGCGGTGTGGGTGGGTGCATCGAACACCTGTACGGTCGCGTGCACGGCGCCGCCTACGATGGGTCGACCATGGCCGAACCGTTCGTCGACGATCCCGCCCCGCTCGGTGAACCACCTCCGTCCGACGACGACGCCGGGCCACCACCCTCGCAGGTCCCCGCCGTCGACCAGGCCCGGCTCCACGCCCTGCTCGCGGGGCTGAACCCGGTCCAGCGCGAGGCCGCCACGGCGCCCGACGGACCGGTGCTCATCGTCGCCGGCGCGGGCTCGGGCAAGACCCGCGTCCTCACCCACCGCATCGCGTACCTCATCGCGTCGCGACGGGTCTCACCGTTCGGGTTGCTCGCCATCACCTTCACCAACAAGGCCGCCGGGGAGATGAAGGAGCGGGTGAGCGAGCTCGTCGGTCCCGTCGCCCAGAAGATGTGGGTGAGCACGTTCCACTCCGCCTGCGCCCGCATCCTCCGTCGGGAGGCGACCCGCCTGGGCCTGCGCCCGCAGTTCTCGATCTACGACCAGTCGGATGCGGTGCGCCTCACCGACTACGTGCGCCGGGATCTCAACCTCGACCCGAAGCGCTTCCCGCCCCGCCAGCTCCACGCCCGCATCTCCGCGATGAAGAACGAGCTCATCACACCGACCATGGCGCTCGAGAGCGCGGCCTCGCCGCCCGAGCGGCGCATCGCGGACGTGTACGCCGAGTACCAGAAGCGGCTGCTCGACGCGTCGGCCGTCGACTTCGACGACCTCCTCGGGCTCGTCGTGAAGCTGTTCCGCGAGCACCCCGACGCGCTCGCCCGCTGGCAGCACCGGTTCCGCTATCTGCTCGTCGACGAGTTCCAGGACACCAACCTCGCCCAGTGGGAGATGGTGCGCATGCTCGGCGAGGACCACCGCAACGTGACCGTTGTGGGAGACACGGATCAGTGCCTGCCGGCCGGCACCGAGATCACGATGGCCGACGGTTCCCGTCGTCCCATCGAGGAGATCGAGCCCGGCGCCCGGGTTCTCTCCTGCTACGGGAGCGGCGACTTCCGCCCCGCGCGCGTGGGCCGCGTCCATCGATCTTTCTCGTGGGGTGGGGTCACGATCCGCCTCGAGAGCGGACGCGTGATCACCTCTACTGCCGAACACGTGCACTTCGCCGGCTTCGTTCCCGGCTACGCGCCGACCGGGCACCTCCTTCCGGCGGTTCCGCTCGACCGGTCACCCGAGCGTGCGTCATACCAATCGAGCGGTAACGCACAAGATGCTCCCCAGCTCAGCGTCGTCCTCTGCGGCGACCGGCGGGGCCGTGCACCGCTCCACCGGATCTCGCTGTTCGGGTACGACGGCGAAGGGAGGGAGGCGTTGGAGTCGATCGGTCTCTCCGTCCGCCCGGCGCGCCGGGGCTCCCGCGGTTGGCGATTCGAGACGGCCAGCACCGACATGGGATGGATCTCCGAGGTCGTGCAGCGCGTCCAGGGGGTCCTCGACGTGACCGTGCAGTGCAAGGCGCGCCTCACCGCCAACGACGACGTCGCGGTCATGAACTTGCTGCCGTTCACGGAGGCGTCGGCTGTCCGCCCGGGGATGGTGATGGTCGACGAGCACGGCGTGTTCGACGTGGTCACCACGGTCGAGCCGACCGTCATCGACGCCCCGGTCTACGACCTCGACATCGAAGGGACGCACAACTTCGTGGCCGAGGGCATCGTCACCCACAACTCGGTGTATCGCTTTCGCGGGGCCGATTACCGCAACCTGCTGCGGTTCGAGGAGGTGTTCCCCGAGGCGTCGGTCGTGGTGATGGAGCAGAACTACCGCTCCACGCAGCGCATCCTCGACGCGGCCAACGCGGTCATCGCCAACAATGCGGCGCGCAAGCCCAAGCACCTCTGGACCGAGGAGGTCGCGGGCGAGCTGCTCACCCGCTACCAGGCCGAGGACGAGCGCGATGAGGCCGCCTTCATCACCCACGAGGTGACGCGCCTCACCGACACCGAAGGGCAACGATTCCGCGACATCGCCGTCTTCTACCGGACCAACGCGCAGAGTCGCGTGATCGAGGAGTCGTTCGTGCGGACGGGAATCCCGTACCGCGTGGTGGGCGGCACGAAGTTCTACGATCGGCGCGAGGTGAAGGACGCGCTCGCGTACCTGCGAGCGCTCGTGAACCCGGACGACGAGGTGAGCTGGAAGCGCATCGTCAACACGCCCAAGCGCGGCGTGGGCGACACGTCGATCGGCAAGGTCGAGGCCTACGGCCAGGGCGCGCACCTCACGTTTCGCGACGCGCTGCGCGAGGCGGCAGCCGCCGGGGTGAGCGGCAAGGCGCTCGGCGGGATCCGGGACCTGCTCGAGCTCATGGTCGCGTTCGAGGGCTTCACCGCCGACGGTGTGGGCGGGACCCTCCAGAAGGTGCTCGAGCTCACTGGCTACGTCGCCGACCTGGAGGCCGAACGCTCGATCGAGTCGCAGGGACGCATCGAGAACCTCGCCGAGCTCGTCGGGGTGTGCCGCGAGTTCGACGAGGCGCTCGACAAGGGCGACACGTCGGGGCTCCCCGCGATCGCCGGAGTCGGCACGGCGCTCGAGGGAGCTGCCGACGCGCCGGTCGCGATCCCCACCGGCCTCGCCCGGGTCCAGGCCTTCCTCGAGGCGATCTCGCTCGTCACCGACATGGACGCGGCCGACGGGTCCGAGGAGAGCAGCGTGACCCTGATGACGCTGCACACCGCCAAGGGCCTCGAGTACCCGGTCGTGTTCCTCGCCGGCATGGAGGACGGGGTGTTCCCGCACGTGCGATCGCTCGGCGATCCGGAGGAGCTCGAGGAAGAGCGGCGCCTCTGCTACGTCGGGATCACCCGAGCCCGCGAGCGGCTCTACCTCTGCCACGCATGGAGCCGCACCCTGTTCGGCTCCACCGACTACTACCCACCGAGCCGGTTCCTCGCCGAGATCCCCGAGGAGCTCGTCCACTCGATCGGGGAGAAGGCGATCGGGTCACGAGCGGGTGGGAGTGGTCGCCCCACCGGGAGCCCCGCGGCGCACCGCGACGCAGTCGTCGACGCGGCGGTCCGGCGCGGTGGCGAAGCGCCCGGTGCGCGCGGCGCGGAGCACGTCGGGCTCGAGATCGGTGACGACGTGCGCCACGACAAGTTCGGGGAGGGCGTGATCCTCGACATGGAGGGCACGGGCGACAAGGCCGAGGTCGTCGTGCACTTCCGCGACGCCGGCGAGAAGCGGCTGCTCCTGGCCTGGGCGCCGCTCGAGAAGATCGCCAGGTAGCGGGGACGTCAGCCCGAGCTGGTCGGAGCAGGCTCGCGCCGGCGCAGGTCGACGAACACCGTCTCGGCCGGCTCGTCGGGCGCCGGCTTGGCGACCGTCACCTCGAAGCGGGCGAGATCCGTGGACGCGAGCCGGTCGCCGTTGCAGGCGACGTAGGCGTCCTTGGTCGCCCGCCACTTCACGATGCACGAGCGGGTGCCGGGACGGACGATGTCGAGCGCCACGAGCTGCCCCCCTTCGAGGTCGAGCCAGAAGCCGTGCTCACCGAACGGGTTGGCGATGTAGCTGGGCCCACCTTCCTCGGTGCGAGCCGTGAGCTCGGGCTCGAGGCCGAGGGCGATCGGGCCGGTGGCCAACGGGTCCTGGTCGGTCCCGCCGGTGGCGAGGAACAGCAGCCCCGCGATCGCCAGCCCCGCGAGCACCACGAGGGCGGCGGCGAAGAGGAGGACGCGGCGGTCGTCCGGAGCAGCGGGCACGGTGGGCATTCTCGCCCAGGGACGGGGCCGGTCCCGAGTCGGGTCCTCCGGACCGGGGGCTCCGTTTCGCCCGGTCGGGCTCGGATCTCCACGCCCGGGCATCGCTGGCCGAGATCACGACCACGCTCGAGTCGGCGCTCGGCGAGCGGGAGTCGCGGGTGTCGGGCTGAGCCGAGCGGAGCGAGCGTGCGCGACGCAGGTACCCTGCCCCGCAGCGACCGGGGCCTGAGCGGCCCGCCGTGAGGCAGGAGCGGACGAACGGCGGACCCAGCGGCTGACCGACGAGCATGGAGTAGGAACTTGGATCTGTACGAGTACCAGGGCAAGCAGCTGTTCGCCCAGTACGGCATGCCGGTGTCGGCCGGTGAGGCGGTCGAGACCGTCGATGCCGCGGTGGCTGCGGCCGACACGGTGGGCTATCCGGTCGTGGTGAAGGCGCAGGTGCAGGTCGGCGGGCGCGGCAAGGCGGGCGGCATCAAGCTCGCGGCCGACGCCGACGAGTGCCGGAGGTACGCCACCGACATCCTCGGGATGGACATCAAGGGCCACACGGTCGAGATCGTCTGGATCGAGAACGCCAGTGACATCGCGAGCGAGTACTACGCGTCCTTCACGCTCGACCGTTCCGCCAAGCTCCACCTGGGGATGCTCTCCGCCGAGGGCGGGGTCGAGATCGAGCAGGTCGCAGAGGAGAACCCCGAGGCGATCGCCAAGATCCACGTCGATCCCGTCGACGGCCTCACCGAGGCCCAGTGCCGCGAGTGGGTCGCCGCCGCAAAGCTCGACCCGGAGGCCACCGAGGGCGCAGTCGACGTCCTCACCAAGCTGTGGCGCTGCTACGTCGACGCGGATGCCGACCTGGTAGAGATCAACCCGTTGATCCTGACGCCTGACGGCCGGGTCCACGTGCTCGACGCCAAGGTGACGCTCGATGACAGCTCGATCTTCCGCCACCCCGAGTACGAGGCCTACGACGCCACGCAAGTGCGCGATGACCGGGAGGTCGCGGCGCACGAGAAGGGCCTCCAGTACGTGGGGCTCGAGGGCTACGTGGGGATCATCGCCAACGGCGCCGGGCTCGCCATGAGCACGGTCGACATCGTCAGCCAGGTCGGCGGCAAGCCGGCCAACTTCCTCGACATCGGCGGCGGCGCCAACGCCGACGTGATGGCCGGAGCGCTCGAGGTCATCAACAACGACCCGGACGTCAAAGCGATCTTCATCAACATCTTCGGTGGGATCACCAAGGGCGAAGAGGTCGCGAACGGGATCGTGCAGGCGCTCGAGCGGGTCGCGATCGACGCCCCGATCGTCATCCGACTCGACGGCACCAACGCCGACGAGGGGAGGGCGATCCTCGAGCCGCACCTGACCGACCAGCTTCGGCTCGAGCCGACCATGCGCGACGCCGCGAACACGGTCGTCGAGATCGCCAAGTCCCGGGGAGGGAAGTAGCCGTGGAGGCGAACGTCCGGGGCGCACGTATCGTGCGCCGCAGTGAGCCGGGGCCCGAGCGGCCCGCCGTCAGGCAGGAGCGGAGCTGATGTCGATCTTCGTCGACGAGACCACCAAGGTCGTGTACCAGGGCCTGACCGGCTCGCAAGGCCGGTTCTACGGGCTCCTCAACCGGGAGTACGGGACGCAGGTCGTGGCCGGGACCAACCCGAAGAAGGCGGGTACCGACGTCGAGGGGATCCCGATCTTCGCGACGGTGAAGGACGCGGTCGACGCCACGGGCGCCACGGCGTCCTGCGTCTTCATCCCCGCTCCCGGCGTGAAGGCCGCGGTGATCGACGCGGCCGAGGGCGGGGTCGAGTTCATCGTCGTGATCACCGAGGGCGTCCCCGCGCACGACGAGGCGTGGTTCTACAACACCCTGCGGCGCGACCACCCGGGCGTGCGCCTGCTCGGTCCGAACTGCCCCGGGATCATCAGCCCGGGGAAGGCCAACATCGGCATCACCGCCGGCCACATCGCCAAGGCGGGTGGGCCGGTCGGCATCGTGAGCCGCTCCGGCACGCTCACCTATCAGGCGCTCTACGAGCTGAAGCAGCAGGACATCGGCGTCACCACCTGTGTCGGCATCGGCGGCGACCCCGTCCCGGGCACGAGCTTCATCGACTGCCTGCAGGCGTTCGAGGCCGACCCGGAGACCAGGGCCGTGATGATGATCGGCGAGATCGGCGGCTCGGCCGAGGAAGAGGCAGCGGCGTACGTCAAGGCCGAGATGACCAAGCCGGTCGTCTCCTACATCGCCGGCGTCACGGCGCCTCCCGGCAAGAAGATGGGTCACGCCGGGGCCATCGTCTCGGGTGGCAAGGGCACCGCCGCCGCGAAGATGGAGGCACTCGCCGACGCCGGCGTGCAGATCGGGCTCAACCCGACGGAGGCGGGGGAGCTCATGGTCGGCGTGGTCGCCGGGCTCTGACCCGCTCGTCCTAGGCTCGGCTCGTGTCCACCCCTCCGGACCCCTCCCCCGAGCCGGGCGGTCCGCCTCCTGCGCCCGAGCCGGGCGATCCGCCTCCTGCGCCCGAGCCGATCGCTCGGGTGGCGTCACCGCCCCCAGTCGCACCGCCCCCGGTTGCGCCGCCCCCGGCTCCGGTCGCGCCCGTCGCCACCGCGTCTGCCGCGAGCACAGTCGCGCTCACGTCACCCTTCGTGCGCCGCCTCATCGCCCAGCACGGGCTGGACCCGGCGTCGATCGCCGGCACCGGCGAGGGCGGTCGTATCACCCGCAAGGACGTCCTCGACGCAGTGGGCCCCACAGCTCGGGCAGCGCCCGCGCCGCCGCCTGTCGCCGCACCCGCGCCGCCGCCTGTCGCCGCACCCGCCCCGCCGCCTGCGCCAGCTCCGCCACCACCGCCTGTCGCCGCGTCCGCCCCGCCGCCTGCGCCACCACCGCCGGAACCGCCGGAACCGCCGGAACCGGAGCCTGCACCGCCGCTCGCGCCGGCCGCGCCACCGGAACCGGAGCCCGCACCGGCTCCGTCCCCGGAGCCCCCGGTTGCACCGCCGCCGGCGCCCGAGCCGATCGCTCCGGTGGCGTCACCGCCCCCGGTTGCACCGCCCCCGGCGCCCGAACCGGGGCCGCCCCCGCCCCCGCCGGGGGCCTTCGGGGCACGGGGAACGCACCACGATGCGCGCACGAACGGGTTCGCGGTCGCGTCGCTGGTGCTCGGAGTGCTCTTCTGCTTCATCGTGACGGCAGTCCTGGCCGTGATCTTCGGCAACGTCGCGCTGGGGCGCATCGACGAGTCGAGCGGCACCGAGAGGGGTCGAGGGCTGGCGATCGCCGGCATCGTGCTCGGCTGGATCGGGATCGCACTGCTGGCGATCGCCGCCCTCGTCTGGCTCGGCTACGGGATCAGCAACTCCTAGTCCGCCGTTGCCGTCGCATCCCCGTCGACGGGCTCCTCGAGCTTCGGTGCGAGGACGATCCCGAGGGCGACGAGCCCCGCGGCGACGAGTGCCGCGAGACCTGCGAGCCCGATGGCCGAGTCCCCCGCGAGATCCCCGATCACGGCGAGCAAGCCGAACACGACCACGATCACGCCGAACCACACCGAGGCTCGTCGACCGTCGCCCCGGGCCCCGACCAGTCCGACCGCGGCCCCTGCAGCAGCGGCGAGCACGCCCGCGAGCAGGGCGCTCTCCTGGCCTCCGAGCGCCGTGGCGCCGACCACCGCGAGCACGGAACCGACGGCGAGGAAGGGTGTGGCCGAGCCGGCCCGACCCTGCTTGTCGAGCGCGGCGGCGGCCCCGAGGAAGCCGAGCCCGAGGAGCAGCGACACGACGTCGGTGTCGTCGCCGCTCCCGTTGTCGATCGGGTCGAAGCCGTTGGACGATCCGCCGTCGCCGAAGGGGGTGTCGAACCCGGTCTCGTTGCTGACCTCGCTCTGGAACGGGGCCACGGCGTCGCCGCCGGCGACCTCGAAGTTGATCCATGCCGCGAGGAACACGAGGGCGAGACCGAGGAAGATCGCCCGCCCGGCGGTCCACCCGAACAGGTAGAGGGCCACGTACACGGCGAGGCAGAGGAGCAGGATCGCGCGGATGGAGCCGTTCCCGGTCCCGTCGCCGTCGCCGAGGAAGGTGAAGAACCACAGCACCGGCGTGACGGTGGCGAGCGCGGTGACCGACGCGCTGCGCGCGGGCCCGGGCAGGTGCATCCCGACGTAGACCGCGACCGCGACGACGACGAGGCTGGCGATGACGCCGGGTGCCGTGAGGTCGTCGGATGCGATCTCGGTTGCCAGTGCGATGGCTGCGACGACCAGGAAGAACCCGGCGGCGGCGGCGAGGGCGTGGGCGAACCCGGCCACGGGTCGGCGCTGCGCACGCCAACCCAGGCGCTCGGCGAGTGAGACCTTGGCTGCTTCGTCAGGCATGAGATTCCCCCGTTGCTCTGTGGTCGAGGTGGTGCGGACGCGAGCCGGCCCCCGCAGTGACGGGGGCCGGACGCAACGATTCGAGCAGTCTGGGCTTCGCGCCCGGACTCAGGCGGTCGGCGGGGCCGCCCCGCCGCCGGCCTTCTCTTCCTGCAGTCGCAGGTAGCCACCGGCTGCGAGGCCGGCCGTGGCGACCAGACCGAGGAACAGTCCGACCTTTCGGCTGATGTCGATGATGTCCTCGGCACCCTCGGGGACGCTGACCCCGGCGATCGTCTTGATGAGGACGAAGGCGAAGGCCACGGCACCCATGCCGAGCAGGATCGTGCCCCAGGAGGCAGTCCCGACGTCGGGGAGCTTCACCTCGAACAGCTTGAGCGCAACGAGGACCACCATCGCGATCCCGATCAGCACGGCGAGCCAGGTCAGGGTGAAATCCCATGCGTTGCCGCCGCTGCTACCGACACCGGGGATGCCCTTGGCGCTGGCTGCGAACCAGTCCAGGAACGAGATCGGGACGAACAACAAGATTCCGCTGACTGCGATGACCTTGTCGCTCATCGAGAGCTTGGTGAGATCCATGCACTTTCCTCCGAACGACTGAGATGTGGGGCGCGACCGTCGTCCGAAGCGCCCAGCGCAGCCCATCATGGATCGCGCGCCAACGCAAGGACCCCCCAGACCCCGGCCCCATGGGCTCTGGCGCGGGCGGAGGCTAGGTTCACCACCGTGCGGAGGCTCGGCGTGCTGGCATCGGGGAGTGGGACGATCCTCCAGGCCATCGTCGATGCCGGGCTCCCCGTCGCAGTGGTGATCGTCGACCGACCGTGCGGGGCCGTGGAGCGGGCCGAGCAGGCCGGGATCCCGGTCGAGCACGTCCCGCGCGAGTCCTTCGGTGCCGACTTCGACCGCCGCGCGTACACCGATCGGGTGGTCGATGCCCTGAAGCGCCATGAGGTCGATCTCGTCGCGATGGCGGGCTTCATGACCATCCTCGAGCAGTCGGTCCACGACGCGTACGGAGGTCGGATCACCAACACCCATCCCTCGTTGCTCCCGGCGTTCAAGGGGGCCCACGCGGTGGAGGACGCGCTCGCTGCGGGCGCGCGCGTCACGGGCTGTACGGTGCACTTCGCGACGTTGGCGGTCGACGAGGGCCCGATCCTCGCCCAGGAGTCGGTGGAGGTGGCCCCGGACGACACCGCCGAGTCCCTGCACGAACGCATCAAGGAGACCGAACGGCGGTTGTACCCCCGCGTGCTCCGCGACCTGCTCGCGGTGCCGGAAGAGGAGACAGGGTGAGCAAGGAGCAGGCCGGGCGGCGAGCGCTGCTCTCGGTGTGGGACAAGGCCGGGTTGGCCGACTTCGCTCGCGGGCTCGCCGAGCTCGGCTTCGAGCTCGTCTCGTCGGGCGGGACCGCGGCGGCGGTCGCCGACGCCGGCGTGTCGGTGACGCTGCTGGCCGACATGACCGGCGTGCCCGAGATGCTCGAGCACCGCGTCGTGACCCTGCACCCGAAGGTGCACGGCGGGATCCTCGCCGACCGGGGCAAGGCGTCGCACCGGGCCGACCTCGAGACCCACGGGATCGAGCCGTTCGACCTCGTCGTGTCGAACCTCTACCCCTTCCACGAGCAGCCGGACATCGAGACGATCGACATCGGCGGGCCCGCCATGACCCGGGCCGCGGCGAAGAACCATGCCTGGGTCGGGATCGTGAGCTCCCCGGACCAGTACGACGCGGTGCTCGACGAGCTGCGGGCGAACGACGGTGCCCTCTCCGACGACACCCGGCGGAACCTGGCGCTCGAGGCGTTCGCCCGCACCGCGGCGTACGACGCCGCGATCGTCCGCTGGCTCCAGGACGACGCGCTCCTGCCGCGCCACGTCGTGCTGCCCCTCGTGCGGACCGACGAGACGCTCCGGTACGGCGAGAACCCGCACCAGGAGGCTGCCCGCTACCGGCTCTCGGGGACCTCCAGCTGGTGGGACGCAGTCGTCCAGCACAGCGGGCTCGCACTGAGCTACCTCAACTACTACGACGCCGACGCCGCGTGGCGCCTCGTGCACGACCTGAACTCGGAGGATCGGGGCTCGGCGTCGTCGGCGTGCGCCATCATCAAGCACGCCAACCCGTGCGGCGTTGCGGTTGCCGACGATCTCGCGACGGCGTACCGGCGGGCACTCGAGTGCGACGAGCGCTCCGCGTTCGGCGGGATCGTCGCGCTCAACCGTCCGCTCGACGCCGCGACCGTCGAGCTCATGGCGGCCGGACCGCAGGCCGACGTGGTCCTCGCCCCGTCGTACGAGGACGGCACGGTCGACGCGCTCGTCGCGAAGCGGAAGAACACGCGGATCCTGGAGGGGCCGCCGCCCGAGGAACCGACCATCGACGTGCGCCAGATCTCGGGCGGCTTCCTCGTCCAGGCGCCGCAACACTTCGCGGCGTCGCGCGACGACTGGCAGGTCGTGACGAAGGTCGCCCCGACCGACGAGCAGTGGCGCGACGCCGAGCTGGCATGGCGGATCTGTGGGCACGTGAAGTCGAACGCGATCGTGCTGGTGAAGGACGGCCAGGCCGTCGGGATCGGGGCGGGCCAGCAGAACCGGGTCGAGTCCGGCGAGATCGCGGCGAAGAAGGCGGCGGGGCGGGCCGAGGGGGGCGCGTGCGCGAGCGACGCCTTCTACCCGTTCCCCGACGGGGTGGAGGCGGCCGCGGCCGCGGGGGTCGCCGTGGTGGTCCAGCCCGGCGGCGCCATGCGTGACGACGAGACGACCGCCCGCGCCGACGAGCTCGGCCTGGCGATGGTGTTCACCGGCGAACGACACTTCCTCCACTGATGAAGCCCCATGATGCGTCCCCTACCCGCACAGTTCACGGTGAGAGACGCATGACCGAGCCACTGGTCCTGCGTCTCTCACCCCGCCATAGGCGGGTGAGAGACGCATCAATGGTCGTGGGGGAGGGGGTATTGCGATGACGGCGGAGCTGCTCGACGGGAAGGCGTTCCTCGAGGCCACCAAGGCGCGTCTCGCGGCCCGCGTCGCCGCACTGCGTGAGCAGGGCGTGGTCCCCGGGCTCGGCACGATCCTCGTCGGCGACGACCCCAACTCCCACGCGTACGTCCGGGGCAAGCGGACCGCGTGCGAGGAGATCGGGATGATCTCGCACCACCGCGAGCTCCCTGACGACGTGTCGCAGCACCACCTGGCGGCGGAGATCGAGCAGCTGAACCACGACCCCGAGGTCGACGGCTTCATCGTCCAGCTCCCCCTCCCGGACCACCTCGACGAGGAGACCGCGCTCCTGGCGGTCGATCCGGCCAAGGACGCCGACGGGCTGCACCCCGTGAACCTCGGCCGTCTGGTCATGGGTGTCGCGGCACCCCGGCCGTGCACGCCCCTCGGCATCCAGGCGCTCCTCGAGGCGCACGGGGTCCCGATCGCCGGGAGCCATGTCGTGATCGTCGGCCGGGGCCTCACCATCGGCCGACCGCTCGCCCTGCTGCTGGCCCTCAAGGAGCCCCACGCGAACGCGGCGGTGACCGTGGTGCACACGGGCGTCGCCGACCTGGGCTCCTACACCCGCCAGGCCGACATCCTCGTGGCTGCCGCCGGGCGCCCGTCGATCGTCACGCCCGAGATGGTGAAGCCGGGGGCAGCCGTCGTGAGTGCCGGGATCACGATGGACGGCCGGCGCGTCGTCCCCGACGTCGACGAGGCCGTGGGCGAGGTGGCGGGCTGGATCACACCCCGCCTGGGTGGCGTGGGACCCACCACGATCGCGATGCTGCTCTCGAATGCCGTCGACGCCGCCGAGCGGCGAGCAGCCCGACCGTGAGGACCTTCGTGAACCTGCCCCAGTCCCTCCCCGAGCCCGTCGCCGGGACCTGCCCGCAGTGCGGGAACGCGGTGGCCCAGGTGCTCGTGCGGTGCGGCTCCTGTGGCTTCGACCTCGCCGGCGTCGACGGACGCCCGGGGCCGTTCTCTCGAGCAACGCTCCTGTGGACTGCGATCGGCTTCCTCGCCGTGTACCTCGTTACCCTCGGGATCGTCGCGCTCGCGCGCTAGGTCCCGGACCTCGACCGACGTCATCAGGAAGGAACGACGATGCCCGAGAAGATCACGCTCGTCGACGGAGAGCTGCAGGTCCCCGACGACCCGATCATCCCGTTCATCGAGGGCGACGGCACCGGCGTCGACATCTGGCCGGCCGCGCAGCTCGTGCTCGACGCCGCCGCCAAGAAGCACGGCAAGTCGATCGAGTGGATCGAGGTCCTCGCGGGGCAGAAGGCGTTCGACCAGACCGGCGAGTGGCTCCCCGAGGCGACCGTCCAGTCGTTCCGCGACCATCTCATCGGGATCAAGGGCCCACTCACGACACCGATCGGCGGCGGGATCCGCAGCCTCAACGTCGCGCTGCGCCAGATCATGGACCTCTACGTCTGCCTGCGGCCCGTCCGATGGTTCCAGGGCGTCCCTTCGCCGGTGAAGACGCCCGAGAAGGTCGACATGGTGATCTTCCGGGAGAACACCGAGGACATCTACGCCGGCCTCGAGGTCGAGGCGGGCACGCCCGAGGCCAAGAAGATGATCGAGGTCCTCCACGAGGCGTTCGGCTGGGAGATCAAGGCCGACTCCGGCATCGGCGTGAAGCCGGTGTCCGTCAGCGGGTCGAAGCGCCTCATCCGCGCCGCGATCAACTATGCGGTCAAGCGCAACCGCAGAAGCGTCACCCTCGTGCACAAGGGCAACATCATGAAGTTCACCGAGGGTGCGTTCATGAACTGGGGCTACGAGCTCACGCGCGACGAGTTCTCCGACGTCGCGGTGGGCTGGGACGACTGCGGTGGCGACCCGGGCGACAAGATCCTCGTGAAGGACGCGATCGCCGACATCACGCTCCAGCAGGTGCTCACCCGCCCCGACGAGTTCGACGTGATCGCCACGCTCAACCTCAATGGTGACTACCTGTCCGACGCCCTCGCCGCCCAGGTCGGGGGGATCGGCATCGCGCCGGGGGGCAACATCAACTACGTCACCGGTCACGGCGTCTTCGAAGCGACCCACGGCACCGCGCCCAAGTACGCGGGCCAGGACAAGGTGAACCCCGGCTCGGTTATCCTCTCGGGTGTGATGATGTTCGAGCACCTCGGCTGGCAGGACGCCGCCGACACCATCGTCACGGCGCTGGAGGCGACCATCGCCGACAAGGTCGTGACCTACGACTTCGCCCGGTTGATGGAGGGTGCGAGCGAGGTCAAGACCTCGGAGTTCGCCAAGGCCATCGTCGACCGGATGTGACGGAGTTCTCCCGTCCGCGGGTCCGGTCCGCGACGAACGCAAGGTGTGGAGCCAGAATCTGAGATGTTGCTCGCCGAGCTGAACGTCCGCCACACGCGTCGTCACGTGCCGACGAGGCGGATCGTGCTCGGCGACGTCTACCTCCCCACGAGCGGCCCGGCCTACGGCGCGGTCCTGCTGGGCGCGGTGGTGTCCGAGTTCGCGCCGGAGCTCGACGAAGAGCAGCGCGACCTCCTGCCCCGGCTGCTCGACGAAGCCCGGAAGGGCCTCGCGGTCCCCCGCATCGCCCTGCGGTACCGGCTCCAGACCGACACGCACGGACTCGATCGCTCCCGGCACCGCATCGTGGGGGAGTCCCTCACCCGCTCCGGTGCCGAGGTGGGGACGCACACCGACACCCGGGTCGTCCTCGAGATCGACCGGCACGGCCGCCCCGACCCGCAGGTCATCGGTGCGGTGCTCGCGGCCGCCGCACTCCCCAGCTCGGCGCGAGTCGTCGCGCTGCGCACGGTCGAGTCGGCGCTCGCCCGGCCGCGCCTGCCGGACGGCGTGACGGTCCGCCGGCTCCTCGACGGTCCGCCTGACCTCCGCCGCTCCCGGCCCGGGATGGCGGGCGTCGGCGCCTCGGAGGGTGGACGGATCGACGACGCGTGGCGCGGCATCCCGGCCGACCGGCGCTGGGCGATGGAGGTGCTCGGCATCGCGGCGAACGGCGCGGTCGACCGGGTCGACGTGCAGGCCCGCTTCCGCCGGCTGGCCCGACTCGCGCACCCCGACCACGGTGGTGCGCGCGACGGTGCGGCCGAGCGGCTCGCCCAGCTCGGAGAAGCCCGCGCGATGCTCCTCGCCGACGACGGTCGGCGCGCGTCCGACGCCGCGGCCCGCACCGGCTGACCACACGGGCGTCGTGCCCCCAGGTCCGGTCTCGGGGGTCCGGTCTCGGGGGTCCGGTCTCGGGGGATTGGGGTGGGCTCGCGCCGGACTTCGGGCGCGCCGGGGTGCGCCCGGTAGCCTCGCCGCATGGCTCCTCCACCCGTCCACGTCACCGTCACGGGCGCCGCCGGCCAGATCGGGTACGCGCTCGTCCACCGCATCGCGAGCGGTCAGCTGCTCGGTCCCGACCAGCCGCTCGTCCTGCGTCTGCTCGAGATCGAGCCCGCGCTGCCGTCGCTCGAGGGCGTGGTCATGGAGCTCGAGGACGGCGCCCATCCGCTCCTCGAAGGGGTGGTCCCCACCGCGGACCTGAAGACCGCGTTCGACGGCGCCTCCTGGTGCCTCCTCGTCGGCTCGGTCCCCCGCAAGGCCGGGATGGAGCGGGGCGATCTCCTCACCGTGAACGGCGGGATCTTCAAGCCGCAGGGCCGGGCGATCAACGCCCATGCCGCCGACGACGTGCGCGTGCTCGTCGTCGGGAACCCCTGCAACACGAACTGCTTCATCGCCCGATCCAACGCGCCCGACGTCCCGGCCGACCGTTGGTTCGCGATGACCCGCCTGGACGAGAACCGGGCCAAGACCCAGCTCGCGATCAAGGCCGGGGTACCGGTGCGCGACGTCACGAACCTCGCGATCTGGGGCAACCACTCGGCGACGCAGTTCCCCGACTTCGCGAACGCAAGGATCGGCGGCAAGCCGGCGCCCACGGTGATCGACGACGAGGCCTGGCTCCAGGGCCCGTTCCTCGAGACGGTGCAGAAGCGCGGTGCCGCGGTCATCGAGAAGCGGGGCGCGTCGTCGGCAGCCTCCGCCGCGCACGCAGCGATCGACTCCGTCAACAGCATCTGGCGCCCGACGGCCGACGGCGACTGGCACTCGCTCGCGGTGGCGAGCAGCGGCGAGTACGGCGTGCCCGAGGGACTGCAGTTCGGCTACCCGGTGCGCAGCGACGGTTCGGCCTGGTCGGTCGTCGAGGGCATCGAGCACGGCGAGTTCGCCCAGGAGCGGATCCGGATCACCACCGAGGAGCTGCTCGAGGAGCGGGCCGAGGTCACCGAGCTCGGACTCGTCTGAGCGACGCCGTGTTGCGCTGGTGGTCGCACCCCACACCGATCGGTGAGCTGGGGGTGACCGTCGGTGACCACGGCGTGTGCGCGATCTCCCTCCCCGGTGCCGACCCGGTACCACCGGACGGTGCGACCGAGGAGCGGGTCGACGGGTTCGCGCGTCAGCTCGACGAGCACTTCGAAGGAAGCCGCCGCGCGTTCGACGTGGAGGTCGACCTCTCCGGGGTGAGCACCGAGTTCCAGCGCGCGATCCTCCTGGCCTTGCGCCGTGAGGTGCCGTGGGGAACGACGGTCACCTACGGCGAGCTGGCCGAGATCGCCGGTCGCCCGAAGGCGGCGCGTGCGGTCGGCACCACGATGGCGTCGAACCCCGTGCCCCTCGTGGTGCCGTGTCACCGCGTGCTGGCGTCGGCCGGCAACGGGGGCGTGCGCCTGGGCGGCTACGGCGGTGCCGACGGGCGCCCCGACCTCAAGCGCGCGCTGCTCGCGCTCGAAGGGGTGCGCGTCTCGGAGTGAGCGCCGGGGCGATGCCGTCCAGGTGATCGCTAGCTCGCGCCGGCTTCCTTCGCTTCGCCGGTCTCTTCCTTCGGCGGCGGGGTCGACAGACCGAGCTCGGAGCGCAGCTCGCTGAGTCGCGCCTGAGCCTCGGCGCTGGCCTGGGCCTGCTCGACCTCGAGCATCTTCACGTCGACGGACGCGCCCGTGAGGTCGGAGGTGGCCTGCGCCTTCGAGAGCCGCTTCTCGATCTTGTCGCGCACCTGCTCGAACGTCGGCACGTCGTCGCCGACCGTCTCGCTGAGCTGCGTCATCGCCTTGTTCATCTGCTCCTGCATCTTCGCCTGGTCGAGCTGGCTCAGGAGCTTCTCGCGTTCGGCGAGCTTCTTCTGCAGGGCCGCCGAGTTCTGGGTGACGGCTTGCTTGGCTTTCTCGGACGCCTGCGTCGCGTCGAGGAGGCTCTTCTTCATCTGGTCGATCTGGGCCTCGAGGCTGATGAGCTTGTTGGCGAACGCCTCGGCGGCCTCGCCCATCGACTGCGCCTTCTCGGTGTTCCCCGCGCGCGTCTCCTGGTCGGTGAGCAGCAGCGCCTGTCGCGCCGACGCGTTTGCCTTCTCGTACTCGTCGAGCGCGCGATCGAGCTTGAGCTGGGTCTGCTTCTGGTTCGCGATGACGTTTGCGGCCTGCTCGGTGAGCTTGCGGTGCTGCTCCCGCGCCTCGGTGATCGCCTGCTCCAGCTGCACCTTCGGGTCGGCCGACTCCTCGAGCTTCAGCCCGAGCTTCGCCCCCAGGTACTTCCACCACTTCTTGATCGCTTTGAACATGGAGCAAACCCTATCTGCGGTGGCCCCCGAGAACGAGAGCGAGTCCGCCGACGAGGGTGGAGGACCCGCCGGTCCGGCACGACCCGACCTCCCGCTTGTTCCAAGGGCGGCCTCGAAGGAGCCGGTGAGTGCGGCTACCGCGAGCGCGTGGAACTCGTCTGGGTGGGGCCGGAGGCCGCCGAAGAGCGACTGGGGTGTGTCGGAGCGATGAGGTGGTTCGTGGCCCGCCGACCCTTCGGTCAAGCGGTGGCGGCCGTCCCGCCCGCCTCTTCGAGGGCGACCCGCAGGCTCTCCATCTCCCCCACGAGCGCCTCGACGTCGCCACCGAGTCCGCCCAGCTGGGCGACGTCCTCGGCCTGGATCGACAGCTCGACGGCTCGGGCGACCGCCTCGTCGAGGCGGGCGTCGAGGAGCCGCAACCGGTCCTTGGCGTCGGTCGCGACGGCCGTGAGCCGGTCGGCGGAGTCGACCTGGGATTGGAGCGCGGCGACCGTCGCGTCGGCCGACGGGCCGGGGGTCGCCTCGGCGGTCCGCTTCGCCTCTTCTAGCTCGCGGTGCGCGGAGGGCGCGTCGAGGTTCGCGATCGCGTCGACGAGCGCGTCGCCGCGGCGGGCGACCCGCCAGACCTCACCGACGCCGGCGTCGATGCGCTCGCCGATCTCGACGAGGCGGTCGCGGAGCGGTCCGGCGTTGGCCGAGCTCACCGCCTTCCGGTAGCGGCGCTGGGCGTCGAGGGCTTCGCGCACGAAGCCGCGCCACGGGTCGGCGATGCTCATCGGGTCGACGCGGGTGCCGCGCGCCGAACGTGGGAGCAAGGTGGCGATCCGGACCAGACCGGCGACGCCACCGACTCCGAGCGCGGCGAGGAGCGGGAGCCCGCCGAGGATCGCGGCAGCCGCGCCCGCGCCGGCGAGGAGGATCGCCGACGGCGCCATGACGGCGTCCGCGGTGCGGCGGTTCTTCCACTGCTCGGGAAGCCCCTCGATCACGCCCATCGAGCGCTCCCGCTCGGGCTTGTCGGCACACTCAGAGCTGCGCTGCGACAGCCGGCATGCCGAGCACGGGGTGAGCAGGTGCGGTCCACTAGAAGTTGCTCACCACCGCGTTGAACACGTTCACGATGGTGGCGGGGTCGACCGCGCTGTACGCGGCCGCGTTCGTCGCCTCGGCGATGCGCTTGAGGGTCGACTCGTCGGCGTCGTTGCCGTAGGCGATCGTGAAGATCCGCACCGGGGTGGTCGACTCGCCCTCGGTGGTCGTCCGGAGCGCCGACAGCAACCCGGCGAGGTCCTCGTTGCGTGGGTCCTCGTTGCGTCCGTCGGTGAGCAGCACCACTGCGTTGATCCGGGTGGCGTCGAAGCCCTCGCGCATGAACGAGTAGGAGTCCTCGGCTGCGGTGTAGAGCGGCGTGCCCTGGGTGGGCTTGAGACGCTCGATCTCGCGCTCGAGGTCGGGCTTGTTGGCCGAGATCGGACCGATCGGGACGAGGTCCCGGTAGTCCGTGGGCTCGCGGTCGCTGATCTCGGTGGAGAAGATCCGGAGGCCGACCTCGTCCTCGGGCTGGAACTGGTCGAGCGCGGCGATCGCGGCGCGCTTGGCGAGGTCGAGCTTGGTCGCGCCGGTCCTCGGGTCGGCTTCGTCGCCCATTGATCCCGACACGTCGACGACGAGCAGCACCCGCGCCTTCTTGCGGACCTGGTTCCACTGGTCGATCACCCCGGCGAGGACGGCCGGCGTGGGGACCTCGAGCGTGGTCTGGGGCTGGGACGGGTCGAGACCGTTGGCCGCGGTGATGGGCTTGCCGATCGCGACCGCCGGGTTGCCGGGGCGGAACCCGTACTCGAGCACCCGGCGCTGGTTCTTGGCGCTCGTGACGAACTTCGTGAACGCCCGTGCTGCGGTGGCCTCGGCGTTCGAGACCCACGGCGCGTCGAGCACGATGAGGGGGTTGTCGCTGAAGAGCGTCCCTTCCTTCGGGTAGATCGCGACGAGCGGGACCCGCGGCTTCCGCGGCTGCTCCCCGGGGTCGAGGATCCCGTCGGGGTTGCCGCGGTTGTAGTCGACGACCGACTTCTCCTCGACTGCGACCGCCGAGGCGTAGCCGTAGGGGTCGCCGCGGCGGTCGGCTCGGTAGAGGTTGTTCAGGAACGTGAGCGTCGTGTCGCCGTAGTGCACGACGGCCGACTCCACCCCGCGGGCGAACGCGTCGACCTCGGGGCGCGCCAGGTCCTCCAGCGTGAGGTCGGTCGTCTTCCCGGTCGCCGCGTAGTACTGGGCGACCGTCTGGGCGAGGCCGCTGGTCGAGAAGTTGGGGTTCGTCTTCCCGAGCCGGAACGGCCCCCACTCGGGGTGACCCTTCCCGGCCCAGCCGGTCGGATCCTGCGACAGCGCAAGCACGTCGGAGAAGCCGATCGGCGTGGCGGGGTAGCCGATCGCGTCCGCCATCGGCTGGGGCATGGCGATCACGAGGGGCGTGAGCATGAACGACGTGCCCGGCGTCGTGACGTAGGCCTCCTTGCCGGACTCGGCGCGGCGCTGATCGAGCACCGCGCCCCACGTGCTCGCCGCCGGGGACCAGATCACGGGGCGGGGGCCGTTCTTGGCCGGCTTCGGCCAGCTCGCCGCGAGCAGCGTCGCAGCCGCGCCCGACGACGCGCGCGTCACCCGGACGTCGATGCAGCGCCCGCCGACGTCGGCGGCGTCGGATCGGCCGAAGCGCGTGGCGAGATCCGTGAGCAGCTCGAGCTTCTCGGGGGAGGACGCGATGTCGACGGTCACACAGGACTGGGCCGCGGCGGGGATCGCGGTGGTGGCGATGCCGGTGAGCAGGGTCGCGGCGGCGAGCAGCGCAGCGGTCGTCCGGCGGCCCGCGCGCGGGGCCCGGACGTGCGATCGAGGCATCATCCCGTGATCTCCCTTCGGGTCTCGAGGAGTGCGACCAGCGACCCGGCTCCGGGGAGGTTCGAGGTGTCCGGGAGCGCAGGCGTGGCCGGGACCCCTCGGGCGGGCGTCTCGCCCGGCACGCGGTATCCGGCGGCGGCGAGCGCGGCCCGCCCGTCGTCGCCGGTGACGACCGTTCGGAGGTCGTCGGCACCATCGGCACCGACCACCGGTGCGAAGACGACGTCCAGCGTGGCCACGGGGGCAGGGTAGAGCAGGTCTACCTGGTCCCGACGGTCGGCCGACGCTCGTGCGAGCAGCGGGCCGGCCTCGGCCTCCACGGTCGCCACGACGTCGAATGCCGCCGGGCCCGCCGTCAGCATGCGCGCGAAGGGCGACGACGCGGCGGTGAGACCGCTCGGGACGGCTCGTTCGATCCGGCCGAAGCGCTCGAGGAACGCGTCGTCGGCGTAGTCGTCGCGAGACGGATCGGTCCGGCCGACGAGGGTCGCCGCGGCCTGCCCGATCACCGCGAGCCCCTCGCCGTAGTCGCCCGGGTCGGCATGGCCGGGCTTCACCGATCCCCACCTCGTGTCCCCGCCGAGATCGGTCCACGCCGTCCCGGCGACGTCGGCGAGGCACTGCCAGCCGACGCCGGGGCACTGTTGGGCGAGCACCTCGGCGCGGTCCTTCCACACCCCGAGCACGACCGGCGTGCGGCCGATCGCCGCCGACGGTGCCCCCACGACCGGGCGGAGGGCGGCGCGTTCCCGGGCGTCGCGCACGATCTGCACATCGCGCTCGAAGGTGAGCCAGCCGTCGTAGCCGAGGTCTCGGATGTCGTCGTCGGCCACCTGACTCAGGGTCGCGACGGACTCCCCCTCGGGGGCGACGGTCACCCGCACGTCCGTCCGGGACGCGAGCTCGTCGCACGCGGTCTCGAGCGGGGTGGCGCACAGCAAGCGCAGCGGTCCGCCCGTCGACCGGGTGGTACCGGCGTCGTCGTCGAGCACACTGCGGATCCCGATCGCGGCGCCGATCATCGCGATCGCGACGACGAGTGCGGCCAAGCGCCGTGTGGCGGTGGTCATCGCGTCGGCTCCGGCACGTCGGCCGCGACCAGGGCGACGAGGATCTCGTCCGACGGCTCGGCTTCGCCGACGATCCGGGTCGCCTGACGCGCGACGCACTCCTCGAAGAGGTTGCGGGCCAGGCGACCGTTCCCGAAGGTCGGGCCGCGCGTGGACGCCGCGAAGTAGGAATGCACCGCTCGGCGCGCGTCCGGGTCGAGCCGGTAGTGGTGGTGCTCTCCGATCGACTCGAAGATCGCGAGGAGCTCGTCGTCGGTGTAGTCGGGGAAGTCGATGGTCTTCGAGAAGCGCGAGCGGAGGCCGGGGTTGGAGTCGAGGAACGCCCGCATCGGCTCCGGGTAGCCGGCCACGATGACGATCAGGTCGTCGCGGTCGTCCTCCATCCGCTTCAGCAACGTGGCGACGGCCTCGGCGCCGAAGTCCTGCTCGCTCTCGGTCACCAGCGCGTACGCCTCGTCGACGAAGAGGATCCCGCCGCGCGCGTCGTCGCACGCCTTGTGCACCTTCGGGGCGGTCTGGCCGACGTAGCCCGCGACGAGCCCCGACCGGTCCGTCTCGATGAGATGCCCACGCGACACGACGCCGAGGACGCGGTAGAGGCGGGCGAGCAGACGCGCGACCGTCGTCTTGCCGGTCCCCGGGTTCCCCACGAACACGAGGTGCTGGCTGCGATCGACGATCGGGAGGTCGCGCTCCTTGCGCATCCCCTCGACGCGCACGAGGTTGGTGAGGAGACGGACCTCGGTCTTCACCGCCTCGAGCCCGATGAGCCCGTCGAGCTCGAGGAGCAGCGACTCCAGCGTGTCGCCGGGTTCCGTGGTGGCGCCGGCTCCGGTATCCGCACGGCGGGCTCCGTCGCCACGGGGGATGCCGGCGGCGTCGATGCGGCGGAGGAGCATCGCCCGCAGGGTGTCGACGGCGAGCAGCTCCTCGCGCGTCGGCGTGGTGTCGATCGCGCAGACCGCATGTGCGACGCGCAGCGCGCTGTCGTAGTAGCGCCACGCCTCGGCGGTTCCGTCCTTCCCGTCGGCGGACACGATCGTCTCGAACAGCGGTGAAGGGGTCACCGGGAACGACCGGTGCTGACGGATCGCGGCGCTGTCACGCAGCTGCGCGGGAGTGGCAGTGCGCAGCGACTCGAACCACGGCGCGAGGGCGCGGGCGAAGGCCTCGAGCTCGGCGTCCGAGGGATGCCCGTCGGCCGCGATCACGGACGCGGCGACCGCCTGGGCCTCGAGTGCGGCGTCGCGCTCGAGGGAGCCGGGGGTGGTCGGGGCACCGGCACGGCGGGCGAGGCCCTCGAGGATCCGGGTCAGCTCGGCGACGAGCGCGCCCACGGGTTCGTCGAGGAGCCCGGGGACACCCGAGCCACCCGCCCGGGGTGGTGTGCCGTCTTGGCCCGTGGCGCCCATCCGCTCCCTGCTCCTCCGCCTGCGTCCGTCATCCTGTCACCCGGACCGGCGCCCGGTCGCGGCGGCGCCGGCTCAGGTGGCGGGGGCCACGAGTGCGGTGTCGAGCCAGGAGGTGGTGACGTCGAGGAACACGGACGGGTCCTCGAGCTGGGGGGCATGCCCGAGCTCGTCGAGGACGTGGAGCTGGAGGTGCGCATGGCGTTCGGCGGCGGCGCGGGCGAGCTCGATCGCGACCAGGCGATCGCGCGCGCCGTGGACCAGCAGGGTCGGGCGTTCGGTCGCGGCCACACCGAGGTCGGCGTCCGCGCCGTCGGTGAGCTCACGGAGCAGCGTCCGGGCCGCGTCGGCGTAGGCCTGCGGCGCCTCGGGGTAGGCGAAGCGCTCGGCGGCGAGATGGATCAGCCGTCGCCGCAGCACCGGGTCGAGTCGGCTCGGGTCGTGGAGGCTCATCGCGAGGCTGAGGTCGACCAGGCGCTCCGGCCCGAGCGCCCGGGCGCGGGTCGCGACGGCGCGGTGCCCGACCGACGGGACCATCACGGGGACGAAGCGTGCGATCCGTCGCCAGTCGCGGGACTTCACGCCGCGCCACTGCAGCGCCGGGTTCACGAGGACGAGTGCCTCGACGAGGTCGGGTCGCCGGGCGGTGACGCCCGCGGCGAGCACCCCGCCCATCGAGTTCCCGAAGATCGCGGCCGGGCCGTGGCGTTCCAGGAACGCCACGAGCAGATCCCGGTTGCCCTCGATCGTGGCCGGCCGGGTCGTCGCCCGCGTGCGACCGTGTCCCGCGAGGTCGAGCGCCGTGACCGTCGCGCCCACCCGGTCGGCCAGTCCCTGCGCGACCGCGAACCACGACAGCGTGTTGGCGCCGAGGCCGTGGACGAGGAGGATCCGCCGATCGTCGGGCCGGGACAGGCCCGGACCTCCGGCGCGCGGCAGCCACTCGACCGCGTGGACGCGAAGTCCGTCGAGGTCGACGTGGTGGGCGCGCCCACGGGCGGTCTCGAGGTGCGTCGGCACGGGAGAAATCGTACCGGCGCCCTACGCTCGGTTCGTGCACGGCACCGGGACCTGGCGATGTGACTTCGTCGCTTCCGACGCCGGGTCCGTCGTGCTCGGCGGGTTCGTGCAGCTCGAGATCCCGGTGCCGCCCGGGGCCGCGCGGTACTGGGCCTACCTCGTGGGACCCGAGCTCGGCATCGTGGCAGTGCGGGACCACGACGTCACCCGCCCCCGTCCCGGCGCGCTCACGGTGCGCGCCGACGGGCTGTGGGCCGAGCTCGTGTGCGAGACGCCGGACGTCCACTGGACGATCGGGCTCGAAGCCTTCGGCGTTCGCCTCGACGAGCCAGCGGACGCGCTCCAGGGCGAGGTCGGGGAGCGGATCGCCGTGGGTCTCGACGTCGAGTGGGACGACGGGGCCGTCTTCGGCGACGTGCTGATCGGGACCGACCGCATCGAGCTCGACGCCACGGGGTCCTTCGTCGCCGCCGGATCGTCGACATGGAGGACCACCCCGGGCGTGGAGGTGACGGTCGATGCCGGTGGCCTCCCGGTCGCGCTCTCGGTCGCCACCGGTCGCGGCCGGGCGGCGGTGGACCTGCTGGGCGTGGTTCCCGTGCCGTTCGGCGACGGCGTCGGCGCACCGTTCCTCGTCCGCGTCCTCGGGACGTGGCGGGACGACGACGGTAGGTCGGTGCGCGGCTGGCTGGACATCGCGAACTCGCTGGCGGACCCGGTCCGCCCTGAGCGACGATGACGCCCATGTTCGAGGGACGCGTCGTCGCCATGTTCACCGCTCCGGCCGAGGGCGCGCCGATGCAGGCCCGGGAGGCGGTCGAGGCGCTCGCCGGCAAGGGGCTCGGCGGCGACCGGTACGCGATCGAGGCCGGGAAGTTCTCCGGCACGAAGCACGGCAAGCGGGCGGTCACCCTGATCGAGCGGGAGGCGATCCGCGCGGCCAACGACTCGTACGGCGTCGATCTGGCCGAGCACGAGACGCGCCGGAATCTCGTGGTCGAGGGGGTGCCGCTCAACCATCTGGTCGGCCAGGAGTTCCTCGTGGGCGACGTGCGCCTCCGGGGCCACGACCTCTCCGAGCCCTGCGCGTACCTCGAAGAGGTCACCGGCAAGCAGGCGCGCAAGGCGTTCGTGCACCGCGGTGGCTTGCGGGCCGAGATCGTCGAGGGCGGTCCGATCCGGATCGGGGATCCGGTCCGGCCCATCTAGCCCTCGAGCGTGACGCCGAACGCGTCCGTGTAGTCGCGGAGGCGCTCGCGCAGCACCGCGGCGTCGAGGTCGAAGTCGCCGGCGAGGTCGTAGCGCACGCCGCCGTGCCGTCCTCGCGGGTGTGCGGCGATGAACGCCTCCATCGCATGGCGCGCCTCGGGCGTGAACGGCTGATCGGCCACCTCGTAGATCCGCTCCACCATCGCGAGGTCGTCGGCCATGAACTCGTCGAACGCGACGTCGATGGTGCGGTCGGCGGGGAGCAGCGCGTGGTCGCGCATCCCGGCCCGCAGCATCTCCTCGATGCGGTCGGCCCAGTAGTGGCCGATCGCCACGGGGTCCGGTGAGGCGGCGGAGAAGCGGGCGGTGTACGCGATCATCGTCGCGTTGGATGCGATCACCGACACCGGGTCCCGGTGCGTGAACACGAACGTGGCGTCGGGGAAGTTGCGAAGGAGCGCCGGGATCTGCTCGAGGTGCTGCGGCGACTTCAACACCCATCTGGTCGGATAGGGGCGGTCACCGCCCCGCAGCCACTGGCAGCACTGGAGCACCCGCACGAGGTACTCGTACGCCGGGGTCTGGTCGTGCCCGACGTACCACTCCCTCCAGGAGGGGAGCACCGCCGAGGTCTCGAACAGCATCGTCGAGCCGGCGATCGCGAGGAGCTGGATCTCCTCGTGCACGTGCTCGACGGTCATCTCGTGCATGCGCTTGAAGAGCGGCATCGCATCGTTGAGGAAGTCGAGCCCGACCGCGCAACGCTCGAAGCGCGGGTCCGGCGCGCCCGCCTCGACCGCGGCCTGCTCCTCGTCCGACAGCACCGGCTCGAGGCTCTCCCAGTACCGGAGCGAGCGCAGCGCCGGGTCCTCGGCCATGAGGTTGTGCAAGTGCGTCGTCCCGGTGCGCGGCTGTCCGACGATCACGATCGGCGCGGCGATGGCCGTGTCGAGGACCTCGGGGTGGGAGGCGATCAGGTGCTCGACCCGCAGGCGGTTGCGCATGTGTCCGACCATCTGGCTGTGCACGCTCACGCGTCCGAACGCCGACAGGCCACCCTCGGTGTCGAGGGACCGGAGCACGACGTCCATCGGCTCACGGAACCAGTCGTCGCCGAAGTCGTCGAGCCCGGTCTCTTCGCGCGCCTGCGCGAGCACGTCGTCGAGGGCGAAGGAGAGCTCCGCGGCCATGGGCTCCACGGCCCGGAGCATCTCGGCGACGGGCTCGGTGAACCGGGGATCGGCAAGGTCGTCGATCGCCACGGACGCGGGCCGACGGTCGCCGGTCGTCGGGGGGCTGGCGGAGGTGCTCACCGAGGCAGCGTCCCAGCATCGTCACCCGCGCGTCCACCGTGGACCTCCTGGTCGCGGGTGTTGCGTGCGGGCCGCCACGCGACGACGACGGGACGAGGGGGATCGGCGATCACCGCCACGCCGGCGACCCGCACGCCTGGCCCACGACCCGCGGTACCGGTCCGCGTGACCGGGCCGGGGCGACGGCCGGTCTGCTCAGAAGTCGAGGGCCGAGAGCCCGGGGATCCAGCCGCCGGCCCGCCGGACCGCGTCCTGCCAGCGGTCCCGGGCGGTCGGCGCACCGGGGGGGACGACCTGGGCCGGGCGCCAGGTCGCGGCGATCTGCGCGTCGTCGGCCCAGAGCCCGACCGCACGACCGGCACAGAACGCGGCGCCGAGGGCGGTGGCCTCACGGACCGGTGCCACCTCGACCGGGCGTTGCGTCACCGAGGCGAGCGCTGCGAGGAAGGTCTGGTTCGCGACCATCCCGCCGTCGACGCGGAGCCGAGCGAGCGCGAGGCCGGTGTCGCGCTCGGCCGCCTCCACGAGGTCGGCGCCGCGGTGCGCGACGCCCTCGAGCACCGCTCGCACGACGTGTGCCCGCGTCGTGCCGCGGGTCAGGCCGACGAGGGTGCCGCGGGCGCCGTAGTCCCAGTGCGGGGTCCCGAGGCCGAGCAGCGCCGGGACGAACCAGACGTCGCCGGTGTCGGCGCACTCGGCCGCGACGGCGTCGGACTCCCCGACCGTCCGGACCAGCGCGAGGTCGTCACGCAGCCACTCGATGCAGGTGCCGGCGGACAGCATGACGCCCTCGGCACCCCACTGGTCGGCGCCGTCGAAGCGCCGAGTCACGATCGGGAACGTTCCCGCCTCGCCGCGACGGTCGAGTCGCGTCGGAGCGTCGCCGAGCACGACGTCGAGCATCCCGCCGGTGCCGAACGTGATCTTGGCGTCGCCCGGCCGCACGCACCCCTGGCCGAGCAACGACGCCTGCTGGTCGCCGATGAGGCCGGCGAGCGGAGGCGCGCCGGGGAGCGCCGCGGCGTCGGCGAAGACGCCGGCAGTGTCGACGACGGTGGGGAGCGCGTCGTACGCGATCCGCAGGGCATCGAGCGGTACGGAGGCCCAGTCGGTGTTGTCGGCGGTGCGGAGTGCGGTGACCTGCGCGTTCGTGGCGTCGGTGACGTGGGCGGCGCCCTCGGAGAGCGTCCAGGCGATCCACGAGTCGACGGTCCCCACGCAGAGGTCGCGGGTGCGGTCGGGGTCGGCGAGGTCGAGGAGGTGCTCCGCCTTCGTGGCGCTCTGGTTGGGCGCGAACCGGAGGTCGTCGCCGGCGAGCTCGAGGCAGCGTCCGAGCGTGCGGAGGTCCTGCCAGCCGAGGCCGGGTCCGACGGGATCCCCGGTCGCCCGGTCCCACACCACCGTGGAGGCGCGCTGGTTGGCGATGCCGACGCTGTCGACCGGGCCGATCTCGTCGAGCGCGGTGCGCGCGAGGTCGAGCGCGACTCGGGCCATGGCAACGGCGTCGAACTCGACCAGGCCCGGGGCGGGAGAGCTCGGCAAGAGGGGACTGCGGTGCTCGGCGACGACGTTCGCGTCACCGTCGATCACCGCGGCGCGCACCGACGACGTTCCCACGTCGACGACGAGCACACGCCCGTTCACGTCTCGCCCTCGCCTCTCATGATGCGTCGCTCACCCGCCTATGGCGGGGTGAGCGACGCACGTCCGAGATCATGCGGTGCCGGGCCATGCCGGGCTCGGCCCGAACGGGCTCGGCAGCCCGAGCTTGCCGGGGTTGAGGATCCCGATCGGGTCGAGCGCCTGCTTCGTCGCGACGAGGACCTCGAACGCCGGGCCGAGCGCGTCGCGCAGGAACCGGGCCCGGTTGAGGCCGACGCCGTGATGGTGGCTCAGCGCGCCGCCGCGCTCGAGCACGGCGCGCGTCCCCGCGTCCCACACCGCCCTGTAGTACGCGTTGCGCTGGTCGAGCGGGGGCTGGCCGGCGAAGGTGAAGTAGAGGCACGCGCCGTCGGTGTAGGCGTGCGACTGGTGCGCCGACGCCACCAGCGTGTGCTCCACGGCCCGGATCGCGTCGGTCGCGGCCGCGTAGATCGCCGGGAGGTCCCGCCACCGCGCCGCGATCTCCATCGTGTCGACCACGTAGCCGCGTGTGACGAGCGGCTCGAGCGCCGAGACGTCGTTGCGGTGGTCGAGCCAGCGACCCGCGAGCGCGGTTCCGTCGAGCACGGACGCGTCGGCGCACTCCTCGGCGACGACCGCCATGACGCCGTCGACGAGGTGCGCGTCGCCCTCGTCGAGGACCAGCAGGGGATGGAGGTCGGTGCCGGTCTCGAAGCCGCGCTCGCCCTCGATCGCGTCGTAGAGCCGGAGCACCGCGGGGGTCGCGCCGCGACGCAGGATGCGACGGCAGGCGTCGAGCCCGGCTTCGAACGACGTGAACCCGTACGCCGCGCGCCGTTCGGCGGCGGGGACGGGATGGGCCCGGAGTCGGGCGCCCGTGATCACTCCGAGGGTGCCCTCGCTCCCCACGAAGAGCTGGGTGAGATCGGGGCCGGCGGCGGCGCGGGGTGCGCCGCCGGTGCGGATCGCCGTTCCGTCGGCGAGCACGACGTCGAGCCCGACGACCATGTCCTCGATCTTCCCGTAGCGGGTGGAGTACTGGCCCGCGCCACGACAGGCGATCCACCCGCCGACCGTGGACAGCGCGATGGACTGGGGCCAGTGCCCCACGGTGAGTCCGTGACCGGTACGCAGGTCGTCCTCGAACACGTCGCCGAACGTGCCCGGAAGCACGTCGACCACGAGCGACTCGTCGTCGACGTCGACGATCCCGGTGATCCCGCACAGGTCGAGCACGACACCACCGTGGACGGGGACGCTCGCGCCGCAGACGCCACTTCGGCCCGCCGCTGCCGTCACGGGAACGTGAGCCTCGTTGCAGATGCGCAGCACCGCCGCGACCTGCGTGGCATCGGTGGGTGCCGCGACCGCGGCGGCGACGGCGGGGACCTGGCCGTCGAGGGCCCAGATCATGGCGAGCGGCCACCAGTCGCGGCTGGCCTCTGTCCGGGCGCGGGTGTCGATCCGCACGTCGGCGCACGCCGCGCGAAGTCGATCGAAGAGCGCGTCGTCGACGGCGACGGCGTCGGTGCCGAGGTGGGCGGTGATCGCGTCCGCGTCGGTGGGAGACCCGTGGGCGCCGATCGCGATCGGTGGGGTGGGCTCGCCTCGTCGGACGTCGGGCATGTGCGCAGCCTCGCGCTTCGCGAACCTACGCGCCGAGCGAGGTGTCGAGTGCCGTCTCGGGGAGACCGGCGCTGGTCCGCTCGTGTTCGATGGATGCCCGGTACGACGCGACCTCGCGCGTGATGTCGTCGTCGCTCCACCCCAGATCGGGTGCGATCAGACGGGCGACGCTCTCGGCCGCGGCGGCCGACGCGTCGCGCGCCAGCAAGCGAGCGCGGGTGCGGCGCGACAGGACGTCGTCGAGGGTGCGAGCCATCTCGTGGCGAACCGCGAAGAGCGCCTCGGCGCGGAGGTACGGGAGGCCGGGCACGAGGGCGTCACCGAGGTCGGGATCGGCCGCGAGGTCGAACACGGCCGACGCCTCGGTGCCGTACCGGCCGGCGAGGTGATCGTGGAGGCTCGGCTCGGGGCTGTCGGGCGGGGCTTCGTAGCCCTCGGAGCCGATGATGGGCAACGACTTCGTGCGGCAGCGGGCGCGGGTGCCGACGAGTCGGGCGACCTGGTCCACGGTGTCCTTGGCCATCCGCCGGTAGGTCGTGAGCTTGCCCCCCGTGATCGTCACGACCCCGCTGTCGGAGACGTTCACGCCGTGGCGGCGCGAGAGATCGGCGGTGCGCTCCGATCTGGCGCTGCGCAACAGCGGCCGCAGACCCGCCCACGACGCCACGACGTCGGCCTCGGTGACCGCTTCCTCGATCGCCCCGTTCAGCGCGGCCAGCAAGTAGGCGACGTCCTCGGGTGTGCACTGCGGGTCGTCGAGCGGCCCGTCGTACTCGGTGTCGGTGGTGCCGATGAAGGTGGTGTCACGCCACGGGACGACGAAGACCGAGCGCTTGTCCTTGGGCACCGGAACCACCGCGGCGATGTCGTTTCGGACCCGGTCCCACGGCACCGTGATGTGGATGCCCTTGGCCGGACGGATGGAGTCCGGGTCCGATCCTTCGTCCATCGCGCGGACCTCGTCGGCCCAGACTCCGGTGGCGTTGATGACCGCGCGAGCCCGGATGTCGATGGTCTCGCCGTCGGCGAGGATCCGCGCGCCGCGGACCTTGCCGTCGGTGCTCTTGAGGATCTCGACGACCGACGCGTAGTTCGCGACGACGGCCCCGTGCTCAGCGGCCGTGCGCGCGATCGCGAGGGTGAACCGGGCGTCGTCGACGCGGGCGTCGTAGTAGAGGTACGCGCTGGCGACGTTGTCGCGGCGCAGGGTGGGCATGTGGGCGAGCGCCTCGTCGCGCGAGATGCGCTCGTGGAACTTGCGGATCCGCCAGCCTCCCGTGAGGTCGTACAACCACATGGCACTGCCGAGCGCGCGAGCGATCCGCCGGTTGATGAGGCCGTCACGGCTCAGGATCGGGATGAGGAACGGCAGCACCCGGACGAGGTGCGGCGCATTGCGGAGCGCGACCTGTCGCTCGTGGAGTGCCTCGTACACGAGCCGGAACTCGCGCTGCTGGAGGTAGCGGATGCCGCCGTGCACGAGCTTCGACGACTTCGACGACGTCCCGGCCGCGAAGTCCGACCGGTCGACGAGTGCGGTGCGCAGACCCCGGCTGGCGGCGTCGAGCGCGCAGCCGACCCCCGTGATGCCGGCGCCCACGACCAGCACGTCGAACTCCTCGGCGCCCAGGCGGTCCAGGGCTGCGCGCCGGTCGGCAGAGGGGGAGGCCATGACGCCAAGGTTACCGACCGGTAGCAAGCAGTCGACCAACGGGCGGGATCCGCCGACCCGCCAGCGGTCCGGTCAGTAGGCGAGGAGGTGCTCCAGGTCGCGGGCGATGTCGGCGACCTGGGGGAGGATCGCGTGTTCGAGCGTGGGCTCGTAGCCGACCGGCGTGTCGGCCGCGGCCAGACGCAGGACCGGCGCGTCGAGGTCCTCGAAGCACTCGTCGGCGATCCAGGCGGCGATCTCGGCACCGAACCCGGCGGTCAGCGTGTCCTCGTGCAGGACGAGGACCCGACCGGTCCGTGCGATCGACTCCGCGACGATGTCGCGGTCCCAGGGCGCGATCGTACGGAGGTCGATGAGGTCGACTCGGGAGCCGTCCGGATCGACCTCCCGCGCCGCGAGCTCGGCGCGGTGCACCGTCGCACCCCACGTCACGATCGTCACCGCGTCACCGCGGAGCACGTGCGCCCCCCGTCCGAACGGGAGCATCCAGGCGGGCGGAGGGAACGGGTCGCGGTTGTAGCCCTGCCGGTAGAGGTGCTTGTGCTCGAGGAACAGCACCGGGTCCTCGCCGGCGAACGCGGTGCGCATCAGCCCGGCGGCGTCGCGCGCGCGTGACGGGAACGCGATGAGCAGGCCGGGGATGTGGGCGAAGATCGACTCGCCGCTCTGGGAGTGCCAGATCGACCCGCCGGTGAGGTAGCCGCCGATCGGGATGCGGATCACCGTGGGGCAGGTGAACGCGCCGTTGCTGCGCCACCGGATGGTCGCGGCCTCGGACCGGATCTGGGTCATCGCGGGCCACACGTAGTCGAAGAACTGGATCTCCGGCGACGGTCGGAGGCCGCGGATCGCCTGGCCGACGGCGCGGCCGATGATGTTGGCCTCGGCGAGCGGCGTGTTGAAGCAGCGCGCCTGGCCGAACGCGCGTTGGAGCCCGAACGTGATCCCGAAGACGCCACCCTTGCCCGGGACCTCGTCGAGCGCGCTCGGGTCGGCGTCGGCGACGTCCTCACCGAAGACGCGGATGCGCTCGTCGGCCGTCATGCGCTCGTGGAGCGTCCGGCGGATCGCTTCGCCGAGGGTCAGGGGCTCCGCGTCGTCCCCCGCCTCCGTTCCGGAAGGCGACGCCCCGACGACCGGTGGGTCGGGGGGAAGGTCGACGACCGGGGGCGCCCCGACGAGGTGGTCGCGGATCGTGCTCGGGTCGGGGCGGGGCGACGCCAGCGCGCGCTGGGCGACCTCCGCCACCTCGGCGGTCGCGTCGGCGCGGATCTGGCGGGCCTCGTCCTCGGTGATGGCACCGGAGTGGACCAGCTCGCGCTCGAGGACGTCGATGGGATCGTGCTCGGCCTCGTCGACGAGCTCCGCATCCGGTCGGTACTTCTTCTGGTCGTCGGACAGCGAGTGCGAGTACGGACGGGTGACGGTCGCATGGATCATCCCGGGGCCCTGGCCGGCCCGGACACGGTGGACGGCGTCGGCGCCGAGGCGGCGCGACTCGAAGTAGTCGCGGCCGTCGAGCCTCGTGACGTGGAGCCCGCGCACCCCGGCGACCATCTCGGAGATCGGGGCGGGCGCCTGGTCCGTCGCGCGTGTCGAGATCGCATACCCGTTGTCGGCGACCAGGAAGAGGACGGGCAGCGCCAGGCGGGCCGCGGAGCTGATGCTCTCCCAGAACTCGCCCTCCGAGGTTGCTCCCTCCCCGAGGGACACGTACGTGACCTCGTCGCCGTACGCGACGCAGCCGGGCAGGTCACGACGAACGATGTAGCGCCCGGCCTCGGCACACCCGACCGCGGGGAGGCACTGCGAGCCGGTCGGGCTGGACTGGGTGACGATGTGACGGGCGACATCACCCCAGTGGCACGGCATCTGCCGGCCCCCGGACGCCGGGTCGTCGGCCGAGCCGACCGCCTGGAGGAGCAGGTCGAGCGGAGGCACACCCAGCCCGAGGACCAGCGCGCGGTCCCGGTAGTAGGGGAAGAACCAGTCGTAGCCCGGCCGCAGCTCCCGGGCGAGGGCGAGCAGCAGGGCCTCGTGTCCGGCGCCGGAGATCTGGAAGAAGACCCGGCTCTGCTGGCGCAGCGTGATCTCGCGGTCGTCGAGCGCTCTCGAGACGCACGCCAGCCGGAAGTCGGCGACGGCCTCGTCGAGGGCGATCCCGCGATGGTGACCACTGGTCCGGTCGAGCGAGCGCACCAGTCGCGAGCCTACGGCGCACCGGCACACGACGCGTGCGCCGGATGGTACGGGCGGTCGGTACCGTGGGGTCGTGCGTACGCCATCGCCGGGTTTCCTGTCCCCGGTCGTCCGGCGCCTGGGTGCCGAGCTCGGGATCGATGCCGCGCGGCTCGCCGGGACCGGTCGCGCCGGACGTGTCACTCGGGGCGACGTGCTCCGCGCTGCCGCGACCGCCACTCCGGCTGCCCCGGCCGATCCGGGCGCGATCCCGTTCACGAGCCTGCGCCGGCAGATGGCGACCCGACTCGTCGGCTCGAAGCGCACCGCCGCGCACGCCTACTGCTCCGTCGAAGCCGACCTCCAGGCTGTCGAGCGGGTCCGCGCCGTCCACGGCGAGCGCTTCCGCGCCGAGGAGGGATTCGGGCTCACCTACCTGCCGTTCTTCGCGCGAGCGACCGTCGCGGCGCTCGGAGAGTTCCGGAACCTCAACGGGACGGTCGGCGCCGACGAGCTGCGCATCTCGGAGTCGGTGCACCTCGGGATCGCCGTCGATCTCGACGGCGCAGGGCTCCTGATCCCGGTGGTGCACGATGCCGAGACCAGGGGACTGCGGGCGATCGCCCGCGAGATCCACGACCTCGCGCGGCGTGCACGCGCCGGGACTCTGCGCCCCGACGACGTGAGTGGCGGCACCTTCACCGTGACGAACCCAGGTCCGTACTCGACGGTCGTCTCGGTCCCGATCATCAACGCGCCGCAGGTCGGCATCCTCGCGACCGACGCGGTCCGTCGCACCCCGGTCGTCGTCGAATGCGACGGAGCCGACGGGATCGGCATCCGTGCCGTGGCGACGATCGGCCTGTCGTTCGACCACCGCGCGGTCGACGGCGCTTACGCAGCGTCGTTCGTGCACCGGGTCGCCGAGATCCTCTCGACCCACATCTGGTCGCGCGAGCTGGTGCCGTCCGGAGCGTCGACCGGTCCCGGCGGTCTCTCCGCACGTTGAACGTTGCTCTGCAACAACGAGCGTGCCGAGAAGCCCCGGCCGGGGTCAGGCGACGGAGCCGGCCCGGCCGCCCTCGGTGACGACGTCGAACCCTGCCGCGGCCCACGCCTGCATGCCGCCGGCGATGTTGCTGGCGTCGTAGCCCGCCTGGACGAGGGCCCGGGTCACGACGCCCGAGCGGTTCCCCGATCGGCAGATCACGACCACCGGGGTGTCACTGGGCAGCTCGGTGTGCCGCGCCTCGAGCTCACCCATCGGGATCCACGCGGCCTCCGCGGCGTGGCCCGCGTGCCACTCGGCCGGCTCGCGCACGTCGAGCAGCACCGCGCCTGACTCGACCTGCTCCCGAGCAGTCGCGACGTCGACGGTAGGGACCGCCTGGTCCGCGCTCATGCGTCGGTCCCTGCGACCTCGTGACGCCATGCTTCGAAGCCGCCGAGCACGTCGGACACGTCGGTGAACCCCCGCGTCGCCAGCACGCTCGCGCCCACCGCTGAGCGGCCGCCGCCCGCGCAGTACACGATGGTCGGCGCACCCGGGTCGAGATCGGCGATCACCTCGAGCAGACGAGGGAGGGGCGCCTCGCGTGCGCCCGGGATCGTGCCCAGCGCCGTCTCGCCCGGGTCGCGCACGTCGAGCACCTGGAGCGAGTCGAGGTTCGAGCGACGGTCCTCCAGCTCGCGCGCGGTCATGCGCGAGGACCGTTGGGTCACCTCCGGATGGGCTGCGAGCACGATGAGCGCGTCGTCGAGGAACCCGACCACGTGGTCGAAGCCGATGCGACCGAGGCGGACCTTCGCCTCGAGCTCGGTGCCCGGGTTGCCGACGAGCACGATGCGGTCGGCATGGTCGAGCACGTCGCCGGTCCACTCGGAGAACCGCCCCCCGAGCGAGACGTTGAGGCTGCCGCGGAGATGGCCGGCGGCGAACTCGATCGGGTCCCTGGTGTCCAGCACCGCGGCGCCGGCGGCCTGCGCCGCGAGCACGGCGTCGAGGTCCATCGGTGGCGGCGATTGCTCCTCGTCGAGCGTGGGTCGGGCCTCGCGGTTGCGGGCCGCGTCGAAGGCGAAGTAGCCGGGTGCCGTGGGCTGTCCCTCGGTCACGACCGCGACGAACTCCTCCTCGGTCATCGGCTGCAGGGCGTAGTTCACGAGGCGCTGCTCACCGATGGTCGACTGCTTCTCGGTCGAGAGCTGCTTCCCGCAGGCGGATCCCGCGCCGTGCGCGGGGAAGACCCGGGTCTCGTCGGGCAGCGTCAGGAGGCGCTCGTGGAGGGAGTGGTACAGCTGGCGGCCCAGCTCGTCGGCGGTCACCCCGATCGACGACAACAGGTCGGGGCGGCCGACGTCGCCGATGAACAGGGTGTCGCCGGTGAGCACCGCGTACGGGCCTTCGTCGTCGACGTGTTCGAACACGACGATGCTGATGGACTCGGGCGTGTGGCCCGGGGTGGCCCGGATCTCGAGCGTGACGTCTCCGAGCGACAGCCGGGCGTCGTCGGCGAGCGGCTCGTACGGGAACGCGATCCCGGTGGCGGCGTCGCCGTAGGAGATGACCGCGCCTGTCTGCTCCGCGAGCTCGAGGTGCCCGGACAGGAAGTCGGCGTGGACGTGGGTCTCGAGGACCCGTTCGATCGTGAGCCCCTGGGCGGCGGCGTCGGCGACGTACTGCGAGACGTCGCGTTGGGGGTCGACGACGACGGCCCGCCCGCTGCCCTCGTCCCCGACGAGGTACGACGCGTGCGAGAGGCAGTCGAGGTAGTACTGGGTGAAGATCATCAGGCTCCGTTTCGGCGTCAGGAGCACGCCCTCAGGGCGGGTTCCTGACGCCAAAGTAGACGCGGGGCCGGTCAGCTGCCGATGCGGGCGCGGGCGACCTCGCGCAGACGGCGGTAGTCGGCCTTGCCGGCGGCCGACCGTCCGAGCGTGTCGAGCAGGACGACGTGGCGCGGCCGCTTGTAGCCCGAGAGCCGACCGCGACACCACTCCACGATGTCGGCGGACAGCTCGTCGGCGTCGAGACCCGGTGTCGCGACCACGAGCGCGACCACCTGCTCGCCGAACCGCTCGTCGGGCACGCCGACCACGAGGCAGTCCACGATCTCGGCGTGTTCCCGGAGCAAGAGCTCCACCTCCTCCGGGTACACCTTCTCCCCACCGGTGTTGATGCACGCCGACCCGCGTCCGAGCAGGCAGATGGTCCCGTCGGAGTCGACGGTCGCGTAGTCGCCGGGGATCGAGTACCGGATGCCGTCGACGACGCGGAACGTCGCCGCGGTCTTCTCCTCGTCGCCGTGGTAGCCGAGTGGGATCGGGCCGGTGACGGCCACCACCCCGACCTCGTCGCTTCCGGGGACGACGGGGGTGCCGGTCTCCTCCGACAGCACCGTCACCCGATCGTTCACGGCGAAGCGCGCCGGCTTGATCTCGCTGTGCACGTCGCTCGCGGTGCGGGTCATCATCCCCTCCGACGCGCCGAGCGAGTCGATGAGCGTCACGTGGGGGAGGTGTCGGAGCAGCCCCGCCTTGACGTCGGGGCTCCAGGTGACGCCCGACGACGTGATCGCGCGCAGCGCACCGAGGTCCCATCGGTCGGGGTGCTGCTCGAGCGCATCGAGGAGCGGGCGGGCGAACACGTCTCCCACGATCGTGAGCACCGCGACGTCGTGGGTGACGACTTCGTCCCAGAGCAGCTCGGCGTCGAGTCCGACGCGGTCGACGAGCACGACCGTCCCGCCGCCGGAGAGCGTGGACAGCGCGATGAACAGGCCGGTGCCGTGCATGAGCGGGCAGGCCGGCAGGCACGTTCCCGTCCGCTTGCCGGCTCGGGCGGCGTCGATCGGGTCCGGCGGCTCGCTGGCGGGCCGTCCCATCTGCCAGAGCGCGCGGTAGAGGTCGTCGTTGCGCCACATCACACCCTTGGGCATGCCGGTCGTGCCGCCGGTGAAGAGCAGCACCAGGTCGTCGCCGTCGGGCGCCCGGTCCTGCCACGGTCCGGACGGCTCGGCCGCCGCGAGCGCAGCCTCGTAGTCGGCGCCCGTCTCGAGTACCGCGATCGTGCTCCCGTCGCCCGTCGTGCCGATTCGGGCCACGGCGTCGCGGGCGGGGGCCGCGAACTCGGGGTCGTGGACGATCGCCCGGGCGCCGCTGTTCTCGAGCACGTACCGGACCTCGTCGGCGACGTACCGGTAGTTGACGTTCACCGGGGCGGCACCGATGCGCAGCGCCGCGAAGAACGTCTCGAGGTACTCGGGCCGGTTGGTCGCGTCGATGGCGACCTTGTCGCCCGCCCGCACGCCCACGTCCCACAGGTGGCTCGCCAGGCGGCCCGAGCGCTCCTCGAACGCGCCCCAAGAGATGCGGCGGTCGCCGCTGATCAGCGCGTCCCGATCAGGCACGACGGGCGCGATGCCCGCCCAGGTGGCGGCGAAGCTCCAGCCCGGCATGACGAGCAGGGTAGGCGCGGTGCCAGCTGTGACCCCCCGGCCCGCGATGATGGTGCATGGCCATCGCCACGATTCCGAGAGCCTTCGCGGAGGCGCTCGCCGGTACGGTCACCGGGGTCGTCGCCGACGCGACGAACGCGGTTCGCGACGGCGTCGCCCGGTCGGTGCGTCTGCGTCTCGCCGAGGACCCGGCCGGGCCCGAGATCGCTGCGTACGGCGACGTCGGGTGGTTCGGGCCCGACTCCGTCGCCTGGCGTGTCCACGGCGACCTGTCGACCCTCACCGGCGGCCTGCGCGCCCTGCTCTACCAGACGCTGCACCCCCTCGCGATGGCCGGCGTCGCCGACCACTCCGACTACCGGCGCGATCCGTGGGGGCGCCTCCGCCGCACCGCGCAGTTCGTCGCGGCCACGACCTACGGCACCAGCGAGGAGGCCGAGGCCGCGGTGGCCCGAGTCCGGCGCGTCCACGAGCACGTGCGCGGAACGTCGCCCGACGGCCGTGCGTACTCGGCCGACCGCCCCGATCTGCTCGCGTGGGTGCACGCCACCGAGGTCGACAGCTTCCTCGCCGCGTACCGCCGGTACGGGCCCGGCCTCGACGATGCTGAAGCCGATCGGTACGTCGACGAGATGGCGGTGGTCGCGCGAGCGTTCGGCGCCGACCCGGTGCCCACCAGCACGGCCGAGCTGCACGACGTGCTCGGGTCGTACTCCCTGCACGCGACCCGACGGACGCGGGAGACCGTGCGCTTCCTGATGGTGCCGCCGCTCCCGCTCGCCGCGCGTCCCACCTACGGGCTCATCGCGACCGCGGCCGTCGAGCTGCTGCCGTGGTCGGCGCAGCGCGAGCTGCGGCTCGTCGTCCCCCCGATCGCCGGACCGTTGGGCGTCCGCCCGGCGACCCAGGCGTTGCTCGGGGCGTTGCGGTGGGCGCTCGGCACGTCCCCGGCGCTCGCGACCGCCCACGCTCGCGTCGCGGGTGCCCCGGTCGACTCGACGTACAACCGGTAGGTTGCCCGGATGCGCACACGCGCTACGCACCCGTAGAGCCGATCCCGGACCCGCACGCGCTCTCGTACGACGTCGATCCCGACACCGGCGAGACGACGCGCGTCGACGTCGACACGAGCGCGTTCTCGACCGCCGGAGGCATCACCTCGACGATCGACGACCTGCGCGTGTGGGCCGAGGCACTCGCGACCGGCAGCCTGCTCGAGAAGTCGACGCAATGGCAGCGGATCGCCGCGGCGCGGGTGGCGACCGACGGCCCGGTCTACGACCGCGACGGCCTCGGCATCGGCGAGATCGACGGGTGGTGGGGTCACACCGGCGGGGGGCGCGGCTACCGGGCCGCCGCGTTCCACGATCCGGTCGACGACGTGACCATCGTCGCCCTCGTGAACGCGGCGCCGAGCGTGAGCGTGCCCGAGATGCTCTTCGCCGCGCTGGCCCGTCAGCTCGGCAGGGCGTAGGAGCCCGGCGCCGAGTCGACTGGACTCGGTGCTACCGGGACCGGCTCCGCGTCGGCCGAGGCCGCGGTGCCGGGGAGGGGGAGCGCCCGAACGGCTGCCACGGTGCGCTGCGCGTCCCAGCCCGAGTACGCGACGCCGGCCACGGGCACGAACCCGGCGCCCCACCGGGCGAGGAGCCGGGCCGTGACCATCTTGACCATTGCACGGGTGGCGTGGCGGGTGACGCGCCCCGACGCAGTGGTCGATCCCGTCATGGCCGCGATGACGTCGCTCGCGACCTGCCGGGGATCGGGTTCGAATCCGGCAGCCTCGATGTCATGGACGCGCAGCGACGCGGCGACGTAGATCTCGACGGACAGTGCGACGAGGTTCGCGCCGATCACCACCGGCAGGGTTGCGGGAACGGTCGTCCCGGCCGACACCAGCGCCGTGAGCGCTTCGGCCTCTTCGCCGGCTGCCGCGAGCCCACCGGCCGCGGCGAGGATCGCCCGCGCGCTCGCATCGCGCTGCAGCGGGAGCGGGTGCGCGACCAGGAGCGGGGTCACGATCGTGAGCAGACGTTCGACCTCGGTCTCCACGACTGCGTTCGCCTGCGCCGGGGTGCGGATCCTGCGCAGCGCGTACAACGACTTCCCGATCTCGGGCAGGGCTTCTCTCGGGAGCGACCGCAGCGCCGTCGTCGTGGCGTCGCGCAGCCGGGCGGCGGCGACAGCGCCTGAGCCACCCACCGCGCGGGCCGTACCGGTGAGCGAGCGCAGCGGTCGCGCGAAGTCACGCGCCACGAGACGCACCGCGTCCGCAACGTCGCGCGACGCGCTCTTCGCCTTGGAACTGGGCGGTTTCACCAGGATGTCCCTCGGGTCGTCAGAATCCTCGTGCTCAGAGCTACAACACCGCGGGACCGCGATGCGTTCCCGTCAGGTTCGCTTCGGCGGCCGCGGCAGGAACGGGCTCGTCCGCGCGACGTACTCGTCGTAACCCGGGCGCCGCTTCACCAACGACTTCTCGAGCAGCGTCACCCCCGACACCCGACGCAACAGCACGGTCATCACCCCCGCGCCGAGCAGGCCGATCGCACCGAGTCCGCTCTCGGCCGCGACGATCGCGATCCCCCACCACACGCACGCGTCCCCGAAGTAGTTCGGGTGACGCGTGTAGCGCCACAGTCCCCGGTCCATGACCTTGCCGGTGTTGGAGGCCTCGGCCTTGAAGTGCGCGAGCTGGAGGTCGCCGACCGACTCGAACGTGAGCCCGATGGCCCAGAGCACGATGCCGACGATCCCGATCACACCCAGCCCCGGGTCGTCCGGTACCTGGCCCAGCTGCACGGGGAGCGAGACGGTCCACATCAGCAGGCCCTGGAGCCCGAACACCGTGAAGAGGCTCACCCACCAGAAACGCGTACCCCAGTGACGGCGCATGGCCTGGTACCGGAAGTCCTCGCCGCCGCCGAAGTTGCGCCACGCGAGGTACCCGGAGAGCCGCAGCCCCCAGGCCGAGACGAGCGCGACGAGGATCCACTGCCGGGTGCTGTTCCCGTCGACCGCGATCCGGACGCCCCACGCCACGAGCACGAAGCCGAAGCCCCAGATCGGGTCGACGATCGACGCGTCGCGCAACGCGACGCTCGCGACCCACACGAGCAGCATGAGCGTCGCGACGACGGCCGCAGCGACGACGAGCGCGGTGAGTGCGCCGCTCATGCGCGTGCTTCGGCCAGGGCGGTGTCCACCTCGGCGTCCAGCCCCAGCCACTGCCGGTCGAGCCACTCGGTGAACGCGTCGCCGCCCGGGACCTCGGCGCGGGGGATCCGGCGGGCCACGAACCGGATGGTGCGGCCCACGAAGAGCGGAGGCACGCCGGCGAGGATCCCCGGGAACGTGTCCATCCCGTCGAAGCCGATGTGCCACGCGAGGACCACGTCGGCGTCGGGCGCGCCTTCGAGCATCGCCAGCGCGCCTGCAGGCCGCGGCGGGATGAGGTGGCGGAGCCCGGCCAGCCGCTGCGCGCGGGCCGGATCGCGCTCGCCGATCTTCTCGAGCGCCCGGGCGCGCTTCTTCGGGTTCGCGCGGGTCCCTTCCGGATAGATCGCGCCGCACTCGTCGGGGCCCAGCCCCACGGCCAGCGCACGCAGCGACTCGAGCTCGGGGCCGGAGTCGGTGGCGTGCCGGTCGAGGAAGTGGTTCTGGAGTCGGTTGCCGGCGATGTCGAGACAGGGGTCCGACAGCAGCTCACGCTTGAGCACGAACCGGACGCGCTTGTGCGCCTTGCCGACGATGGTCCAGGCCGTCACCAGCGAGTCGGCGAGGCAGGCGTGGCGGGCCATCACGATCGCCCGCCCTGGTGCGAGCGCCTCGACCCCCTCGACCTCGACACGCATGCCTGCGGTGATCCGGAGGGCGCGCAGGAGGTTCGTGGACCACCAGCGTTGCGCCCCGGTCATCCGTTCGATGTCGTCGGCACCGCCGGTGGCCCACACGAAGAAGATGCGCAGGAGCGCACCGGTCTCGAGCCAGAACCAGCACAAGCCGAACAGGAGCAGGCGGGTGCGCGGCAGCCGCCTCGGCGCCGTGAGGAGATCCACGACCAGCATGATCGGGAGCCAGATGGGGAGCAGGACCAGGAGCACGATCCCGCCCAGGGGGATCATCGGCACCGAGACGATGCGGCGACGGAAGGTGGCGCCGCGTGGTGTCGTCGTGCGGTGAGGGGATCCCACGTCAGGCGCCCAGCGCGCGCTCGACGGCCTGCTTGGCCGTCTCCGGCTGGGCGCCGGTGCGCTCGACGTGCTCGATCCGGGCCGTCACGAAGTCCATGCGCCGCTCCAGGTCGGTGACCCGCGCTTCCAGGTCGTCGCTCATGCCGGCAGCCGAACGTTCAGGGCCATCGCATTGTCGCGGAGCACCAGTCGCCGGTCGTCGGCGCTGAGCTCCTTGACCTCGTTCACGTAGTCGAGCGGCTGGGGCATCCCCTCGATGTGCGGCCAGTCCGACCCGAAGATCACGCGGTCGGCACCCATGAGACCGACGATCTCGTACACATCGTCCTCCCAGAACGGGTTGATCCACACGTGGCGTCGGAACGTCTCGGCGGGGTCCTCGGAGAAGTACCCCATGAGCTTGTTCGCGGTGGAGTCGAGCTTGCGGAAGAGGTCGGGGAGGAACCCGGAGCCGTTCTCGACCGAGGCGATGCGCAGGTTGGGGAAGCGGTCGAAGAGCTTGTCGAAGACGAGCGACATCAAGAAGTCGTACGCAGCCCGCTCGATCGCGAACATCCTGATCGACGGGCGACCGGCGGCCGAGCCGAAGGCCGCGCTGAACTCGTCGTCGGCGTATCCCTGGCTGGAGTACCCGCTGTCGCCCGCGTGGATGACCGCGGTGATGCCGGCCTCGTTGACCCGGGCCCAGAACCCGTCGAACATCGGATCGCCCGGGCTGCGCTGTCCCACACTCGTCGTCGGTGCCGCAGGCCGCATCACGATGGTCCGCGCATCGTGGTCGAGCGCCCACTCCAGCTCGCGGACGGCCCAGTCGGGGTCGCACAGCGAGATCGACGGCGCGCCGAAGATCCGGTCCTCGTGGTTGCAGCCCCAGTCGTCCTGGAGCCAGCGGTTGAAGGCGCTGAACATGAGGGTCACGCCCTCGACGTCGTGCTTGAGCAGCTCCTCGTAGAGCATGCCCAGGGTGGGGAACAGCCAGACCGCCTCGATTCCCTGTCGGTCCATCACGGCGAGGCGCGCGTCCCGGTCCCGGTACTCGGGACGGATCGGCTCGCGGTCCCGGAGGAACTCCATCGGGTGCTTGCCGTCGGGGTTGCCGCGGAAGTAGTCGTGCATCGCGCCGGCCCTGGCGACCGGGTCGAAGGTCGGGTTCACCACCGCTCGGCTGACCTTGCCGCCGACGACGTGGTACCGGCGACCGTCGATCTCGCACCACTGCACGATGCGGGGCCCGAGGGCGGGATCCAGGTGGCGCGTGAACGCGTCGAGCGCCTCGTAGTAGTGGTTGTCGGCGTCGAACGGCCGATATCCGAGGTCGTCGGCGTTCAAGGGCGTGCTCCCTCTCGAGCGGTGTGGAACCGGGGCGGCCGCAGCGGGCCAGGACCCGCGGGACGATCGTAGGGGTCCGGCGGTAGCCTGTGCCCCTCTGCTCCTGCGTCCTGCTCGTTCCCCGATGCTCGCGGCCCTCGTGGTCGCTGGTGGCCTCCTCCTCGCCGGATGCCTGCCCGCAAGCCCGCCCGCGCCCCCGCCCGCGCCCGTCAGCGCGTGCAACCCGTGGCGGGGCTACGTCGTGGCCGCCGACCACAACTACGCGGGCATCGGTGCCTACAACGGCAGCACTCGCTTCATGTGCAAGGACACGCCGACCCAGGGCGTGCGGGCGCAGATCCAGCACCTCCGGAACTACGCCGACGCCACCTCCACGCCGTCAACGCTCGGCAACCCGTTCGAGCCGCGGCTCTTCTACGACGAGGCGGCCTTCCTCTCGTTCGTCTACCACGGCGCGGCGCCGACCTGGCGCGAGCTCGGCGGGAAGTGGGCACCGAGCACGACGTACGGCACGGCGGGCGTGATGCGCATCTACAACGAGATGCGTGCCGGGGCGACGCTTCCCGCCGTGGACGTCGACACCTACACGATCATGGGTCGGTCGGAGCTCACCGCCGCGCAGATGGCCGCGCGGGTGTGCGCCGTCGGACGTTGCACGGGTTGGCGACCGGAGATCACCCCGGTGCAGATGGCCCAGCTGTTCCTCGACGAAGGTGCGGCCGCCGGGGTCCGCGGCGACGTTGCGTTCGCCCAGTCGATCCTCGAGACCGGCTGGTTCAACTGGCCGAGCTCCCCCGCGACAGCCGCGGCGACCGTCGACGGAACCGAGGGCGCGCCGGATCCGGCCGCCGGCGATCCGGTCCTGGACTGGTACTTCGAGCTGCGGGCCGCAGCGTCGAGGGACTGAGCACCGCACTCCGGTGTGGTACCCGGGTGTGGCGTCGGCCCCACACGCTGGTACGCTGGTCGGGTCACGACAGCAACGGGCACCACGGTTCTCTTCGCACGTCTCCCGAAACCGCGACATCCAGTCGCAGCCGAAGGGTCAGCGCCACGAGGCTCGTCCCACCCCGTGTCCCCACCCTCGCCGGAGCGAGCTCACGACCCGTGTCACCCAGTACCCCCCCACCTGCTTGCGGCTCGAAGCCCAACGCGCACCTGTCGGCGCACGCCGATCGCGGCCAGGGCTCGCTGCACCCGACCGCGGCACGACCACGTCAGTGGACCGTGCCGAGGAGCAACACCTCCCGCAACCCTGCACGATGCGACCGCGGGAGCCGTCTCAGCAACAAGTCAAGCACCAGAGGAGCAACACAATGACGCAAGGCACTGTCAAGTGGTTCAACGCCGAGAAGGGATTCGGCTTCATCTCCCGCGAGGGTGGTGACGACGTGTTCGTGCACTTCTCGGCGATCGAGGGCACGGGATACAAGTCCCTCGAAGAGGGCCAGCGCGTCGAGTTCGAGGTCGGCCCCGGTCGCAAGGGCGACGAAGCCCGCAACGTGAGGGTCATCTGAGCGAGTCCGTCGTGTGAGCGGCCGGGCTCCGGCCCGGCCGCTACGCGGCGTCGGTGTGTGCGACCTGCCACGCCGCCGTCGCGGCATCGAGCTCCGCGATCCGTCGGAGCTCACCCAGCGTGTGACGCACCGCTTCGGTCAGCGTCCCCCTGGGGTCGTGTCGCGTGAACACCTGCACCATCGCCTGGTAGTGGTCGAGCTGCTCGCCGGGCGGCACCGCGAAGCGGGCGAACGCCACGCTGCCGGTGCGCCGCACGTCGGCGACGAGTGCTCGCAGCTCCCGCACCGTGTCGGACGCGAGCACGCGCCGCACCGACTCGTCGTCCTCCTGCTCGAGTCGAACACGTCGCGTCGGCGCACCTGCATCGCGGTCGTCGCGGCACCGTTCGACGAGGCGCGCGATCTTCTTCCCGAACCGCTCGCGCAGCTCGTCGAAGGTGACGTCGTCGTCGCCGAGCGCGTCGAGCACCATGGCGGCGATCGCCTCGCGCTCGGTGCCACCGTCCTCGAGCACGAGCGATGCGATGCCCAGCACCTGTCCGAGCGAGGGACGCCCATCGCGTCCGTCGTCCTCGTGGCGGGACGCGGCCCATTCGGTCGCCCGGAAGAACCGCTTCGAGAGCTGCACCTCGTGTGCCGTCATCGCGACCTGAATCTACCGAGACCCGGGGGCCACCCGGGGCATCCCCGCCCCGCCCGGAGCATCCGGGCGCCGGCCCACCTACGCTCGAACCGACGACGACGGAGGAGACATCGTGCGGATCGGGATCTTCGGGGGAGTGGCCGGCAACGGGTCGATCGACGAGATCGTCGACGCCGCACGAGCCGCGGCCGACGGCGGTTTCGCCTCGTACTGGTTGCCGCAGATCTTCGGTCCCGACGCGCTCACCGCGCTCGCCGTGGTGGGCCGCGAGGTGCCCGGGATCGAGCTTGGGACCGCGGTCATCCCGACGTACCCCCGGCACCCGGCGATGCTCGCGGCGCAGGCCCTCACGACCCAGGCCATCAGCGGTGGTCGCCTGGTGCTCGGCGTCGGCCTCTCGCACCAGCTCGTGATCGAGGGGATGTTCGGCTACTCCTACGACAAGCCGCTGCGGCACATGCGCGAGTACCTCGAGATCCTCCTCCCGCTGGTGCGCACCGGCGCGGCGTCCTTCACCGGCGAGACCCTGTCCGGGAACGTCGGTCTCGACGTCCCGGGCTCGTCGCCGTGTCCGGTCCTCGTCGCGGCGCTCGGCCCGAAGATGCTCGACCTCGCGGGCCGCGTGGCCGACGGCACGATCACCTGGATGACCGGTCCCGCGACCCTCGAGTCGCACATCGTGCCCGCGATCACCGGAGCGGCCGCCGCCGCCGATCGGCCGGCGCCACGGGTGGTGTGTGGCTTGCCGATCTGCGTGACCGACGACGTCGCGGCGGCCCGGGAGCGTGCCGCGAGGAACTTCTCCATCTACGGGACCCTCCCCTCGTACCGGGCGATGCTCGACCGCGAGGGTGCCGACGGCCCGGCCGACGTCGCCATCGTCGGCTCCGAGGAAGACGTGCGGGCCCAGGTGGCCCATCTCGGAGAGGTCGGCACGACCGACTTCATGGCCAACGAGTTCGGCTCGTCCGACGAGCGCGCCCGCACCAGGGAGCTGCTCCGCAGCCTCTGATCGGTCGGGAGGCGCGTCGAAACGGGGCGTTTCCTCGGTCGGGGAGCCGTGCGCCCCAGGCGGTACCATGGGTCTTCCCCGCTCCTGGAACGGAAGACCTGCTGTGCCCGCGCGCCACGACCTCCGAAACGTCGCGATCGTCGCCCACGTCGACCACGGCAAGACCACCCTCGTCGACGCCATGCTGCGCCAGACCGGGGCCTTTCGCGCCCACCAGGCGGTCGAGGACCGGGTCATGGACTCGATGGACCTCGAGCGCGAGAAGGGCATCACGATCCTCGCCAAGAACACGGCCGTCCGCCACGAGGGCGTGAAGCTGAACATCGTCGACACGCCCGGCCACGCCGACTTCGGCGGCGAGGTCGAGCGGGGACTCACGATGGTCGACGGGGTCCTGCTCCTCGTCGACGCGAGCGAGGGGCCGCTGCCCCAGACGCGGTTCGTGCTGCGCAAGGCGCTCGAAGGCCGCCTGCCGGTGATCCTGGTCGTCAACAAGGTGGACCGGCCCGATGCCCGCGTCGCCGAGGTCGTGCACGAGGTCGAAGAGCTCTTCCTCGACCTCGACGCCGATGAGCACCAGATCGCCTTCCCCATCGTCTATTGCAACGCCCGTACGGGTCGCGCGTCGATGGATGCGGCCGACCCCGACCTCCAGCTCGCGGACCCGGCCGGCGAAGGTGGGCTCAAGCCCCTGCTCGAGATCATCATCGAGCACATCCCCGCGCCCACCTACGACGACGCGCATCCCCTCCAGGCGCTGGTCACGAACCTCGACGCCTCCCCGTACGTCGGTCGACTCGCGCTGTGCCGCATCCGCCACGGCGTGCTGCGCAAGGGCGCGCCGGTCGCCTGGTGCCGGGCCGACGGCACGATCGAGTCCGTGCGCATCACGGAGATGTACGTCACCGAGGCGCTCGAGCGCGTCGATGCGGCCGAAGCCGGCCCCGGCGAGATCGTTGCGATCGCCGGGCTCGCCGACGTCACCATCGGCGAGACGCTTGCCGATCCCGACGACCCCCGACCGCTCCCCGTGATCCACGTCGACGACCCGAGCCTCTCGATGACGATCGGCATCAACACGTCGCCGCTGTCGGGTACCGAGGGGAACAAGCTCACGGCGCGGCTGGTGAAGACCCGACTCGACACCGAGCTGGTCGGCAACGTCTCGTTGCGTGTGCTCCCGACCGACCGCCCCGACGCGTGGGAGGTCCAGGGGCGCGGCGAGCTGCAGCTCGCGGTGCTCGTCGAGATGATGCGTCGGGAGGGATTCGAGCTCACGGTCGGCAAGCCCGAGGTCGTGACGCGTGAGGTGAACGGCAAGGTGCACGAGCCCGTCGAGCGGGTGTCGATCGACGTCCCCGAGGAGTACCTCGGCGTCGTCACGCAGATGCTCGCGCTCCGCAAGGGGCGCCTCGAGCAGATGGTGAACCACGGGACCGGCTGGGTGCGGATGGAGTACCTCGTGGCCGCACGCGGCCTCGTCGGGTTCCGCACCGAGTTTCTCACCGAGACCCGCGGCACCGGGATCCTGCACCACGTGTTCGAGGGATACGAGCCCTGGCACGGCGATCTGCGGGCGCGCCCGACCGGTTCCATGGTCGCGGACCGCCGGGGGGCCACGAACTCCTATGCTCTGATGAACCTGCAAGAGCGCGGGCAGCTCTTCGTCGGCCCCGGCATCGAGGTCTACGAGGGGATGGTCGTCGGGGAGAACGCCCGTGGTGAGGACATGGACGTGAACCCCACGAAGGAGAAGAAGCTCACGAACCATCGGGCGTCCTCCGCGGACGAGATGGTGCGGCTCGTGCCTCCTCGGGCGATGTCGCTCGAGCAGTCGCTCGAGTTCATCGCCGACGACGAGTGCGTCGAGGTGACGCCCGAGTCCGTGCGCCTCCGCAAGGTGGTGCTCGACGCATCGATGCGTGGTCGCGAGCGCGGGCGGGCACGTCCGCCGCGCGGCTGACGGCCACGAACGACAGGGAACACGCCACACAGAGAAAGGAATCGGCATGGCGGGACGACAGCGGACGACCTTCGCGAAGCTCCAGAAGGAGCGCGCACGACAGGAGAAGCAGGCGGCCAAGCGAGCCCGACGTCAGGGACTCGCTCCCGAGCCGACGGTCGAGTACACGCCCACCGCGGACCTCAACGATCCGTCGACGTGGAAGTACGCCGACGAGATCGAGGCCGAGAAGAAGGCGGCGGCCGAGCAGGCCGAGGCCGCCGCTGCCGACGGCGAGGTGACCGAGTCGGGCGACGCGAGCGGGTCGAGCGATTCCTGAGGAACGGGCGCGCCGCGTCCACCGCTGCTTCTTGATGCGTCGCTCACCCGCCCATGGCGGGGTGAGCGACGCAGGTCCGAGAACGCTGGATGCGCGTCAGGCGAGCAGGGCGTCGAGCTCGGCGAGGGCGACGCGTGGGTCGGCGCCCACGACGATGCCGTGCATCCCCAGGGCGCGTGCGGCGACGACGTTCTGCTCGAAGTCGTCGAGGAACACCGCGGCTTCCGGGCCGATGCCCAGGCGCTCGAGGGCCCGCTCGTAGATGACCGGATCGGGCTTGCGGATCCCCTCGAGGCACGAGTCGACGACCAGGTCGAAGAGCTCGTCGACGTCGAGGCGAGCCCGCCAGTGGTCGCCGTACTCGCGGATGTTGTTCGTGAGGATCGCGTTGCGGATCCCGCGGCCGCGCAGCGCGCGGACGTAGTCGGTGACGACCGACCGGTCGACCTCGTCGTCCACCATCGTGCCGAACATCTCGCCGACGTCGAAGCGGACCCCGGACGCGACGGCGGACGCCCCGATCTCGTCGAGAGCGACGGTGAAGGCGATCTCCCCCCGCTCGAGCCGATGCCACGCGTGGTCGGTGTCGGCGTCGTAGTCGCCGAACACGATGCGCACGAACGCATCCGGCTCCGTGCCCTGCGCGCGCGCGTACGCATGCGCGGCGGCGAAGGGTGAGGGCGTGAAGACCCCGCCGAAGTCCCAGATCACCGCCTCGATCGCCATCCCTCTACGGTAGGCCCCTCGGGGTGTCAGACGACGCGCCGGTAGCGGGCGACGGCGAGGGGGGCCGCGACGGCGACGATCCCCACGATCCACGCCGCCGCGGTGAGCACCTTCGAGCTGGCCGGTCCGCCGATGGTCAGCACCCGCACCGCGTCGACGACCGCCGACACCGGTTGCCGGTCGGCGAACCATCGCAGCCAGTCCGGCATCGTCGCCGTGGGGACGAACGCGGACGACGCGAACACCAGCGGTGCCATGACCGGGAAGGACGCCGCCTGCGCGGTCTCCGCGTCCGGCGCGAAGAGGCCGACGATCGCGAACACCCACGACAGCGAGTACGAGAACGCCAGCACCACCGCGATGCCGGCGAGCACGCTCACGACCCCCGCCTTCGGGTCCCACCCGACGAGGAAGCCCACGCCGCACATCAATGCGATGACGAACACGTTGCGGAGCAGATCGGCGAGCGTCCGCCCGACGAGCACCGCCGAGCGGGCCATCGGCAGCGAGCGGAAGCGGTCGATGAGCCCTTTCTGGAGATCGTCGGCGAGGCCCACACCGGTCGTGAGGGATCCGAACACGACGGTCTGGACGAAGATCCCCGGCATGAGGAAGTCGACGTAGGACTCGCCCGGCACCTGGATCGCTCCGCCGAAGACGTAGCGGAACATCAGCACGAAGATGACCGGCTGGATCGTCGAGAACACCAAGAGCTCGGGCGTCCGGCGGATGTTCAGGATGTTGCGCCACGCGATCGTGAGCGCGTCGGCGGCGATCCGTGGTCCACCGGCGCGGAGCATGGCGGGCGTGGTCAGGACCGGCCTCGCCTGCGGCGCCGGGTCCGGGTGGCGGCGGGCTCGGCGCCCGTCGCGCCCGCGGCATCCGGCAGAGGCTCTTCGGCGGCATGACCGGTGAGGCTGAGGAAGACGTCGTCGAGCGTGGGCTCGTGCAGGGCCATGGTGGCGGGCTGCAGACCGTCGGCGTCGAGGCGCCGAACCGCCTCGAGCATGGCCCGGGCGCCGTCGACGACGGACAGGTGCACCTCGTGGCCCCGCACCCCGACCTCCCCGACGCCATCGAGCACGGTCGCCGCGCGTCGCGCGCGGTCGCCTTCGGCGAAGCCGACCTCGATGACCGTTGCCCCGAGGCGTGCCTTGAGCTCGGCCGAGGTCCCTTCGGCGATGACCGTGCCGTGGTCGATGACGACGATCCGGTCGGCGAGCCGGTCCGCCTCCTCGAGGTACTGGGTCGTGAGCAGCACCGTCCGACCGGCGTCGACGAGGTCCTCGATGACGCCCCACAGGTCGGTACGACTCCGTGGGTCGAGACCGGTCGTCGGCTCGTCGAGGAAGAGCACCGGTGGACGGTGCACGAGCGCGGCGGCGAGGTCGAGGCGCCGGCGCATCCCGCCCGAGTAGGTGCGCAGGAGCCGGTCGCCCGCGTCGACGAGGTCGAACCGTGCGAGCAGCTCATCGGCGCGCGGCAGGATCTCGGCGGCGGGCAGGTGCGCGAGCCTCCCCACGAGCCGGAGGTTCTCGCGCCCACTCAGCTTCTCGTCGACCGCGATGTTCTGGCCCGCGAGGCCGATCGACATCCGGGTCTGCACCGGGTCGCGGGCGACGTCCATGCCGAGCACCTCGGCGCGGCCGGAGTCCGCGCGCAGCAGGGTCGTGAGGATCCGGACCGCCGTCGTCTTCCCCGCGCCGTTCGGCCCGAGCAAGCCCAACACCGTCCCCCGCGGCACGGCGAAGGACACGCCGCACAGTGCTTCGACGTCGCCGAAGTGCTTCACCAGGTCGTCCGCGACGATTGCTGTGTCGGTCATCCCCGGTCGGGTGCCTCTCCCGCGACCGTCGTGCGGTGCATGACCCGTCGATGGCCGCTGAAGTCGGCCATGGCCATGTGCTGGACGCTGCGGTTGTCCCAGAACGCGACGTCGCCGACGGCCCAGCGCCACCGGCACGTGAACTCGTGGCGCACGCTGTGCGCGAAGACGAAGTCGAGGATGGGCTTCGCCTCGTGCGCGGCGAACCCTTCGAGCCCGATGGTGTACTGCGCGTTCAGGTAGAGGGCCTTCTCGCCGGTCTCGGGGTGGAGCCGGACGGCGGGGTGGGGCTGTACCGAGTTGGCCGACTCGTCGGTTCGCACCGTCATCCCTGTGAACGCGTCGTGGACGGGCTGCATCTTCGGGGCGTACGCGTTGACCGCGCTGTGGAGTCCCACGAGCCCGTCCAACATCGCCTGCATGCCGCGTGAGAGCGTCCGGTGGGCGAGGACCTGGTTGGCCCACAGGGTGTCGCCGCCCGACGGCGGGACCTCGCGCGCGTGCAGGATTGACCCGAACGGCGGCTCGGGGAGGAACGAGAAGTCCGAGTGCCACAGGCTGCCGAATGTGAACGGCTGGGTCTCCTCGGCCTCGCGCACGACGGCGATCACCTCGTCGTGGTCGGTGATCGGCTCGATGAACGGCACCGGGCTGAACGGGCCGAAGCGTCGGCTGCACGCGACCTGACGCTCGGGTGAGAGGTCCTGGCGCCTGAAGAAGACGACCCGGTGATCGAGGACGGCTCGGCGCACCTCGGCCACGACCGCGTCGCCGAGGTCGTCGGCGAGGTCGATCCCGCCGACCAGGGCCCCGCACGCACCCGCGACGGGCTCGACCGTGATGTGTTGGAAGGGCTCGCCGGGGGGTGCCGGGGCGACCGGGATCAGCGTCGTGGTGCGAGCGTTCACCGCGCCAGCATACGAACGACGCCCGACCGGTGCCCGGCGTTAGATTCGGCCGCCATGGACGTCGAGCACGATCGCCCCCAGGTGGGCTTCACGTCGGAGCTCGGCCTCCACGTCGCCGTCGGCGACGAGCCCGAGACGCTCGCCGGTCACGCCGAGATCGCGCCCGAGCTGTGCATCCCCGAAGCCGGGACGCTGCGTCCGTCGGTCCTGCTCACGTGGGCCGACATCCTCACCGGCTCCCTCGCCAACGAGCGGACGCTGCCGAAGATCTGCATGACGGTCGACCTGGGCGTGCGCGTCGCGGGCCCGATCGCTGCGGGTTCCGAGATCGCGGCGGTCGGGCGGATCCTGAAGAGCGGTCGCACGGTCTCGTTCACCGAGACGACGTTCTCGGCCGCGGGCGCGGAGGGCCGGGACGAGATCGTCGCGATCTCGCTCGGGACCTTCGTCGCGTCCCCGCGACCCCAGGACACCGCCATCTCGGCGTTCGCGGCAGTGACGACGCGCGAGCGGGCGACCCGCCGCCCGCCGGCCACCGTCGCCGAGATGCTCGGGAGCAGCGTCGTCGCGCCCGGCGTCGTGGAGGTGCCGCGCAGCCCCCGCATCCTGAACTGGGCCGACACGGTCCAGGGCGGCGCGGTCGCCGCGGCGGCCGAGGAGGCGGTGCTGGCGCTCGACGGTCCGTCGGTACCGGTCGAGCTGGAGGTCCGCTACCTCGGCGCCGTCCGGGTGGGCCCGATGCGGGCGATCGCCCGGCGCTTCGGCGAGTGGATGCGGGTCGAGGTGCACGACGTCGGCAACGATGACAGACTCGTGGCCGTGGCGACAGCACGCGGCGCATGACCGATCCCCGTCCGGCAGGACCGCAAGCGCAGTCGAGCACCACCGCGCGACTCGAGGCGTTCAGCGACGGCGTCATCGCCATCGCGATCACGCTCCTGGTCATCGAGATCGCGGTCCCGAAGGTCGGTCACTCGAGCCTCCTCGATGCCCTCGGCGAGCAGTGGCCGTCGTACGTCGCGTTCCTCATCTCGTTCACCGTCATCGGCATCATGTGGGTGAGCCACCACTCGATGTTCGAGCGGATCGCGATCGTCGATCGTGGGTTGCTCTTCCTCAACCTCACCCTGTTGATGGGGATTGCCTTCCTGCCGTTCCCGACCGCGCTGCTGGCGGAGTACGTGCGTGAGGGAGGGGCCAACTCGCACGTCGCGGCGGCCATCTACAGCGCGGTGATGGCGCTCATCGGCCTGGCGTTCGTCGCGATGTGGCGTCATCTCCTGCGGAACCCCGACCTGCTGGTCGAGGGGATCCCCCGGGAGCGGATCGAGATCGCGATCAAGAAGTCGATGGTCGGTCCGATCGTCTACACGGCGTCGATCGGGCTGGCGTTCATCAGCGCGCCCGCATGCTTCGTGGTCTACGCACTCGTCGCGTTGTACTTCGCGGGGAACCCGTCGTCGCGGGTCGCCACCCCGGGATCGAGCGAGTCGGG